>WRCN01000006.1 GCA_009783885.1 Bacteroidales bacterium | reverse complement strand
AATCCAGCCCCCGCTACTTGACAAAACCTCAGCATTTTTATTTTTCAAAAAGTTGAGGTTTTTTTCGTAAACTTGCAACCAAACGTACCCTTATTTACGTCTAAAGGAAAATTCAATTCATTTATTCACTAAAAAATCAAAATTATGGAAACTATTTTTGTCCCCTTGGCTGTATTTGGATTCCCTGCAGCAATGGTTGTTCTGCTCGTATGGATCAAAAACAAAGAACGCATTAAACGCTACGAATTGCAAGCCGATTTGTATGCCAAAGCCCTTGAAAAAGGAGAAACTATTCCGGACAACTTGTTTGAACCGGCTTACATGAAGTATTCAAAGGAAGAGAAAATGGCAGAGAAAGAAGAATATTCTATGTTAAAACGAAACGCATTGAGCGTTTCTATTATTTTGATGATTGTTGGTTTCGCAATTTCGCTATTTATGTGGGTAGTTGCGTTTCTCATCGGCCAAATAGACTTCGTTAGAGAAGATGTTCCGATGTATATTAGGGCTGGTTCTGCAGCAGGCATCATTCCATTTTTGATTGGAATTGCTTTCATGATTATTCATTTGATTGAAAAGAAAAAAGATCATTAAGCATGCAAAATGATGCATTGCTTGTATCGCGCGCTGCGTTATTGGGCGATCGAAAAGCTTTTTCACGATTGGTGGAGGCTTATCAATCTCCCATTCGACGATTTTTGTTCAATCTGACGGGTGGTGATGAGGAATTGAGCAAAGATTTGGCGCAAGATGCGTTTGTGAAGGCGTGGTTGAACATCGGACAATTCCGCGCTGCTGCGAAATTTTCAACGTGGTTGTATCGTATTGCCTACAACACGTTTTACGATTATATGCGGGCGAAGGTTTCGACCGTTTCGACTCCGCTCAACGGCCGATCCCTGAGCGGAGTCGAAGGGAACGGCACAGATTACAAATCCGCGTCAGCGACAGATTTCAACATTGATTTTCTACAAGCCTTAAAAATCCTAAAAGAAGACGAACGCACAGCCATGCTGTTGTTTTATATGGAAGATCAAACCGTGGAAAAAATTTCAAAAATCATGAATTGTCCAAAAAACACAATCAAATCGCACCTGCATCGAGGCAAGGAAAAAATTGCAACATATTTTAAATAGGTGCGAGATGGCTTCGATAAGCTCAGCACCGCATATTTGTTCCCTGAACCTGTCGAAAGGAACAATCACAAAAAAATAAAAATGATGAACGAAAAAAAAATAAAAGAATTATTCAAAGCACACAAAGCCGACATTCCCGATGATGGTTTTTCAGAGCGTATCATCCGTCGATTACCCGAACGAAGGAGCATTTTGCCACAAATCATCATGTCGGGATTTATCATGATAGGTCTGATACTGACATTTATTGTGCCTGGATTTACAACCCTTATTTCGGAGCAAATCAGCAGTTTGATAACGTCGATCCATCATTTGCAAATGCCGTCGGCAAGCTCTATTACAGTGTATTTTGGGGTGTTGGCACTGTTGGGAACAATTGGCTATTCGGTTGCACGAGTGGATATTTGATTTTTTTTCGTATCTTTGCAAAAATATTCCAAGATATGAAACTTTTGAGATATAGTTTTTTTGCATTTTTTTTGTGTTTTTCAACACTAAGTTTCGCACAAAAGCGTTTAGAAAGAGCCGATAGAGCGTTTGAATTGCAACAATATAATTATGCTGCAACGCTTTATCAACGGGCGTTTGCGAGAGCCGGAAAAAATGAAGCTCTCAAAAACCGCATCATTTATCAAATTGCTGAAAGCTACCGTTTGTCGGGGCAATACCGAAAAGCAACGCAACAATACCGCAGGTTGATTCGTGCGCGATACTTCGAAACGGAACCGAAACTGTATTTACGTTTAGCCGAAATTCATCGGTTCAATGGTGAATATGAAGAAGCCATCGTTTTTCTTGAAAGTTATTTGGAATTAGTTCCCGATGATGAAAGTGCACGACGAATGCTCGAAGCCAGTAAAATGGCTGAAGAATGGCTGAAAAATCCCACGCGTTATGAAGTTGAAAGTGTCAGAAGACTCAATTCGAGAGCAAACGACTGGGCACCGCGGTTTTTGGATAAAGCCGAACAAACGTTAGTGATTACCTCTTCTCGTGAAGGTGCAACCGGCAAAAAGCTGGATGACTGGACAGGCCAACGTTTTACAGACTTTTTTGTTAGTTCACGAGATCAAAAAGGCGATTGGAGTATACCCGTTTTGTTGGATAAAACAGGGGTATTGAATACACATGCCAACGAAGCCGACGCATTTTTCATCAATGATGGGCATACCGTATTTTTCACGTATTGCGCCAGTCAGCGCAGAAAACAAAGCGGATGTTTGATTTTTACGTCTAATTTTGACGGTGAAGGATGGAGTGAACCCAAGTATGTGCATTTATCGAATGATACTACTGCAGATTGTGTGCATCCGTGGGTAAGTGGGGATGGTCGGACCATTATTTTTACTTCAAACATGGAAGGCAGTTACGGCGATTTGGATTTGTGGATGGCTACACGCGACAACCCAAACGGCGAGTTCGGACTTTCGCAAAATTTAGGTCGCACCATCAACTCAACGGGAAAAGAAGGATGGCCGTTTTTGAGAGATTCACTACTGTATTTTGCATCAACCGGACATCCGGGATTAGGCGGATTTGATATTTTCGTAAGTACCAAGACAGCCGACGGCTGGAGTGAACCGGAAAATATGGGTGTGCCGATCAATTCAAGTGCCGACGATTTTGGCATTGTGTTTGCATCCGAGGGGCATCGCGGGTTTTTCAGTTCCAATCGAAACGTAGGCAGAGCGCCAAATCGTTTTGATGACGATATTTGGAGTTTTGTTTTACCGGCTATCAACTTCACAATTTCGGGTGTTGTTCGTGATGATGGAACCATGCAATTGGTGCCGCAAGCCTTGGTACAAATTGTAGGTTCAGATGGGCTTTCTGTGCAAGTATTCACTAACAACAGAGGATTTTTTCGATTTGATGAAACCCAAATCAAGCAAAATGTAACCTACAAACTTTGGGTTACAAAATCCGGTTATATGGAAGCCGAAGCTACTGAAACCACAGTAGGTTTGAACAACGGCAAAGATATTGTTCGAGATTTTCGTATCCGGCCGTTACCAAAAGGCGTAGTGGTATTACCCGATATTTTGTATGCTGTGGGACGGTGGGATTTGCAAGATCAATATCAAGATTCGTTGATGGGTTTGATTGAACTCATGGAGCGTAATCCGCGATTGGTAATCGAATTGGCGTCGCACACCGATAGTCGACCTATTGCGATGACCAACGATTCGCTATCGCAATTTCGTGCTCAATCTGTGGTGGATTACATGATTTCTCGCGGTATTCATCCGGGTCGTTTGGTAGCGAAAGGTTATGGTTCGCGAGCGCCTCGAGTATTTTTAACAAATTTTTCTAAAACGCTTGACGGAGTGACGCTTGAACTTTCTGCAGGGGACATTTTGACCGATGATTTTATCCAAAATCTACCTAGAAATCAACAGGAAATAGCTCACCAACTCAATCGCCGAACCGAGTTTAGTATTTTGCGCGAAGACTTCATTCCTCCTGCCGAAGGAAGCCCGACGACATCGCTTGAAAGTTTAGTGCGATTAGCAACGATAGAAGATGATAAAAGAATACCGTTCCGCATCAATCCGAACGGATTGCCTGAAATAGCTGTCGTCGTGAATGGAACAAGTTTCACGTTTGTTTACGATGAAAAAGCGAAACATAATCTTATCGGAACCGAAGATGCCATGCGACTTTTGCGCACCGGAAAAATCAATAGAAATGATTTCAGAGATGGCGAAAAATCATTCGATGAAGAGGGTGATTTCGTAAAAAATGCAGTAATTACACTACGTGAATTGAGAATTGGGAAAACCATTTTACACAACGTTTCGGTTACAGTAGCATCTGAACTTCCTGCTCCGCTTATCTTGAATGCCGAGGCTTTAAAACCACTTGGGGAATTTACGATTAATCGGACGGAACGGGTTTTGGAATTGAAATAATATTTGTAGGGGCGGGGTTTACCCGCCCCCATTTGCAAATTTTTCGTCACAATTATCGATAAGGGCGGGTGAACTTTTACAAACGATTTACAATCCCTGAGGTAGAATGCCCCTCCACAAACTCAACGGTATGCACTTCGCCACCTTTGGCTTTCACAATATCGTAGCCAACAATATCTTCAGGCTTGTAATCAGCACCTTTGACTAATACATCAGGTTGAACTTTTTTGATGAGTTCGTAAGGTGTGTCTTCATCGAAAATAATCACTTCATCTACACAACGCAAGGCTTCCAATATAATTTTTCGCGATTCTTGGTCTTGAATTGGGCGCGCTTCGCCTTTCAATCGACGCACGGAAGCATCGCTGTTTAAACCAACAACAAGTTTATCGCCAAATGTTTTGGCTTTTTGCAAATATTCAACATGCCCTCTATGGAGAATGTCAAAACAACCATTAGTGAAAACTGTTTTCATTGTTGATTTGTTATTATATAGAGTTAAGAACTAAGAACTAAAAGTTAAGAGTGGCTTCGCCTCGTTGTTATTATTTCACTTTTAACTCTTAGTTCTTAACTCTTAACTTTTAGTTTTTAATTAGGTCGGAAGAAATAAGCTGCATAAACTCATCTCGTGTGGATACATTTTTCAGAAACGCCCCTGAAAAATCCGATGTTGTCGTGATGGAATTTTGTTTTTGCACGCCACGCATGCTCATGCACAAGTGGCGAGCTTCAATCACTACAGCCACGCCGAGAGGATTCAACGTATGTTGCAAACATTCTTTAATTTGACGTGTGAGTCGTTCTTGTACTTGTAAGCGTCGCGCGTAAGCTTCAACCATACGAGGAATTTTACTCAATCCGCAAATCCAACCGTTAGGAATGTAGGCCACATGTGCCTTTCCGAAAAACGGAACCAAATGATGTTCGCAAAGCGAATAAATTTCAATGTCTTTTACAACTACCATTTGTTTGTAATCCTCTTCAAACATTGCCGATTCAATGATTTTCTGAGGGTCTTGTTCGTAGCCTTGCGTGAAAAACAACGTGGCTTGAGCCATTCGTTCGGGCGAATCGTGAAGCCCTTCGCGTTCGGGATCTTCACCAATTAATGACAAAATGGATTTGTAGTTTTCGGCTAACTTTTCAGTCGTTTTCGGATCGTAGGATTCTATTTTTTGGTAACGCATAATTAATTACAAATTACAAATTATGAATTTGCAAAGATACGAAAATTTAATTGAACGATGAAGCTTTCAACAAAGTTAAATTTTAAATATTGAGAATTTAAATTTTTTAATACATTGATTTTTAGATAAAATTTGAGAGTTTCAAAAATAATTCGTAATTCGTAATTCGTAATTCATAATTTTTTTGTACCTTTGTAGTCTGAAACAGGAATAAATTAAATGAAAAAACAATGGGTAAGGAAAGAACCGGTTGATAATGAAATTGTTAATAGGTTGGCGGATGAGCTGAAACTCGACCGAACTTTGGCGAGTCTTTTGGTTCGGCGTGGTATTACCACGGCTGAAGACGCTAATTCATTTTTTAATCCGCAACTTTCACAACTTCACGACCCATTTTTGATGAAGGATATGGACAAGGCTGTAGAGCGCATTCACAGGGCTTTGCAGAATAAAGAACGTATTTTGGTTTACGGCGATTATGATGTGGACGGGACGACTGCAGTGGCCGTGATGTTTTCGTTTTTATCGAAACAACCGAATGTGGACATGAGCGATTTGAACACGCGTCAAATCGAATACCGCATCCCCGATCGTTACAATGACGGCTATGGCTTAAATGCCTCCGCTGTTGAATATGCTAAAGACCATAATTTTTCGCTGATTATCACTTTAGATTGCGGGATTAAAGCCAATAAGGAAATCGAATTAGCCAATAGTTTGGGAATTGACGTCATTGTGGGCGACCACCATCGCTCGGGCGACATTATTCCTGCTGGTTATGCGATTTTGGATCCAAAACGTCCCGATTGCGAATATCCATACAAACACCTTTCGGGATGTGGAATCAGTTTCAAAATTATTCAGGCTTATTGTCGAAGATATGGCATTCCGGAAACGGAAATTTACGACTATTTGGATATGGTAGTGGTAAGTATTGCCTCAGATGTGGTACCTATTACCGGCGAAAATCGGATTTTGGCGTATTATGGATTGAAGCAAATCAATACCAAACCTCGTCCGGCATTTGAGTCAATCTTGAAATATTCGAATGTGGTGAAAAGCAGCAAGGGTGATCCGAATATGTATTTCAATCGAGAATTGACAATTACGGATTTGGTGTTTTTAATTGGTCCTCGGATCAATGCTGCAGGCCGCATGGAAAGCGGAAAAAATGCTGTTCGGCTTCTACTTGCCGATAGTATCGAACGCTCGGAAATTTTTGCCAAAGAAATTGATGAATATAACAAGGAACGTAAAGTACTTGATTCTAAAGCTACAGAAGAAGCTTTAGCTCATTTTGATTCAGGAAAAATCTCCGAAACGGCTAAAACTACAGTGGTTTACGACCCGTCGTGGCATAAAGGCGTAATTGGTATTGTAGCTTCGCGATTGACGGAATTTTACTATCGTCCAACGATTGTGTTTACCAAATCGGGCGAGTTGATTACCGGTTCGGCGCGATCTGTTGGAGGATTTGATATTTATTCGGCCATCGAGGCTTGTAGTGATTTGATTGAACATTGGGGTGGTCATAAATATGCTGCAGGATTATCCATCAAAGAAGAAAATTTTGATGCATTTTGCCAAAATTTCGAAAAAGTGGCCACCGAACAATTGGCGGAAGAATCGCTTATTCCGAAGGTAGAAATCGACGCCGAAATAGATTTTTGTGTGATCACACGGACGTTTTTTGACAATCTTAAAAAGTTTGCGCCATTTGGTACTAAAAACCCCAATCCGACATTTGAAACACGAGATGTTGTAGATGGAGGAAATTCCAAAATTGTTGGCCAAAAACACCTTAAACTTTCACTAATTCAAAACAATAAACAAAGCTATCTGATAGATGGTATTGCGTTTCAACAAGCTGATCAAGAAGCATTAATTAAGAGCGGAAAACCGTTTAGTATTGCTTATCAACTTGAAGAAAACGATTGGAATGGAAAAGTTTCTATTCAACTCAACGTGAAAGATATTCAAGGATAATAAATTGAAATGCAATTTGTCATACCTTTGTTTTTTTTCCTTTTTTCTTATAGATTTTGTTAATTAGAGCCACAGAAAGGCTCATCAAAACGACTAAAATAAGAGTCGTCCAAATGGTTCCAAAAAAGAAACTAAGACCAAAGGCAATGGCAATCATCAACACATTGAGTGCTGTTAGAATCATGGACGTTTGAAAATGTGAAAATCCAATGTCGACAATTCGATGATGTAAATGATTGCGATCGGCCGAAAGGGGCGAAAGGCGGTGAACAATTCGATAAAAGAATATACGTACCACATCAAACACAGGAATGATAATTACGGCGAATGCGATGGCAGGAGCGTTTCGTAGCGTAAAAGGAAGTGTTTTATCGGCATTGGCTTCCCAAAACATGATGGTGGCAACAGCGATACTTAAACCAAGTAATAAAGACCCTGAATCACCCATAAATGTTTTATTGCGAAGTCCAAATACATTGTATTGAAAAAATGCCAATAATGCGCCAACCATGCCTGCGCAATAGAAACTCCAACTGTAAAGCCCGTTGATGAAAAAAAATATCCCGAAAACACCTAAAATTAAACTACCGATGGAAGCGGCCAATCCGTCAATTCCGTCGATGAGATTAATCGCGTTGATGATACTAACGATAAAACCAATGGTTATGATGATGGAAAAGATGTCACTAAAGAGATCAAATCCGAAGAGCGAAAAAGTATGAGTAAAACGCAGATTGCTTATTACAATCAAAGCGGCAACAGCAAATTGGGCTAATAGTTTTTTCCAAGGAGAAAGTAAAATAATATCATCTTTAAGACCAACAAAAAAGATGATAATCGAAGCTAAATAAATGGATTTAAAAACTAAAAAATCGTCGTAAATAAAGAGAAGCGAAGTGATACAAGCGGCAAGAAAAATGGAAATTCCGCCAAGATTTGGTGTTTTATAGCGATGTGATGTGCGTTCTCCGGGAGCGTTCAAAAGCCCTTTTGAATGAGCAATATAATTAATTGTAGGAATAGTTCGCAGGACGATAATTCCTGAAATCAAGACTATCGAAATGACTTTTACTAAAGCAATCAGAATAGACGTATCCATAGTTTGTGAATTGTTTTTTTGATTATGATTGGTTATTTTCTATGTTATACAAACGACGCAAGACAAAAGCCGGAGACAGATATATCATGCATCCGAAAATAACACTTAATGTAGATGTTAAAGGGTGGCCGAAGTCGAAGTTTTTCCATTTTGCTTTTAAAGCGTAAAAAAAGTGCTGTTTGTTTCGTTTTTGTGTCATGTTAGTAAGGATTCGGTAACGCAAAAGCTTTTCATTCAAATTACCGAAAACATAGTTGTTGCGCATAAGTCGAAGCCACAATTCATAATCTTCTGCTTTTTTGAAGTCTGGATTATAGAAGAATCCGTCATCAATAAGGCTTCGTCGCATCATAACCGTGGGATGCGCAAGAGGACTGCGAAAAATGGCTTTTTTGCGAATTTGCTTTTTGGTTAGCGGGTATTCGCGTGATGAGATTATTTTCCCTTCCTCATCAATAAGGTATATAAAAGTTCCTACAACGGCAATATTGGAATATTGATTAAAAAAAGCAACTTCTTTTTCCAAACGCGTAGGTTCCGATATATCGTCGCCATCCATACGGGCAATAAATTTACCTTTTGCTAATCGCAAACCTTCATTGAGAGCCGGCACAAAGCCAAAACGAGTTGTTGAGCGAATAATTCGTATACGATTATCGGTTTCCGCAAAAGTGTCGATAGCTTGTATGGTTTCCGTATTCGTGCTGTCGTCGATAATCAGCAATTCAAAATCACGGAGAGTTTGTTGTAATATACTATTTATCGAAGTGCTGATCATTTCAGGCGTTTCGTTAAAAGTAGCCATCACTACCGATACTAAAGGTGTATGATTTGCTGTTTCTGACATAGTTTAATCGATATGGTCATGTAAAATTTTCATCATGCAGTGGTTTAGAACTGTGTGCAAGTCTTCTACAATTTGCATATCGTTGATGGGAATATGGATATTGTGTTTGGCAAGTTGTTTCAACTTTCCGCCATCGTAGCCGGTTAGAGCAATAGTAACGGCATTGTACTTGTTGGCGTATTCAAAAGCTTTGATTACATTTTTGGAATTTCCCGATCCGGACAACCCGATAACCAAATCACCTTCATTCAAAAAATTTTTCAAAGGTTCTACAAAGATATCATCGTAAGAAACATCGTTGCCGTAAGCCATCAAAGTAGGAATATTATCGTTAAGACAAATGAATTTAAATCGTTTGGATTTGTTGTAGGACAAACTTTTGTTGAAATCACACACAACGTGCGATGCTGTAGCAGCCGATCCTCCATTGCCCATAATCAGAACTTGACGCCCCTCATTCCGAGCAGTATGCAATAGGTTCATTAGGTTGTTCAATTCTTCGACAGGAATGGTATCTATGGATTTTTTCAATCTGTCGAGATAGATGGTGATACCTTTTTTAAAATCCATGGCAACTATTTTCTTGTGAGTAAATGATTCTTGATCCGGAGTTGTCAAATTTAAAAGGTGTTCTATGATATGGTTTCATGGCTTCACAAAATTTTTCTTGTTTCTCTTTTGGACAATAAAACAGAATAAACCCTCCACCACCGGCACCCAACAACTTACCACCGCTTGCTCCTGCCGCGATTCCTTGTTCGTAAATGGAATTGATATGCTCGCTGGAGATATTGGTAGCAAGAGTTTTTTTCAGTAGCCAGTTTTCATGCAAGATACGACCGAAGTCGTCGAGATTGTTAGCTTGCAGAGCATCGCGCAAATTGTAAGCAAGAGCAACGATTTGCTGTTGTGCAACAAATTTATCGGAAAGACTGAGGTTTTGACTTTGTTGTTGCAAAATAACGCTTGCTGAGCGCCCGCCACCCACATAAACCAGCAGCAGATTGTCTTCGAGTTCCTTTTTTTTCTCGTCGCTCATGCTAATTTTTTCCACATTTACCGTTTCGTCAGGGCGGAATGTGATAAAATTGAGTCCTCCGTATGCTGCAGCGTATTGATCTTGCTTGCCGATAGGCTCTTCCAATCGCTCCATTTCTATGTGACAAGCGAGAGAAGCCAATTGTTCGGATGTAAGAGATTTCCCTTGATAGGCATTGATGGCAAGCAGTAAACCCACAGTAAATGAACTACTGGATCCAAGCCCATTACCTGAAGGAATATCTGCAATCGAACAAAGTTCAACACCTGAAACATTGTAAAATTTCAAGGCTTCACGAAATATCGGATGTTTAATATTGTTGATGTCGTCTACCAATTCCGTTCTTGAATATTTCAATTGCGTTTTTTTTGCTTCGAAAGAAGAGTTAATGGCAATAAACATGTATTTGTCTATGGTTGTACTAAGTACAGCTCCTCCATTTTTCCGATAAAACGCCGGAAGGTCGGAGCCTCCACCGACAAATGACACTCTAAAAGGGGTTCTTGTGATAATCATAACCTGCAAAGATAGTCATTTTTCAGGAAAAAACCAAATATATTATGAAACTCATGGTTTTTAGTGCGTTTTCAATAGATAAACGCACGGCTTCATTTAATGTTTTTTCAGCTTAGTGCTTTTTATTTCTGTAAAACGATCCTTTTTGTAACACTATTGTTTTCAGTGGATACCTTCACCAAATAAATACCATCGGGTAAGTCCGACCGATTTATATTTAGAGGGTTTGTGGAATTTTGAGTTCTTGCTTACAAGTGTACCCGACATGTTGAAAATTTCTAATTTAGATTTTTTAGGTTTGAAGTAAGCGCATCAAAAATTAGAGAAATCTTCCTCAACGAAAATCCACGAAGCAAATATACAACATTTTTTTTGAATTAAACAAACTTTATTTACCAAACGATATTATTCTCAGTATTTTTTTTGTCTATTTCATTATTATTGCGCTCCCATAATGATCGCTTAAGGGAAAATAGGTTATGTTATGTTCAAAACAGTATTTTTTTACCGCTTCTTTCACTCTAGTATAGGTTGTCCCGTCGTTATAATCATGAATAAATATATAGCCACCTCTATTCAATCTCGGATAAAAATAGCAAAGCCCGTTATATATAGGTTCGTACAAATCTGCATCAATACTAACAAAAGCAAATGTGTCTTCAATTCCTTCCGACGATTGGGGAAAATATCCTTTTTTTACAATACAATTTTCACGATACTTCATCTTATTCAAAACAAGTTCAATGCTGGTATTTGAAAAATCCTCTACATTTGATTTCGGGCTGTGTTCTATTGTAACATCTTTTTCATCAAAACCTTCAAATGTATCAAACAGATAAAGTTTACGATCCGGAAACGCTATATTTATTAGTTTAGCAAATTCTCCGCGAAACACACCCAATTCGGCAACACTACCGGCAACGTTATTTTCATGGATTTCATTGGCGACAAGTTCGAGCGATGAAACACGCATATAATCCGAAGCACGATACACATAATCCGCTCTTTTTCTGCCGATACTTGACATAAAGCGACATACCACAAGTCCTATTTTTTTTAAAATAACCGCATTGATAAAACTTGCAATTTTTGCTTTCAAAGTTATGTCTTTATTTTTTGTTTTCATAAAATAATATTATTTGATTATTTCCAGTGCCTTCTCAATAGATAAACGCACCGCTTCGTTCGATGTTCTTTCAGCTTTCCAGCCTAAATGGTGAATTTTTGCGAGATCGTAGCGAAATTCGGGTACATCGCCAATCCAGCCTCTATCGCCACCGGTGTACGTTATGCGGGCGTTCAAGCCCATAGCATCAATCACCATTTGAGCGATTTCCTTAACTTTGGTTCGCGAATCCACACCTAAATTGTAAACATTCAGCTTTTCCGAAGTATGTTGCCACACAAACAAAATACCATTTACCAAATCTTTTACATAAACATAAGGTTTGTATTGTTCGCCATTGCCCAATACTTCCAATTCATTCGGATTTTTTTTGAGTTTATGAATAAAATCGTAGATGACGCCATGTGTAAACCGCTCACCCACCACATTTGGAAATCGCACGATCCATGCTTGAATACCGTAATTGGCGCAGAACGCACTGATAAAGGCTTCGCAAGCCAACTTACTTGCGCCATAATTCGACACGGGCAAAAGCGGACCATAGTTTTCGGTTAATAAATCGTTAGTTTCACCATATATAGCAGATGTAGAAGCGAAAATAAATTGTTTCACGTTGTGTTTACGCATACATTGCAGCACCTTGAATGTGGTCATGAACGTCAATTCATAATCCACTACAGGATCTTTTCCACCTTTTTGGATGTCGGAATTGGCAGCCATGTGAAATACTGCATCGAATGCACTATCTGCAAATAAGTTGTCGATAGTTGCCATATCTAACAAATCCTCTTTTACAAAACGAAAATTGGGATGATTTTGCAGATGTTCGATATTCTCTTTTCGTCCCAAGATGAGATTGTCAACCACAGTCAAGTTGTGATTTTCGCTGATTAGTGCATCGCAAAGATGTGAACCTATAAAGCCGGCTCCACCGGTAACTAAAATGTTCATTTTGAAATTTGTCGTATTTTGTTTATAATTGCGTTATGCCCTTTCTGCCCAAAGAGCAGGATAAGTATTTTATGGAGTGTTGTCTTAATGCGTAATTTCCAATCTCTATTAAACCATCCACCATCAAAATGATGAATAGTGTAGGTTTGTGGAAAGGTTTTGATTTTTCCGGTATGTAGATTTTTGGGCGAAAAATATGCTTCCGAAAACACGTGAAGTTGGTCGGATTTCAAATCTAAAAAATGATTTTTTTTACAGTGAAAATACTCCGAAAGTATGCTGTTGAGCGCAGACGGAAGCGGTTGAAGGTTCATCGCTCCGCGTTCATTCAGAAACGGTGTGTTTTGAAATTGTTTCAAAGTATGCCCAACCCAATCTAAATGAGGTTCGGCTCCGATGACAGCAGCTTCGAAATCTCCGCTATGCTCAAGTCCGATAAACGATTTGAACGAAAGCAAATCATCAAAATTTTTAAGCACTTCAACATCGGCATCCAAATAAATTCCGCCTTCGTGGTAGAGGGCGTGCAATCGCACATAATCAGCTATTGAGCCGTACTTTTTGGCTTCTACTGCACCTCTTAGCCAATCGCAAGTCATCGATTGAATACTTTTCGCATCCCAAAGCACAAATTCGTAGTCGGGCAAATACTTAGGCCAAGAATCTATGCAATGCTGAATTAACGGAGGATAGGGATCGCCACTGATCCAACAGAAGTGTATTTTTTGGGGTATCATGATTCTAATTTTCGATTTGAAAATAAGACTAAAAAAGCCATTGCAACGTAGAAATACGGCATAAATGTAGAGCCTTCGGAATTCGCTTGAATAAAGAACGGCAGTAAAATAATGATGGCTACACCGCGGGTTGTTTTAATGAGATAAAACCAGGTTGTGCAGAGTAAAAGAAATCCAATCACACCGGATTCCATAAAAAACAATAGGAAATAATTGTGCGCATAATGGGTCATGATGTATCCCGTTTCATAAAATCCAATGCCAAACAAAATTTGTTTCAGGTTTGCGGTTTTGTAGTATTCAAGCGATTCTTGAAGAATTAAAAACTTACTTTGAAAACTTCCATCGAAAAACAAATCCATAAGCACCAAAAGACTTACAAGTGCGACAATACAAAATAAAAAGAAAATCAGCAATGCTTTTTCCCAATTTAAATCTCGAAAAAAACGGTAATAAATCAATCCTACAAAAACAGAAGGAATGGCTGCTCTGGAAAGGGTTAATGCAAGAAGAACAAACGCAATAGTCAGTTCTTTTTTCATTGATTTTTTTTGCGTACGTCCCCACCAAAGCATGAAAAATAATAAAACAATCAAATGCAAGGCAACCATATTGCTTGCATGATACATCGGACCGCCAAATTTGAATTGATAAAAGCCATGTTCATAATTTTCGCCTTGACTAATTAAATAAAAAGACCAAGCATATCGCAGAATGGCTTCAACAGATAGAATAACGAGCGAATATCGAATAAATTTTTCGCCCAATTTTTTCAAAAAACCGGTTGAGGTATGTTCGGAAAAACTCAGCATAAGAAGCAAGTACAAGGGCGCAAGCACAACTCCCATATACCGTCGAAATGGGGCATCTATGAGATATTGCGAAACGAAAATATAAAGCGTGAAAACACTAAAAACGATGATGACTTCTTTACGAGAGGTCGTCATGTCGAGCGAAGTCGAGACATCCCCTTGATTCTGGGAGATTCCTCGACTACGCTCGGAATGACGGTCTTGCATTTGTAAAACAAACCAACACACGATTGCCCCCAAAAGCAATACCATAGTTGGTGGTATCGGCAACCACGTATGACTGGTCAAACTTGCAAAAGGAATGAGTAGCCACAAACCAAATTCGCTAAGCGAAAGGCTTTTGAAAGATTTAAGCTTGAGGTTGGTCATGGGTTGAATGTTTTTTGAACACAAATTTCGGTTCTTCGCCACGAATCAAACGTTTGATATTTTTGATATGCGTAAGCGGAACGAAAATGGCGATTAAAATTGCGAATTGCATCAATGGACGGTCAATAATTGCTTCAAAAAAATGATAATCTTTGAATATAATAAGCCACAATCCATAAAACAAAGGCAGAGAAATTGCAGCACACATCGACGATAAAGAAATATATCGCGATAGAAAAAATGTGCCAAAAAAGATTCCTGCTACAATTAAAAATACTTGAGGAAACAGCATAATCAACACACCCACCAACGTTGCAACGCCCTTTCCTCCACGAAAACCAACATAAATGGGAAACACGTGTCCAAGTACTGTTACAATAGCTACAATAATTTCACCATAATCCCAAAGCCAATAATATAGCGGCATATAACCAATATCAGGATCAATATCTATTACCCAAAAGACACGATAAAAAAACATCACCGGAAGCATTCCTTTGAACAAGTCCAATAACAACACGCACAACCCCGGTTTCCAACCTAAAACACGAAACGTATTCGTTGCACCGGCATTTTTACTGCCTTCGTTTCTAACGTCTTTACCGTAAAACACTTTTCCAATCCAAACTGCGTTAGGAATTGAACCGATGAGATAAGCGATTAAAAAGTAAATAAGTATGGCGATTAGCGTATGTTCTGGAAACATTGGAATTTATTTTTGCGTTATTATTTTCGAGATTCCAACATCGGCACAAACCGAAAATCCCCATGCTCCTCGCACGAAAATTCGGTATCCGATAATTTGGTATAAACTTGCATTTGTTGGAAATTTTCGCCCACGGGAATGACCATGATCCCGCCGATTTTTAGTTGCTGTTTCAATGCTTCGGGCACGTATGGTGCGCCACACGTTACGATAATTTTATCGAACGGCGCGAAATTCGGCAATCCGGCATAACCATCACCGTAAAAACACTTGGCGTTGTAATTTAATTTGGTTAGTAAATCTTTGGTTTTGAGATATAAATTGCGTTGACGTTCAATAGTAAACACTTTTGCGCCCAATTCCAACAATACACAACATTGATAGCCCGAACCCGTGCCGATTTCCAAGACTTTCTCCTTAGGTTTGATTTGCAAAAGTTCCGATTGTTTGGCAACGGTAAATGGTTGCGAAATCGTTTGACCTTCACCGATTGGAAACGCTTTATCTTGATAGGCAAATTCCAAAAAAGACGAATCAATAAACAAATGTCTCGGAATTTTTTCAATAGCAGAAAGTACCGAAAGGGAGGTTATGCCTTTGGCTTTCAGTTCTTCGACTAAGGCTTTTCGCAAACCTTTGGTTTTATAAGTATCTAAGTGTTGCATAATATAAGGTACAAAGATACGAAAAAAAATGAAATGCCATTTCATTTTTTTTCGTATCTTTGCAAAAAAATAAAGTAAATCTTCATTCTCAATTCTCAATTACCATGTTAGGAACTTTCCAAAAACATCTCCAAGACGAACTCGCTGCGATTGAAGCCGCAGGATTGTACAAAAAAGAACGTGTCATCATCACACCGCAAACTGCTGAAATCAAAGTGAACAGCGGACAAGAAGTCTTAAATTTCTGTGCGAACAATTACCTCGGATTATCAAACAATCCAAAGTTGATCGCTGCTGCAAAAAAAGCCTTAGACGAGCGTGGCTATGGTATGTCGTCTGTGCGCTTTATCTGTGGCACACAAGACTTGCACAAAACGTTGGAAGCCAAAATTTCCGAATTTTTCAGAATGGACGATGCTATTCTTTATGCGGCTTGTTTTGATGCTAATACTGGACTTTTCGAAACCTTGCTTGGTGAAGAAGACGCTATTATTTCAGACACGTTGAACCACGCATCAATCATCGATGGTGTGCGTCTTTGCAAAGCCAAACGCTATCGCTATGCCAATGCAAATATGGAAGAATTGGAAAATTGCTTGAAAGAAGCGCAAGCCCAACGTTACAGAATGATTGTTACCGATGGTGTATTTTCAATGGACGGCAATGTTGCACCGATGGATAAAATCATCGCTTTAGCGGAAAAATACAATGCTTTGGTGATGGTTGACGAAAGTCATTCGGCCGGTGTGGTTGGTAAAACAGGTCGCGGTGTGAGCGAACAATTTAATGCTTGGGGTAAAATTGACATCATCACCGGAACGCTCGGAAAAGCCTTTGGTGGCGCAATTGGCGGTTTTACAACAGGAAAAAAAGAAATTATCGACATGCTTCGTCAGCGTTCGCGTCCGTATTTATTTTCCAATTCAATTCCGCCAATGGTGGCTGCTGCGGGAATAGAAATGTTTGACATGGTTGCATCAACCAACGAATTGCAAGACCGCTTACACGAAAATACAGCCTATTTTTACGAAAAAATGACAGCAGCAGGTTTCGACATTAAACCCACGCAATCCGCGATCTGTGCGGTAATGCTTTATGATGCCAAACTTTCGCAACAAGTGGCTGCTAAGCTTTTGGACGAAGGCATTTATGTAATCGGATTTTTCTTTCCCGTTGTTCCGAAAGACCAGGCGCGTATTCGGGTACAATTGTCTGCGGCGCACACGCAAGAACATCTTGATAAGGCGATTGCGGCGTTTACGAAAGTGGGTCGAGAACTTGGCGTAATAAAGTAATAACAAGGGGATGTCTCGACTTCGCTCCGCTCCGCTCGACATGACGAAGCGCTAAGATAAGAGAAAAAGAAGAGAGGGAGAGGATTTGGCGGCTTTGCCGCCAAATCCTCTCCCTCTCCACTATTAGTAAAATGCCCGTCATTCCGAGCGAAGCACATGAAGTGTGCGTAGTCGAGGAATCTCCTTGCTATTTCGAATCTTTCAGTGAAACCGTACGGTTAAATACTAACTGCCCTTCTTTGCTATCCTTATCCGTTGTAAAATACCCCAACCGCTCAAACTGAAAATGATCCAACGGTTTTGTACTTTTGATAAATGGTTCGATTTTACAATTACTTAACACTTGCAACGAATTCGGATTGATGTTGTCAATAAACGTTTTTCCTTCTTCTACGTCGTCAGGATTGGCAACAGAAAACAACCTGTCAAATAATCTAACTTCCGCGTCGATGGCATGATTTGCGGAAACCCAATGCAAAGTTGCTTTCACTTTTCTACCATCGGGCGAACCACCGCCTTTGGTTTGCGGATCGTACGTGCAGCGCAATTCAACAATATTGCCTTCAGCATCTTTGATCACTTCGTTGCACGTGATATAATACGCATAGCGCAAACGCACTTCAACACCGGGTGCCAAGCGGAAAAATTTCTTTTCCGGCACTTCCATAAAATCTTCACGTTCGATGTAAAGTTCGCGAGAAAACGGTACTTTCCGTGTACCTGCGTCAGGATTTTCGGGATTGTTTATAGCGTCTAAGTATTCGGTGTAAGGCTCGGTCGTTTCGACTCCGCTCAACGACCCGGATTGGTGACTGAGCGAAGTCGAAGTCTCAGGATAGTTGGTAATTACGACTTTTAGAGGATTCAAAACGGTCATCACGCGCTGTGCGGTTTGGTTCAAATCTTCGCGAACACACCATTCCAAAAGGCTTACATCAATCACATTGTCGCGTTTCGAAACACCGATTTTTTCGGCAAATAATCGTAGCGATGCAGGTGTGTAGCCTCTTCTGCGAAGTCCGCTAATAGTAGGCATTCGCGGATCGTCCCAACCCCAAACGTGATTATTTTCCACCAATTGTAATAGCTTACGTTTACTCATAATCGTGTAATTAATATTGAGTCGAGCAAATTCGTATTGATGCGACGGAAAAATGTTCAAAGCCTCGATAAGCCAGTCGTAGAGCGGACGATGCACATCAAATTCCAACGTGCAAATTGAGTGCGTAATTTTTTCGATTGAATCGCTTTGACCGTGTGCGTAGTCATACATAGGGTAGATACACCAAGCATTTCCGGTGCGATGATGTTCGCTGTGTAAAATTCGGTATAACACCGGATCGCGAAACTGCATATTGGGTGAAGCCATATCAATTTTTGCACGCAAAACTCTCGTACCATCCGGAAATTCGCCGTTTTTCATACGTTCGAACAAATCCAGATTTTCTTCAACCGAACGATCTCTGTATGGACTTTCTGTTCCCGGAGTTTGAGGTGTGCCGCGATAGATACTGATTTGCTCTTGCGTAAGATCGCATACGTAGGCTTTTTCATCTTTAATCAATTGTATCGCCCAATCGTAAAGTTGTTGAAAATAATCCGAAGCAAAATATTCGCCGTCCCACTGAAAGCCAAGCCATTTCACGTCTTCGCGAATCGACTCAACATATTCGACTTCTTCTTTTGTAGGATTTGTATCATCAAAACGCAAATTGCATTTTCCGCCATATTTGATTGCCAATCCGAAATTCAAGCAAATGGATTTAGCATGACCAATGTGCAAATAACCGTTAGGCTCAGGCGGAAAGCGAGTGTGAACGGTTTTGTGTTTGCCCGATTTTAAGTCGGCTTCGATGATTTCTTCTAAAAAATTTAGGGATTTTTCTTCCATTGTTTTGAGTTTTAAGATGCAAAGATACGAAAAAAAAATGAATTGCGTCGTCATGTTGAGCGGAGCGAAGCGAAGTCGAAACATCCCCTTGTAGCAGGGGGATCCCTCGACTACGCTCGGGATGACGAACTAATTCGTAATTTTTACACAGGCACTGCCGATTTCCCCCCCCAACGGCGGATTCAATTTCTGAATTTCCACAACGATATTCGAAATTTTTGGAAATTCGCGAGAAACGGCGTTTGCGATACGTCTTGCCACATGTTCCAAAAGATTCGATGGAATTTGCATTTCGGTTTTCACAATTTGATAAACATCCAAATAACTTACCGTATCGGTAATATCATCAGAATGCTCAGCTTTTGCAGTGTCTACATCAAATGAGAGGTTAACACAAAACCGCGTTCCCACCACACGCTCGGCTTCGAAACAGCCGTGGTGAGCAAAGAAGAGCATGTTATTTAAAGTAATTGTGGACATGTATTTTGATGCAAAAATACACATTTTTTTTGAAACAGCCAAAAAATTTTATTAAACCCTTTTTAATAAAAAATTTGTATGTTTGTGAAACTTTTTGTACTTTTGTATAAGAAAAAAACAAAAAACCATGAAACACGTATACATTTTTCCGGGCCAAGGTGCTCAATTTGTTGGAATGGGGAAAGACCTCTATGATCAATATCCGAAAGCGAAAAACTTGTTTGAAGAAGCAAATGAAATCTTAGGATTTCGAATTACCGATTTGATGTTTTCGGGAACGGATGAGGATTTAAGACAAACCAAAGTAACGCAACCGGCTGTGTTTTTACACAGCGTGATTGCAGCAGCATGTTTGGAAAGTTTCAAACCCGATATGGTGGCCGGGCATTCGCTTGGCGAGTTTTCGGCATTGGTGGCTGCAAAAAGTTTGTCTTTTGCAGATGGCTTGCGTCTTGTGTACGCGCGTGCACGCGCTATGCAACACGCGTGTGAAATGCAACCATCGACTATGGCGGCGATTCTTGGATTGGATGACGAAGTTGTGGAACAAATTTGCAAGGATGTTTCGACTCCGCTCGACAGCCGTGCCCTGAGCGGAGTCGAAGGGCTCATCGTAGTACCGGCAAACTACAATAGTCCGGGACAACTTGTTATTTCCGGAACCATCAAAGGCGTAGAAATCGCTTGCGAAAAACTGAAAGAAGCCGGTGCCAAACGCGCATTGCCACTGAAAGTGGGTGGAGCGTTTCACTCGCCATTGATGCAACCGGCAGCCGAAGAACTGCAAGCGGCAATCAACCAAACGGCTTTTCAAACGCCGATTTGCCCGATATACCAAAACGTGGATGCCAAACCACACACCGATCCGCAATCTATCAAAACAAATCTGATTGCTCAACTCACTGCACCTGTGCGCTGGACACAAATGGTGAAAAACATGCTCGCCGATGGCGCAACCGAATTCACCGAACTCGGCCCCGGAAACGTGCTAACGGGATTAGTGGCAAAAATAAAAGGCTAAAAATCCGGAATTTAATATTTACAATTCGCAATTAACTTTGCTGAGGGCTTCGCCGTTTGCAATTACGTCCATTAGTGCATCTACAGCTACTTCTGCATCGACATCTTTTCTAACGATTTCTTTTCCTTTGTAAATGGCAACTTTTCCGGGACCTGAGCCCACATAGCCGTAATCCGCATCGGCCATTTCGCCGGGTCCATTAACAATACAGCCCATTACAGCAATTTTCAAACCCTTGAGATGTTTGGTTCGACATTTCACTTCTTGTAGCACAGATTCGATGTTGTATTGTGTGCGTCCGCACGACGGGCAAGCGATGTATTCAGCTGCAAACACACGGTTTCCGCAAGATTGTAAAATGGCTTTCGCAACCGGAATTTCGTTTTCCGGTTTTTCAGTCAATGAAACACGAATGGTATTACCAATACCATCAAGCAACAAACTTCCGATTCCGATGGCTGATTTTATTCGTCCATCCTCGCCATCGCCCGCTTCCGTGACGCCCAAGTGAATGGGGTAATCAAAACCTTCCGCTTGTAATCGCGAAACCAGTAAACGCGTGGCCTCCACCATCGTTTTCACATGACTTGCCTTCATCGAAAGTACCAAATTATCAAAATTCAAACTGTGAATGATGCGCACAAATTCCATCGCCGATTCAACCATACCTTTTGGCGTGTTGCCGAATTTCATCGTAATACGCTCCGACAATGAACCGTGATTAACGCCCACGCGGATGACGGTTTTATGTTTTTTGCAAATTTCTAATAAGGGTGAAATTTTTTCGATGATCTGTTGGGTCGTTGCGCGCAACGCCAGTACGGGTATATAATTACCAGGATTAATCCGAATTTTCTCAACAATTGCCGCAGCAATTTCTGCAGCCTTCGGCTGAAAATGAATATCTGCAACTAACGGAATGTTGTAACCTTGTTGAATAAGCGAGGATTTGATATTTACCAAATTTTCGGCTTCTTTCACGCCTTGTGCGGTGATGCGGACGATTTCGCAACCTTCGTCTGCCAAGCGTTTGCATTGTTCCACCGTAGCGAATGTATCCATGGTGTCCGTATTCGTCATGGATTGTATGCGCACGGGGGCGTCGCCACCAAGCGTCAATGTGCCGATATGTAAAGTTCGAGTTTGGTACATGATGCAAAGATACGAAAAATTGTTAATAACTCGACAACTTATTAACAATTTAACCTTTTTTTTGAAAAAAATATACGAAAATCGAAATTCGAGCGTTATATAGATAAATGGAAATTAAATATGAAAAATTACATCAACATCTTAAACGCTCGTTTTAATCGAGAGTTACAACAACAAATTGATGGAACATTGCCGAAAGGACATGTGTATAAATTAGGAAAGGCAGGTAAAACACTGCGCTGTGCCGGAGTGGATAATTTGCCTATAGAGATGAGTGCAGAGCGGTTAATATTCAGAGCAAGTGCAGATCTCGGGCATCCATTTGATTTGTCAAACGTGAAAAATTTACCAAAAGCAATAAATTATCCTATTGCAATTTTTGACAGCACAAAAAGAGATGGAAGCAAAATTATACTCACAGAATTACAACACAGAGAAAATAATTTTATTGTTGTTATGCGCGTGCAACACAAAGGTAGAGGTCGTATTGAGATAAATGACATCCGAAGTATATATCCTAAAGATAATGTTCAAGGTATTATAAATTGGATTAACAGCAAAGATAAATTATTGCGTTGGGTTGATAAAAAAAAGCCTTAAATTTCATTTCGGTTCAATCGACCAATTTGATTGGAAACGGAAATGAAATTCAAGGCTTGAATTCTGCTACAAAGTTAGTAAAAATTTTTGAAAACCCCAAATTTTATGAAAAATAATTTAACAATAAATAACTAAAACACTAAAACATTATGCTTACAAAAACCTACGGCTCTGCCATTTACGGAGTAGATGCCATCACCATTACAGTAGAAACGAGTGTTGAACTCGGTGTGAATTTTTTAATGGTAGGATTGCCCGACAGCGCTGTGAAAGAGAGTCAACAGCGCATCGAATCAGCGCTTTCGCAAAACGGATTTCGATTTCCGGGAAAGAAAATCGTAATTAACATGGCGCCTGCCGATATTCGGAAAGAAGGCTCTGCGTATGATTTGACGCTGGCTATCGGTATTTTGGCAGCATCAGAACAAATCAAAAACGACCATGTCGGCGATTATATTTTGATGGGCGAACTCTCGCTCGACGGCGGTTTGCGTCCGATTAAAGGGGCTTTGCCGATCGCTATAGAAAGTTTGCGGCAAGGTTTCAAAGGGATTATTCTTCCGAAAGAAAATGCCGAAGAGGCTGCTATTGTTAGTTCTTTGAAAGTTTATGGTGCAAATCATATTTTGGATGTCATTCGTTTTTTCAATGGCGAAGAAAATCTACAACCCACGGAAATCAACGCTCGCAAAGAATTTCAATACAGCGGTGTGAAGTATGCTTGGGATTTTTCCGATGTTCGCGGACAGGAAAATCTCAAGCGAGCACTTGAAATTACGGCTGCCGGCGGACACAACGTGATTTTAATCGGACCTCCCGGTTCGGGAAAAACAATGTTGGCTAAACGCATGCCGTCCATTCTACCACCGATGACCCTTCACGAAGCGCTTGAAACAACCAAAATTCACTCTGTAGCGGGCAAACTTGGACGTCAGCGTGGTTTGGTGTCGGCACGACCGTTTCGTGCGCCACATCACACGATTTCGGACGTGGCTTTGGTGGGTGGTGGTTCTATTCCGCAACCGGGCGAAATTTCATTAGCACACAATGGTGTGCTGTTTTTGGACGAAATGCCCGAGTTTAAACGGCAAGTGTTAGAAGTGCTGCGACAACCGATGGAAGACCGAATTGTGAGTATTTCCCGTGCACGAATGTCGATTGATTATCCGGCGAGTTTTATGCTTGTGGCTGCAATGAATCCTTGCCCTTGCGGGAATTACAATCATCCTTGGAAACCTTGCACCTGCGCGCAAGGTATCGTAGCAAAATACCTCAACAAAATCTCGGGACCGCTTTTGGATCGAATGGATTTACATGTTGAAGTTACGCCTGTTGATGAAAACATCTTAAATTCGCCGAAATCGGTCGAGAGTAGTGCAAACATTCGCGAACGCGTAATCGCAGCCCGACAAAAACAAGAAGAACGATTTGCCGAAGATACCGACATTCACTGCAATGCACAAATGACGCCTCAACACCTTGTCGAATATTGCCAATTAAACGAAACCTGTCGAAACATTCTCAAGCAAGCCATGCAAAAATTAGGATTAACAGCAAGAGCCTACGACCGAATTCTAAAGGTTTCGCGCACCATTGCTGATTTGGAGGATAGTGCGGATATTCAAATTCACCACCTTTCGGAAGCCATCCATTTTCGCTCGCTGGATCGGGAGAATTGGGGGAAAAATTAAAGCAATTATATACATCTTAACACACGCCCCCGCCAGCGAATTGTCAATTATACATTTTTTGAGCCGTTTATTAAAATTATTCGGCTCAAAAATACGACTTTTTTTCGGCTCAAAGTGATTTTCTACTCCGCACTGCCTTTTCTGCGGGCTTATTGTCGTTGTTGCGCCAAACCGCAAGTTAGGCGTTCGGCGGTTGCACCTTTTCTAATCAAACACTCTATGCCTACCTAGCATATCGGTAACTTTTTCTATATGTTGTTTTTCTGTTTCTTTGCACGTTCCATTTTCAACAGCCTTTCTAAACACTCGAACCACTTCGTGTTTATCTGTATATGGGGCGGGTTCTCTTGTTTGTATTATTCTCATAACCTCTAAAACCCTTTCCTTTCTAACAACGAAGGTTCCTTCTGGAACAAATTTTATATCTCTCAGTTTGCAATCTCCGTCAAACACAACAACCGAATAAAATGGAATATTCTCAAATTGTTTCCGTTGTTTTTTCAAATCGGCAATGTGCTTATTATTTTGCATTATAGGGTTATAAAACTTATATTTTTGCTTTCCATACGCCAATACCTGAGTCCATTGCGACTGATAGCCTGTTCCAAAAATCCAACCACTATAATCTTTTACTTCAAATACAACAATGCCTGCCGTAGTAGCAACAACTAAGTCAATTTGAGAAAAATGTCCATTCTGCTTTTTTAGATACAAGTCGTGGAAAATTGTTTGGGATGGTATTCTATTTTTCAAAAGTTTTAACACCAGATTTCTTTCTGAACTGGTTCCTCTATCAAGTTTTGTTACGGTTTCCAAAAGTTCTTTTCTATTTTTTTCCGTTTCCCAAAATTGCACTGAATCTAAACTCCACGGTGATTTCGTTTCTCTACTACTATTTGCTACGATTAAGATTATACAAAACACAATAATACCAATTATTATGAAAAAAGCACTTTCCACCTTTGTTTTGTTTTAGTTTTGTTATTTTTTGATTTTATTGTTTGCTACGAGTGTCGGCTGCTGACGCCTAACTCTTAAATATATGCAAAGATACGATTTTTTTTAATTTTTCTGTCTTTTTTTGTTCGAAGTTGTTAATAACTCGGGAAGTTATCAACAATTTGGCGTTTTTTTGTAAAAAAATATACGAAAATCGAAAATTGAGCGTTATATATGTGAACGGATATTCGTTCGTAAACAAAATATCAATCAAAAACCAAAAATCATGAATGAACTTATCAACTTCAATGATGTGAACACCAAGATCATCACAATTCGAAATCAAAATGTTATTTTGGATTCCGCTGTGGCAGAGCTTTATGGCGTAGAAACAAAACGTGTGAATGAGGCAATCAAAAACAATCCCGACAAATTTCCAAATGGGTATATTTTTGAAGTTAGTAATCAAGAGCTTGTGGATTTGCGGTCGAAATTTTCGACCGCAAATCTTGAAATGACAAGAGCTTTGCCCAAGGCTTTCACAGAGAAAGGACTTTATATGCTTGCTACTATCCTAAAAAGTCCACAAGCCACACAAACAACAATTGCTATTGTAGAAACATTTGCAAAGTTAAAGCAATTATCTGACAATATTATTGCTCTAAATTCAATGGATGTAGAAGTCATCGAGCCCGAAATTATAGAATCAACAGGCGGTTTACTCAGCGAATTGCTATTTTCAGGACTCCCAACATCAGCAGAAACTTCACTTGAACTCAATCTTGGTCTGATGAAGTTGAAACGTACTGTGAAAAGCGAAGATGAAACTATAAAACAAGAGTTAAGTGAAATTAAAAAAATGTTGGAAAAACTGTCAAACAAATAAAATCCGGTAGGGGCGGGTTTAAACCCCGCCCCTACATTGGAAATATCACAAACTTTCCTTTAAATAAAACCCCGTATAACTCCCTTTGATTTTCACAATTTCCTCGGGAGTGCCCGTAGCAATGATTTTCCCACCGCCTGCTCCACCTTCAGGACCAATGTCGATGATATAATCAGCCAGTTTAATCACATCCATATTGTGTTCAATAATCAAAACGGTGTTGCCTTTGTTCACCAATCTGTTTAATACATTCATGAGCACGTGAACATCTTCGAAATGCAAGCCTGTTGTAGGTTCGTCAAGAATATAGAGCGTTTTTCCTGTGTCTTTTTTCGATAATTCGGAAGCCAATTTTACGCGCTGTGCCTCTCCGCCCGAAAGGGTGGTGGATTGCTGTCCGAGTGTGATATAGCCCAAACCCACGTCCTGCAAGGTTTTTATCTTGTGTAGGATGTGCGGAATATGTTCAAAAAATTCTACGGCTTGATCAATATTCATATTGAGAACATCATTGATCGATCGCCCTTTATAGCGCACTTCAAGGGTTTCACGATTGTAGCGTTTGCCGTTGCACGCTTCGCAATGCACATGAACAGCAGGTAAAAAATTCATTTCAATCACTTTCACGCCTGCGCCACCGCACTCTTCACAACGTCCGCCTTTCACGTTGAACGAAAATCGTCCGGGCAAATACCCGCGAATTTTGGCATCGGGTAGGGAAGCATAGAGTTTGCGAATATCATCGAAAACACCAATATAAGTCACCGGATTTGAGCGCGGCGTGCGACCAATCGGCGACTGGTCAATTTCAATGACTTTGTCAATATTGTCCAAACCTTCGATACTTTTGTAAGGCAAAGGCTTTTGTTCCGAACGGTAAAAATGTTTGCTCAAAATCGGGTGCAACGTTTCGTTGATGAGCGACGATTTCCCACTTCCCGAAACGCCCGTTACGCAAACCATCATGCCTAAAGGCAATTCGAGGGTTACATTTTTCAGATTGTGCCCTGTCGCACCTGTCAATACAAGGGTTTTGCCGTTTCCTTTTCGACGTGTTTTTGGCGTTTCAATTTGTTTTCGTCCGCTGAGATAATCGCAAGTGAGTGTATGCGACTTCAAAATGTCTTTCGGAGTGCCCTGCGCTACGATTTTTCCGCCATTGATACCTGCGCCCGGTCCCATATCTACGACGTGATCGGCAGCCAAAATCATGTCTTTGTCATGTTCTACAACGATAACGGAATTGCCCACATCGCGCAATTCTTTCAACGCTTTGATCAATCGCAAATTATCGCGTTGATGTAAACCAATACTTGGTTCATCCAAAATATACAACACCCCAACCAATTTCGAACCAATTTGCGTAGCCAAACGAATACGCTGAGATTCTCCACCCGAGAGACTTCCGGCAGAGCGATTCAACGTCAAATATTCAATGCCTACATCCAACAAAAACCCAATTCGTGTACGAATTTCGCGAATAATTTCGTAAGCAATTTTTTGTTTTCGAGTTTCGATTTTTTTGTCTGTTTCGGCAATCCAGTCGTGGAGTTGCACCAAGTCCATGTTGGCCAATTCGGCAATATTTTTGTCGCGGATTTTAAACTGCAACGACTCGGGCTTCAAGCGTGCACCGTAGCATTCCGGACATTCAACTTGATTGGTAAAGTGACTGATCCATTTTTGAATAACCGCATTATCTTCGCCTTGGTGTTCTTTGATAAAATTGACAATGCCTTGAAATTCCAAATCCAATTTCGCGGTAACACCGAGATAATCGTTTTTCTGATAAACCACTTCGTCTGTGCCGTAGAGCAAGGCTTGCATGGCTTCTTTGGAAATGTTTTTTATTGGTGTATCCAATGTGAATTTATAACGTTTTCCAATGGTTTCGATTTTATTGAAAATCCAGTTGTTTTTGTATTCGCCGATGGGTGTGATACCGCCTTGACGAATGCTAAGTTTGTCGTTCGGAATCACTTTGTTCATCGCAATTTCCGTGATGACGCCAAGTCCGTTGCAGCGCGGACAAGCACCGTAAGGCGAGTTGAACGAAAACGTGTTGGGCTCCGGCTCATCGTAAGAAATTCCGGTAGTTGGACACATCAAATGTTTACTGAAAAGTTTGTAAGAATCATCGCTCGTATCTAAAACTCCAATCACGCCTTTGCCGTGTTTCATCGCCGTTTGCACGGATTGCGCCACGCGAGTTTTGCTCGTATTGTTGATGATAATTTTATCAATCACCATATCAATATCATGCGTTTTGTAACGATCAAGCATCATACCCGGTTCGATGTTCACAATTTTTCCATCTACACGCGCTTTCAAAAATCCCAAACGTTGCATCTGTTCAAAATTCTCACGATAATGCCCTTTCCGACCTTTCACCACAGGCGCAAGAATGATAATATCTTTATTTTTGTAGGTGTCGAGAAGTAAATCCACAATTTGTGCTTCAGTGTATTTCACCATTTTTTCGCCCGTGTTGCACGAATAGGCGTCTGCTACACGCGCATAAAGCAATCGCAGAAAATCATAGATTTCCGTAATCGTTCCCACAGTTGAACGCGGATTTCGTCCAACCGTTTTTTGTTCGATGGAAATCACCGGACTCAACCCGTTAATTTTGTCTACCTCCGGACGTTCAAGATTGCCGATAAATTGCCGTGCATACGCCGAAAACGTTTCCATATAACGCCGTTGCCCTTCGGCATAAATTGTATCAAATGCCAACGACGATTTTCCGCTTCCGCTCAAACCCGTGATCACAACAAGTTTGTCGCGAGGAATGGAAAGGTCAATATTTTGCAAATTGTGGACTTTGGCACCAAATATATCTAATTGTTCGGACGATTTCATATTGCAAAGATACGAAAAATTCAGGACATAAAAAAACCGCCTCAACTGAGGCGGTTTTTTCATTACAATTTGAGACAGATTATGGCAATGTTACAAAGCGTACTCCTTCTCCAAAGGCAGTTCCTGCATCGGTTCCCCTCGCGTATGCTCTCACATAATATGTCGTTCCGCGAATTATTGCATCAACTGGTGTTCTGCGAGAAAACACAGGATTTCTGAGCAAATCATCCTCAGTTCGGAATCTACTCATAACAATTACACTGAATTCTTCATCAAGAGCAATTTGAAACCCTCTTTCCACCAATTGCAAAGTATCAAAATCTGCAGGAAGAGATGCTGTAAAAGTAGCCGCATTTGCAGTTATTGCAGAAACTGTCACAATAGATGGAACAAGTGCTTTTGATAAATTCGGTTTGAAAATCGGATCTAAGTTTTCAAGATTATCTTTTTTGCAAGATACCATGAGCGCTAAGCCTATCATGGCAAAACTTGCTATCCACATTATTTTTTTCATAATATTTTTTTTTGATTGATAATAAATAGATTGATAAATTAGTTATTTCCGGTTGCTGGATTCTGGTCGCGGTCATTAATGAAATCATTGTCAACCATTTCCACTCTCGGAATTTGGTAAATTACAGCCCAAGATGTTCCGGATGCATATACCTGTTCTAGGTGATTGTTGAACGGTGTGTTATACATTCTGTTTACTTCTTTTTTGAGACGGCGGTAGTCGTAGAAGATCACGCCTTCTCCCCAAAGCTCCAAACGTTTTTGAAGGAAAATGTCTTCAACGGTTGCTTCTGTTTTTCTGTAGTTTTGATCGCGTCTGTTCATCAACTCCATCAATGTGGTGGCAGCTTGGGCATTTTTGCCTTGTTGAGCTTGAGCTTCGGCTTCAATTAAAAGCATCTCCGAAGAACGCATATAGATATTGTCCATGGCCCATCCGGGAACAGCTCTGAATTTGGTGTTGTAGAACAGATCAGCCTCAACATTCATGTAGTGTAAGCGTCTGCGAACGTCAGCTGTGTCCATTTGCTCGTAGAGACGGTTATCCATGGCTTTATAGGAACCAAGGCCCGCATAGCCATCACCATCACTCGCCATATGTGACTGGAACGACATCCATACCATATTGTTTTCAACTGTCCACTTCACCCCCCACATCCATTCAGAGTTGTTTTCGTTATTGAAGCCGTATGGAAGCTGGGTGAAATTACCAGCCGAATCTAATATACCACCGGCTTCTGTTCCAGACATGATCGGGAAAGCTGATCGAGCTTCATGAGCCAACTCTTCGGCTTCTGCCCATTTATGCATACACATCTTAACGCGAGCCAACAAGCCTTGAGCTACAGCCTTATTGATGAAATCTTTTGAAGGTCGATTCGCTGTTAGAAGTCTAATTGCTAATTCTAAGTCTCTTTCAATAAGATCATAAACATTTTGAACTGTACCACGGCTCAAATCAAGATGAAAACCTTCATCAAAGGCTGTTATGATAAGGGGAACGCCTGGTCTGTTTTCATTACCTTTGTAAGTTTGCTGAAAGCGTTGAATCAACATGTGGTAACCAAAAGCTCTGAGCGCAAGAGCTTGTCCCAATATGTCTTGCAAAATAGGGTTGGATGTATTGGGATTAACCAACTCTATCGCTTCATTGGCACTCCCGATAATGGCATACCCTATAGCCCATGTGTATGAGGGACGAGCATAAGTCGACATATTATTCTCCATTTCGTAATCGAAATAGTGCCAGTCGAATGTTGCTTGGGTCATGTCCTCAGTCATAAGATCTCCAGATAAAGCCACATTCATGATACTTCCAACATCGTGGCGAGTGGCGGTGAAAAAGGTAGGATAGAACCAATGTAGTCTACCAAGGGCTCCGGCAACAAGGGCTCTTATTTCTTCCGGCCGGTCTGCAAACAGGTCGGCTACTTCTTCGGCAGTAAGACGATTTGTAAGCTGATCGTCCATTGCCTTTTTACAGGATGTAGTGGTCAGCATGAGCGTTGCAAGCAAACTCGCCACCAATAAGTTTAATATTTTACGTGTTTTCATGATTTTATGTTTTAAAAGTTAATGTTAATACCAAGAGAGTATGTTCTCATTTCCGGATACTGAACGCCAGATCCGCCTCCAACGCTAACACGTGGGTCGAAACCTCTGCGTGCCGACCACAGCCAAGTGTTGTCAACAGTTGCATATACTCGTGCGCTTTCAATACCGGCTCTGCTTAACAATGTTTTTGGAAGAGTGTAACCAATAATGATGGATTGCAGGGTAAAAGCAGATTTGTTGGTCAAGAAAGCGGTTCCGCCCAAACCATTGGCTTGTCCTCCATTCATTAACATCGGAAAATTTGTTTGGTCGCCCGGTCTTTGCCACGCATTATTCGCCTGATCCATATGGATACCTTGGCCAGGCATAGATAAATTGTTAACTAAGTTTGAATAACCGCCATCGTTACCCCAACCACCAACTTGGTAGGCTGTTGTAACCGTAAAGTCGAAACTCTTGTAGTTTACAGTTGTACGAAGACCACCATAAGCTTTCACCATTCCGGATTTACCCAAAAAGCGGCGGCTTGCTTCACCTGTACCGGCAACTCTTGCCGAATGAGCAACGTCGCGTGTGGGGTCAACGATTAACACGCCATTGGCATCATAATCTGCCCAAAAAAGTGGAAGTCCTGTTAGCGGGTCAATACCGGCAAATTCGTAGGCTACTATATCGTAAACAGAATGACCTTCGCGAAGCCAGCCCATACCGGCTTGTTGATAACCAAATTCGGCTTTATCTGGAGGTAATTTCAATAATTTATTGTTTACAGTAGTGATGTTTCCGGCAACAGTCCAGTTCAAATCTTTAGTTTGGATGATATTATAAGCTAATTCCATTTCAAAACCATAGTTTCTCATATCAATAGCATTCTCAAAAATAAAACTCGGAGCTCCCGCAGACGGCGGCAAAGCTTTTCGATAAAGCATGTCTTTAGTTGTTTTATTGTACCATTCAATTGTACCGGAAAGTCTGTTTCTTAACAGTGCAAAATCAAAACCGACATTGAAGTTGTTGGAGGTTTCCCAAGTTAAATCCTCAACCCCACGCCAAGTTTTAATTAAGCTAGCACCACCGGCACCATCAGGAGCTATACCATATTGTGTTTGATAAACATTGAAAAAGCCAATATTGTCATTACCTTGAACACCAAAACTGGCTTTGAATTTCAACAGATCAATATGTCTTCCAAACGATGCATTTTTAAGAAAATCTTCCTGTTCGATACGCCAAGCACCGCCAAGTGCCCAAAAATTACCCCAACGGTGATCGGGATGAAAGCGCGACGAAGCATCTCTACGGAACGAACCCATCAAATAATACTTGTAGCTGTAGTTATATTGCAAGCGAGCAAAGTAAGAGTCATAAGCAAGATTAGTTTCATAGTGTGCACCCAAACCAACCTCACCAACTCCCATACCTAAAAATGGGTGTTGTACTAGAAGGAAATTTGTTCGATTAGCCTCCAACACCATGTACGTGTTTTTAGAATATTCGTGTCCGAGCAATCCTTCGAAATTGTGTATACCGTGAAACGACTGATTCCAATTCAACAATTGTTGCGTGTTGATATTAAAATCTTTGTCTGATCCTGCAACGGAGTAACCATTACGTCCTCTACCATTTCCAACATTCGGATTTTGAAACCACATATAAAAATCGCTGTAAGATTGAGCCGTTAAATTTGCGGTAAACTCAAAATGCTCAAGGAATGGAATAGTGGCATAGAAACTTCCGGTTGTACGGTCTTCATTACCTCTGTTAATATCATGTCTTTGTGAATATACAGGGTTAAATCCGCCTTGAAATATTCTATTGCCCACAACTGAATCTCTTCCATTTGAGCCTGTTACGTATAAGTCTCCAATATCGTATTGTTTCTTTCCGTTCGCGTCTAAAACGTAGCTTCCATCAGCATTTCTCCTCCAAACCGGGAAAATAGGTGCCATTTGTTGTGCAAATTGGAATAAACTCAAAGAACTCGACTCCACGGTATTTTTGTAGCGTTTGGTGTAAGATACGTTCATTCCTACTTTAAGCCAGTCGGTTACTTGTTGATCCACTTTCAAGCGTGCAGAATAACGTTTAAAGTTGGAGTTAATCGTATAGGAATTATCATCCAAATAGCCAATACTGAGGAATGCTGCGGTTTTATCCGTTCCTCCGCTTATAGTTGCTGTGTATTCTTGACGAATGCCGTTTTGCAAGGCAGCGTCAAACCAATCGTCGTGATACAAAAGTCTGGCATTGCGATTCAATCTTCCGGTAACCGGATCAACGATGAATTCGCCGGTTGGAACAGAGAAAGGAGACGGCAAGTTATTAAGTGTGGCAAGATGGCTGGAACTATAGATACGTCTAAGCAATTGCTGACTTGCAAAAAGCCCTCTGTTATTACCTTGTTGAGCTGCCAAATCAGTGTTGTAGATGGATTGCCACAAAAGCTCCATATACCGACCCGGATCGTTTACTGCATCATAGCCAGGAACACCTCTTTGGTTGATACCCAATTTGGCTTCGAATGAAACTCTGGTTTTTCCGGCACGCGCTCTTTTAGTTGTGATAAGAATCACACCATTGGCACCGCGTGCTCCATACATCGCGTTAGCAGCAGCGTCCTTCAAAACGGTCAAAGCCTCAACTTCGGCCATATTAACTGCACTTAACGTAAATGTAGGTGAAGTAACAGGGACGCCATCAATAACAATCAATGGGTTTGAAGAAGCATTAATGGATCCTATCCCGCGGATACGGATCGTGGCTTCTGAGCCCGGCTGACCGGATGCGGATGTAACTTGCACACCCGAAGCCGCACCTGCAAGAGCTTTTCCGATGTTAGACTGTGTACGTTCGGCCAAAGTAGCACCTGATACCTGTGTTACAGCACCTGTAAAAGATTCTCTTCTAGTTGTTCCGTAGGCTTGAATGATAACACCTTCCAATTCTTGTGCAGTACTTACCATCGTTACGTCGATAGTGGAGCTGGCACCGATTTGAATTTCTTGGGTAGCCATACCCACAGAGCTAAACACCAATGTGGTTGCATTACTTGGCACATTAATAGAATAACGACCCATAATGTCGGTTACCGTTCCTGTGGTTGTGCCTTGTACCTGTACAGTCACGCCAGGAAGTCCCTGGGGATCTTCGGCGCTGATAACAGTACCGGTAATGGTGCGTTGCGCTTGTAGCATCTGTGCCCCTGCAAATAGCAAAGACACCAATAAAAGCGTAATTTTTCTCATGTTTTTTTGTTTTTGGTTAATATTTGGATTTGTTGTTGTTGTTTCGTTCTTAAAAAAATATAAAGGTGTTTTACACATTTCGAACTGCGAAGTTAAGAAAAATTTTCCAAACGACCAAATTTTTATTGCTTTTTTTTATGAAATTGTTAACATTTTGTTAAGAAATCTTTGACCAAACAGTTTCTCCGAATAATTTTCGAAGATAACAGTTGAGCATTTGGTGTTGAGGTTGAGTCAAATTCGGATCTTCATCCAACACTAAACCTGCAGCGACACGTGCAGCGCGAATAATGCGTTCGTCTTTGGTCAGATCGGCCAATTTAAAATTCAATGCTCCGCTTTGCTGAGTGCCTTGAATGTCACCCGGACCTCGTAATTGCAGGTCAACTTCAGCAATCTTGAACCCATCGTTGGTTTTCACCATAGTGTCTAATCGTTGTTTAGCATCACTGCTGAGTTTGTGGTGCGACATCAAAATGCAATAACTTTGATCGGCGCCTCTGCCTACGCGTCCACGCAACTGATGAAGTTGCGAAAGACCAAAGCGTTCGGCGTTTTCAATGACCATCACCGTGGCGTTGGGTACATCCACGCCAACCTCAATCACGGTGGTCGAAACCATGATTTGCGTTTTGTTTTCCGCAAATAATTTCATGCCCAAATCTTTTTCCTAAGGAGGCATTTTTCCGTGTAAAATACTCACTTGAAATTCCGGACGCGGAAACTCTGCACACATCGTGAAATAGCCTTCTTCCAAATCTTTCAAATCCAGTTTTTCTGATTCTTTGATGAGCGGATATACCACATAAATTTGTCGACCTTTTCGGATTTCCTGTTTGAGAAATTCGTATAGTTTTAAACGAGCATTATCGTAGCGATGCAATGTTTGTATAGGTTTTCGATTTGGTGGAAGTTCATCAATAACAGACGTATCCAAATCACCATACAACGTCATTGCTAACGTACGTGGAATGGGTGTTGCGGTCATCACCAAAATATGAGGAGGAAACTGACTTTTGCTCCAAAGTTTGGAGCGTTGCGCTACTCCGAAACGGTGTTGTTCGTCGATCACACAAAGTCCGAGTTTTTGAAATTGCACCACATCTTCGATTAGGGCGTGTGTGCCGATTAAAATTTTGATTTTGCCGTTTTGCAAGTCTTCGTGCAACTCGCGGCGTTCCTTCGTTTTCGTAGAACCGGTGAGCAAGCCAACGCCAATATCTAATCCGGTTAAAAATTTTTGAATACTTTTGAAATGTTGTTGTGCCAAAATTTCAGTTGGCGCCATCAGGCACGACTGGAAACCGTTGTCGGCAGCGATAAGCATAGCCATCAGCGCTACCAATGTTTTTCCACTACCCACATCGCCTTGTAACAATCGGTTCATTTGAAATCCGCTTCCTAAATCTTTGCGAATTTCTTTCACTACACGTTGTTGTGCACCTGTGAGCGAAAATGGCAAATTCTCCTTGTAAAAATGATTAAAATAATCGCCTACTTTGGAAAACACGTAACTTTTTTCTAAATGGTTTTGCGATTTTTGCTTCAAAACGCGCATTTGCAACAAAAACAACTCTTCAAATTTGATTCGATTTTGAGCGCGAACCAATTCGTCTTGATGCTTTGGAAAATGTACCAAATGTAAAGCGGAATCTCGCGAAATCAAGAGATATTTTCCTAAAACGGATGATGGTAAAATTTCAGGAATAGGGGCGGGGAGTCCGTCTAAAAGCGTTTGCATCAATTTACTGATGGCTTTTGACGTAAGACCTCTGTTTTTCATGGTTTCCGAGGTATTATACATCGGAAACAGACCTCCTTTTTGCAGTTTAGTTTCGCTTGCCAAATCAATTTCGGGATGTGTGAAATTGTAGGTTTGTTTGAATAATGTGGGTTTTCCGAAAATCACGTACGTTTCGCCGATTTTCAATTTTTCGCTAATCCATTTCACACCTTTAAACCAAATCAAATCTATTTCGCCTGTTTCGTCAGCAAATCGAACCACCAAACGAGATTTGAACTTTGCGCCGACTGTTTCTTTACTTAAAATTTTGCCTTGAATTAAAACATGTGTAGGAGCGGGGCATACCCCGCCCCCACATATATCACCAATTTTGACATAACTGCTCTTGTCAACGTACCGAAACGGCAGATAATTTAGCAAATCATCAAACGAAAACACGCCAATTTCTTTGCGAAGCAAAGCGCCCCGCTGTGGCCCTATGCCTTTTAAAAATTCGATGGGTGTATTTAAATAGTCGTTTATCACCATGCAAAGATACGAAAAAAAATGAAATTGTAGGGGCGGGGTTCGCTCGCCCCTACAATAAAAAAAAGGGGCAGGTAAACCCCGCCCCTACGACCAATATGAAAAAAAACTAATATTCCCAAAGATCCTCCTCCAAATTCAACAACATAATTTTTATGCGCTCGGATTCGGCCAAAAGTTGCCAACCGGAAAGGTATTCATTGATTGAACGATCCTGTTGATTGTCAATTTTAATGATGAAACTGTTGAAAAAACGTTTCCACGCAAACACATCGTCATACGACATACGCATGACAGAGTTGTGACGGTTGAAGGCGTCGGTATTGGCAAACAAATTTCTGCAACTTTCATAATGAAGCCAAAACAGAGGTTGATTACCTATAAGGTTACCCATTTCGTCAAATCGTTGAAGAACCGGACACAATCCTATGATGCGAATATCGCGAACACCCCGCTGACGGTCGATAAACCAATCTTCTTTTACACGAAGCAATTTCACATCTTCGTTGCTAAATCTTGAGGTATCCGAACGTCTGATATATTCTCCGGGATTATCCAAATCCTCTACATCTCTTTCAACCACTCTGGTGTTTGCGGCCATGAATTCCTCAAAGGTGATAGGTTTTCTGAAGTCGTCTGTCATGGCATCGAAAGCTGTGATGGTGCCTTCTTCAAGGCCGGTCATCACCATACTCATGAAACTTACACGGTCTCGAATAGGTTGAACGGGAAAATAGAAAAACTGGTTGAATTTCAAACGAAAGTCAATTGTTCTCCAAACACGTCGTGTGATATATACATCGGCTTCACGTACAAATACGTACGGGCGAGGCTCTATGCCTACATTATTCACTTTTTCGAAAAAGCCATCCAAAGGCGGTCTGTTTTCCACAACTTGAGCTTGCGAGCGTTCGGTGGCGATAAATGCCAAAAAAACGATGCTTAAAACGATTAAATTTTTCATAATTATAGCGAGTTTGTTATTGAATAGTTAATACAAAGGATCGTAATTGTGTTGGCCCCGTAGGCATTTGACACATGATATCTTCAAAAAAGAATCTTTGACCCCTTCTAGAATTTCGAATTGCAGTGAACATCTCATCAGTAAAACGGTTGGAGTTTGATCTGAATGGTGTAATATCGCCACCTATGGTGGTTGTCATCGTGAACGAGTTTATTCTTAAATTTGGCAAAAGGAAGTCGAAATCTCTCGGCATTCTAGGTAATAAACCTGCGGAATTTGCAAATTGGTCTCTGTTTATAGAGGTTGCGTTGTCGTCCATACCAACTACCACGGCGATGGGATCCGGCACGCGTTTCACGCGGAATCTGGACGTCCCTGCAACTCTGGATGTGGTTCCGGTTTGCACACTTAATGTAACTGTTACTTCGCCGGGCGAGGTTACACGGACAATATAATTATTGGCGCTACCGGCAACTCTTTCAACGGTGTTTCCGTTTCCGGAAATCGTCGTACGAACGGTGGTGGGATCAGCGCCACCCACAGCGACGGTAATAGGATTATCAACACCAATGTAGAACACATTCATCTGGTCTGCCGAAACTGTTGCCGGAGGACGAGCCACGATATATTCGGTTCGGAATGGATATGTGTCTCCTCCAGGCAAATTGATGTATCCTGTAACCGGAAAAACACCTTCTCTTGTGGTTGGTGATGTAAAATTAATTACACCGTCTCTACTGTTGAGGATTTGACCGTTAACATTAGCTGTAATCCTTGTTCTAGAGTCGAAAGCGACCAAAAATATTTCGGCTTCAAATGTTTCGCCAAGTGCGACAAATGTGGATTTTGGAACAATTCTTGCCTGCACATTGTCGAATGTCAAATCGCCTGCAGACACTAAACGGAAGAGTTCATTCACAACGTCGAACTCCAAATTCATAGCATCGTTTTCTAATTTATTCAAAATGGCGATAGCTGCAACAATAATGGTTTTAAAGAAGTTGGCTCTTTCCCAAGAAACTTCCCTTCCGTTTGCATCAAAAAACGGCCCAGTCGTATTAAATGGCGATTTGATATGTTTTCGTGACTCTTCGTTCGGTAAAAGTGCCAGCATGGCCCTCTCATATTCTTCGATTTTTTCACGAAGTTCCTCACCCCTGCCTTGCTCTATAAAAATCCGAGATGGTGTATCGTAATTGTCTTGACGACGAATCTCATGTGGATTAAGCACTCTCGCCTCATCGACCGAAATACCGCGTACTGCATCTTGAATCATGAGAATTCTTAAATTCTCAACGTACTGCCGAAATTCTGCCGTTAATCGTCTTGCTTCTTGAGCTTTGTCGAAATTTGCTTGTGTTTTTTCCCTGTTTTCAGCTAAGGCTCTATCGAAAATAGCGTATGTATCAGCGATCTTTGATTCGAAGTTTCTGTTGGTCGCTACAATACTATCGTTTATAGTCAGGAAAGACCATAAAACGGCACTCGACACATTCAGCGCTAACATCGCTGTTAGCACCAAATACATCATGCCGATCAATTTCTGCCTTGGGGTTTGTTTGCCTCCGGCCATAGTCTTGTTTTATTTGTTTAGTTGTTTAATCATTTTAATTGGTGCGAGGTGTGCTTCGGAAAACCTCGTACCCCCACAGTACCTCGTGCCTTTTTTAATTGTTTCCTACGTTTTTAATTGCTGATAGCATCCCGCCGTAGATTTTATCCAACGAAGATACTTTTTCCGCCAGATGGCTGATTTCTTCTTTATATTTTGCCGAACTTTCTAATGTGCCGGCTAAAGTTTCAGCAATGCGGTTCATGTTGTCCTGAGCTTTTGCAGTGGCTTCCATTTGGCGCGACGAAGCTTCGAGTTGTTGAGTATAAAGTACATTCAAACGACCCAAACTTTCGGTTAATACAGTCAATTGATCAGCATAATTTGTGTTCACACCCATAATGTCTGTTGATGCGTTCAAACATTTAGCCGTAACATTGAGTTTGTTCAAACCAGTACTTAAACTTTCGATTAACTCGGCATCAATATGTGCTGCTTTGAGCAAGTTGTCTAATTTTTCGCTGAGAATACGTTCTTCTTCTGAAGAACGTTGTTTGTACCCTTCAGTATGCCCCATTCCTGCTAATTCCGGATACACCAATGTCCAATCAACTTCTTCGTGAATTGGTTCAAAAGCGGAAAAGAAGAAAATGAGGGCTTCTACGCCCATCCCTAAGATAAGCATCACGTTGGCTCCGGGGTAGTGATTGATTTTAAACAAAGCTCCCAAAATCACGAGTGATGCGCCCCAACCATAGAGCATTGACATAAAAACTCTGTATTTTTTACTTCTTACAATTTCATTGAATTTTCTTACAAGTCCCATAGTATATTTTTGTTTTATTGATTATTTTTTTTGGCGGGCAGGCTGATCCTCTGCCGCTCTTGTTTGATGGGCGAGCTAACCTCACCCCTACGATTGATTATCTGTGAACGTTAGATGCTGTTCTCATATTGTCATTTCTATCTCGACCAAGATAAGACATTACGCAACGGAATCCGATATAGGATTTTGCAGTGTCTTGATATTCGTAGTGACGATGGTAAACTTTGCAGAGTTCGGCAAAATCTTTGAACGAACCGCCTCTGATCACTTTGCGTTTTTTCGCCATTGGGTCATCCGATTTGGCATCGTATTCAACAACCGGATTGAAATCGTGAGCCATTTCGTTAGATTCTGTGAACATATCTATACACCACTCGGCAACATTGCCCATCATGTCATATAAGCCGTAGTCGTTAGGTGCATAGTGTCCAACGATAACCGGATAAAGACCACCATCAAGGGCATATTTTCCACGTTGAGGCTTGAAGTTTCCAATCAAGCATCCGTTCATATTCATGGCATACGGGCCTCCCCATGGGTATGGATTCAATTCCAATCCACCGCGAGCGGCGAACTCCCATTCGGCTTCGGTTGGCAAACGATATTCATTCAATTCGGCAAAACCTCTCCGGGTTAAGTCATTGTTATGCATAATGGTTCTCCATTTAGCAAATGCTCTAGCTTGATGCCAATTCACACCGACAACGGGGTAATGGTCATACATCGGACTGCTGAAATACGAACGCACCATAGGGTCGTTGTAAGAATATGAAAAATCGACAATCCAGCAAAGTGTATCGGGATAAACATTCACGACATGCCTTCTGATATATCCGGCACGACTTCTGAGTGATTGCGGACGGGTTGCGAATGAAGCCATGTGAATTCCATCGTATCTGCTATCTATTTCGCCTTCCGAACGTTGAGCAGCAGCGCGATAGTCGAAAGTCTGAAACTCAAAATTAAGTTTGCGCGTATCAATCTCTCTCCGACGATAATAGCGCTCTTCTATCGGAGTGTACAGCTGTTCTATTGCTTCTAACATCTCAGGAGTCCATCTTCTAGGACGATGTCTCCAATTAATCGCCGGAAGACCGCCATATTCATCATTTGGATCTTCAATCAAGAAAGCAGGATCAACTTCACCGAGAAGTCGAAACTTCAACGAATCAATAACCCAGTTGACAAATTGGCGATACTGGTTGTTCGTGATTTCTGTTTCGTCCATATAAAAGGCTGAAATACTAACCGTTCTAGGTGTGTTATTCATGGAATAAGAAGGGTCGTCTCCACCGGCACCCATGATGAAATGTCCGCTTGGAATATAAACCATTCCGTGTGGAATTGGAGGAATGGCTCGATTTCTGTCCTGCACACCGATCAATTGACCATAACCGGTGTTTCTTTGACAACTCATCAACATTAACACAAGGGCTAAAATGATGCCTGCGTGCTGTTTCAAAATTTGCTTGTTCAGATTCATATTTGATAATGTTTTATTATTTAAATTCGAGTTTAGTTTTATGTATGTTTGTCTAATTCAAGTTGTAGCGGTTTTAAAGGTATCTTGAGTTTTTATAACTTTTAGGAATTCGATCTACGCTCAAATTGAAAGCATAACGAGCGAAAATCTCGAAACTGCCGCCAATTTTAGAACTTTTAAACATCCAATTCGTTGCCAAATCATAGGCTAACCCTACTTGCATTTGCTTGATGAATAACCCCCCCATCAACACAACTTCGCCTAATCGGCAAGAAATTCCGGCCCAATATTGCTTATCATAAACACCAACCAACGATAAATCAATTTGCGTGGAAGAAAAATCGGTCTTGATGAGTGTTGATGGCACAAAATCAATTTTTGGAAATAGGTCGAGCGTAAAATGATAGTTGCCCGAGAGGTTTAAGCAGCGTGCTTGCTGGTAGTGTAAATCAGGTGATCTCGGTGCATTGAGATGCCCTAACGAAATCCCGATTTCGTATTGATTTAAAACTTGATAAAAGAGACCGAGAGAGACGTCGAACAAAAATCTCGAAGCATCATCTTTGTTTTGAAGAACAATATCGTTCGGGGTTTCCGGTGGTCTGATATCTGTTAATTTAAGTCCAAAGTTGTTCATTCCGGCCTGAATACCCATGCCCAAAGTGCCATTCAAGAAAGGCAGTTGGTAGTTGTATGCCAACTGAATGTAGGTGTTATTGAACCAGCCGATTTGGTCGTTTGTGATGTTCAATCCGACCCCACTTTTAATTATTCTCAAGGGAGCATCAATAGATATGATCGTGGTTTGCGGTGCGCCTTCCATGCCATACCACTGCTGGCGGTGGATACCGCTGGCTAAAATACTGTTTGAGAATCCGACGCTTGCGGGGTTATACATCTGTGGGTTAAACATATAGTGCGAAATTTGTGGCATTTGCTGACTGTACAGACACGTTACAAGAACACACTGCACAACTACAGACAGACTATATTTCTTTACGCTCATTTCGCGGATTTATACTATATTTACACTATTTGGAACTTGCAAAGATACGAAAAAAAATGAGAAATGAGAAATGAAAAATGAATATTGAGAAATATATATAGAGATTAGAGCCCGTAAATAACACCATATTATATGATGTTTTATTCTGAATATCAAATATTTTATTAACTTATTTATATAATGTATAAATTGTAAAGTTTGGAAATATGGACAAAAAATCGTACCTTTGCCCCTGTTCAAATTAAAAAACAAAAAAAAATGACAGACTACAATTTGAAGTACAAAGTTGCCGATATCAGTTTGGCAGAATTTGGTCGCAAAGAAATTGCGATCGCAGAAAAAGAAATGCCGGGTCTGATGAGCTTACGCCTAAAATACGGCAAGGAAAAACCGTTGAAAGATGTGAGAATTATGGGCTCGTTGCACATGACCATTCAAACGGCAGTATTGATTGAAACCTTAGTGGAATTGGGCGCAGACGTGCGTTGGTGCAGTTGTAATATTTTTTCCACACAAGATCACGCTGCTGCTGCTGTTGCTGCTGCGGGCATTCCGGTGTTTGCGTGGAAAGGCGAAACACTCGAAGAATACTGGTGGTGCACCAATCAAGCGTTAGCGTTTCCTGGAGAAAAAGGGCCACAATTGATTGTTGATGACGGTGGTGATGCAACCTTATTTATTCACAAAGGTTATGCTGCCGAAAACGATGCAAAAGTTTTAGATTATACACCAAGCAGCAAAGAAGAAGGCGTGATTTTAGACAGTTTGAAAGCCATTTTGAAAGAAGATAATCAACGCTGGCATCGCACCGTTGCCGAGTGGAAAGGTGTTTCGGAAGAAACCACAACGGGCGTTCATCGGTTATATCAAATGATGGAAAAAGGCGAATTGCTCATTCCTGCAATCAATGTAAACGATTCTGTAACGAAATCGAAATTCGATAATCTTTACGGATGTCAAGAATCTTTGGCAGATGGGATTAAACGTGCAACGGATGTGATGATTGCCGGAAAAGTGGTTGTGGTGCTGGGTTTCGGCGATGTGGGAAAAGGTTGTGCACGCTCAATGCGTGGTTATGGAGCACGTGTGATTGTGACGGAAATTGACCCGATTTGCGCATTACAAGCAGCAATGGAAGGTTTTGAGGTAGCTCCGATTGAGGATGTTTTGCATGAAGGAAATATCTACGTAACCACAACAGGAAATAAAGATGTGATCACGCTCGAACACATGAAAAAAATGAAAGATGATTCCATCGTTTGTAATATCGGACACTTCGATAACGAAATTCAAGTGGAACAATTGGAAAACATGCCGGGCATCCAAAAAATAAACATCAAACCGCAAGTTGATAAATTTGTTTTTCCCGACGGACATTGCATGTTTCTTTTGGCAGAAGGACGTTTGGTGAATTTAGGTTGTGCAACAGGACACCCGAGTTTTGTGATGAGTAATTCATTTACAAATCAAACGTTGGCTCAGTTAGATTTGTGGAAAAATAAAGATACTTACAAAGTCGGAGTATATCGCCTATCTAAAAAATTAGACGAAGAGGTAGCGCGTTTACATTTGGACAGAATTGGCGTAAAACTCACCAAACTCACGCCTGAACAGGCTGATTACATTGGCGTTCCCGTTGACGGACCTTACAAAGCGGAGCATTATCGGTATTAGAATTTGAAAAAAGCATATTCGTAATTGATAATTGATAATTCGTAATTAAAAAACAAAACAAAGTTTCGTTTTTTTTCGTATCTTTGCAAAAAAATTACTGCGATGAAAAAATTAGATTGGTATTTAATCCGAAAATTCTTGGGAACGTTTGTTTATTCCATGATCTTGATTATTTTGGTTGTGATTGTATTTGATGTTTCGGAAAAAATCAGTGATTTTATTGAAAAAAAAGCACCTCTCAACGCCATTATTTTTGATTATTATGTGAATTTTATTCCTTTTTTCGTGAATATGTTTAGTGCTTTATTCACGTTTATAGCGGTGATTTTTTTCACCTCTCGAATGGCTGCAAATTCGGAAATTGTCGCTATGCTCAGTTCGGGAATTAGTTTCAAGCGATTGATGGTGCCTTATTTGATTTGTGCTGTTTTGATTGGGGTATTGAACGTTTATTTCTCAAATGTGTTGATCCCAAAAGTAAATCAACCGCGTCTTGCTTTCGAACAACAATATATTCGTAATCCCTATTACAATCGAGATCGCAATATCCATTTTCAGCATGATTCAACGTCGTTTTATTATGTCGCAAGTTTCGATGTGCACCAAAATTTAGGACATCAATTTTCTTTTGAACATATCACTCCGGAAGACGGACTTTTGAAAAAGATTTCGGCAACATCCATTCAGTTTGACTCCGCAAGAGCCGTTTGGATTCTACATAATTATTACATTCGAATCTTGGATTCGGTGGGCGAAAGTATTGAGCATGGCTATGAAAAAATTATGGAATTTCCTATTCTTCCAAGCGATTTTTCTCACGATCAGTATGAGGTCGCTACAATGACCCACAGCGAATTGCAAGCTTTTATCAAACGCGAACAAATGCGTGGTTCTCCCCGAATAAAAGAATATAGATACGATTCCATGGTTCGTTTTTCACACCCTTTTGCAGCTTTGGTTCTGACGTTGATCGGCGTTTCGATTTCGTCTCGGAAAACACGCGGAGGGACCGGTTTTCATCTTGCGATGGGGTTGATGATTGCGTTTTCATTTATTCTGTTTTTGCAGATTTCACGGGTGTTTGCTGCGTTTGGAAATTTTCCCGTATGGTTGGCGGCATGGTTACCCATCATCCTTTTCGGCTTAATTGCTTTAATTTTATTAAGAATTGCTCCGAAATAAATTATGGCATTTGTTACTTCGGTCATATCGTGGTTTACGCGTCAGCGCATTCATCAAATCGAATTGTTTTTGAAGTACCCACAGGATGTTCAGCGTGAATGGCTGATCAAACTTCTGAATGCTGCGGAAAACACAGAATACGGACGATTGTATGATTTCAAAACCATTCGTTCCGTTGAAGAATTTCAACAACGCGTTCCATTAAATTCCTACGACACGCTTAAACCCTACATCGACCGTTTGCGTATGGGCGAACAACAATTATTGTGGCCGTCCGACATTAAATGGTTTGCTAAATCTTCGGGAACAACGGCGAGTAAAAGTAAGTTTATCCCCGTAAGCCCGGAATCCTTGGAAGAATGCCACTACAAAGCCGGGAAAGACCTGTTTTCGCTGTATTTGAATAACCATCCTGATTCTGCTTTATTAGACGGACGAAGTTTGGGCATGGGCGGTAGTCATTACATTTGCGAAATGAACAGCGATGCCTATTACGGTGATGTTTCTGCGATTTTAATTCAAAATCTTCCGTTTTGGGCAGAGTTTTTTCGAGTTCCGAATTTGGATATTGCTTTGATGGATAAATGGGAAGAAAAAATTGAAAAAATGGCACATGCCACCATTGAAAAAAATGTAACAAACATCGCCGGAGTTCCTTCTTGGACACTGCTTTTACTCAAACGAATTTTGGAAATTTCGGGTCAAAAAGATATTAGTGAAGTGTGGCCGAATCTGGAAGTTTTCTTTCATGGCGGCGTTAGTTTTACACCTTATCGAAAACAATTCAAAGATCTGATTTCTTCTCCGAAAATGACGTATATTGAAACCTACAATGCTAGCGAAGGTTTTTTCGGAATCCAAGATACTATCAGTGGCGACGATATGTTGTTGATGTTGGATTACGGCATTTTTTATGAATTTATTCCGCTCGAATATATTCACGAAGAACAGCCCAAAGTTTTAACTTTAGATCAAGTTGAGTTGAATAAAAATTATGCCATCGTCATCACGACAAATGCAGGCCTGTGGCGCTATGTGATTGGTGATACGGTCTGTTTTACAAACCTTTCGCCCTATCGCATCAAAATCAGCGGGCGCACAAAAACGTTCATTAATGCGTTTGGCGAGGAGTTGATTGAAGATAATGCGATCAAAGCGTTAACGATTGCTTGTGAAAAAACGAACGCTGAAATCGTTGATTTTACAGCTGCTCCCGTTTATTTGGAAGACGGAAAACACGCTCGTCATCAATGGCTGATTGAATTTTCAAAACCACCACTAGATCTACAATATTTTTCAGAAGTTTTGGATAATGCACTCAAATCTCAAAACAGTGACTACGAAGCCAAGCGCTATCATGACTTGATGTTAACGTTGCCGGAAATTATTTCTGTTCCTGAAAAGACATTTTACAACTGGCTTAAACAGAACGGTAAATTAGGCGGACAGCACAAAGTACCAAGACTTTCCAATGATCGTAAAATTGCTGACGAGATTCTACAAATTGTATAAATCCGAAATACTTTCGTTTTTTTCCACGCGTGAGATAATTTCCGCAAACGTTTTTGCGGCACTTAGCACATGAATTTTAGAACTTTGTTTTTTCAAAGGAATGGTATCTGTAACAATCAATTCTTCCAACTCAGAATTTTGAATATTTTGATACGCATTGCCCGTTAGCAGAGGGTGTGTAATCATCGCTCGAACACTTTTCGCACCATTTTCTTTGATAATTTTCGCTGCCCTGCAAATGGTATTTCCGGTGTCAATAATATCATCAAGCAAAATCACATCTTTGCCTTCTACGTCACCAAGCAGTTGTATGCTGCCGACTTCGTTGGGTTTATTGCGTTGTTTGTAGCAAATTACAAAGCCTGTTTTAAGTGCTTTCGCATAAGTGTTGGCACGACGTGTACCACCTGCGTCTGGTGATGCAAAAATGATATTACTCGTGTCAAAATTCGTTCGAAGGTACGACAAAAAGATTTGCGAAGCAAACACGTGATCCACCGGAATGTTGAAAAATCCTTGAATTTGGTCGGCGTGCAAATCCATTGTAATTACACGGGAAACTCCTGCTGTCGTCAACAAATCCGCAATCAGTTTTGAGCCGATTGACACACGCGGACGATCTTTTATATCTTGACGAGCATATCCAAAATACGGAATAACTGCGATAATTCGTCGAGCCGATGCGCGTTTCACGGCATCAATCATCAACAACAATTCTAAAATATTTCCGGCAGGCGCAAACGTAGATTGCACAATAAACACATCTGCACCGCGAACATTTTGACTTAATACAGGCAATATTTCACCATCGGAAAATTCCAAAACTTCTGAGTCTCCAAGCTTTTGACCATATTCTTCTGCAATTTTTTCCGATAAATAACGCGAAGCGCGACCCGAAAAAATGATAACCTGTTGTTCCATGATGTGAAAGTAATTTTTTGCAAAGATACAAATTTTAATTGAACGGCGCAAGCCCTCAACGAAGTTAAAATTGAAAATGGAGAAAGGAAAATTATTTTAGATTACTCCAAAATGTTAATAACTCGAGAAGTTATCAACATTTTGACAATTTTTAGTGAAAATTTATACGAAAATCGAAAGTTGAGCGTTATATATAGAAACTGCCTCGTCATTCCGAGCGTAGTCGAGGAATCCCCTTGCTATGAGATGTCTCGACTACACTCAATATAACGACAAAACAATAAAAAACAAATGGAAATACCTATCAAACACTGGCAAATCGACGAACGCCCTCGCGAAAAATTAATAAAGTATGGCGCATCAACACTCAGCAACGCCGAGCTTTTGGCGATTATCATCAACAGCGGAAACAAGGAACATTCGGCTTTAGACATTGCCAAACAAATTTTGGCGAGTTGCGACAATGATTTTTTGGAACTCTCGAAAAAAGACATCTCGCAACTGATTAAACCATTCAAAGGCATTGGACCTGCCAAAGCCGTAACGCTTATTGCAACACTTGAAATCGCCCGCAGACGCTACGAAGCGAAAGTTTCTGTTCGCCCAAAAATAATGGATAGCAAGTCAGCTTTTGAAGTTTTTTTCAAAGACCTTTGCGATTTGACCCACGAGGAATTGTGGGTGCTTTACGTAGATAGTTCGGGACGATTGATTACCAAACAGCGGATTTCCGAAGGCGGTATCACCCAAACATCCGTAGATGTGAAAAAAATCATGCAAACGGCTGTCGCCAATCGCGCCGTTGGTTTTATTTTAGGGCATAACCACCCATCAGGAAAGATCACACCGAGCGACAACGATATTTTGCTCACACAAAAAATCCAAACAGCCGCCAAACTCTTAGATTTACGAGTGATGGATCACATTATTTTAAGTGGAAACGAGTATTACAGCTTTGGTGATGACGGAATTTTATAATGATTGGTGGTTAATGATTAATAAAGGAAAATTTACCATTAATCATTAACCATTTATCACTATTCGAGTTCCATTAGCACAGCATCTTTCACAACATTTTCACCGGTTTTAACGTTGATAGATTTGATTTTTGCATCAAACGGTGCTTGAAGTTCGTTATCCATTTTCATACATTCAAGTATGATGATGGTTTCACCTTTTTTCACTTTATCGCCTTTTTTTACAAAAATTCGTCCAACGGTGCCGGGCATAAAAGCTGTAATATGATTGGCATTTACGGCAGTGAAAACCTTGCGCATTATGTAGCGTTGGATTTGTTCTTTTTTTTGGGTTTTATCGGTGGTTTCTGATTTACTCATGAGGTCTATTTTGGTGATTTTTTGGGGCGAGGTTCGCCCGCCCTGTTTGCAATCAAGGGTGCGCAGACCGCGCCCCTACAATATTTTAAAACGGAGGTATGCCATGTTTTTTCGCAGGCGGAACTTCGGTCTTGTTTTTCGAAATATTTAACGAATGAATAATGTAACTGCGAGTTTCTTCCGGTTTGATAACGGCGTCTACATAGCCATATGCTGCTGCAACATAAGGATTAGCAAATTTTTCACGATATTCGGCAATTTTTTTCTGTCTCATTTCTTCGGGGTTATCTGCTGACATAATTTCGCTTCGGAAAATAATATTTGCAGCACCCTCAGGACCCATTACTGCGATTTCCGCCGTAGGCCAGGCAAATACAAAGTCGGCTTTCAAGTGGTTTGAACACATTGCTATGTAACCACCACCGTAGGCTTTGCGCAAAATTACGGTGATTTTTGGAACGGTGGCTTCCGAATAAGCATAGAGAATTTTAGCGCCATGGCGGATTACACCTGCATATTCTTGGTCAATTCCCGGAAGGTAGCCCGGCAAATCCACAAACGTAACTAACGGAATGTTGAACGCATCGCAATAACGAATAAAACGAGCGGCTTTATCCGAACTGTCTACATCTAAAACGCCTGCCATAACCAAAGGTTGATTAGCTACAAAACCGATAGTTTGTCCTTCGATACGACCGAAACCAACCACAATGTTGGCTGCAAAAAGTTCTTGAACTTCCAGAAAGTCCGAATTGTCTGAAATAGATTTGATAATGTTTCTTACATCATAAGGTTTTTTGGGATCGGCAGGAAAAAAGTTTTCGACTTTGTATTCCTTGGTTTTCGGATTTTTTACCGGAAACGAATCGGCTTTTTTGGTATTGTTGAACGGAATGAAACTAATCAGTTTTTTGATTTGATCAAAACATTCGTCTTCACTTTCCGCAAAAAAGTGAGCATTTCCGGTGATTTCGGCATGAACACGAGCACCGCCTAAATCCTCTTGAGAAATATCCTCGCCAAGTACCGATTTAATTACTTCGGGACCTGTGATGAACATTTTTGAAATTTTATCTACCACAAACACGAAATCCGTAAGCGCAGGCGAATAAACCGCACCGCCGGCACACGGCCCCAAAATCACAGAAATTTGAGGAATAACACCCGATGCAGCCGTATTGCGATAAAAAATGTCGCCATATCCCGCAAGGGCATTCACACCCTCTTGAATACGTGCACCACCCGAATCGTTGATGCCAATAAGGGGCACTTTCAATTTCATGGCGTGATCCATGATTTTAGTGATTTTTTTGGCGTGCATATAGCCCAACGACCCTCCTGCAACGGTGAAGTCTTGAGCAAAAATACACACAGGATGTCCTTGCATGGTGCCGGTTCCCGTAATTACGCCATCGCCCGGCAAATACTTTTTGTCCATCCCGAATTCACGTCCCGAATGCTCCACAAAAAGGTCATATTCGTGGAAAGAATCAGGGTCGAGAATGCTGAGGATACGCTCGCGAGCGGTAAGTTTTCCGCCGGCTTTTTGTTTTTCAATGGCTTTTTCGCCACCACCTTGAAGGGCTTCCGACATGCGACGTCGGAGGTCGAGGGTTTTGGATCTGATTGACATTTAGTGTCGTGTTGGGTTTGTTGTCTATGTAGTTTGAAAGTGTAAAAGTATAAAAGTATGGAATGTTTTCACGATTTACGAAACCACTTTTCACTTTTTTACTTTTCACTTTTTTACTTTTTCAATGCAAAGATACGAAAAAAAATGAAACTACCTAGCTTTTTTTCGCAAAAAGTTCATTATCAGAAAAAACAACTTGTTTGTACCAATCCGCGCCATATTTTCGAATAAGAGGCTTTTTGAGAAATTGAAAAATTTTGAGGGCTTTTTCGCGTCCCTCGATGCAGGCATCACGACAAATTGTCCAGCGATCGTAGTTCAAAGCATCGGCATCACCCACCTTAGAAATACGGATTGGATAAAGATGGCAGGATATCGGTTTTTGATATGAAATTTTGCTGTCTTCAAAGGCTTTTTCGATAGCACATTTGGCAATTCCACTATCATCGAACGTAATGAAAGCGCATTCGCCACGATTTACAAGCGGTGTAACGGCTGTGTTATCCACCGCAATTTCGAAAACCCCGATGTTTTCAATCACTTCGCGACCTTTTTCTGTGAGATAAGGTTTGATGAGGTCAATATGCTCTCCTAAATAATAAATTTCTTTTTCATCCAAAGGCGCACCGGCATCGCCTTCCACACAGCAAGATCCTTTGCAAGCATCAAGGCTACAACAGAAATATTCGGTAAAAATATCGTCGGAGATTAGGGTGTTTTCGATGGCGATCATGGTTCAAGCATTATTTTTTTTACAAAATTACAACAAAAAAATCAAATAAAAAACTTAAAAGTATGAATTGTTTCAACATCGTCGTTTTTTTTGTATCTTTGCACTCTAATTTTTATTATGATCCCTTCCGACTTAATCCAAATCTACCAAAAATTGCCGAATTTGCAGACGCTTGTTGAAGTTTTGCAAAGCCGTAAAAATCCTTTTAAAATAGGACTTTCAGGGTTTTCAGGTTCATCTCGGGCGGTAGTTGCAGCAGCTGTGATTTCAGAAGCCTATTTTTATCATTTATTTGTTTTGCAAGACAAAGAACAGGCAGCGTATTTTCACAACGATTTGGAAAAATTGTTAGACGAATATCAGTTGGATTTTGAACATAAAAATGTGTTATTTTTTCCCGCTTCCGCGAAACGTCCATATGATGCGGAGCTAGTTGATAATGCTAATGTTTTGCAACGTGCAGAGGTGTTACATCGGTTGGAAACCAACGATAGAAAAACGATTGTCATAACCTATCCCGAAGCCCTCTCGGAAAAAGTGATCACGCAGACTGTTTTGCGACAAAATACGATTAAATTGCAAGCAAAAGAAGCCGTTTCGATGGATTTCGTGATTGATTTGTTGATGAACTACAACTTCGAACGGGTGGATTTTGTGCTTAAGCCTGGGCAATACGCCGTTCGTGGCGGAATTTTAGATGTGTTTTCGTTTGCAAGTGACGATCCGTACCGCTTGGAATTTTTTGGCGATGAAATTGAGTCTATTCGCAGTTTTGACGCAGTTTCTCAACTATCCAAACAGCGTTACGAAAAAATTACGATTCTACCAAACATTCAAACACAAGAAAGTATCACCGAACGAACATCTATTTTCTCCCATTTTCCAAAGGATACAGCAATTTGGATAGATGATGTAGAATCTTGCAAGGCCGTTTTAAATCGTTCTTTAGACAAAGCAATAATAGTTTATGAATCTTTGGAAACGCTTGTGGTAAGAGCAAAACCACAAGAATTATATTGTTCGGGCGAGGAATTCTTGCGTGATATAAAATCGTTTTCTATCGTTGAATTTGGCCTAACCAATTATTTCAATCACGACCAAACGATTACCTTTGATTTTCATCCACAACCTGCATTCAACAAGCAATTCGAGTTGTTGGTCAATACCTTATTAGACCAGTCCGATAATGGCTATACCAATTTGATTTTATCTGATAATCCTAAACAGATTCAGCGTTTGGAACGTGTGTTTTTCGAAATGGGAAGTGCCGATCGACAAGTGCGTTTCATTTCTCTAAAACTCTCTATTCACGAGGGCTTTATTGATCATCAGCAAAAAATTGCGTGTTTCACCGATCATCAAATTTTCGAACGTTATCACCGTTTTACAACACATCGCCAAATTCAAAACAAAGAAACCATTACGCTCAAAGAGCTGTACGACCTGAAACCCGGTGATTATGTTACACACATTGATCACGGCATCGGACGTTTCGGAGGACTTGAAAAAACGGAAATAGGAGGACATCAGCAAGAAACTATTCGCTTGGTTTATAAGGATAATGACGTGTTATTTATCAGTATTCACGCCTTGCATAAAATTTCGCGATACAGCGGAAAAGAAGGTACAGAACCAACGTTGACGCGGTTGGGTTCAAGCACGTGGAGTGCTCTAAAACACAAAGCGAAACAACGCGTCAAAGATATCGCCAAAGATTTAATCAAACTCTACGCACAGCGAAAAAACTCAAAGGGCTTTGCTTTCAGCGAAGATTCGTTTTTGCAAAACGAATTAGAAGCCTCATTTTTTTACGAAGACACTCCCGATCAACTCAAAGCTACGCAAGACGTAAAAAACGACATGGAATCCATTTCACCAACGGATCGTTTGATTTGTGGTGATGTGGGTTTTGGAAAAACAGAAGTTGCTATTCGTTCGGCATTTAAGGCTGTTGCAGATGGTAAGCAGGTGGCTGTTCTCGTACCAACAACGATTTTGGCATTTCAACATTTCAAAACATTTACCGAACGTCTGAAAAACATGCCGTGCAAAGTCGAATATATTTCACGATTTCGTTCAACCAAAGAAAAAACGCGCATTCTGAAAGACCTGAAAAGCGGGCAAGTCGATATTCTAATCGGCACGCATCGCCTCACGGGAAAAGACGTGGAATTTAAAGATTTGGGTTTGTTGATTATTGATGAGGAACAAAAATTCGGCGTGGCGATGAAAGAAAAGTTGAAAGCGATGAAAGTTAATGTAGACACGCTTGCGCTTTCTGCAACACCTATTCCACGCACACTTCAGTTCTCTTTAATGGGGGCAAGAGATATGTCAATTATCAGCACCCCACCGCCGAATCGCTTTCCCGTTCACACCGAAATTCATGTCTTTGACGAGGAAATTATTCGCGATGCGATTGTTCGAGAATTGAGTCGTGGAGGACAAGTTTTTTTCGTACACAGTCGCGTACAAAACATTATGGATATTGCAGGGTTGGTGCAGCGCTTAGTTCCTGATGCTCGCATTGGCGTAGGTCACGGACAAATGGACGGTAACAAACTTGAAGATGTGATGATGAAATTTATCGACGGCGAATTGGATATTTTAGTTGCGACAAAAATCGTTGAAAATGGCTTGGATATTCCAAATGCAAACACCATTATCATCAACGAAGCGCAGGCCTACGGTTTGAGCGAATTGCACCAATTGCGCGGCAGAGTCGGACGTTCGAACAAAAAATCGTTTTGTTATTTGATTTCACCACCGTCTTATATGCTCAGCGATGAAGCGAAAAAACGCTTGCGTGCGATTGAGGAATTTTCCGAAATCGGAAGCGGATTTAATATCGCTATGCGCGACTTGGATATTCGCGGAGCGGGTAATGTATTGGGCGCTGAACAAAGCGGTTTTATTAGTGATATCGGTTTCGACACCTATCACAAAATTTTGGATGAAGCCATTCAAGAACTGAAAGAAACCGAATTCAAAGACCTCTATCAAACGGATGAAAAACCGGAAGTTTTAGCCTCAAAAGATTGCACAATAGAAACCGATTTAGAATTACTTTTACCCGACACTTACGTGAACAGCGTTGCCGAAAGGCTCAGTCTTTACAAGCAATTAAACGCTTTGGAAACCGACGACGAAATCGCCAAATTCAGACAACAATTGCAAGACCGTTTCGGAAAACTTCCACCACAGACGGAGGAATTACTCGAAACCATAAAAATGCGTCGCCTTGCCAAACAAATCGGTTTGGAAAAAGCCGTTTTGAAACGTCAAAAATTTGTTGGGACATTTATCACCGATAAAAATTCTACATTCTACCAATCACCGACATTTGAAAAAGTTTTGGAATTTGTAAAAAACCATCCGAAAGATTGTGAATTTAAAGAAATCAATGAAAAATTGACGATTTCGTTTCCGAATATCAAACGTGTTTCGGATGTTTGTGTTTTGCTTGAGGAGATTTTAGTCTGTCATTCATAGCAAGGAGATCCCTCGACTTCGCTCGGGATGACAACGTTATTAGTTATAGAAGGGAAAAATGGAGCGGCTTTGCCGCTCCATTTTTCTTCCGTTCACGTCATGCTTCGTCATTCCGAGCGAAGCACACGAAGTGCGCGAAGTCGAGGAATCCCCTTGCTACAAAGAAAAATCAAGACTTAAACATTCGGATTTTTTCAAAAAGTTCCAAAATATGATCCAATTCTTTGGCTTGCAACAGTTCAATCCGCAAAGGTTTGAAATGTGGAATGGCTCTGAAATACGTACTGTAATGCTTTCGCATTTCGCCAATGGCTTTGCTTTGCCCTTTCCATTCGATGCACGCTAAAAGATGTTCGCGACAAACATCTACACGTTCATCAATCGTAGGTGGCGGAAGATATTCGCCTGTTTGAAAAAAATGTTTGATTTCTGAGAAAATCCAAGGATTTCCAATGGTGGCACGACCGATTAAAATGCCGTCTACACCATATTTATTTTTCACTTCTAATGCTCGTTCAGGCGTTTTTACATCACCGTTTCCGAAAATTGGAATGTGCATGCGGGGGTTGTTTTTTACTTCGCCAATCAACGTCCAATCGGCTTCTCCGGTATAAAGTTGGCAGCGAGTTCGTCCGTGAATGCTTAAGCCTACAATACCTGTGTCTTGCAAGCGTTCGGCAACTTCAACAATGACTTTTGAATATTCGTCCCAGCCTAAGCGTGTTTTTACGGTAACGGGCAAATTCACGGCTTTCACAATGCCTTCGGTAATCCGGATCATTTTCGGAACATCTTTAAAAATTCCCGAACCTGCACCACGATTGGCAATTTTTTTCACCGGACAACCCCAATTGATATCAATAAAATCGGGTTTGGCTTCCGCTGCAAGTTTTGCACCTTCAATCATCGCATCCTCCAAATGTCCATAAATTTGAATACCAAGCGGACGTTCGCTTTCCGAGAATTGGAATTTTAGTAAACTGGTCTTAACATTGCGAATAATCGCATCCGTCGGCACAAATTCTGTAACCAATACATCTGCGCCAAACCGCTTGCAAATCCTGCGAAACGGTGGATTTGTAACATCTTCCATCGGCGAAAGCCATAACGGAAAATCGGAACGAAGGATATCAGTTTTGAAGTGCATAATTTGGTTTAAAGTACAAAAATACGAAAAAACGAGACCGTTCTCTTGGAATGGTCTCGTTTTTTTTATAAAAGAACAAACTTATTTTTTTGTTCCAACTGACTTATGCTCATGAAATTGCAACATGCTTCCATCCAAGTTTTGATTTTTCGGATTTGGAATAAATGTTTTGCCGGCACCTTTTTTGCCTACAAGTACACAATTCATTTCACCTTGTAATTCCACCCAATATCTTGTAGCACCTTCAAGGATCATTACACCTAATCCCATGATTAAGGTTAAAGCTCCATCATTAAACGTCAACTGATATGGCAATGCCCATGATTGACCATCAGTCGACATTTCCAAATAAATTCTAAACCCGTTATTCATTGAATAAGCACCTGCAGCACCGTGATCTGTATAACCACCCGGAGTTTGCCAGAAAGGTCTTCCTTCACCATCTATACCTAAGTTAGGATTATCTTGACTACCAGCCTCTACATAGAAATCACCATCTTCATCCATTTGCACAAATATAGGCATCCACTCATCTTGGAAAACAAATCGATTTCCCTCTTGAACAATTTCCAAATCCCAAACTACTGTTGCGGGAGGACTACCATAAACTCCAAAGAAGTCCCATGATGTTATTTCCCAGTTTCCAACAATAGCAGGACCTGTACACACTATAATAGTTACAGCTTTTGCCGTACTCCAATCACTTTCACCCACCACGTTAACTGCTCTTACAGTATAACTTCCAGTTGCACTCACGACAAGAGTCGCTGCAGTTTGGCCAGAGATTAATGAACCGTCTTTTCTCCACTCAAACGTAGGAGCAGGAAATGCTGTCGCAACAGTAGCTGTCAAAGTTACGGTTGTAGCAGGACAATTGTTTGTACTCAAACCTTCAATCGTTGGTGTTGAAGGAGCGGAACACACACCTATTAACACTTCTTTTCCAATACTCCAGTTACCTTCGCCATGTGTATTAATTCCTCGTGCAGTGTAAGTACCGCTTTCAGTTACAGTAAGCGTTGAAAGTGTTTCTCCCTCAATTACTGTACCGTTTTTTCTCCATTGAAATGAAGTAGCGTGAGCAGCAGTAGCTGTTAGCGTAACCTCATCGGCAGGACATTCATTAGCAGAAAGACCTGTAATTGCAGCATTTCCAGGAGCATCGCCTTTAGGCTTGTCGTCGTCTTTACATGCAGTGAAAACAACCGCAAGAGACATCATTAGAATCATCAATTTTTTCATGTTTGTTTTTGTTTTACGTCCGCTCCTTAAATCGGACTTTGATTTGTAGATTGATTTGTTTTTTGGTTAAATATTTCGCAAAGATACAAAAAAAAATTGAAATGCAAAAAAAAAATTGTAAAATTTTTGTGATTTTTTGTATAGATAGTGATTTTTTTGTGCCAAAATGGCACTATTGGGGGTTTGGCAAGGTTTTTGCAGCCTTAATTTTTACAAAAAATAGAATCCTAATGAGCGAACTCAACGAAACCCTACAAACAGAGCAAGACGAAACACTGTCGTCCGATAATTCGGAAATTTCTGAGACATCCGAACTCGCTGACCAGTCTGAGAAAATAGACCCTTTCGATCAACTCGCCACCGACTTGAAAGAAGCGCAAGATAAGTATTTGCGATTATATTCGGATTTCGAGAATTTCCGAAAACGCAATCAAAAAGAACGCTTGGAATTGATAAAATCAGCCTCGGAATCTGTAATTTTGTCACTTTTACCAATTTTGGACGATTTTGATCGTGCGTTACCGGTTATTTTGGATGAATCTACAAAATCAGGCATTGAGTTAATTTATAGCAAATTAAAAACAACCCTTGAAGCGCAAGGGTTGAAAGTTATGGACACTAAAGGTATTGCATTTGATGCAAACCTTCACGACGCCATCGCTCAAACACCGACCAACGACGAAACACAGAAAGGGTTGATTATTGAAGAAATTCAACGTGGATACTATCTGTACGATAAGGTCATTCGTCATGCAAAGGTTATCGTAGGAAATTAAAAATACACCGTAGGGGCGGGGTTTACCTCCGCCCCACAAGCGCAACCGCAAAGGGTTGCCCCAACAACAGAAAAAATGGCAAACAAACGAGATTATTACGAAGTTTTAGGCGTAAGCAAAACCGCCACTCCCGATGAGATGAAAAAGGCTTATCGGAAATTGGCATTACAATACCATCCCGACCGTAATCCCAATGATAAAGCGGCAGAAGAGAAATTCAAGGAAGCAGCAGAGGCTTACGACGTGCTTTCGACACCCGAAAAAAAAGCGAAATATGACCAATTTGGTCACGCCGGAATGGGCGCCAATTCCGGCTATGGGCCGGGGGGCATGGATATGAATGATATTTTTTCACATTTCGGAGATATCTTTGGAAGCGCGTTTGGTGGACAATTTGGTGGCGGACATTTTCACAATTTTACAAGTGGATTTGGCAGTGGTGGGCGGCAACAGCGTAAACGCGTCAATCGTGGTACAGACTTGCGTGTGCGAGTGAAACTCACTTTGGAAGAAATCGCCAAAGGTGTTGAGAAGAAAATCAAAGTTCACAAAAAAATTGCTTGCAGCGAATGCAGCGGAACGGGCGCAGCGACAAAAGACGCTTACAAAACTTGCGAAACCTGTAAAGGTTCGGGTCATGTAACCCGCGTTACCAATACTATTATCGGACAAATGCAGCAAACGTCGGCTTGTCCGACTTGTCAAGGCGAAGGTCGCACAATTATGCAAAAATGTAAGAAATGTAACGGTCATGGTGTGGTTGAAGGCGAGGAAATTATTTCTATTCGCATTCCTGCAGGCGTTGAAAACGGCATGCAATTGACAGTTCCGGGCAAAGGTAATGCGGCTGTTCACGGCGGTGTAAACGGCGATTTGATCGTATTGATTGAGGAACTGGAACATCCGTTGTTTGAACGCGCTCAAAATAATTTGCACTACAATCAATTTGTGAGTATCACCGAAGCAGCTTTGGGAGAATCGGTTGAAGTTCCTACGCTTGACGGCAAAGTGCGCCTAAAAATTGACGCCGGAACACAATCCGGCAAACTCTTGCGCTTACGCGGAAAAGGCTTGCCTTCAATGAGCGGATACGGCACCGGCGATTTGATTGTTTGTGTGAATATTTGGACACCGCAAAGCTTAACCAAAGAAGAAAAAGAACTGTTGGAAAAACTCCGCAATTCTCCGAATTTCAAGCCCAATCCGAAAAACGCTAAAAACAATAAGGGATTTTTTGACAGGGTTAAGGATTATTTTGGGGGATAATCGTGTAGGGGCGCGGTCTGCGCACCCTTGATAGTAAACAGGGTGGGCGAACCCCGCCCCTACGGTCAATATTATTTTCCTTCGCCACGTAATACAGTCGCCACCGTATACATCAAAATCTTCAAATCATTCGACAATGACATGTTGTCGATATATTGCAGGTCGAATGCCATACGTTCAATCATTTGGTCTACCGATGAAGCATAGCCATATTTGACTTCGCCCCATGATGTGATACCGGGTTTTACGCGAAGTAAAAGTTTGTATTGTGGCGAGATTTTCACAATTTGATCAATGAAGTATTGCCGCTCCGGACGCGGACCTACGAGGCTCATATCGCCTTTCAAAACGTTCCAAAGTTGAGGTAATTCGTCGATTCGATATTTGCGCATGAAACGTCCGAAAGGCGTTACGCGCTCATCTGTTTCGCTTGAAAGCATGGGCTGATTAGGTGTTTCCGCATTTTGATACATGGAACGAAATTTATACATCAAAAATGGTTTTTCATACAATCCAATGCGTTCCTGTTTATAAAAAACAGACCCTTTTGAACTACGTTTAACTTTCCAAATCACGACTAAAATCAAGGGCATCAGCAAAACGCCGAACAATAGACTTAATACAATATCAGCCGTACGCTTGAAAAAACTTTGCCAAGCCGGCAATGGGTCATCATTTAATAACAGCAATGTTGTATGCAAAAACGAGGTTACTTTTTTATGCAAAAACGGCTCTAAATTTGGAGAAATGTGAATGGATACTTTGCACGAAACCAAATTCGACAGAATGCCACTAATGGCGCTTGTTTCATCATCATTCAACGCAATAATTACGTCTTCGATTTGATTGGATTTAACAATAGTTTCGAGATCTTTGATTTCACCAAAACAAGGCATACCGGTCATCAAGTCATTTATTCCGCATCGCACATAACCCAAGATATTGTAGCCATCCGAGCGAGCTTGATTCTGAAGTTCGGCGTAAATTTTTTGTGCATTGGTTCCATTTCCAACCAAAATTGTATTGAATAAAATTTTGCCTTTTCGAATAGCCCTACGAATTAAATACGTATGTAACATACGTCCAAAAAGGGTGAAACCAAAATGCAGAATAAACAACACAAAAACATAGTGATAATACCAGTCGTAACTCTCTACATAATCATCCAAAATCACAATAAAAAACAGCACAATTACTCCGCCAATCGAATGATTTAGCGTTTTTATAACATCCGAAAATAGTGTTTTGGTAAATATTCGTCGATAATACCCGTATGCAGAATACAACAACAGCCAGCCCAACGGAATAACTACCAAGCCTTGATATAAACGCCCATCGCTCCATACAGCATTGAATGCATCGCTAAAACTCCCTATTTCCAAAGATTTCCGATGTACAAAAAAAAGCAACCATGCCAAAGCTGCCGAAATAAAATCTATTCCAACATAAAGCGTAGCATGGAATTTTTTAGAAATCATTATCGTGTTGCAGATTTAATTTCATCCATAATTTGGTAAGCCACTTCGAGAGCATTATATCCATCAATAAAGGGAACGGCGGTTGGTGTATCGTTCACGATGGCATCGTGAAAACGACTCAATTCGGTTTGAATAGCATTGATGGGTTCAATGTTCGGTTTTTCGATTTGAATGTGTTTTTGTTTGCCCGGTCCCAAATCTATAATCATTGCAAAAGGGTCTTCATTCGTGGTTGGCGTAACATCATTCATACGAATAATTTCGGATTCTTTTTCTAAAAAATCCACCGCAATATAAGCGTCTTTTTGAAAAAAACGAGATTTTCGCAAGTTGGCCATCGAAATTCGGCTTGCCGTGATATTCGCCACACAACCGTTGTAAAATTCCAAACGAGCATTAGCAATATCGGGCGTTTCGCTAATAATGGCCACACCACTTGCGCTGATTTTTCGAACCGGCGAATTTACCACACTCAAAATTAAATCCAAGTCGTGAATCATCAAATCCAAAATCACCGGAACATCCAATCCACGCGGGTTAAACATCGCCAAGCGATGGGTTTCAATAAACATCGGATTCGAAATTTTATCTTGAACACTCAAAAATGCAGGATTGAAACGCTCAACATGTCCGACTTGAGTTTTTACACCGGCTTCATTCGCCAAAGCCAAGAGTTTTTGAGCTTCTTGAGGTGTTGTAGTAATCGGTTTTTCGATAAATACGTGTTTTCCTTTTCGCAAAGCTAATGATGCGATTTCAAAATGCGAAATCGTTGGCGTAACAATATCAACCACATCAACTGCTTGAACAAGTTCGTCCAAATTTGAAAACGATTTTACACCTAATTCCGCCTCAACTTTTGCGGCAAGTTCCGCATCGGTATCACAAAAACCAACGATTTTATAGTGATTGGGAAGCCCTTGAAGGCATTTGAGGTGTATTTTGCCGAGATGTCCGGCACCGATAACAGCGATAGAAAGCATAGAAATAGATTTTTTTTTGCAAAGATACGAATTTTTTGTGATTTTAACACACGCTTTAAGTTTTTCTTTGTTTTTTGTTGTATCTTTGTACCATTAGATTATTTTTAATACGACAGGTGCTTTGCATCTGTTTTTTATCCTATACTTCTGCAAAGAACATCAAACGGTCAACAACTCTATAATCCCCGTCAATCCAACAACATCATCATCGTCAAATGCAGAAAATTTTTCACTGTCAATATCCAAACACCCGATGATTGTGCCATTTTTCTTACTAAAAATAGGAATCACAATTTCGGAATTTGACCGCGAATCGCAAGCGATATGCCCTTCAAATTCGTGAACATTCTTTACAACAATCGGTTTTTTTTGGTTAATACATGCCCAGCAAACCCCTTTATTTTTTGCCAATATCTGACATGCCACCGGACCTTGATAAGTATTTACGCAAAGATCGCCGTTTTCATTCAATAAATAAAATCCTGTCCAAAAAAAATCAGGCATTTTGTGATGAAGAATGGCTGTAATCGTTGCCATTTCTGCTTGTGTGTTTGGCGATTTTTTTAACAACTCGCGAAGTTGTTCGGTTAATCGTTCGTAGCGACTTTGTTTTTTCGACATGTTTTTTATTTAAATGTAGGGGCGTATTGCATACGCTCCTGATGACATTCGTTGCAATTGTTGGCAAGGGCGTATGCAATACGCCCCTACAGTGTTAGCCAACGCTACCTTCCAAACTAATTCCCAACAATTTCTGTGCTTCCACCGCAAACTCCATCGGTAGTTTGTCCATCACTTCTTTGGCGAATCCGTTCACAATGAGGCTTACAGCGGATTCGGTTGAAATTCCACGCTGTTGGCAGTAGAATAATTGGTCTTCCGATATTTTTGAGGTTGTGGCTTCATGTTCGACAATGGCAGATTGATTGCTGCAGTCGATGTACGGAAACGTGTGTGCGCCGCATAGGTCACCGAGTAGTAATGAATCGCATTGTGAAAAATTTCGTGCTTTCTCTGCTCCTGAAAGTACCTTTACCAACCCTCTATATGCATTCGAACTTTTTCCTGCTGAAATTCCTTTGGAAATAATCGTACTTCGACTGTTTTTTCCGATGTGAATCATTTTTGTTCCGGTGTCGGCTTGTTGTCTATTGTTTGTAAGTGCAACCGAATAAAATTCACCAATGGTGTTATCACCTTTCAAAATTACACTCGGGTATTTCCAAGTGATGGATGAGCCCGTTTCAACTTGCGTCCACGATAATTTAGCGTTATGGCCTTTGCAAATTCCGCGTTTGGTAACGAAATTATAGATTCCGCCTTCGCCGTTTTTATTACCCGGATACCAGTTTTGCACAGTGGAATATTTCACTTCGGCATCTTTCATTACCACAATTTCTACGATGGCAGCGTGAAGTTGATTTTCATCGCGTTGAGGAGCAGTACAGCCTTCCATATAACTCACAAAAGCGCCTTCATCTGCGACAATCAGCGTACGCTCGAATTGTCCCGAATCTTTGGCATTAATCCGAAAATACGTGCTCAAATCCATCGGGCAACGCACGCCTTTCGGGATATACACAAACGAGCCATCGCTAAATACAGCAGAATTTAACGCTGCAAAATAATTATCTCCAATCGGAACGACCGAGCCCAAGTATTGTTTCACCAATTCAGGATATTCGCGAATGGCATCACTTATGGAACAAAAAATTACGCCGTGTTTCGACAATTCTTCACTGTGTGTAGTTTTCACCGAAACGCTGTCCATCACCGCATCAACCGCCACTTTTGACAATTTAGAATCATCATCTAAATTGATACCTAATTTCTTAAACGTTTCAATTAGTTCAGGATCAATCTCGTTCGATGTTTTCTCCGTAACTTTCGGCGCTGCCCAATACACGATGTCTTGATAATCAATCGGCGGATACTCCAAATGCGCCCAATGCGGCTCAATCATAGTCTTCCACTTGGCAAAGGCTTTTAAGCGAAATTCCAACATGAACTCCGGTTCATTTTTCTTTTCGGAAATGAACCGGATCACATTCTCATTCAACCCTTTTTTCAAGGTTTCCGTAGCGATATCCGTGATGAAGCCCCATTTGTAATCGCTTTCGGTGAGATTTTGTAAAATATCTTTGGTGTCGGACATTTTCTTTGTTTAAAACTGCAAAGATACAAAAAAAATCTGAACCATGATTTTCATAAGATTAAAAAGATTATCAAGATGACAAAAAAATTATGACAATCCTATAAATCTTAATAAAATCAAGGTTCGGACATTATTTCATTACAACAATCGTAATTCCATCACCACCACGTTCGATATGTTCATAGTCGAAACTTTGAACGTCTTTGTTGTGTTTCAAGATGTCGCGAACCACTCGGCGAAGTATGCCATCACCGCGCCCGTGCAGAATTTGCAAATGTTTTTCGCTGAACAAAACAGCATCATCTAAAAATTTTAAAGTGGCGTTGGTGGCGTCTTCGGCATTAAATCCACGCAAATCTAATTTAGGACTGAATTTTGCTTTTCGGTCGTTAATATTGCTCAAAATGCTGTCGAATTTGCTTTTTCGGAAGGTATCCGGTTTTGGCACTTGGCCTTTCGGGACGTATTGTAACTGTTCGAGTGGCAATGTCATTTTGATTAAACCTGATGAAACAACGGCTTGTTGTTTTTGGTTTTTGATTTCGATGATTTCTGCAACAACACCATTTTCTGAAATTTTAACAAAATCACCGATTTTTAATGTGGGCGTGGTTGTGGGCGAACACGTGGGTTCGCTCCTACGGAGTTCGGGTGAATTGGGCAAAACATGTTTTGCCCCTACATGGTCTTTCATCGCTGTCAATTCTTCGCGAATGGCCTGTGTGGCTGTCTTTTCGGCCTTGGCTTCTTTAATGTCGCGGATGGTTTTTTCGACTAATTTATTGGCATCGTCCAAGATTTTTTTGGCATCACTTTTTGCTTTGTTTAAGATTTCTTTTTTCTGCGTTTCGAGCGAATAGGCTAATTTGTTATATTTTTCGAGAGTTTGTGATAACAATTCGTCGGCCAATTTGACTTCCAGTTGATTTTGTTCGAGGATTTTTTTCTCTACATTTAATTGTTGTAACTGTTGTTCAAAATCCAATTGCGATGAGCCTGTTTTTTGTTTGGCAGCATCTAAAATGAACTTTTGCAAGCCAATGTTTTCTGCCATTTCTATTGCAAACGAACTTCCGGGAGTTCCTGTTTTCAAGACATATAGAGGTTTGTGAAAATCGGTATCAAACAACATTGCACCGTTTACAACGCCATCCAAATGATCTGCCAACAATTTGAGATTGGCGTAGTGCGTGGTAATCACGCCAAAAGCTTGTTTGTTATTCAAATATTCCACAACGGCTTCGGCAATGGCACCACCGATTTGCGGTTCGGTTCCACCACCCAATTCGTCAATCAAAAACAATGTTTTCGGATGTGCAGAATTAACCAAATGCCTCATATTGGTGAGGTGCGAACTATATGTGCTCAGATCATTTTCAAGTGATTGTTGATCACCGATATCCAAAAATAAGTGTTCGAAAATACCTGCTTCGGAAGTTTCACTCACAGGTATTAGCAAGCCACATTGCAGCATATATTGCAACAATCCGACGGTTTTCAAACACACGGATTTTCCTCCTGCATTGGGTCCTGAAATAATTAAAATACGATCATCGGCATCCAAACGAATGTTGAGTGGAACAATCTTTTTGCCTTGTTTCTGTAAGGATTTTTCAAGGATTGGATGGCGTGCATCCCACCATTCCAATTCGGGTTCGGAAGATAAAATCGGCATTACGGCATTCATTTCAATCGCCAAAATCGCTTTAGCTCTGAGAAAATCAATTAGACCTAAAAACTTGTATGCATTCAAAAGTTCGGGAATATGTGGACGAATCTGATTTGTAAATTCTTTCAAAATTCGAATGATTTCAAGCCTTTCGTCGTTTTCCAAATCGCGAATTTCATTATTCAAATTGAATACATCTTCAGGTTCGATAAAAACAGTCTGGCCAGTGTTTGAAACATCGTGAATAAACCCTTTGATTTTTCGTTTTTGTCCTGCGAGAATGGGGATGACCAAACGCTCGTTTCGCACGGATGGTTCTGCATCTTCGGCAATTAAGCCATCGGATTTTGCTTGTTGCATCAATCGACGTAAACGTTTGTCTGTCTCAGCTTGTTTGGATCGAATGGCTTGACGAATTGTACGCAGTTCGGGCGAGGCACTGTCGGCAATTTGTCCATGTATGTCTAATAATCCGAATAAGTGTTGCAAAATTTCTTCGGGCAGAAAAACATCGTCAATCAACATCACCACATTCGAGAAACGCTCGGCATCTAAGGCATGGACATAAACCAAAATTCGTGCAATCGTTCGCAACGACAACTGCAAATTTTGTAAAGCTTCCAATTCGATGAAACTTCCTTGCGCTTCAAGACTTTTCAGTGTTTCCGTCAAATCAAAATAATCCTGCGAAGGAAAATTTCCAAACTCTTCCAGCATTGCCTTAAATTGCTCGGTTTGCGAAAGTATTTGAAACAAGTGTTCATAATCCGTTTCAAAACGAAGATGAGCCACATGTTGCTGACCTAATGCAGATAAACAATACTTGTTCAATGTTTCTTCAATGGTCGAAAACGCAATTTTTTCTTTGAAGTTTGACGGGTAAATCATTTTGCAAAGATACGAAAAAAATTACAGTTCAGCTTTTTTTTGTATCTTTGCAAAAAAATACCATGTTAAAAATTTTGGTTACAGGAGGTGCGGGGTTTATCGGAAGCCACACCGTTGTAGAACTTCAAAACAGCGGGTTTGAAGTTGTGATCGCCGACGACTTATCCAATTCGAACGAAAATGTAGTTGAACAAATTGCTGAAATTACGAAGAAAAAACCAATATTTGAGTTGGTGAATTTGGCAGATGAAGATGGGTGTAAAAAATTGTTTACAAAACATTCGGATATTACAGCTATTATTCATTTTGCAGCAAGTAAAGCAGTTGGCGAATCGGTTGAAAAGCCCTTGTTTTACTACAAAAATAACTTGTGCACATTGTTAAATGTGATGGAAAATATGGTACTGCATAACATAAAATCGATTGTATTTTCGTCATCTTGCACTGTTTACGGACAGCCGAAAACGTTGCCTGTAAACGAACAATGTCCTTTGCAACCAGCCGAATCGCCATATGGCAACACCAAACAAATTGCAGAAGAAATTTTATCCGATTGTACAAAAGCAACTTCAATCAAAGCTATTTCATTGCGTTATTTCAACCCGATTGGAGCACACGAAACCGCGATGATTGGCGAACTTCCAATTGGTGTGCCGAATAATTTAATGCCGTTTATCACACAAACCGCAGCCGGTATTCGCGAAAAATTATCCGTGTTTGGAAATGATTACAACACCTCGGATGGCACGTGTATCCGCGATTATATACATGTTGTGGATTTAGCCAAAGCGCACGTTGTTGCACTCAATCGCATGTTAAAAAGTCAACAAAAAAAATCAATCGAATTCTTTAATATTGGAACCGGTAACGGTTTCAGCGTTTTAGAGGTGATAAAAAGTTTTGAAAAAGCATCCGGGCAAAAATTGAATTACCAAATCGTTGGTCGCCGTGCAGGAGATATTGAACAAATTTGGGCAGACCCGAAATTTGCCAATGAAGAATTGGGTTGGAAAGCCGAAAAAACATTGGATGAAATGACGTCAAGCGCATGGCATTGGCAGAAAAAGCTTGTTCCGAGCGAAGCGAGGAATCTGTCTGCTAACAGATGTCTCACCCCGTTCGACATGACAAAATAGTATGCCTAAACTCAGCAAGATAGAAATTACGTTAGATGGAATGGCCTATTTCGGCATTCAAAGTCCGTTATTGAAAGCTTATAATTTGGCACACTTCATCAATAAATTTTTTGACATTGAATTGGCAAAAACACTCGATTTTGAAAAATACGAAGAGGAACAATTTGTTGATTTTCCATGCTACATGCATGATTCAGAAACAGAACAATGTTCATATTATTTTATTGGAAATAAGAATGGAACAGTACGATTGTTTTCAAATTATCCCGAAATGGATTTTTGGTTTTTGGTACAGTTTGAAAACGGATTGAATGATCATCGTTTTTTAGCGCTGCAAGAAAAATTATACAATGACCTAACTCAAGTAGAAGGCGTGTTTTTAGTTGTCCAGGTTGAGCAGAAAAAACTTGCGAATATCAAAGATTTCGAAGATTTTAAAATGGATTTTTCGGAATATTGCAGAAAATTATTGCCGGAACGCCCACAACCACAACGCCGAACACTTGGTTAAGACAACCGATTGCGATAATCTTCATAAGAAAATTCACGAACCAATTCAAAGCCTGTTTTTTCCCGCCAAATGCCGATTGATGGGTGTTTTACACCATTAAACATTGTGGTTTTTACCATCGTATAATGGATCATGTCGTTGAATATAAGTCTATCACCAACTTGCAACGGTTTTTCAAACGACCAATCTCCCATGAAATCGCCAGCCAAACAAGAGTTTCCACCGATTCTATATGTTGGGAAATTGGTGTCAGGGTTTGGAAGTGCCGACAAAATTTTGGGTTTATACGGCATTTCCAAACAATCGGGCATGTGTGCGGTGAACGACACATTTAAAATCGCCGTTTTTTGCCCGTGATTTTCTACGACATCCTCTACTGTACTTATCAAAACGCCTGTCTCCCAAGCAAAAGCGGATCCAGGCTCTAAAATTAAGTTGAGGTTTGGGTATTTGTTTTGGAAATTTTTCAGAAGTTCAATTAGAAATTCGACATCATAGCCTTTCCGTGTCATCAGGTGTCCTCCGCCCATATTGAGCCACTTTAGTTTTGGCAAAAAATGTCCGAAACGTTGTTCAAGAGCGTTCAAAACTTTTTCCAAATCATGTGAATCCGATTCGCAAAGAGCGTGGAAATGCAGGCCGTCTATATTTTCTGGCAAAGTTTTGAGATATTCGGATGTGATGCCCAAACGCGAACCTTTTGCACACGGATTATACAAATCTGTCTCTACTTCCGAAAATTCCGGATTAACGCGTAGACCTAATGAAATTGTTTGGTTCACCGATTTTGCACGCGCTGAAAAACGTTCATATTGCGATATAGAATTAAATGTCAAATGCGAACTCAACACAGCAATTTCATCGATATCATCATCCGTATAAATCGGTGCATAAGTATGTGCAAAATCACCCATTTCTTCCATTGCCAAACGCGCTTCTGCCAACGAACTCGCTGTAGCGCGCCGAAATCCGAACGCATTCAAAATCGGAAACGCGCTCCACATCGCAAAACCTTTGAAGGCTAGAATAATTTCAACATTCGCACGTTTTCGAACGCTGTCGATTAATTGCAGATTTTTTTTCAAAAGTGCTTCGTCTAAAACGTAGCAGGGGCTTGGAATTTGAGCGTAGTTCATTGTATTGTTATTTTATTTTGAAAAGTGCTTTACATCGTAAAAAAGAACCACCAACAAGCGATAGCGTAAGTTAATTTTAATCCTACCGAAAGTAAAAACCCCAAAAAAGTCATTAGCGAAATTTTGAATGCTCGCTCGGTATCGTCGCTATTCGCCATCATTTCTCCGATAAATGCACCAAGCATCATGCCGAGTATCATACCGATAGGTGTGAAGAAGATACCGGCAATCATTCCTATAAAAGCGCCCCACGAACCATATTTAGAACCTCCTTTTTTTCTGACAACCCAAGCCGGTACAACATAATCTAAAATGGTTACAGCAATCAATACAACTAATAGCGCTAACATGATTATTGAAAATGCTTCGCTTTGATTAGTTGAATAGAAATATTTTAACACAAGTGCTCCGAATGTTAAGACTTGCCCCGGAATTACCGGTAATACACAAAAGATTGTGCCAATTATTAACAGTATGATTCCCAATATTTCGAGCCAAATACTCATGTTTCTTTGCTTAGTCTTTACACCATCAATTTTTTATAACGGAAACGTTTCGGAGTTACATCGCCCAAACGTTTTTTCTTGTTTTCTTCGTATTCGGAATACGTTCCTTCGAAAAAATACACTTGTGAATCGCCTTCAAACGCGAGAATATGTGTACAAACGCGGTCTAAAAACCAACGATCATGCGAAATAATTACGGCACAACCTGCAAAATTTTCCAAACCTTCTTCCAATGCGCGAAGTGTGTTTACATCAATATCATTTGTCGGCTCATCAAGCAGCAACACGTTGCCCTCCGATTTCAGTGTTAGCGCTAACTGCAAGCGATTTCGTTCACCACCTGAAAGTACCCCCGCTTTTTTACCTTGGTCCGAACCGCCGAAATTAAAACGCGACACGTAAGCCCGTGAGTTGACTAATTGTCCGCCTAAACGAATTTGTTCGTTGCCTTCCGATACGACTTCCCACACGGTTTTTTCAGGGTCAATATTTGCGTGTTGTTGATCAACATAAGCGGCTTTCACCGTTTCGCCGATTTTGAATTCACCTGTGTCGGGTTTTTCTAACCCCATAATCATACGGAACAGCGTGGTTTTTCCGGCGCCGTTGGGGCCGATAATACCGACAATTCCCGCAGGAGGCAATGAAAAATTCAAATTTTCGTATAATAATTTATCACCGTAAGCCTTGGAAACATTGATGGCTTCGATAACATTTGTTCCCAAACGCGGACCATCGGGAATATAAATTTCCAAACGCTCCTCTTTCTGTTTACCATCCTCGGCAAGCATTTTTTCGTAAGCATTCAAACGCGCTTTTCCTTTGGCATGACGGGCTTTTGGCGCCATGCGTGCCCATTCCAATTCGCGTTCTAATGTTTTTCTGCGGCGCGATTCGGTTTTTTCTTCCATCGCCATACGCGTAGTTTTTTGGTCGAGCCAAGAACTGTAATTACCTTTCCAAGGGATGCCTTCTCCTCTATCTAACTCCAAAATCCAACCGGCCACATTATCCAAAAAATAGCGGTCGTGCGTTACTGCGATAACCGTGCCTTTGTACTGTTGCAAGTGAAGTTCGAGCCATTGAATGCTCTCTGCATCCAAGTGGTTGGTCGGCTCGTCCAAAAGTAAAATTTCAGGTTCTTGCAACAGCAAGCGACACAGCGCAACGCGGCGTTTTTCGCCACCCGACAAATTTTTCACTAATTGCTCCTCGGGCGGACAATTCAGCGCGTCCATAGCGCGTCCGAGTTTGGTATCTAATTCCCAAGCATCGTGTTGTTCGAGCAGTTCCGTGAGTTCGCCTTGACGTTCGATGAGTTTGTTCATCTCATCATCGCTCATCGGTTCGGCGAATTTGGCGTTGATTTCCTCGTATTCTTTGAGGTAATTCACAACATCTTGAACGCCTTCCTCGACAATCTCGCGAACGGTTTTGGTTTCATCCAAAACAGGCTCTTGCGGAAGGTATCCCACACGATAACCGGGCGAAAAATGCACCTCGCCTTGAAACGATTTTTCCTCACCGGCAATAATGCGTAACAACGTGGATTTTCCCGAGCCGTTCAAGCCGATAATTCCGATTTTCGCTCCGTAAAAAAACGAGATATAAATGTCTTTAAGCACTTGTTTCGACGGCGGAAACGTCTTTGAAACGTTTACCATCGAAAAAATAATTTTTTGGTCGTCTGCCATAATTTTTTTGTTTTGAAGTGCAAAGATACGAAAAAAAAGACGAATTACGAATTACGAATTGAAAATTACGACCAAATTTGTAATTCGTAATTGACAATTCGTAATTTTTTTGTATCTTTGTCGATTATTTCAATAAGTAATGAAAACAAAATACATTTTCGTAACCGGCGGAGTGGCTTCTTCATTGGGGAAGGGCATTATTTCCGCGTCTTTGGCACGATTACTGCTTGCTCGTGGCTATTCCGTAACCATTCAAAAACTCGATCCTTACATCAACATCAATCCGGGAACGTTGAATCCTTATGAACACGGTGAATGCTACGTCACCGAAGATGGTGCAGAAACAGATTTGGATTTGGGACATTATGAACGTTTTACTAATGTGCCGACTTCACAAGCCAACAGCGTTACAACCGGTCGCATTTATTTATCGGTTATCGAAAAAGAGCGTAGTGGTGGGTATTTAGGCGAAACCGTTCAAGTGATTCCGCATATCACGGATGAAATCAAAAATCGAATTTTGCTTTTAGGAAAAACCAAACAATACGATTTTGTAATTACTGAAATCGGTGGAACAGTGGGCGATATCGAAGGTTTGCCTTTTATTGAAGCCATTCGTCAACTTCGTTTGGAACTCGGTAAAAATGCGTTGTGCATACATTTGGCGTATATTCCGTATCTCGCGGCAGCGGGAGAATTGAAAACCAAACCGGCGCAACATTCTGTGAAATTGTTGTTGGAACAAGGGGTTCAGCCCGATATCATGGTTTGTCGAACCGAGCATAAACTTTCGGATAGCAATAGAAGTAAAATAGCGTTGTTCTGTAATGTTGAGAAATCTTGTGTGATTGAAAGTATGGATGCAAAGTCGATTTACGAAGTGCCGTTGTTGATGAAAGAAGAAGGATTGGACATCCAAGTGTTGAAAAAATTTGGCATAAACACCAAGACAGATGCGGATTTGAAAGATTGGACGGCATTTTTGAAAAAATTATTTAATCCAAAGCATGAAGTAACAATTGGCTTGGTTGGAAAATATGTAGAGTTGAAGGATGCTTACAAATCCATCTCCGAAGCCTTTATTCATGCAGGAACTTCGTTGAATTGTAAAGTGAATGTGAAATGGCTTGATAGCGAAAAAATCAACGATAAAAATGTAAAACAGCAATTGCAAGGATTGTCCGGAGTGCTTGTTGCGCCGGGCTTTGGCAAACGTGGAATAGAAGGAAAAATTGTTGCGATAAAGTATGTTCGTGAAAATGATATTCCGTTTTTCGGAATTTCTTTGGGTATGCAATGCGCCGTGATAGAATTTGCACGTAATGTGATGAAATTGCGAGACGCACATTCTATTGAAATGGATGAAAATACGAATAATCCTGTCATTGCCTTGTTGGAAGAACAAAAAACAACAAGCGGATTTGTAGGGAACATGAGACTTGGCGCTGAAGATTGTTTTCTGAAAGACGATTCTTTGGCGAAAAGAATCTACAAAAAATCTAAAATTTCCGAACGCCATCGCGACCGCTACGAATTTAACAATGCGTTTTTAGATGTTTTTGAAAACGCGGGGATGATACCAACAGGGCTAAACTTGAAAGGTTTAGTAGAAATTATGGAAATCCCTAAACACAAGTTTTTTATCGGTGTGCAATTTCATCCCGAATACAAAAGTACGGTAGAAAATCCGCACCCGTTGTTTGTTGCTTTCGTTAAGGCTGCAATGTCAAACTAACCGTGTGAACCGCTACAATCGCAGCAGTTTCCGTGCGTAAGCGCGTTTCGCCTAATGTGACGGGAATAAAACCGTTATCAACAGCAAGTGCAACTTCCTTTTTGGAGAAATCACCTTCCGGACCAATCAAAATTAAGATGGATGGTATGGGCATTTCGACTTCGTTCAATGTCTGTGCGCTGAGCGGAGTCGAAGCGCTATTTGCATCGACCACCAGAGCATTTTTCAAAGTCTGTTTTTGAAATTCACCACCACAATAACAAATAAATTTTTGTTCCGCGTTGCAAGTTTTAAGAAAATCAGAAAACTTTTTTATTTCGTGAATTGTTGGTAAATTCGGTACTTGGCATTGTTTCATGGCTGCCATGATCACGCGTTCGCTACGATCGAGTTTGACTACAGTTCGCTCGGAATGTTCAGTGATAATGGGTGTGATTTCATCAATTCCGATTTCCGTTACTTTCTCTAAAAACCACTCAAAGCGTTCGATATTTTTGGTTGGTGCACAAGCCACGTGTAAATGATACGGACGTTTGAAAATACCGATTTCTCTAAGAATAACTGCCTCACAAAGCTTATGGTTAACCACAGTTAACTCTGCCTCGCAAAGTTTTCCATGTCCGTCCGAAATTAAAATTTTATCACCGACGGAAAGACGCAAAACCTTTGTGCAATGTTGACTTTCCGCCTCTTTGAGCGTGGCGTGGTTGGCTTGAATATGGGCTAAAAATAAATGCATGATATTTTTGCAAAGATACAAAAAAAATCGAACAAATTTGGCAAAGTGCAATTTTTTTTGTACTTTTGTCCAAGTGATTTTTGCAGACTCACATACACATTTCTATTTTGAAGATTTTCGCGAAGATCTTCAAGACTGTTTTGAAAGAGCCCTCAAAGCAGGCGTGAAGGTTATGATTATTCCGAATGTAGATAGTGAAACCATACAGCCGGTTTCCGAAATTTGCAAGCGTTTTCCGGAGAATTGTTTTCCTTCTATCGGATTGCATCCTACCCATGTAAACCAGACATACAGAACGGAACTGGACATTATGCTCAAAGCTGCAAATACCCATCATTACTATGCGATTGGCGAAGCCGGCTTGGATTTATATCACGACAAAACATTTTTATCCGAACAAATCGAAGTGTTTGAAACGCAAATTCAATTGGCAAAAGAAAAAAAAATGCCGTTAATTATTCATTCGCGCGATGCTTTTGAGGAAACGATGAAAGTCCTGAAACGTTTAAATGATGGCTCTTTGCGAGGTGTGTTTCATTGCTTCACAGGTTCGGTTGAACAAGCCAAACGCATTGTGGATTTGGGATTTTACCTTGGTATTGGAGGTGTTGTAACGTTCAGAAACAGCAAACTTTGGCAAGTGATCGAAGCTTTTGACCTCGAACATATTTTATTGGAAACCGATGCACCGTTTATTGCACCGGATCCTTATCGTGGTAAGCGCACCGAACCTGCGTATATTCCACTAATTGCACAACGCATTGCGGAAATCAAAAACATACCACTCGAATTAGTTGCAGAAAAAACGACAACACAAACATTAAAGTTATTTGATATAAATGGAAACGGGTAAAAGGTACGGGGTACGAGGTACGGGGTGGGTTTTATGCACACCTCGCACCTCGCACCTCGCACCTCGCACCAAATAATCAATAATATGAACCCGAAAGTCTTATTAATCTACACCGGCGGCACCATCGGAATGGTACAAGACCCCAAAACCGAAACATGGTCGCCGTTCGATTTTTCGTCGCTACTCGAAACTATGCCAAGTTTGCGCAAACTCAATATTGACGAGGATACTTACAGTTTTTCCAAAATCATTGATTCGTCGGATATGCGTCCCGAATATTGGGTTGAAATTGCCAAAGTAATCGAAGAAAATTACAACGATTACGATGGATTTGTGGTTTTGCACGGTACGGATACGATGTCGTATACGGCGTCAGCGTTAAGCTTCATGTTGGAAGGTTTGAAAAAACCGGTTATTCTGACCGGATCTCAATTGCCGATTGGCGTGTTGCGAAGCGATGGAAAAGATAATTTGATTAACGCTGTTGAAATCGCCGGATATAAGGAAAATGGTAAGGCTTTAGTTCCCGAAGTGTGTATTTGTTTTGAAAATAACTTGTATCGCGGAAATCGCACAACTAAACTTGATGCAGAGAATTTCAATGCGTTCTATTCGGGCGATTATCCGCCATTAGCAAAAGTTGGCATTCACGTGAAATACAATCGTCATGCGATTTTACAGCCAACAGAATCGCGAGGATTATTGGTGCATAAAAAATTAGATGATCGCGTTGCGATTTTGAAAATTTATCCCGGAATTTCGCAAAATGTTGTGGAAAGTATCTTGTCGATAGAGGGTTTGCAAGGTTTAATTTTGGAAACTTACGGAAGTGGAAATGCACCTTCTGCACCTTGGTTTATAAATGCGTTGAAACGTGCGATTGACAACGGATTAATTGTTCTCAATGTAACGCAATGCAAAGCTGGAAAAGTGGAAATGGGCAAATATGAAGCCAGTGTAGAACTCCTCAAAGCCGGTGTTATCAGTGGTGAAGACCTGACTACGGAATCCGCCGTTACAAAACTAATGATTTTATTGGGGTCGATAACGCCGAAATCGAAAGTTGCAGAATTATTGCAAACTTCGTTGTGTGGGGAGATGTCGTGATTTGCAATAATTGTAGGAGCGAGGCAGGCCTCGCTCCTACAATTATTACATCATAAATCGAACTCCAAATGTTACCATTCGCGGCATTGCCGGTCCGTAAACAAATCCGGCGTCACGCAATGCTCCGCCGGGATTTTCTTTTTGGAATTGATTGAAAATATTTCTGATACCAATACTGGTTTGCATTCTCAACAGTTTTGAAAGTTGGAATTCGTAAGCGACTCTAACTCCTGCGTCGAAAAACGAAGGTGTCGAAAATAAGTAATTCTCTCCAATTTCCTGGATTTCGCTCGCTAAATGTGGTACAAGCATAGAGCCTGTGTAAGTTCCTGTTGCGGAAATTGCAAGTCTTTTCACAGGGGTATAATTGAATGTGATGTAGCCGTAGTGGTTTGGCGCACGCAACATTTTTTTTGTAAAATTATCGTCCGACCATTCGTGTGGTTCTTTGTAGCGACTGGTCTGAAGCGTAAAGCCGACATTGGTCATAATTTTGGATGTTATGCCTAATGTCAAATCGAAGTTGATACCTTGCACCACAGCACCTTCCGCGTTGGTACGAACGAAATGCAAATTATCATCACTATAATTTTCCGCTTCTTCAAGCACGAACACGTTTCTCAAATCTGTATAAAACGCATCTATCAAAAGATTACTTGCAACTTTGTCGATTTTTTTATTTAAATCAATTGAAAAATTGAAGCTATTGGAATATTCAGGTTTCAAATCGGGATCGACTGTAATCAACAACACTTCACCACCCACGGCAGCAACGTGCAAGTCCTCGTCAAAAACCTGAGGAGCGCGAAACCCCGTACCATAGCTTGCACGTAAAGTGATGTTCTCGTTAAAGGAATAGCGTGTATTTATGCGAGGCGAGAAAACGGCATTTTTATTCCGAACATTTTCCATCAAAATGTTGTAGTAGTCCAAACGCGCGCCCAACGACAAACTGAAACGTTCGTTTTTCCACTCGTTTTGAACATAACTGCCGAAAGTTGTTGAGTGTTGTTCAAGATGGCGATCGTAGGACGGCATCTTATCATCCAAATCATTATCGACAAGCTCTATTCCGGCTGTGAATTGTGCCGGCATAAACCAAAAATTGTCCATTGAATACGTATACTGCGAACCTGTTACAAACGTTAAATCTTTGGTATAGCCGTAAGCATCGGGATCCTGGTCGGTGCCGTAATAACTTTCGCGTTGAATACCTTGCATCGAAACATAAACATTGAAACGATGTTTATAATCTTTCGAAAACCGGTCATATTTCAAACCTCCACCGTTGATTTTGTGAATGGTTTGTTCGGCAATATCAGCTTCGTGTGGTGGTTGATCGAATTTATTTCCGCCACGTCGAAATTCGTTGATGCGATGATACTCTGCTGTAAGTCTGGAATGGGTAGTAATGTTGTGATAAGCGCGAAAACCAAGTGTTTCGGAGCGAAGTTTACCTACATCGGAAAACTCGTTGCGAATGTAAGGGTCACGATTTTGTGTTGTAGCAAACAAATAAGCACCTGTTTTGAAGTCATCTGATACGAAAGAGCCGTTTAGTACGTTGTTGATGTCGGTTTTTCCTTTTCCGAAAACGCCTGTCGTATTGGAAAGTGTAACCGAATTGCGCAACGGCTCTTTGGTAATGATATTGACCACTCCGCCAATCGCGTTTGATCCATACAGCGCCGAGCCTCCGCCACGAATCACTTCGATACGTTCAATCATTCCGATAGGTAATTGTTCCAAGCCGTAAACACTGGCAAGCGAACTGAATACAGGACGACCATCCATCAAGATTTGTGTGTATTGACCACTCAATCCATTGATACGAAGTTCCGGCGCGCCGCAATTGTTACACGTATTTTCAACTCGAAGTCCGGGCTGAAAATTCAGAACATTCGCCACGCAAGTAGCACCTGTCGTTTCAAAAAGTCTTGTAGATAATACATTAACAATTGTTGCGGATTCCCTGCGATTAGTTTCGTTGCGTGAGCCGGTTACAACCACACCCGACAACTCCAATGCTTGCGGCTCAAGTTCAATAAAAACTTCTATGGTTTTGTTAGGAATCACGACAATGGTTTGTTCTACGCGTTCGTAGCCTATATAAGAAGCAACAATCGTATGTTCACCAACAGGCACGTTTTTAAGTAAAAAATGTCCTGTGGCATCGGTCATTTTGCCAATCGTTGTTCCTTTTATTGCTACGGAAACAAAAGGAAGATGTTCGCCGGTTGATTTGTCAATAACATGCCCTGTAATGTGAGCGTCGCTGAGTCTTCCCGGAAATAGTGTTGTTGTCTGGAAAATTAGGATAATCGATAATATGATAAATTTTTTCATTGGATTTTGTTTTTTTGATTAATAAATAATTCATGCCGGTAGGGATGTATTGCATACATCCACGTAGGCGGGCGTATGAATACGCCCCTACATTCGAAATAACGAAATGACGAAAAAAAAAAATTACGCCGTCGGCGGTCCTCTCAGAAGAAAGAATGTATAAAAACCAACTTCAGGATGTTCCGATAAAGAAACTTCCGCTTTATCGCAAACCATTGCTACAAGCGGTGAAACAACAGTTGAAGAAAGTGCTTCTAATGTTTTGAACGAAGAATTTTTTGCAATAAAAATAAGTTCTTCAGGTGTGTGCCCACCCGAAGCTGTATTATGGTGGCACTCTTTGTGAATATGAGAGTGCGCAATATTTATCCCATCAACGGTATGCTCGTGGTGAAAAAACGCAATATTGAAATAAAACGCCACAAACAGGGCTAACAGAAAGCCCGAAATAAATTGTTTATGTGCCTGCATTTTCATATTATTCTACAAAGGTACGAAAATTATCTTAAATTTCCAAATCCTTGCTTTAATTAATTCGTCGACCATTTGCGGCAAATCTATCGTCCTTGTTAAAGGACAATACGTATCTTATGCCGCCTGTAAACCATGTAGATGCTTTGATATCACCACTAATTCCTGCCCCGAAAGCTAAATCAAATTGTAAATCATCATTAACAAATTGACGTATGCCAAATTGATACAATGAGCCAACTCCATGCTCATACGGATCGCCATTCACAATTTCGCCAATAAGATGTAAACCTTTGTAAACCTTTACTTGTGTACCAAATCCAAAAACGACACCGATGAGAGTTTCTTTGCTTTTTTTATTTCTAAGATAAGTTGCTCCTATTTGAGCATGAAACAACAACTCTTCATGTTTGCCGAAACACTGAGTTGCAGACGTAAAAGCAAAAACGTTATTTCCTTCTGCGACAAAAGGCCCTTTCCCCCAAGGTATATCAGTGCCAACCGCGACAGTTATACCCGGCCAACTATTGGGCTCATAATCGCGAATCAAAAATTTAGTTTGAAGTAACGGCAATGTATAAGACCACTCCTTAATGGTTTTACCTTCGGCATTTTCAAACCTGCTTCTTCCCCAAAATCCAAGTACATTTATTTCAACCCAATCGTTCAGTCCATAATTTAGAGAGTGCCAAATTTCTGTTCCTGCCTTACTGGCGTAAAACCAATTTGCTATTTCTGCTCGCTTTTTTCCGATAAGTGTGGCATCATCAGTAATAAAAGGGCGCACAGCACGAATAGAATTTACAGATAGCATAAAGAATGCGATCAAAATTAATATTGTTTTTAGATTTTTTTTGGTCATGATAATTTACATCCATCGTTTTTTTCTGAAAAACCAGACGCCTACTATGGATACGAGTATCGATGCTGCGATAACTATTGAAAATTCTCCTGTCCAAATATCGTCCTCTCGTTGTAAGTTCATTCCGAAATAACTCGCAACCAATGTAGGGAACATCAACACAATCGAAAATGATGTAAGGCGTTTCATAATCACGTTCACATTGTTCGAAATCACTGCGGCAAAAGCATCCATCATACCTGCCAAAATATCGCTGTAAACGCCGGCTGTAATACGTGCCTGTTGCACTTCAATTTCCACATCTTCGAGCAAATCTTCATCGAATGGTTTTTGCGTTTTCGGAAGCATGCTTTTAATTTTTCCCAACAGCAATTCGTTGCCCCGCAAAGATGTAATAAAAAGCACCAATGTTCGTTCAATACGCATCATTTCAAGCAATTCCTCGTTGCGAATGGATTTCTGCAATTGCATTTCCGCATCTTTGATTTCGGCATTAAGTCGTTTCAAATATTTCATAAACCATACAGACGACGAAAGCATGAGATGAAGAATCAAATCGTTGGAATTTTTTTGTGGAAACGATTTTCGACGCGAAAAATAGATGAGATCATCTATCATTTCCACATTATGATGACAAATGGTGATAAATTTTTCGCCCGACGTTAAAATTCCTAAGGGCACGGTTCCGAAAAAATCGCCTTCTTCTTTGAGTTTGTAAGGAACACGAATGATAATCATTCGCCAATCATCTTCATATTCAACACGCGGACGTTCGTCGATATCCTCAATATCATTCAAAAATGACGTAGGAACACCGAACTCGTTTTCCAAAATCGTTAAATCCTTACGAGAAGGGGTAATTACATTTACCCACACATCGTCGGAGTATTGCTTGATTTCTTGAAACCCGTTTTTACTGATTAAATACTTGATCATCGCTGTAAGTTTTGAAAGGTTAATACTGTGGCGATGATCGTCTGAACAATAGACTAATCTCGCCTGTTTGAGCAAGTTTCTGAGCGCTTATAACTCGGTCCGTCGTCCATGATTTAATTAATTTTAATGAAAACTATATTTTCAAAATTCGGTGCAAAGGTACTGCTTTTTTTTGAAATGACCAAATTTTTTTATTTTAAAAATGAAAAATTTGTAAAATTACAGATTTTTTTGTACATTTGTAAAAAAATTGTTAATCTAAAATCACAATCTTATGAGACGAAAACTAGTTGCAGGAAACTGGAAAATGAACAAAAGTTTTGCCGAGGCAGAAGACCTTTTGAATGAATTGTATGACGCTCTTGAAAGCAAGACGTCGTCGAATGTTGATGTGGTGGTTTGTCCGCCGTCGATTTATTTGGAGATGGCTGTTGATTTTTCAGAAACAGGCATTATTTCTGTTGGTGCGCAAGATGTGAGTAAGTACGAAAACGGCGCATATACGGGCGAAATCTCAGCGCAAATGCTGAACAGTATGCAGGTGGAATATTGTATTGTCGGACACTCCGAACGTAGAAAGTATCACAATGAAACCGATGCTGATATTGCTCAAAAAACCAATATTTTGCTGAAACATGAAATCACACCAATTGTGTGTTGTGGCGAAGTTTTAGACGAACGTGAAAGCAACAACCATTTCAATGTTGTGAAAAAGCAAATTTCAGATTCGTTGTTTCACTTAGATCCTTTAGATTTTGCGAAAGTCATCATCGCCTACGAACCTGTTTGGGCAATTGGAACCGGACATACTGCGACTCCCGAACAAGCCCAAGAAATGCACGCCTTCATTCGTCAAACGGTTGAAGAAAAATATGGCAAAGAAATTGCCAAAAAACTTCCTATTCTTTATGGAGGAAGTTGCAATGCGAAAAATGCACATGATTTATTCACGCAACCGGATGTTGACGGTGGCTTAATTGGCGGTGCTTCCTTGGTAGCACAAGATTTTGTAACGATTGCAAATGCATTTTAACCATGCAATATTCCGAATTAAATATTACTCATCACCAAGAACCGCTGCAAACCGAAATTCTGATTGCTCAACTCGGAGAATTGGAATTTGACAGTTTTGTGGAAAATCCTAATCAATTATTGGCTTATGTTCTTACCGAAAATTTGAATGAAGAAGATGTTCATTTGTTGCTAAAATCCTCACCGAATATGGATAACTTTTCCATAAAAAAAGTGGAGGAACAAAATTGGAATGCTGTTTGGGAAAGCAGTTATGAACCCGTGCGTTTTGACGATTTTTGCAATATTCGTGCGCCATTTCATGAACCGGTTTTAGATGTGAAATTTGATTTGATTATTGAACCAAAGATGTCGTTCGGAACAGCACATCACGAAACCACATCATTGATGATTGAATGGCTGAAAACCGAACCTGTCAAAGGAAAGCGCGTTTTGGATATGGGCTGCGGAACAGGAATTTTAGCGATTTTAGCAAAAAAATTGGGAGCAGAGTTTGTAGAAGCGATTGATAATGACGAATGGGCATTTGAAAACACAAAAGAAAATATTTTGCGAAATGAAACTTCGGAAATAGTTGTAGAACTTGGTGATGCAGAAAATCTGAACGGAAAACATTTTGATCTTGTGATTGCCAATATCAATCGTAATATTTTAATTCGAGATATACCGATGTATGTTCAAACGATGCCTCAAAATGCAGTCATTTTGTTAAGTGGGTTTTACAAATCCGATTTGGAAGCCGTTGAAAAAGCCTGTGTTTCCAATGGACTAAAATATGTTTCACATCTTGAAAAAAATCATTGGGTGGCTGCCAAATTTATAAAATCATGAAGCGAATCGCTCTCATAATTTTTTGTTTGTTTCAATTAATTTCTCTAAAAAGTCAAACATTTAGGGCATTTTCAGGGGATGGAGTAACGTTTTCGCAAGAAGCTAAACAGTTTTTTTTATCGGATCGTAATGCGGATAAAAAACGGCAAGCCAATGCTGTAAAATTAGTTGATGAATTTTCGACATGCTTCGATTTACTGAAGGACGACGAGCAAAAAGCATTTATGAGCTTGTGTAATACTACACTAAAAGCCAATATGCGCCCTTTCCCAACATTTGAAAATTTGCTCAAAGTCGTCCTAAATTTTTTCAAAGATGAACAGGGGGCAAGAAGTTACAGCAACTATATCCAATGTTTGAATTCGATAGCTGAAAACCGGAAAATGCGTGATTTCGATTTATTGATTGAAAGCACAAACCGGTTGTTCGAAACGGGTTTTTTGCACGAAAGCTTATCTGCGAGATGGAATGCCGATGGTGATTTTTTATTTGAATGTATGGATGGGAAACCGCGCTTTGTATTTTTGGAAACGAATTTAGTTTGTTATGCCAATAACGACAGCACTAAAATTCACGCCACACAAGGCGCTTTTTATCCGTTAACATTTTTTTGGCAGGGTCAAACCGGATTGGTTGATTTCACAAGAGCAGGTTTTGATTTGAGCGAAATGTATATTCAACTCGGCGAATATGAAATCAATCTCCGAACATCAAGATACCAAGCGGATTCGGTCAATTTCTTCAACAATATTTATTTCGATCGTCCGTTGTTCGGGCGAATGGAAGAAAAAGTGCTGCCGAATGTAAAAGTCGGACAAGCTTCGTATCCAACGTTTACCTCTTACGACAACAGTTTGAAGATTAACAACATTTTTGAAAATGTCGATTTTGAAGGCCAATACATGCAGGTTGGAAGCCGCGTCAGGTGTGGTGAAAAAAATGAAACTGCAACATTGAAGTTCAGGCAAGGCGATAATGTCATTTTAACCGTAACAGCAAGAAGTTTTCTATTCGGACAAAATCGTATATCCTCGCCTTTTGCGCAAGTTAGCATTCCGATTGGAGATGGAGAAATAGTTCATACAACGTGTGAAATTCGATTCGATAATAACCGTCGCGAATTATCCATTTTGCACCCGAGTGTAAATGCATTCAAAACTCCTATTTTCAACAGTTACCACAATTTGGACATGCACGTGGAAGCCATATATTGGCCGATTGATTCGTCGTTTATGGATTTTCGAATGCTCAAAATACCCAACAACAAAGGCGTTGGAATATTTGAATCCAAACAGTTTTATTCCTCCCAAGATTTGCAAGCGTTGATGGAACGAATAGACTATAATCCACTACTTATTCTTCGTCAGATATCAGAATCTTTTAATTCGAGAACGCTGGAAATACGGTCGGTAGCGGAAAGATTCAGATTAGACGTAACTCAAACCAAAGTCATGCTTTTGCGAATGGCTTCAATGGGTTTTTTGCACTATGACGCGGAAACGGAAACGATAGAATTACAAGAAAAAGTATTTCATTTTTTGCAGGCTTCCGCCAAACGTTCCGATTACGATGTCATCCGAATTGTTTCTCAACGAACCGATGCGCCCAATGCCATACTAAATCTTGAAACTAATGATTTGCAGATATTCGGTGTTGAAAGGTTTTTTTTAAGTCTGGCGCAAAATGTATATGTTATGCCTAATGACCAAACGATTGTGGTAAAGAAAAATCGAGATATTGCATTCGAAGGAAAAATACGCATCGGAAAATTTGATTTTGTTGCATCGAGTTGTTACTTCGATTATGATCGGTTTAAAATTTCGATGGATAGCGTTGAAACATTAACATTTGCTGTGAAAGAGGGCCAACCGGATCTGTACGGAAATTATCAATTGAGAGACATTGAGACCGCCATTGAACAACTGTCCGGAGAAATTTTTATTGATAGCACAACTAATAAATCCGGAAAAGAACATTACAGAGAATTTCCGATTTTCGCAAGTACAAAAGATTCGTATGTTCGCTACGACAAACCGAATATTCAAAATGGAGTTTATTCGTCTGATAAATTTTTCTATACGATTTATCCATTCAGACTTGAAAATATGAATCATATTGAAACCGACAGTTTGCGATTCGATGGTTATTTGACATCAGCCGGTATGTTTCCCGATATACACGAAAAATTGAAAGTTATGCCCGATTTTTCGTTGGGATTTACAACCTTGTCGCCGGATTCTGCATGGTCTGTGTATCAAGGTACAGGGAAATTTTATGATACACTTCGTTTGAGTAATGATGGATTAATCGGCAGTGGAAAACTAAAATTTTTAACGTCCACAAATCTTTCGAATCGGTTTATTTTTATGCCTGATTCCGTGAATGCAACCATCAAACTATTTGATGTAGAAGCACAAAGTATAGGGCCTGAATTTGCGGAAACAAAGGCAAAAACATCCAAATTGCATTGGCAACCTTATAGTAATTTTTTCTCTGTAACCAATAAAACCGACGGTTTTTCGGTATTCGATGATGAAATTTTATTCTATGGAGAATTAGTTCTTTCAGATACGGGAATGATTGGCGAAGGAAAGGCTATTTTCAAAAATAAATCCGAAATGAGTAGTCAAAAATTTGTATTCAAAGACCAAAATTTATTCTCTGATAGCATAGCGTTTGGAATTAAAAGTAAAGACGGAAAACAAAACGCAATTCAATCGGAAAATTATAATGTTCATGTCGATTTTGATAGACAAAAAGGGTATTTTGCAAACAATGATTCTAATGTTTTTATAAACTTTCCAATCAATCGGTATTTGTGTTATATGAACGAATTAGAGTGGGATATCAAAGAAAATCTCGTCTATCTGAGAAATTCGCAAAAATCATCATATACCAACGAACAGTTGGATAACATGAATTTACGCGAACTTATTGCTATTGGCAAGGATTTGCCAGGTTCGGATTTTATATCGTTGAACCCTAGACAAGATTCATTAACGTTTAATTCGCCTCTCGCAGAATATAATTTGGAAACCCATGAACTCAAAATTCAACAAGTGCGAATTATTTACACGGCAGATATTGCAGTGCAACCCACTCACGGCGATATTGTAATCGGTAAAGATGCAGTTATCAAACCCTTTGAAAATGCTAATCTTTTGGTGGATGTAAAACATCAATACTACGATATTTATGACGCTACGGTTACGATTCAAGGTCGATCGCGATATACCGCAAACGGAACCTATAATTACGAAGATGTTTCGGGAAAAATCCATCCGATACACTTTGAAAGAATAGCGCCCGATCGCAATGGAATTAGTACGGGAACAGCAAAAATTGAACCCGAGGATAATTTTTCGCTAAGTCCTGCATTTGATTTTTTGGGACAAGTAACTCTGAAAGCGGATGACCGATTGTTGCAATTTTCCGGAAAATCGAAAATTAACTACATTTGCGAAGACGAAGACCAGCGTTCGTGGTTTAGTTTCAACGCTCCCATTGATCCGAAACATGTGGAAATCCCCATTGCAGAGCCTAGCAGCAAAGACAGATCAAGCAGACGTGAAGGCAGCGGATTCTACATGACTAATCAAGGCGATTTGTTTTCTGCATTTTTTACGCCGATAAGATCTTCCGATAAAGAGGTGATGAGTAAAAGCGGTGTTTTATTTTACGATACTATTCTGAAATCTTACATTGTAGAGCCTTCCGATAAGTCGAGAGAAACCGATCGATTGGTTTATAACACCGTAGATTGTTCGCTGAAATCGTATGGAACGCCTGATTTTAATCTAAATTCAGGACGTGTGGGCTGGGATAATTTTGGGACACTGTATCACAATTATCGTGGAAATACAACGTTTTTTGATGGCGTTATCGGCCTAAAGTTTTTCTTTGATGAAAAAGCCCTAAAACTATTTTCCGAAAGTCTGGAAAAGGCTGAAGGAGGCGGTGCAGAGCAAAATACAGACAAATTTGTGGATTATCTTCATTCCAGACTTTCGAAACGAGAGGCCGAACGTTTGGAAAAAGAAATTGAGATGTATGGTGCGTATCGAAGATTGCCGCCCAATATTGAACAAACCATTCTTTTTTCGGATGTAAAAATGCAATGGGATGAGACATCGCGTTCGTTTGTTTCGATAGGAAAATTGGGTGTTGCAGCGATTGGTCAAAATCAGATCAACAAGTATGTTAACGGAACATTACAAATCGTAAAAAGTCGAAGAGGTGATGAGATTAATTTGTATGTTGAACTATCCCGTCGCGAATGGTATTTTTTCTCTTACAGCGATGGGTTGATGCAAGTGATTTCGTCTGATTCCGATTTTAACGATTTAATTACATCGCTCAAACCTTCGAATCGCAAGCAAAAAGGCGGAGAAGGACGAGGTAGCTATGAATTTGGTTTGTCTACCTCTCGCAAAAAAACAGATTTTTTACTCAGAACCAATACCATTAGAAAAAGTTTTGATCAATCCGGTTTGGATGATGATAACGATGATGAAACTGACTGATATACAAGCAAAAATACATTTTTTAAGAAAATTTCGTTCGAAAATTTGGTCATATCAAAAAAAAGTCGTATCTTTGCACTCCAATTTTAACAAGTAAGAAGTAAAAGCTATGGCAAGAATTTGTGATTTAACCGGAAAAAAGGTCATCAGCGGAAATCATGTTTCGCATTCGAATATCAAGACCAAACGTAAATTTTATCCGAATTTGCAGACAAAAAAGTTTTATGTACCCGAAGAAGACGCATGGATTACGTTGCGTGTCTCGGCTAAGGCCATTCGTTCAATTAACAAAAAAGGCATTTACGCTTGTTTATTGGAAGCAGATAAAAACGGACTTATTCGTTTGTAATGCACCTCGAGAAACTGAACGGCTACTTTTGAGTGGCCGTTTTTTTTGCCGTCATTCCGAGCGCAGTCGAGGAATCCCCTTGCTATGAGATGTGGCTCCGCCGAGCTCCACTTCGTTTCGGTTCTCGACTACGCTATGCTTCGCTTGACATGACGATTCTTTATTTGCAATTTCATTTTTTTTTCGTATCTTTGCAAAATGGTTTCACCTGTTTTAAAACGATTGGCATGTTTTGCGCTTTTGACGATGTTTGGCAGTATCGCTATGTCGCAAGTTTCGGGAAGTCCTCGAAAAGTCGTACAAATTGCAGGTGTGGTTATGGATAACGAAAATCTGCAACCGATTCCATATGTTAATATAGCGGTAAAACGGACTTATCGCGGCACTTCGGCGGATGTTAACGGTTTTTTTTCATTGGTAACGTATGCCGGAGATTCGTTAGTATTTTCAAGCATTGGTTTTCGAACGGTAACAGTAAAAATCCCCGATACCATTGAAACTGATCGGTATACTATTTATCAATCGTTAATGAGAGACACTTTAGAATTGCCGGTTACGGTGATTTATCCTTGGCCCAGCAAAGAAAAATTTCGCGAAGCATTTTTGAATTTAAATGTGCCTGACGATGATTTTGAGATTGCTCGTAAAAATGTGCTTTTATCCGAACTCAAAGAACGTGCCAAGCATTCAAAAATGGATGCCGGAATGAACTACAGACTCCTCACTCAGCAAAGAGCAGATCAATTGTATTACGCCGGACAACAAATGCCGAACAACTTGCTGAATCCGTTTGCCTGGCAGCAATTTCTGCGCATTTGGAATCAGCAAAAAGACGAAAAAAGACGACAAAAAGCACGAGAGTGGGATGCGTATGAACCTTAAAACCGGTCTTTTTACAATACTTTTAAGCCTTTTGAGTGTTTCGGTAACGATAGCTCAAACTAAGGATACGACTGAAATTCATGAAATTTCGGGAGTGGATATTGTTGCTAATCGGATTAATAGATTAGCGATTAACCCTCTTTCGGCAAAAAATTTACCTTCGGTAAACAATAGCATTGAGGCGCTAATCAAAACGTTGCCCGGTGTGAATTCCAACAATGAATTGAGTTCGCAATATTCGGTACGAGGCGGAAACTTCGATGAAAATTTGGTGTATGTGAACGATGTTGAAATTTTTCGTCCGTTTTTAATTCGTTCGGGCGAACAGGAAGGGTTGAGTTTTATCAATCCCGATTTAGTTTCTACGGTGCAATTTTCGGCAGGAGGATTTGATGCAAAGTATGGCGATAAAATGGCCTCGGTTTTGGACATTCGATATAAACGTCCGAATACTTTCGCAGGCTCTGTTTCATTAGATTTGTTAGGTGCTTCAGCGCATTTGGAAGGCGCGTCGAAAAATCAGAAATGGAAAGGGCTAATAGGCGTTCGTCAAAAATCCAATCAATATTTGCTTGGAACATTAGAAACGAAAGGCGATTATCGACCTTCGTTTACAGATGTGCAAGCCTATGTTTTTCATACGCTGAATCCGCGATGGGAATTAGATTTTTTGGGAAATATTTCGCTGAATAAATATCAATTAATTCCATCGTCGAGACATACAAGATTTGGTACGGTCAGCAATCCCATGGGACTTTACATTTATTTCGAGGGGCAGGAAATCGACCGATTTAACAGCGTGTTCGGTGCTTTTTCGGCAACCTATAGACCTCATGTGAATTTGCAACATCGCCTCACCATTTCGGGATTTCAATCCGTCGAGCGTGAGTTTTTTGATATTCTCGGGGCCTATATATTGAGCGAAACCAGTGCCGACCCGGGTAGCGATGAATTTGGAGACCCTCGCACATTGATGGGTGTTGGCACTTATCTCAATCATGCACGGAACGAACTGAATGCGATTATTTACAATTTGAGTTATCAAGGTAGATTTTTAACGTCGAAAATGTATTGGTTGTGGGGCGCGAAATTTCAACGCGAGGATATTTTGGATCACCTGAACGAGTGGAAAATGGTGGATTCGATGGGATATACTTTGCCGAATCCTCAAACTCTGCCTGAAAATTTTGGATTTCCAAATCCTTCGCGTCCACCATTGTTGCAGAATGTTTTCAAATCCGAACATCATTTGATTTCTAATCGCTATCAAGCGTTTTTGCAAAACAATATGGAAGTTTCTTCGGAACTGGCTTTAGTTATGGGGGTTCGAGTCGCGTATTGGGATTTCAATAAAGAATTTTTGGTTAGTCCGCGCGCTTCGTTGACTTATGCGCCAACAAATCTCACGGATTGGACATTTCGATTTGCAACCGGTGTTTATTACCAACCGCCGTTTTACAGGGAGTTGCGCGATTTGGACGGAAACTTAAATCCCCAAATAAAATCACAACGCTCAATTCATTTTGTGGGTGGTGCGGATTACTATTTAAAACTTTGGGGACGTCCGTTTAAACTTACTTCTGAAGCGTACTATAAGGCTTTGAGCAATTTAATTCCATACGAAATAGATAATGTCCGCGTGCGCTATTTGGCAAAAAATATCGGCAAAGGTTATGCAACGGGCGTAGATTTTCGATTGGCAGGCGAAGTGGTGAAAGGCGCTGAATCTTGGGCGAGTTTATCGATTATGAGTACAAAAGAAAGTATTGATGGCGGACCTTATGTGCCACGTCCAACTGACCAAAGATTAAATTTCAATTTGTTTTTTCAAGATTATTTGAGGATGAACAGTAATTTTAAGGCTCATCTGAATCTCGTGTTTGGCACAGGATTACCGTATGGTTCGCCTTATGCGTTAAAGCATCTCGAAACCCTTCAAAGGCGCGGCGAGTTTCGATTGCCTGCTTATCGTCGTGTGGATTTAGGCTTGTCATATCACGTGAAAGCCTTTAGGCTTGGGGAACTTTGGCTAAGTGCGGAAATTTTTAATTTGTTTGATATGAACAATACGATTTCGTATTTGTGGATTTCGGATTTTAACAATCAACAATATGCTGTGGCGAATTATCTCACATCGCGACGGCTGAACTTTAAGATTAGTGCGAATTTTTAGCGTTAGAAATATGCCAAACGTTTGGCGGCACTGTGAAGTGCCGCCGTTTTATGTTTTAATTCTCATGATCACCGTATATCTGCTTAATGATATCTGCATATTTTTGATGTATGACAGCACGTTTCAACTTGAGAGTGGGTGAAAGTTCGCCTGTTGCAATACTCCATTCATCTTTTATGACTTTCCATCGTTTGATTTTTTCATGCGAAGCCAAACTTTCATTGATTTTATCAACTTCTTTCTGAATGCGATTAAGTACTTTGGTGTTTTCAATTAGCTTCTGATTGTCGCGGTAATGCACCTTATGCTTACTTGCCCAGAAATGCAAATAGTTGAAGTTAGGTAAAATGATAGCCGAAGCAAACTTTTCTTCATTTCCAAGAATGATGATGTTCTCGATTAACACAGATTCTTTAAATGCGTTTTCCAACAATTGCGGTGCAATGTATTTCCCGTTCGACAATTTGAAAATTTCTTTTTTCCTATCGGTAATTTTTAGATACTCGCCTTCCATATGTCCGATGTCTCCGGTATGAAACCACCCTTCTTCATCAATAACCTGTTTGGTGTATTCAGGATCTTTGTAGTATCCTTTCATTAGGCATGCACCACGGGTAAGAATCTCGCCATCGTCGGCAAATTTTACTTCGATGCCTTCCATAATACGTCCTACGGTTCCTATGCGGATAGCCATTTCTTTGGGGTTGTTTACCGCAATAACGGGAGACGTTTCCGTGAGACCATATCCTTCAAAAATATACATTTTAGCAGCCGAAAACAAACGTATGATGCGTGGGCGAATGGACGATCCGCCTGATACAACCAACAATTCCTTCCCACCTAACCTTTCCCGCCATTTACTGTAAACTAATTTATTAGCGATACGGTACCTAAACCAATACCACTTGGAATTATTCTCATAATCAAATCGCTCTGCTAAAGAAAATGCCCACTCATAAATTATTTTTTTGATGCCTGACAAATCTTTTCCTGCCGCACGCAATTTGTCGTAAATCCCTTCTAATACACGCGGAACGGCACAAAATCCATCTCCTTTAATATCTTGCATATCGGCAGCAATGGTTCCTAAATTTTCCGCATAATACGTGCTAATGCCCAAGCTCTGATATTCGTAGTTCATCGTACGTTCGTAAATATGGCACAAAGGTAAAAAACTTAACATGCGGTGAGAATCGTTTTTGATTTGTTGTGCGGCGTGTCCCAAAAAGTTAAAAACCAGATTCCAGTGAGACAGCATTACGCCTTTGGAAGTACCTGTTGTTCCTGATGTATAGACGATTGTAGCAACATCATCGGGAGAAATTTCTTCTTTGTATTTTTCTATGATTGGAGCTTTTTCTGCTTCATTTTCTTTGCCCAACTTGAAAATTTCCGAAATGTTTTGTGTATTTTCTATCTCGTTTATTGTATAAACAAGTGGTTTTGTCTTCAATCGTTCAATAGCTGGCATCACGCGACTGTACAAATTTTCATTTCCAATAAACACCATTTTGGCATCGCTATGCTCAATGATATAAGCGTAGTCGTCAACGGAGAGAATCGTATACACCGGAACATGAACCATCTTGGCCATAGTCAGTGCCATGTCTATAAAATTCCATTCAGGACGATTTTCCATAATGGTGATCACTTTATCGCCGGGCTCAAAGCCCATAGATAAAAGTCCGTAACTTAGCGAATGGGAGCGCTCAACATATTGGTTTACGCTGTATTTAGTCCATTTCCCGTTAGTTTTTCGTGCTAAAATATCCTCCTTGTGAGAGTATTTATCCTGCAAATTTGCGAGTAAATCAAAGGTACGCGTGATAGTCATAAATTTAAGATTTTGTTTATTTGATTTGTTTTGGAATGCAAATATACATAAATTTTTTAATTTACACACAATTTGAAACGTTTTTTTGTATATCGTATTTTTTTCGTATCTTTGCAAACTATAATGGGACGGTTTTTCAAATATTGGTATTATAAAATTTTTTCAAACGTTCATCATAAATATCGGTTGGTGATTATGAACGAGATGTTTGAAGAGAGGTTTTCATTTCGACTGTCGCGACTAAATGTGTTTGTAATAGCTGGAATGACATTTATTATGTTGATTTCAGGAACATTGATGCTCGTTGCATTTACTTCGTTGCGCGAATTCATTCCGGGGTATACCAAAGATGAAATTGTGCAGATGGCTTATCTTAATCAAAGTAAAGTGGATTCGTTGGAAGCATTGGTCAATGCTCAGGAAAAATTTTTACACGCCATGAATTTGGCTATTTCCGGAGAAATACCGATTGAAGAAATTGAAGAGATCAAAGATTCGACCATCATTCAAAACTACAGCAACATTGTTTATGAACGCTCCAGAGAAGACGATTTACTGCGCGAACAGGTTGAAAAAGGCGAAAAATTTAATTTGATTCAACGACTTCGGTCACCGTCAGCCGAAAGTGCTGAAAACATAGGAGAACCCATACGTTTAGGAACTGTTTTCAATACACAATCCTCTTTAAGAAAGTTGTTTTATGTTCCTCTAGAAGGCACGATTATAGCCGATTTTGATGCTTACAACAAGCATTTTGGAATAGATATTACCGGTAAAAAGAATGATGTGATTAAAGCTATTCAAAATGGTACGGTGGTTTCATCGGAATGGACAGTAGAAGGCGGATATGTGATCGCCATTCAGCACGAAAATAATATGCTTTCGATTTACAAACATAATTCTGCCGTTTTGAAACGCGTTGGCGATTATGTTAGAGCGGGTGAACCGATTGCATTTATCGGCAACTCGGGCGAGGGCTATAAAGGGCCAGTTTTGCATTTTGAACTTTGGTACAGCGGGTCTCCTGTAAATCCGAGAGATTATATCGCATTTTAATGAACCCCACATGTACAAATGTTCATCCAAAGACGTAAAAACTCCATACGACCTTAATATAAAATAAATATTTACGTATGAAAAAACGCATCGCCATATTAGGCTCAACAGGCTCTATCGGAACGCAGACTTTAGAAGTGATTTCCGAGCAACCAGAGCATTTTGAAGCGGAAGTTCTAACGGCTCAAAATCATTGGGAATTGCTGGTGCAACAGGCTATCCGGTACAATCCGAATGCCGTAGTTATCGGTAACGAAGCCTACTATAAAAATGTAAGTGAAGCATTGAAACCTCATGACATCAAGGTTTTTGCAGGTTCTAAAGCCTTGAATGAAGTTGTAGAAATGCACACGGTGGATATGGTGTTAACGGCTATTGTCGGCTCTGCCGGCTTATTACCGACGATTCACGCTATCAAAGCCAATAAACCGATTGCATTGGCAAACAAAGAAACGTTAGTGGTTGCAGGCGAATTAATTTCTACACTAACACTCGAACATGAAGTTCCTGTATTACCTGTAGATTCCGAACATTCGGCGATTTTTCAATGTTTGTGCGGAGAGTATACGAATCCGATTGAAAAATTGATTTTGACCAGTTCGGGAGGTCCGTTTCGAGGGAAAAAAATAGCGGAATTGCAACACATCACTAAACGCGAAGCCTTGAAGCACCCCACGTGGACGATGGGACAAAAAATCACCATAGACTCAGCAACCCTGATGAACAAAGGGCTCGAAGTGATTGAAGCCAAATGGTTGTTTGATGTGAATTTTGACCAAATCGAAGTGGTCGTTCATCCGCAATCGATCATACATTCGGCTGTTCAATTCACCGATGGGTCGATTAAAGCGCAATTGGGACTGCCCGATATGAAATTACCGATACAATATGCAATGGCTTACCCAGAGCGACTTTCAACACATTATCCGCGATTTGATTTTGCACAAATCGGACAATTGACGTTTGAGAAACCGGATGTTTCAACATTCCGAAATCTTCAATTAGCCTACGATGCAGGGCGTAAAGGCGGAAATGCACCTTGTGTTTTGAATGCAGCGAATGAAATTGCCGTGCAAGCATTTTTGCAAGACAAAATCGGCTTTTTACAAATGTCTAATTTGATTGAAAATTGTTTGAAAAGTATCCCTTTCGAAAAAAATATCACATTGGAAATTTTGACAGAAACCGATATAGAAACGCGGAAATTCGCAGAAAAGCAATTAAAATAACCGATGCCATGTTGAGCAAGGCGAGACATCCGTTAGCAAACAGATTCTTCGCTGTACTCGGAATGACAATCACAAATTCGTAATTCGTAATTGATAATTTATGTTCAAATTCCTAAAATATCTTCTGTTCCTCTTTGGTTTATCGCTGTGTTTTACATCTACCACTTCGTGCACTTCAAAGAAAAAAACGAAAACATACTATCCGAACAAGCGCAAGGCACCAAGCGGAAAAACAGACAATTGCGATTGTCCGAAGCACGATAGAAAAGGGCGACCGGTAAGCAATGCCAAAAGGCGCTAAATAATGATCAATAATCATGAAAAAACGTTACGATTTGCGAACAAGTTTAATGCCGTTTATTCCCGAAAAAGCGCTTGATGAGGTGGTGATTTTACTTCAAAAATACCCGATTCATTTGGGTTGGATGGCACCGAGAAAAGGTGTGTTTGGCGATTATCGTGCGGCACAAAAAATTGACGAATTTCACAAAATTACAGTTAACGGCGATTTGAATAACTATGCTTTTTTAATTACATTTTTACACGAATATGCGCATTTATTGGTGTTTGTGAACGACGGACCTCGCGCACGAGCGCACGGAAATGAGTGGAAAACTTATTTCCGACGTCTGCTTCAGCGATTTATACACTTGGAAATTTTTCCGGACGATATTCGTTTGGCATTGCAACATTACATGACAAAAATGCCTGCTTCTACAGCTTCAGATTCGCAATTGATGCGAGTTTTGGAACGTTACAATTTGAGAAAGCGTCCTGAAAATGAAATGACCATTGAACAACTTCCGCCCAGAGCGCGTTTCAAGTACAATGGCAGTTTATTCGAAAAAGGCGAACGTCTGCGAAAAAACTTCATCTGCACTCGCCTTTCAGATGGCGCTAAGTTTCGGTTTAATCCGGTGGCGAAGGTTGTTGTTAGTTTTTGATTATCACGTCTTCAGAAATAATAATTGACTATTCCCGATCATATAAAAAAAATCTCTAAAAACTTGTTTATTTGAAAAAAAAGTTGTACCTTTGTATGCTTTTTTGAAAAAACGGCGGTTTCTCGCCAGTCTTAGAAAACAACAAGAGTAGGATAAAAAGAAGAGGGGAGTATAGATTTT
>WRCN01000005.1 GCA_009783885.1 Bacteroidales bacterium | reverse complement strand
GGCTACACGCAAAACTACGTTTCCAACGGTGTTTTCATCTGCCGTGTCGGGCTGGTAATCGCTAAAACCTTTTATTTGTAGATGTTTTTCGGAGGATAAAACCATGGATTCTCTCAGCAAGCGATCGCCATTGGGGCGGGAGCGGGTGCCGTGAATAAGCGTGTCGGGATACGTGTGGCTATGGGAATGATGTCCATCTGCGTGATAGGTAAGAAAAAGGAAAAGAAAAAAGAAAAAATTAGTAAAAAAATGTTTCATGTGCTGGGCTTTTTAATGGATTAATAGTTTTGCAAAGATACAAAAAAAATCGAAAAAAAGGTGAACTATGATTTTTTTTGTATCTTTGCAAGAAAAAACAATGGCCGAAGACTTAGATATAGAACTTCAAGAAGACGAACAGGATCTTTATGAACATCATCGAATTGTTGTAGATAAAGGGCAATCACCGCTTCGTATTGATAAATTTTTGATGGTTCGATTGGTAAATGCTACGCGAAACAAAATTCAAAACGCGGCTCATGCCGGAAATATTTTGGTGAATGAAGTTCCTGTGAAGCCGAATTACAAAGTGAAACCCGGCGACATCATTAGTGTCGTGATGGCCTATCCACCGCATGAAACGGAGATTATTCCCGAAAATATTCCATTGAATGTTGTTTACGAAGATGATGATATTTTAATTATCAATAAATCTCCGGAAATGGTTGTTCATCCGGGTTTCGGAAATCGCAACGGAACACTGGTGAATGCTCTCGCTTACTATTTTCAAACCACTGATCCTACTTCAAAACCTTGTTTGGTGCATCGTATCGACAAAAACACATCGGGTCTTTTACTCATTGCCAAAAATGAAACTGCACAATCGTTTTTAGCCAAACAATTTTACGATCATACGGTTGAACGAAAATATTGGGCACTTGTTTGGGGCGATTTTCAGGAGGATGAAGGTACAATTGTCGGAAATGTGGGACGTAGTCTCAAAGACCGAAAAGTCATGGCTGTATTTCCCGATGGTGATTATGGTAAACACGCTGTGACGCATTACAAAGTTTTGGAGCGTTTTGGCTATGTAACCCTCATCGAGTGTGTGCTTGAAACCGGCCGCACTCATCAAATTCGTGCGCATTTGCGCTATATCAAACATCCGTTGTTTAATGACGCAACTTACGGAGGCGATCAAATTCTGAAAGGCACAATTTACACTAAATACAAGCAATTTGTTCAGAATTGTTTTGAGATGATTCCTCGTCATGCGTTACACGCAAAAACGCTGGGGTTTATTCATCCGACAACGAAACAAAACATGAATTTCGATTCCGAATTACCTGCAGATTTTGCAAGAGTTTTAGAGAAATGGAGAAATTATTCGAAAGTGCAACCGACGGAGGAATAAATTAGACTAAATTATCTGCTTGGCCACATCGTCTCGTGAAACCAAGATAGCTTCTTTGGAAATCAATTCAATATCGGACGACCAAAAATCGTCTTTCACAGGCTCTTGTTTGTTGTAATCGGTAGATAAATACTTTTTGCTGCAATCCGAAAATATGGTTACTACATTGGCGTCGGGATTTTCCTGTTGCAATTTTACAGCGCCCAAAAAGTTTCCCCCCGACGAAATACCAACGCCTAATCCCAGCACTGTCGCTAATTTTTGCGCCATAATAATCGAATCTCCATCATCCACTTCAACAATTTTATCCAATTGGTTTAACTTTACAATCGAAGGAATAAATTCGTCGGAAATGCCCTGAATACGGTGTTTTCCGACACAGTGTCCTGTCGACATCGTTGGCGAATTCGAAGGCTCAAGTGGATGCGCTTTAGCATTCGGATTGCGTTTTTTTAGATATTCGTTCACGCCCATCACCGTTCCGCCTGTGCCTACGCCGGCTACAAAAATTTCAGGGATTAAACCAACGTTGTGTAATTGTGCCCAAATTTCAGGCCCTGTCGTTTTAAAATGTGCTTCGCAATTCAACGTATTGTCGAATTGACATGGCAAGAACACGTTTTGTTGATTTTTGCCCATGTCTTCCGCACGTGCAATGCTACCCAAAAAACCACCTTCCTCTTTCGACACCAAACGAATTTCCGCACCGTAGCTGTTAATAAGCGATATGCGTTCTTTACTCATCCAATCAGGCATATAAATCACAACCGGATGCCCTAAAGCACGACCTTGTGCCGAAAACGCAATACCGGTATTGCCGCTGGTGGCTTCAACAATGTGATCTCCCGGTTTTATCAGCTCTTCGGCATACGACTTGCTCAAAATGTGAAACGCCATGCGGTCTTTGATGCTTCCGCTGAAATTAAAATACTCCAATTTGGCAAAAATCGTATTCGTTTTGCCTTTGTATTTGTAGGTGATTTTCACCATGGGGGTGTTGCCGACTAATTTGCCGACTTCGGCGATACGTTGATGTGGGGTCATATTTGTTGTATTGCTTTTTTATTTTTGTTTCTGTGTTGGGGCGGGGTTCGCCCGCCCTATTAATATTTGCCAACAAGGGCGCGTAGACCGCGCCCCTACGGTTAATAATTCATCTGCCGAATATCCGTCTGTTTCATTTCGCTATCGCCAATCAAATGTTCCGAAAAATAATCGGCCATCATCCAAAAATAATATTCGGTCATATCGTTGTTGGAGTAGGAATGGCGCATCGTCGGGAAAATAAACATATCGAAACGTTTGTTGGCTTTGATCAACGCATGTGCTACTCGCATGGTGGCAGCAGGATGTACGTTGTTGTCGATTTCTCCGGTGGTTAATAATAATCTTCCTTTTAGATTTTTTGCCAAACTTTGGTTGGTGGGCATGTTGTATTTGAAAATCGTGTCGAATGTTGTTCCGGTAGTATCTTTTTTATCTTGCACGATTTCTTCCAAAATGCCGTGATGTTTCTCGCTCCACCAGCGATTATAGATGTTATTGTCGTGATTTCCGCAATTCGACACAGCCACTTTGAAAAAATCAGGATACTTCAAAATTGCTGCCGTACTCATAAATCCGCCGCCCGACATGCCCGTAATACCTACTTTATTAATGTCGATATAATTGTGACGCGCCGCCAATTGTTGTGCTGCCACGACTTTGCATTTCAAACCGTAGTCGCGCAAATCGCCGTAACCGTGGTTGTGATAGCGTTTTCCGCGATGCGGACTTCCGCCCAAATTTCCGACAGAAATCACAATCATACCCATTTGTGCCAATCGATCTGTTCGGTCCAATCGTTTGGTAAACGCGAATTCTATGGCTTCCGTTTGGGGTCCGGGATACACGTATTGCACGAGCGGATAAAGTTTCGTCGAATCGAAATCAAACGGTTTATACATCACACCATACAAATCGGTGATGCCATCAGACGCTTTCACTTTAAACGGTTCCGGAAATTTATATCCGGCTTCAAAAAGCCTTGATAAATCGGTTGTTTCCAAATTTGTAATCACACGGCCGTTAACATCCATCAGATCCGATTTCGGAATGGTATTTACTCGCGAATAATTGTTTACAAAATGCGTGCATTCGTCGTTCATACTTACCGTGTGGAAATAATCGCCTTTGTTCAAAAGCCTTAGATTCGAACCATCTAATCTTACGCTGTAAAGATGTTGATAATAGGGGTTTTCATTGGCTTCACGACCCATTGCGTTAAAAAACAATGTGCGCGTTCTCGGATTTATACCTGCAATGCTTTCGCAATGAAAATCGCCGGACGTAATCGCGTTTTTGAGATTGCCTTTCGAATCGTAGAGATACCAATGACCCCAGCCGGTGCGCTCACTCCAATGAATCAATTCGCCTGTATTTTCAATAAGTCGCAATGGACGAAGTTCCACGTAAGTGTTCAAACGCTCTTCAATAATCGGTTTTGCTGTGGCTGTATTTACATCAACTTCGCAAATGTCAATTCGCTTTAAATCGCGACTGGTACGCTGCATGTAAAATTTGTCGTTATAGCCAAGCCAAACAGGGGAGTTATAGTCATTATTGCGGTCTTTTTGCAAAATGGGTTTGCGAAAAAAGTCTATGGTTTGATCTTTAAACGCCCAAACATCCACCACTTTCGAGGTTTTTCCGGCATTTTCGAAAAGATAAAGATAGTATTTTGCAGCATTGGGTTCGCCCGCCATGTGATATTTGTAGGTTTCCAAAGTCGGACGCGGTTCGGCAAGACTATTGATTACCCACAAATCTTCAATATGGCGCTCATCGCTACGAATAATGGCAAAATGTCGGGAATCGGGCGACCAAACGGCATAAACGGGATATCGGTTATCTTTATTTTTCTTTCTGTCCACATTCGTTTCGCCACGTGTGATAGAGCCCCAAGCAAAATGTTCCTCTCCATCATCGGTGATTTTGTGTTCAACAATGGTCGTATCTTTATCATTTTTTCGGGCTTTTTCAAAATTTTCTTTGTCCATCCAATAAAGTTGATCATGTTTCATAAATAGCACGGTTTCCCCGTCAGGTGAGATATTGGCCCAAGTCGGAAACTTTTTTTCAGGATCAAAATCTTTTAATTCCGTCAGTTTTTTCGATTGCAAATCATATTCAAACCAAAAGATTTTTTTCTCTTTTCGTGCGCTACTACCGCCTCTCCTGTTGTCCTGCGAATCGCCTTCGATAGGCTCTTTTTTATCTTCGTCCAAACTGCTTCTGATACCGAAACGGATTTTGGTTTCGTTGTCGATAAATTTCAGATCTTGAACAGGCAGGTATTGAGCATCAAACGGATCTTTTACCACCATCATTACATCTGCAGCCACTTGTACAGGATCGAACAAATCTCTTTTTGTACCTGTATTGGCGTCTACAATATAAAAGCGTTTACCTTCAGGCGTGCTATACTCATACCAAAATCGGTTTGAATGTTTGAGCCAATTCGGCGATACAGTTGTAGAAAACACCATTTTATTAACTTTTTCAGGCGAAAATCGCGCTGCTAAATCGTAATTTGCTTTTGTTACAGGCGTGTTTTGTGCAAAAAGCGATAATGCTGCGAAGCAGAAAATTGAAATTAGGAGTTTTTTCATGTTGTTTTGATTTTTTTACAAAGATACGAAAAAAAATACAACGGTGCAAGCCCTCAACAGAGTTAATTCAACAAAATTTCGTATCTTTGCAATTTATATGCCAAAAAAAATCTACATATTAGGCTCTGCGTTTCCTTTTCGAGGAGGACTTTCAGCATTCAACGAACGTTTGGCAAAACAGTTTCAAGACGAAGGACATGAGGTAAAAATCTTGACATTTTCATTACAATATCCCAAACTATTATTTCCGGGAAAAACTCAATATTCATCGGGCGAAGCACCAAAAAATCTGACGATAAAGCGTTGTGTAAACTCTATTAATCCACTGAATTGGCTGAAAATCGGGCGTTGCATTTGCAAAGAAAACCCCGATTTGCTCATCATCAAATATTGGATACCATTTATGGCGCCATGTTTCGGAACAATTGCACGATTGGCAAAACGCAACAAACACACCAAAATTGTGTCAATCGTGGATAATATGGTTCCACACGAAAAGCATTTTTACGATACACCACTGTCGAAATATTTTGTAAAACCGATAGATGCATTCATTGCTATGAGTCAATCGGTTAAATCCGATATACAAAAGTTTTCTCAAAAGCCCTGTGTTTTGAGTCCTCACCCGATGTTCGACAATTTCGGCGCTGCGATTTCTCGCGATAAGGCTTTGCAAAATATGAATTTGTCGAATGATTTTCGTTATCTCCTCTATTTCGGATTTATTCGCCATTACAAGGGTTTAGACTTATTGCTGGAAGCTTTTGCCGATGAACGTTTGAAAAAAATCCCTGTCAAACTTATTGTTTCCGGCGAATTTTACGAGGATTCCAAACCTTATTTAGACCTCATCGAAAAGCATAATCTTCACGATAGAATCATTCTGAAAACCGATTTTGTTCCCGACAATGAAGTCGCGAATTACTTCTGTGTTGCAGATTTGATAGCACTTCCTTATCGCGATGCTACGCAAAGTGGCGTAACACAAATTGCCTATCATTTCACAAAACCGATGTTGGTAACCAACGTTGGCGGTCTCGCCGAATTGGTTCCCGACGGAAAATCAGGTTACGTTGTAACACCTAATCCACAAGCCATTGCCGACGCTTTGGTCGATTTTTTCGAAACCAAAAATCCCGAATTTTTTACAGAAACATTGAACGAACAACGCAAACGTTTTCAGTGGAACACGATGACAAAAATACTGATGACTTTATAAACTTTAAGAACTTTACAAACTTTATAAACTAAAAAAATGATTATCCGCAGCAAAGCCCCCCTACGTCTTGGTCTCGCCGGTGGCGGCACCGATGTTTCGCCGTTTTCCGATTTGTTCGGCGGCGCAATTTTGAACGCAACGATCAATCGTTATGCACATGCTTCGATTATTCCACGAAATGATGACAAAATTATCATACGGTTGGAGGATCAAAATGTGATTTTAGAATATGACATAACTGTAGAAACGCACGACAGCGTGTCTCTACACCAAATCCCAACCGACGGCAAAGGCGCATTGCAAAAAGCAGTTTATAATTGCATGGTCAGAGATTTTGGCATGAAACCTTGCGGATTTGAACTTTCTACCTATATTGATGCACCTCCAGGCTCGGGATTGGGAACTTCTTCAACGCTGACGGTGGCTGTGGTTGGTGCTTTCGCAGAATGGCTAAATTTGCCGTTGGGCGAGTATGACATTGCACATTTGGCTTACAACATCGAACGTATTGACCTGCAAATGGCCGGTGGAAAACAAGACCAGTATGCGGCAACCTTCGGAGGGTTCAACTTTATGGAGTTTTTTGCAGATGATAAAGTGATCATTAATCCACTTCGCATTCAGGCCAAATATGTAGATGAATTAGCGAATAATTTGGTGTTATTTTACACTCAAACTTCACACGATTCCAGCGAAATCATCAAACAGCAACAACAAAACGTCTCTTCGAAAAACGAGAAATCCATTGATGCCATGCACCGAATCAAAGTTCAAGCCACCACCATGAAAGAGGCGTTGCTTAAAGGAAATCTGAACGAAATCGGCAATGTTCTAAATGAAGGTTGGGAGTACAAAAAACGCATGGCAGACAACATTTCAACGGATTTATTTGAAAAAATCTACGAAACAGCCATGCGTGCAGGTGCAACCGGCGGAAAAATTTCCGGAGCAGGCGGAGGTGGATATATTTTCTTTTATTGCCCTGAAAACTCGCGATACCGCGTAATAGAAGCATTAAGTAAACAACAATGCGACGTTCATCCCTTTCAATTTACTAAACACGGTTTATGCACATGGACCATTCGATAACCGAAGCTGCAATCTTGGTCGGAGGGCTTGGAACCCGTCTGAAGTCAGTCATTTCAGACTTGCCAAAACCTATGGCAGACGTTTCAGGACGTCCGTTTTTAGCTTATGTATTGGATTATTGCAAACATCAAAATATTCAACGTGTGGTGCTTTGCGCAGGTTACAAACATGAAGTTATATCGGATTATTTTGGACATTCTTACAAGGATATGGAATTGCTATATTCGATCGAAGACGAACCGCTCGGAACAGGTGGAGCCCTCCTAAAAAGCTTGAATTTATTGAAGTCTTCGGTTGTTGCATTTTTAAATGGGGATTCGATTTGCAAAGTAAATATTCCCGAAATGGCAAATTTTTACGACAAGAATCATGCCGACATGGTTTTGGCCGTAAAAAAAATGCACCACTTCGATCGTTACGGAAGTGTAGTTTTAGAACAACCGAAGCACGAAGTGCGAGCTCGACGAAGTCAAAACCGTATCATCAAATTTGAAGAAAAAAAAACATTAAATGAAGGTTTTATCAACGTTGGTGTTATGCTCATCAATCCTGAAATCGTAAAAAAATTAGCTCCTGCTAAAAAATTTTCGTTCGAAAAAGACATCTTGGAAAAGTATACAAGTTCCTTGAATTTGTTAGCATTCGAATCACAAGATTATTTCATAGATATTGGTATTCCGGAGGATTACGCATTGGCACAAACCACACTGCGGTAACTGTACGTATTCACATTTTTTTGTATCTTTGTAAATATTATGCCAACCGATACCACCACCACTTTTTTCGAAACTCCTGTATTTTCCATACAAGGCAGTGATGAAACGTTTTCCTCACCGCTTTTAGAACTTACGGAAAAGGTTGATACTGGTACCTTTGAACGAATTTCGATATTCGACGGACATCTGCTTAAACCGATCAACATTGAAGATAGAATGCTCGACCCCTATAATATGTGGTTTTCTGTGTTACTGTTTTTTTGTTTTGTGTTGTTTATATGGTTGATGAGTTTTCATATCAAACGTGTAGGACAAATATTCGGTGCGCTTTTCGGAAATCGCGGTTTAGGCCGACTAACAAGAGATGGTGATGTTTTTTCAGAACAACTTTTTTTTCCACTTATTATTCTGATATTGTTTTGTTTTTCGATGTCCGTGTTTCAGATCGACATGACACTTGGATTTTGGACGATATTAGAGTTCGAAACCAGTTTTACCTATGAGCTAGTGATGGCTGGTGTGGGATTGCTTTATCTGGCTAAGGTGGTCTTTGTAAAAATCAGTGCATGGATTTTCAAAGAACAAACTGCCGCTAGTCAGTATTTGTTGAATTTATTTGTGTTTAATGCAAGTTTGGCGTTGGTTTGTTTGCCGTTACTGTTAATAGTATTCTTTTGCGAGTCTTATTTTGACAATTCTTGGCTTCAAACGGGAGCAGTTTATGTAATGATTTTTTTATTAGCAGTAGGGTTCATTTGGCGCGGAGTTCGGAGTTTTTTTATTATTAAATCGTTAACAAAATTTTCGTATGTCCATAATTTTTTGTACCTTTGCTCCTTCGAAATCGGATATTACCTTTTGGCTTATGTGGTTTTGAACCAAATTTTAATGTCGTAAATCAGCAATTAAGCAAGAGACAAACAAAGAATTATGGCGAAAAAAACATTATCAACAAGAATAAAAAGCGTGTTGATTTCTCAACCGGCACCACAAGAAGGCGAAAAATCACCGTACAAAGATTTGGCAGAAAAATTTAATTTCGATTTAAATTTTCGAAAATTCATCAAAATAGAAGGTGTTCCAGCCAAAGAATTTCGTAAAGAACGCATCAATCTTTTAGATTATTCGGCCGTTATTTTAACAAGCAAAAATGCTGTTGATCATTATTTTCGCATGGCCAAAGAAATGCGTGTCGAAATTCCGATTGAAATGAAATACCTCTGTACTTCGGAAGCCACAGCACTTTACATGCAAAACTACGTTCAATATCGGAAACGTAAAATCTTTTTCCCAAAAAACCAATCGCTTCAGGCGATGATGGATTTAATTCATAAACATCGTACTGAAAATTACTTGTTTCCAACCTCAAACGTTGGGAAAACAGATTTGCCTAAGGCTTTGGAAAAATCCAAATACAAAGTTACGAAATCTAAATTTTATCGCACAGTGCCGGATGATGTATCGGATTTGAAAATCACGAAGTTTGATATGTTGGTGTTTTTCAGTCCGATTGAAATCAAATCGTTATTGGATAACTTTCCAAAATTCAGACAAGCTCAAACGGTGATTGCAACATTTGGCTCGGCCACTGCCGAAGCCGTTGAAAAAGCCGGGTTGAAGTTGCAAATTTCTGCGCCAACGCCGGAGTTTCCTTCGATGACAGCTGCTATTGACGCTTATTTAACAGCATTAGCCAAAGCCAAAAAATAACATGAATGCCACGTTTCCGAAATCGGAACGCCTTTGCTCAAAAAATTGCATTGATGAACTATTTGCCAATGGAGAAGCCCGTCGTTCGGGTGGTTTCACGGTGAAATACCTACGTTCGCATATGGACGAAACCGTAGGGGCGGAAAATTTTCAACCCTTACCAAAAATATTAATTTCAGTCCCTAAACGTTTTCAAAAACGCGCCGTTGACAGAAACCGCACCAAACGCCTAATTCGTGAGGTTTATCGCAAGCACAAACATTTGCTGGCGCGGACGCCCGTTTCGACTTTGCTCAACGGCATGGGATCAAATATTTATTCGTTAGCCATAATTTATGCATCGTCAAAAGTCCCCGATTACGCATTTGTAGAGGAACATTTGCCCAAACTTTTAGAAAAAATCAAATGAAAAAATGGTTAACAGCGCCGTTTATTTTTTTAATTCGTGTGTATCAATATGCGATTTCGCCGTGGTTTCCGAAAAGTTGTCGGTTTGTTCCATCATGTTCGGAGTATGGGATTGAAGCCTTCCGAAAATATGGTGTTTTCAAAGGTTTTTGGCTTACTTTGAAACGAATTTCACGTTGCCATCCTTGGGGAGGCAAAGGGTATGATCCTGTGCCGTAATGTAAATTTTAACGAACGCAGCGAAGCGTGTGCCCGTGGGCTTTGACGATGGTGCGAGACATGCTGATTGACCCAGTAGAAGTGAAGTTTAAGATTAGCCCACATCCTACACTGTGAATGTCTGTCAACTGTGACCAATAGCCTGCCCATGAACCTTGATCATACAGCGTGCCACCCAAAGTGCAGTAACCTCCGTAAGCACCATTCCAAATAGCAGAATTGAGATATTTAGAAGTAACAAATTCCAAATCTATTCGAGTACTCCCTGTACCACCCATAGCAATATCTAAATCAACAAAATCCTGTGTCGTAGGAACACGCCAAGGCACAGGGCAAAGCAGATCTTGAAAACGATAAACTGCACACCAAGAAAAAAAATCTCCAGGAAAATCGGGATTGGAACGACAATCAGCATTAAAATTACCGTCATCGCCACCTGCAAAACTTTCTTTGTCACAACCGGTAGCAGTTACAGCATCAGACCAAACTTGAGTGATACCACTGCCCGAAATTTTCCACTCATCCGTACCACGAGTAACTGTGCCTAAATTATTGCCCCAACCGGGAACGGCAGTATTGCAACTTTGTGCCGGAATTACAGTTACAGAGCAACGTGCCATTTTGTTGCCATCTCTGGTGACGCTAATTATCGTGGTAGTGCCTATAATTAGGGGGGTTACTGTGCCATCAAAGACTGTAGCAACAGCAGGGGTACTGCTTATCCAAAGCACTGCTTTGTTGGTGGCATTGTTAGGCAACACAGTTGCATCAAGCGTGAACCTGTCGCCAACTATTCGTGTAGCAACACTTTGACTCAACACCACATCTGTGACGGGAATGTATTTTTTGCAAAGCACGAAAACAATCGCTATTGAGGCAATGATTAGAAAGGTTAGAAATTTTTTCATAATGATGTTAATTTATGCAAAGATACGAAATTTTTCAAAAATATTTGATAGATTCAAAAATAATTTAGTTATTTCGGAGATAATTTATAATCTCGTATGGAGACTCTGAGTGATTCGTAACCTGCAAAGACAAACTAAATAAGTTTACCTTAAGATTCTTTTAATCTGTGTTGATTGTTTCGTTAGTGTGTAGAGTTGTTTTTTTTTCTACCCGAAAAATGAATATAGATAGACCCTACAAAGCCAGCAATTCCAAGTAATCCAAAAAGAATAAGGAGTTCCATAGTTATTTTATTTTTGTTTGTTTTATTAATAATTGTTTGTTTTATTAATAAAAAACCAGAAAAAGCAATTGTCAGAGCAGCAAAAATTCCCACTGGCACCACATAAACGAGGCTTATGCTTTCTCTCATAATCCCTGCAATTACAGCACCTCCGAATATCAACTTAGAAATATCTAAAAGATATTTTCCTAATTTTCTTTTGAAACTTTCTACAAAGTTACAATTTTTTTTCTGACTGACAAAATTCTTTTTGTTAAAATTTCGGATAATTGTTTTTGATAGTTTTGATATGGTTTTATTAAATTTTCGATAAATTATCGCCCAAACGAGTAGCCATAACTGAAACTCACCATCGCCGAATAGTCTTTGCCGAAGCGTTGTGAAAACTGCATTTGTATGGGGTGTTTTTTTCGAAAAACATAGGAAGTAGAGGCTTTCAGAATAAGACTATTTCGGCGATTATAGATGTCTAAAGTTTCGGAAACAGTTATTCGCCAATGTCCGTGTTTTTCTGAAAACGTATTGCCAAAAAAGGCGGTTAATCCAAATGACGATCGACTTTCATCAGCAAATGCGTCGTGATGTAAAAACGCCGAAGCACCCAGATTTTTTCCGCCCTTTTGCGACCATGCATAATTCATTGACGAAGTTATGAAACGTCCGTTTTGTGAAGCACTTTGCATGGAAACAAACCATTGAATTTGCTGTTGCGAATGTTCGTTTTCACGGAAACGATAACCGATTGTTATGTCACCATGTTGCTCCACTTTTCGAAAAACGATAGTGTCTAAACTTGCGTAAGAATTAGTATTCTCGAATTCTGTGAGAAATCTTTCCACGCGGGAAATTGTTTGGAAGGTTGAATAATTGAGCTGTCCGAAAATACGCGAATTTCCGCTGTAGTCGAGATTTGCGGCATATACAAATCGTCGATTAGAATTGATTTTTTGATTTTTCGGATCGTCGTTCTGAACGCCGAAACGTCCGCCAATAGCGATGTTTCGAAATTTATGTAAACCGTTAACAGTGAAGTTTTCGAAATCGTTGGTGAAATAATGTGCTCCCAAACTATGGTAGTGTGGTGCAACATATTCATACCCGACGTTCAAAAACGGCGATCCAATATTAATTTTGTAAGCATGAAAAACAGATGTCGACAAGCGATAAGGCAAACACAAACCAACCCAATTCGGAATTTTAAAATCGGAATGAACACGTTCATCGTTGGTATTTTTTGTCAACGCAGAACTTGCCAAATCGCCTGATACACGAATGTTTTTAGTGAGTGTCCAATGTCCAGAAAAAGCAAGAACAACATTTTCCTGAGGTGCCAAATCAACCGTTGCATGTGTAACATCTTTAGCTTTGAAAAACGAACTGCTAACGCTGTACGTTGAACTGTTGTAAGCAATTTTTGCACCATAGCACAAGCGTAATAGCGACCCATTTTGTCCGTTGCTATCGGCTTTTCGATAATCGTTCAAACGACCGTATAACGCAGTAATCTCCCAATGTGGATTCGGTTTTACGTCTATCACAGCACCACGAAATCGATGCCCTGAAAGACTATACGGCGAAAATTGAACATTAGCTTCACCAAATTGTGTACGAATCCATCGATATGACGGAGCGAATTGCCAAGAACTAAACGGTTGCCCATACGAAAATTTTTGATTACTGTACATCATCGAAAACGGCAATGCAATTCCAAAAAATTCAGGAGTATAATGTCCGAAAAGCACATAAGTAAAAGAGTTTGAAGAATTTTGTCCAAAATTACTCATCGCATTCAAAACTACCGAACCGTTATGCGAAAACGCTTTGGAATTCAAAATTCGGTCGATGTCTTGTCCGCTGAAAACACTGTTAATACAGAGAAAAATCAAAAACAAACAAGGTTTCAATATCGATATTTTTTTAACCATGTTTTTTGTTTTCATAATAATTGTATTTTTTAGATATTCCGCTGCAAAGTTAAAAACAAAAAAGCCACGCTTTCAAAAATTTAAGTTAAAAAGTGTTAAAACTTAACAAACTTTAACAAAATTTTTCGTATCTTTGTAATTCTGAAAAATTTACCCATGATAAAAATGCCCCTAAAAAAGTCCGTTTTCCTGTTGTATTTTTTGCTAATTGTTAAAATCGCAGGTTTTTCGCAAAATCAAAACGATAAAACGTTCGAAGTTTTGAAGAATTTAGAAATTTTTTCCACAACCTACAAACAATTGCACTTGCATTATGTGGATGAAACTCAACCCGGGAAACTCATAAAAACCGCAATCGACGCTATGTTGCAGAGTTTAGATCCCTACACGGTCTATATTCCCGAAGCTAATATCGAAGACCTTAGATTGTTTACCGAAGGTTCTTACGAAGGCATCGGAACACTCATCATGTCGCGTGATGGAAAGATTTTTATTTCGGGAATTCACGAAGGATACTCTGCACATAAAGCCGGACTTATGGTGGGCGACCAAATCCTTGCGATTAATGGTGCCGACCTTACCAATCGTACGAACGATGACGTGAGCGCCTTGTTGAAAGGACAAGCAAACACAGCCTTAACCCTTACTATTCAACGAATTGGCGAACACAAGCCGATTGAAAAAACGTTGATACGTGAAGCCATCAAACTCAAAAATGTGAGTTATTTTGCTATACTTGCAGACCATGTGGGCTATATCAAACTCGATGGTTTTACTGAAGGAGCGGCTAATGAAGTGAAAGAAGCCTTTCTCAAACTCAAAGCAGACGGTGCAACCTCGCTGATTTTAGACCTTCGCGGAAACGGCGGCGGATTGATGAACGAAGCCACCGATATCGTCAATTTGTTTGTAGATAGGGGACTTCCCATAGTGAGCATGAAAGGCAAAGTGGAGGCACGGAACCAATCGTTCAGCACACGTAACGAACCCATAGACCGCAATATTCCTATCGTTGTGTTGATTGATAGGACATCTGCTTCTGCTTCGGAAATTGTTGCAGGAGCTTTGCAAGATTACGACAGAGCTGTGATTGTTGGTCAACGTTCGTTTGGAAAAGGCTTGGTACAAAATATTCTTCCGCTTGAATACAACGCACAATTGAAAATTACCACAGCAAAATATTACATTCCCAGCGGACGTTGTGTGCAAGCTTTAGATTATGCAGATAGAGACGATGAAGGTCGTGCAAAAAAGGTGCCTGATTCTTTGCGAACGGCTTTCAAAACCAAAGGCGGACGCGTGGTTTACGATGGCGATGGCATCGAACCGGACATCGAAATTGAACCCAAAATCATGAGCCATATCACCGCAACGCTTTTTATCAAATATCATTTTTTCGATTTCGCAAATTTATATCATCATAAACATAAAACCCTTCCAAAACCATCGGAATTTGTGGTTTCCGACCATCTTTTCAATGAATTTAAATCCTACCTCAGCGATAAAGATACAGATTACAAAACACAAACCGAAATAATTTTAGAAGAACTTGAAAAAGCAGCCAAAGAAGAAAAATATTTCGACGCTATTAAAAAAGATTTAGAACATTTAAAAACCCAACTTTTTCACGATAAAGATACGGATATGAACAAAAACAAAGATGAAATCAAACACGTGTTAGGCTTGGAACTTGTAATTCGGTATTACTATCAAAAAGGCATAATTGAATTTGCTTTGCGCAACGACAAAGCCGTGCAAAAAGCGATTGAAATTTTGAATGATTTGGACGTCTATGGAGCTATTTTGAGATAACATCAATGTCCTCGCAATTCTCGAAAACGCTTACGTGCATCGGGAATGTACAGACTTGACGGGTGTTCCAAAATCAATTTTTCGTACAAATATAAGGTGTTGATCCGTAGAGACGCACGATCGTGCGTCTCTACAGTTCCAACATACAAATCCTCACTAATCCGCGCTGCCAAATATAACGCATCATCAGCCAACAATCCATCGGTATAATTGGTATAAATTTCCTCCAAATATTTCAACGCACCGTCTGTGTTATCATATTTTAAGGCTATTTCAGCACGCTTCATCAAAATTTGATCGTACAACGAATGTGTGAATTGTCGTTTGCGAATACTGTCAAAAAAAGTTAACGCCTCATCGTATTTTCGTTGATAAATCAGTAAATCGGCATGTGAAAACAATCTTAAATTCGTGTAACTGCTGTCGAAATCGTTGTTTTCGCGAATGAGCAAACTCAATTCCATGGCGTCGTTGGCAATGAGTTTGGACGTAGCTGCACGCAACACATCCAACTGTGCCAATGACCATTCAAACTCTCCGATATAATAGGATAATCGGGCGTTTCGAAGTTTGGCTTCAAAGCCGATTTCGTCGTGTTTAAATTCTTTTTCAACTTGAGAATAAAGCAATGTAGATTCCCAAACTTCGCCCGTAAACAGGTAGATGTCGGCTAAATCCAATTTGATTTCGGCAGCCAATTCTCGTGGCAAATTCCGAATATTCAACGCCTTATTCAGTAAAGAATCCGCCTTTTCAAAATCGTTCTTGTAAAATGCCGAAATCTTCGCCCAATCTCGGATTAAGCGAACGGCTTGCGCCGTCAACGGGCGATTGTTCAGCAACTCTTCGTATTGTTTTTCGAGTGCAAGTAAAGCCTTAACGTCAACAACAGCCGATGTCGTAATTTGTTGATAATAATACGACAACAACCCCATTCTTGCGTCAAAATAATACGAAAAAATTTCGCCTTTTGCTATCACATACTGATAAGCTTGTTCAGCAACTTTGGAATTTGAATTTTGTGCAATCCGCGCCACTTCCAACGCTTTTTGACCATCGTCGCCAAATCGTCTATCGTAGGCTCTTGCGAAGGTTAGCGCCATATCAAAATCTTCGATTGAAAGGAGAAAACTTATCCAAAAGTCTTGTGCTGTGCGATTTTGCGGATTTTTTTGAATATACTCCAAAATTGTTTTTCGAATTTCGCCGGTTGCCTTTTTGTCATCGGTATCGTTCGATAAAATCACCTGAACACGTTGCTGAACGTAAGAAAAAAAATTGGGATTATGGTCAAGCATAAGCAAATATTCGTTGGTCATTTCGGCTATACGATTACTGCGTTCGTAGAGCGCTGCCAAATCCAAGGAAAATGCTTGCGGATTGTTTAGAATCTGTCGTCCTTTTGCAAATGCTTGAATGGCGTATTCCGTTTGTCCTCGATTGAACAAAGCAACAGCAATCTCAGCAATTTGATTGTGATTATTCGGCAGTTTGTTGATGACAGCGGAAAATTCTTTGTCGGCTTTGGTTTTGTCGCCCGAAATTAAAAACACGTAACCTAAATCTACAGCTGTTGCCAGATTTTGCGGAAAATTTCGCTGATGTCTTCGCACTAATCTTTCTGCTTCTTTGGTATTTTTTTCCTGCAAAAGAGCATCTAAAAAAAGGTTGTAAATATGCTGTGATGGTGTTTTGGAATAGGCTTCGTCAAAGAGCTTGAGGGCTTTTGCAATTTCACCATTGTTCAAAAATTCGATAGCCAATTGTTCCGTACTGCCTTGTTGAGCGAGCAATACAGAGCAACAAAACAACACCATCAGAATAGACCAAAAACGTTTTTTCATAATACAAAGATACGAAAAAAATGTCAGAACCGTGATTTTATTAAGATTTTTATGATTTCCACGATTTTTTTGTTATCTTGACAATCTTTTTAATCTTAATAAAATCGTGGTTCAGATTTTTTTCGTATCTTTGCAAAAAATAAAAAAAACAAATACTATGGAAAATCTCAATTGGGCTGAACTCCCTTTCGGCTATTTCAAAACAGACTACAACGTTCGTGCGTATTTCAAAAACGGTAAATGGAGCGAACTAGAGGCTTGCACCGATGAAACCATCACGATGCACATGGCTGCAACCTGCTTGCACTATGGACAACAGGCTTTCGAAGGTTTAAAAGCCTTTCGTGGTGTAGACGGAAAAATTCGCATGTTCCGCTTGGAAGAAAATGCTAAACGCATGGTTTATTCGGCAAATGGAGTTAAAATGCAACCTGTTCCTGAAGACCTATTCATGGAAGCATGTAAAAAAGTAGTCAAACTTAACGAAAAATTCGTTCCTCCTCATGGAACGGGAGCTTCGTTGTACTTGCGCCCGTTGTTGATTGGTACAGGCGGGCAAGTGGGTGTAAAACCTGCCGACGAATACACGTTTATGGTATTCGTTTGTCCGGTTGGTCCGTATTTCAAAACAGGCTTCAAACCTGTGAAAATGCAGATTGTTCGCGATTTCGACCGTGCTGCTCCACTCGGAACAGGCACTTACAAAGTGGGCGGAAATTATGCTGCATCGCTTCAAGCCAGCGTTCGTTCGCAAGCCGAAGGTTTTGCTACCGTTCTCTTTTTAGATGCAAAAGAGAAAAAATATATCGATGAAGCCGGTCCTGCAAACTTTTTCGCTATTAAAGGCAACGAATACATTACACCTAAATCAAGTTCAATTTTGCGTTCAATCACCAACATGAGTCTTCGCGAATTGGCTGCAGACATGGGTTTGAAAGTTACCGAGCGTTCTGTTGCCGTTGAAGAATTGGCAGATTTTGAAGAAGTCGGCGCTTGCGGAACAGCAGCGGTTATCACACCTATCGACGAAATCGTTGACCGCGAACTCAAAACAGTTTACAAATTCGGCGAAGAAGGTGTTGCAGGAAAAGTTTCCACTCAACTTTATGAACGTCTCACAGGTATTCAAAAAGGTGAGGTTGAGGACAAATTCAATTGGAATACAATTGTAGAATAAGGAGATAGTAAAGGTAATCAATAATAAAAAACAACAAAGGAGGTTTTTTATGAGTTATGATCAAAGAACAGGGAAATATCGTGCTTCGGATGGTTCTTTACACAACAGTCAATCAGAAGCAAACAAACATCGTGACACTCTTGGGGAAGGGGCTGCCACAGGAGGGGCGTATGTGATTATACTATCATTACTTGCCCTTGCAGTTATTGTTTTACTTGCAACTAACATCTTGTACATCCTTATTCTTGGGGCAATTTGGTTCGTTGGGAGAGCAATAAATAGGCACATGAAAAGCGAAGGCAAATCATTTTGGAAACGCCTTCCTGTTAATCTTATCACATTTAGTTTGCTTATTGCCGGACTTTTTTGGAGCAATCATCATAAGAACTACTCCATAGTTCCTGTTGTCAGAGCAGATGCTGTGATGGAAAAAGAAGGAGAGGTTTTGAAAAATTTGCTTTTTAGTAACAAGCAAATCGCAATTTTAGAGCCGGGCACCGAAATTACAGTATTGGGAGTTACAAGAAAAGGTGGAAGAAAAGGCAGCTTCTTTAAAATACAAACAGCGGATGGTGTTAAAGGGTATATTCCTTTCGGCAATGTGCTGAATGCTACAGATTATTTGTTTCACGAGGAAGGATTTTGGGACAGGATGATGGAATTTAGTTTATCCACGAAAAAACGTCCGTTGGTTCCCGGACGGTACAGATCTTCGAAGGGCGATTTTTACTTAGTTCTAGATAAAGCAAAGGATTCTAAATTTTATGTTAGGATACCGGATAAAAGTAAAGACGCTTTCGATTGTAAACGCTTCGGAAAAACAAACCTTTTAGCCGTTCGAGGGTTCAAACTTACAAAAAATGATCCGCCGATCGAATTAAATGGCGGGAGGTATTATTATACCTTCCGTTTGAACTTCGATGAGGATGAAAAAACAGATCCTAAATACGTTCCATATTTGCATTATTTTGTAGGTGATTATATCATAACGAGTAGCACATCATTTGTCAAAGATGGTATAGAATTTAAGTTGGTGAGACAAAAAGACAACAGTTTTTTTAGATGATAAACTCTTTTATTGATAAATGTTCACCCACCTCCACGTTCACACCCAATACTCCATTCTCGACGGCCAAGCCGATGTAGCAAAAATTCTCGAACGCGCCAAAGAACTTGGCATGGAAGCACTTGCTATCACCGACCATGGCTCGATGTTTGGCGTGTTTGATTTTCATTCGCAAGCCAAAAAAGTGGGGATAAAACCGATTATCGGTTGCGAATTTTATGTGGCAACAGGAAGTCGTTTTGAGAAAAAAAATGCGGAGGAAAGTGGCTCGAACCACTTGATTTTATTAGCAAAAAATGCACAGGGCTATCAAAATTTGTGCCGATTATGTTCGTTGGGCTACAAGGAAGGTTTTTATTATCGACCACGTATTGATAAAGAACTTTTGCAAAAATACAGTGAGGGTTTGATTTGTTTGTCGGCTTGTCTGGGTGGGGAGATCCCGAGATTGTTGAATGCTGATAAACCCGATCGAGCCGAAAAAGCCGTGCAAGAATTTTTGGATATTTTCGGAGATGATTTTTATTTAGAAATACAAAATCACGGCTGGGATGATCAAAAGCGTGTAAACCCTTTGTTGGCGGAACTTTCCAAAAAGTACAACATCAAGTTAGTGGCTTCGAATGATGTGCATTTTGTGAATAAAACCGACTTCACTGCACATCAGATTTTAGTGTGTTTGAACACCGGCAAAAAAATGGGCGAACAAAAGCAAATGACTTACACCGGCGAGGAATTTTTGAAATCGTTGGAAGAAATGGCAACGCTTTTCCCCGAATATCCCGAAGCCATTTCCAACACTCAAGAAATTGTAAGTAAAATCGAACTTTTTGAAATCAAACGCGAAACTATTTTGCCTCATTTTCCATTGCCGGAAGGATTTAATACCGAAATGGATTATCTTCGAAAAATCACGCTTGATAATGCGAAAGAGCGTTGGGGCGATCCTATTCCCGAAAAGATTTTGGAGCGACTGAATTTTGAGTTGGATACGGTTGAAAAAATGGGATTTCCGGGTTATTTTTTGATTGTTTGGGATTTCATCAAAAGGGCTCGTGAAATGAGCGTTTTGGTGGGCCCCGGACGTGGTTCGGCAGCAGGTTCAGCAATTGCGTACGCTTTAAAAATCACGAATGTTGATCCGATAAAATACAATTTGCTGTTTGAGCGTTTTTTGAATCCCGACCGAATTTCGTTACCCGATATGGATATTGATTTCGATGACGAAGGACGGGAAAAAGTGATTCAATACGTAGTTGAAAAATACGGAAAAGAGCGTGTGGCGCAGATTGTAACACTTGGCACGATGGCTGCAAAAAACTCTATCAAAGATGTGGCGCGCGTGTTTGATTTGCCGTTGAACGAATCCAACCGATTGACTAATTTAGTCCCCGACAGACCCGGGACTACGCTAAAAGATGCATTTAGGGAAAGCGCCGATTTAGCCAAAGAAAAAGACAGCTCGAACGAAACTATTCGCAAAACATTGCAACATGCCATTGAGTTGGAAGGCAGCATTCGCAATACAGGTGTTCACGCTTGTGGCATGATTATTTCGCCCGAAGATTTGATGGATGTCGTTCCCGTGAGCATCGCCAAAGGAACCGATATGCCTGTGGTGCAATACGAAGGAAAAGTCGTTGAGGACGCAGGTTTGCTCAAAATGGATTTTTTGGGATTGAGCACGCTCAACATCATCAAAAATACACTTAAAAACATCAAACTTCGACATAATATTGACATTGATATTGAGGCTATTCCGCTTGATGATGCTCTGACTTACGAATTGTTTTCCAAAGGCGAAACAGCGTCTATATTTCAGTTTGAGTCGGATGGTATGCGAAAGTGGCTAATGGCTTTAAAACCTAATCGTTTCGAGGATTTGATTGCGATGAATGCGCTGTATCGCCCGGGCCCAATGGACTACATTCCTTCTTTCGTTAAACGCAAACACGGACAAGAAGCCATTTCGTACGATTTGCAAGGCATGGACGAGTTTTTGGAAGAAACTTACGGCATCACCGTGTATCAAGAACAGGTGATGTTGCTTTCGCAAAAATTAGCGAATTTCACCAAAGGCGACGCCGATACCTTACGCAAAGCGATGGGAAAAAAACAGATGGCGGTGTTGGAAAAGATGTCGTCGAAGTTTACGGAAGGCTGTAAAGCCAACGGACACGACGAGAAAATTTGTCAGAAAATCTGGAAAGATTGGGAAGCGTTTGCTCACTATGCTTTCAATAAATCTCACTCCACATGTTATGCGTATATTGCTTATCAAACAGCCTATTTGAAAGCGCATTATCCTGCGGAATTTATGGCAGCATCGCTTACCAACGACCTCGCAAACATCAGTAAAATCAGCTTTTTGATGGATGAATGCAAGCGAATGAGAATTCCGTTGTTGAGTCCTGATGTGAACGAAAGTCAGGCGGATTTTACGGTGAATGCAGCGGGCGCCATTCGCTTCGGATTGGCGGCTATTAAAGGCGTTGGTGGGTTTGCAGTGGAAGTTTTGATTGAGGAGCGCAACACAAACGGATTATACACGTCAATTTTTGATTTTGCAAAACGCATCAATTTGCAAAAATTCAACAAGCGATGCTTTGAAGGGCTTGCAAAAGCAGGAGCTTTCGATTGTTTCAAAAATATTCATCGCGCACAATTTTTCTTTCAAAATCCGGATGATACCTTATTTTTAGATAGTTTGGTGAGTTTTGCAAATAAATACCAAACCAATAAAAATTCATCACAAACTTCGCTTTTTGACGATGATGCGGGCGGTATAGAGGTTGCAGATCCGCAAATTCCGTACTGCGAACCTTGGCCTAAAATTGTCGAACTTCAAAACGAAAAAGATGTAACCGGATTTTTCATTTCCGGACATCCGTTGGATGATTACAAATTCGAGCAAAAACATTTTGCAAATTGTACCATTCCAATCTTAAAAGGCGACTTGAAAGCCTTACAAAATAAGGATTTGCGATTTATAGCAATGATTACAAATGCCGAACATTTGATTTCAAAAAAAGGTACAAATTACGGACGTGTAACCTTTCAAGATTTTGAGGATTCCATAGATTTCACACTGTTTACAGACGATTATAAGAATTTTAGAAATGATTTAATTCCATACTCATTTGTGTTTGTTGAGGCCAAAGTGGATAAGCGTTTTGTTCGTTACGATGAGCGTCAAAGAGCCGAAGCCGAAGGTAGAACTATCGAAGACACCTTCGAAATAAAACTCAAAAAAATCAGTTTGCTTGAGAATTTGTTGGACAAACAAACCAAAACTTTACACTTGATTGCAAACACGGAAGACATTACCACAGCCTTTACCGATACGCTGAAAACCTTGGTTTCACTGCATCCCGGAAATTCCACATTATCTCTTCAAATTGTCGATAATGAAAATAATTGCGTGCTTAATATGCCCTCACGTAATCTTAAAGTGCAGGCTAAACCTTTTGTTGATGGGGTTTTTGAAAAATATCCGGCGGTGAGGGTGAAAATTAATTAAAAAAATGTAGGGACGTATGCAATACATCCCTACAAACATAATTTTATCGAACAATCGTCCCAATATCCTTGCCATTTACAACTTTCAGCAAATTTCCAACCGTATTCATATCGAACACATAGATCGGCAAATTGTTTTCTTTACAAAGCGTGAATGCTGTCAAATCCATTACGGAAAGCCCTTTTTCATAGGCTTCATCGAACGTTAGCGTAACAAATTTTGTAGCATTTTTATCTTTTTCCGGATCGGCAGTATAAACGCCATCTACGCGTGTGCCTTTGAGCAAAATATCAGCCTCAATTTCCACTGCACGCAGTGCAGCCCCCGTGTCCGTAGTGAAAAACGGATTGCCTGTTCCTCCTGCAATGATCACAACATTTCCGTTTTGTAAATATTTTTTTGCACGAGCGCGACACATTTTTTTTGCAATCGGATCAACAGAAATACCCGACAACAACTGTGTCGATACACCTTGTTTTTCCAATTCGGCTTGAAGCGCCATACTGTTGATGAGTGTGGCCATCATGCCCATATAATCACCTTGCACACGATCCATACCTTTTGCTGCACCTTGCAATCCGCGAAAAATATTTCCGCCGCCAATCACAATCCCCACCTGACAACCGATGTTGTGAATAGCTTTAATTTCAGCTGCATATTGTGTCAGCATTTTTGGGTCAAGCCCGTATTCTTGTTCACCCATCAGCGATTCGCCGCTGAGTTTTAGGAGGATTTTTTTGTATTTCATTGCGATTTTTTTTGCAAAAATACGAAAAAATTACGAATTACGAATTACAAATTACGTTTTTTTTAATGATGTTTGAATAGAACCGATTATTTTACAAATTTCTTCACTATCTTTTTGCAGACTATTTCCCAATTTTACCGAAAGGTAGTTTGTTGCAATAAGTAAACGGATCCAGTAGTTTGTTTCGCGAGCTTCTTTGTAAGCAATAGATAGTTTTGATAAAAAATCGGCTTTAGACTGTGCTCCAATAGCCTCCTCTATATTTGCTCCTACAGATGTTCCACTTTTCAGCAATTGTTTAGAAATTACCCATTCATTTTTTTCTTTCTTCAAATATTTGTAAGCATTCACAATACGAATAGCAAATGCAAAACTCTTTTCTAATACGATATTTTTCTCTTTCATACCTTCGTAATTCGTAATTGCTAATTCGTAATTATTTTTTTCTACGAAAGCCAGATTTTGTGGCATGCGCTGAATACGCATTCGGCAAATGTTTCACATCTGTTTCGCCGTTGCGAATAACTACAGAAACGATATCAAATCGCGCATCTTTCGGCGATTTCGATTTAAGCATGTAAGCATTCGCAGCACGAATGATTTTCTGCTGCTTTTCATAGGTAACAAAGACTTCGGGCTCGCCGAAAATAACATATGTGCGAGTTTTGACCTCCACAAAGACCATATAGATGTCGTTGCAAACAATCAAATCGACTTCGTGATGGTGCCAACGCCAATTTTCTTCCACCAACGTGTAGCCGTTTGCCAGCAAGTAGTTTTTGGCGAGCGCCTCGCCTTGTTTTCCGATGTCTTGATTATGCGACATAGTAGTCTCGTCATCCCGAGCGCAGTCGAGGGATCCTTTTGCTATGGGATGTCTCGACTACGCTCGACATGACTACGCAGTTTTAAAAAGGAAGATCATCCGCCGGAGGATCAAACGCCGGTTGCAAATCTGCCGCCTCGGAAGGTAGAGAAGCCGCTACTTGCGGAGCATCGCCTTCAGGTCTTTTACCACCCAACATGGTCATCGTGCTGCCTTCGATTTCAGTAACATACACTTTACGACCCTCGCTGTTGTCGTAAGAACGCGTACGAATACTACCCTCCAAATAAATGGTCTGACCTTTTTTCAAATACTGTGCCGCAATATCCCCCAAACCGCGATAAAGAACAATATTATGCCACTCTGTGCGATCTACGCGCGCACCTTCTTTGTTTTTGAACGACTCTGTGGTCGCTAACGAAAACGAAACTTTTTTGTTACCGTTTTCAAATGTGAAAACTTCAGGATCTTTGCCTAAGTTTCCAATCAAAATGACTTTGTTAATTCCTGCCATGATTTTAATTTTTAAATTTGTAAATGAATTTGGCGTTCACTATATATAACGCTCAAAAGTCGATTTTCGTATATTTTTTTTGTTAAAGTTTTTTAACATTTAGGCTCTTTTTTTCAACAGAATTTGCAATAAGTTGGTTTTTAATAGCAAAATTGTGAATAGGTTTGGGCGTTGCAAATTCAAAAAATTGCGAAATCGGAACTTTTTGAGCCGATGATTTTAAATTTTCAGGCAATTTTTCTGTTTCCCAAAATGAAATGGTCAATTTTTGGTGGGATAATTGATGCTCGCAGGTATCCAATAACTGTAGGGGCGGGGTTTGCCCGCCCTTTTTTGTCGGCAAGGGCGCGCCGACCGCGCCCCTACAATCAATTTCCGGAAAATCATACAATCCCTGCCAAATATCACGATTGGTACGTTTTTTTATCCAAATATGATTATTTTCGATACAAACCAAATAATCTAAACGGCGCGGTTTTACAGCCGTTTTATTCTTTTTCATCGGCAAAATATCTACAACTTTATGCCGAAACGCATAACACTCGGCTTGAAATGGACACGTTTCGCACAACGGACCGCGCGGTTTGCATTGAATGGCGCCAAATTCCATAATAGCCTGATTAAACTCTGCCGGATTTTTTTTATCAATCTGCTTATTTAAAATCCGCATCAACTCAGCCTTTCCGGCAGGTGTGTCAACAGGTGTAATCACACCAAACATCCGCGAGATGACACGCGAAACATTCCCGTCCAAAACGGGATAACACAAATCAAACGCAAACGACACAATCGCTGCTGTCGTATAATCCCCAATACCCGGCAAAGTGCGAATTTCATCATACGTGTTCGGGAAAACGCCGTTGTAGTTTTCTGCAACAATTTTCGCCGTTTTGTGTAAATTTCGAGCGCGAGAATAATACCCTAAGCCTTGCCAAAGTTTCAAAACCTCATCTTCCGATGCATTTGCCAAATCTTCGATTGTCGGGTATTTCGAACAAAAATTCAGGTAATACGAAAGCCCCTGAACCACCTGTGTTTGTTGCAAAATAACCTCTGAAAGCCAAATCAAATATGGATCTTTAGTATGTCGCCACGGCAAATCGCGTTTTTTTTGTGAAAACCAGTCAAAAAGTAATTTTTTCATGAAATAGAAGTCTTTAGCAAGATTTTTTTTACAAATATTTTGCAAAGTTAAAAAAAAAAGCGTATCTTTGCAATCCCAAATTTAAAACTAATTGTAAAACATTAAAAATAAAACACAATGACAAAAGCAAAACTTGTATCAGAAATTGCAAACCGTACTGGAGTGGAAAAAGTAACGGTATTGAACATCGTTGAAACATTCATGGAAGTTATGAAAGACACCATGTGTAAAGGTGAAAACGTTTACCTTCGCGGATTCGGTAGTTTCATTTTAAAACGCCGTGCAGAAAAGATCGGACGTAATATCACAAAAAACACGTCGATTAAAATTCCTGCTCACTACATTCCTGCATTCAAACCTGCAAAACCATTTTCAACTGAAGTAAAAAACAAAGTAAAAGCGTAAATTATGCCCAGCGGAAAAAAACGTAAGCGTCATAAAATGGCTACGCACAAACGTAAAAAACGTTTGCGTAAAAATCGTCATAAAAAGAAATAAATCGTCGTAAGGGCGGGGTTCGTCCGCCCTTGCAGGTGATTGTGGCAAATGCCAACGAGGACGGGTGAACCCCGCCCCTACAGTGAAATCAATGTTTCTCGAGGTGTGTTTTACAACGAATGTAAAACATTTATAACATTGAACAAAGAACTAATTATCAATTCGTCGTCTAACGAGGTTGTTATTGCCTTGTTAGAAGATAAGTTGCTTGTCGAACTTCATCGCGAAAAGCACGATAGCCAATATGCTGTCGGCGATGTGTATTTAGGCCGCATCCGTAAGGTGATGCCGGGCCTGAATGCTGCTTTTGTGGATGTTGGCTCCGAAAAAGATGCGTTTCTGCATTATTTGGATTTGGGACCACAAATCAAAACGGTTCAAAAATTTACGAACCATGCTGTTGTCGGAAAACAGGACGTAAACAATATCTCCAAATGGGAACTACCCGAAGATTTGGACAAAAGCGAACGCATGGCTTCATTTTTGAAGGCAAACGAAAATTTGCTGGTGCAAATTTCCAAAGAATCCATTTCAACTAAAGGACCAAGGGTGTGTAGCGAACTTTCGTTTGCCGGACGTTATTTAGTTTTAATACCGTTTTCCAACAAAATTTCGGTTTCATCAAAAATTAAGTCGAGCGCAGAACGAAATAGGCTAAGATACACCATTCAAAGCATTTTGCCGAAAAATTTCGGTGTGATTATTCGAACAGTTGCCGAAGGAAAATCTGTGGCTGATTTGGATAGTGATTTGAGACATTTGATCTCCAAATGGGAAAGCATCGCACCGCAATTGCTACACACCAAACCGCCAAAATTAGTATTGAGTGAACAAGCTAAAACGATGACGATTTTGCGTGACTTGCTCAATAAGGATTTCAATAGCATTGTAGTTAATGATGAAGATTTGTATCGCGAGATAAAAGTCTATTTGGCATCAATTGCGAAAGATAAGGTTGATATTTTGAAATATCACAAAGGCGGTGATCCGATTTTTGATGTGTATGGCATAACGAAGCAAATCAAATCCGGCTTCGGACGCGTAATTCCAATCAAACGTACCGGCGCATATTTGGTGATCGAACATACCGAAGCTATGCATGTGATCGACGTGAACAGCGGACACAAAATGAATGCCGAAATTTCGCAAGAACAAAACGCTCTGAATGTGAATTTGGAAGCAGCCCAAGAAGTAGTTAGACAACTTCGTTTGCGCGATCTTGGCGGGATTATTGTGGTTGATTTTATAGATTTGCGCGATCCAAAAAATCGTAAAATTCTTTATCAAAAAATTGCGGAATTGATGAAACACGATTCTGCCAAACACAATATTCTGCCTCCGAGCAAATTTGGTTTGGTGCAAATCACACGCCAGCGCGTGCGACCGCAAACCAATATTAAAGTGCTCGAAAAATGTCCGGTTTGCAATGGCACGGGACAAGTGAAATCGAACCTGTTGTTAATAGACGATATCGAACAACATTTGAATTATTTGATTCGCGAACAAAATCAGAAGAAACTCTCTCTCGAAGTGAATCCGTTTGTTTATGCGTTTTTGAAGAAAGGTTTTTGGAATTATTCCAGAAAATGGCGTTGGAAATACAAGCAACGCACCAAAATCCTTTCGTCAACGGAGATGCATTATTTGCAATATCGGTTTTTGAATAGTGATGGGGAAGAGATAAAGATGAATTAGTAGGCCGTCATTCCGAGCGTAGTCGAGGAATCCTCTTGAAGCAGGGAGATGTCTCGACTACATTTCGTTTCGCTCGACATGACGACATTATTTGTTTTTCAACGCTTTCAACGCATCCCAACGAGGGTCGGTATCATCAGATTCGGATTGTGTCGGCGGTTGTAGTTTTGCAAGCATATCTGGATTGCAATTTTCGATGTCGTGCATCGTACTGAAAGGGCGTAAAAGCACTAAGGTTTCATAAATGAAATTATCTAAAATCAGTTCGTGTTCTTTTGAAGAAATAGTCCAAACTTCGCTATCAAAATCATTTTCGTTTCCGAAATTTACAATCAATGTATCATTGTGATTTACAGGAATTTGCAAAAATTCAAGACATCTGTCGCAAGGTACAAAATACGTACCATTGAACTGAAAATCAAGTTTGAGAAAACGTTCGGTTTTTTCTAAATCAATGTCGATTTTAATATTACAATTCGAAATTTCATTGTAATCGAATGTTTTAAAAAACATATCATCTACGTGGAATTCAAACGTATGATGTCCGAGAGATAATCCGGAAAAAGACAGTTGAAACATGGCCGACGAGTTTTAAATCGTCAAAATGTCCTTCTCTTTCGCTGCCAAAACTTGGTCAACTTTTTCAATGAATTTGTTGGTCAAGTCCTGCATATCTTTTTCCAAATGTTTGGCTTCATCTTCGGAAAGGCCGCCTTTTTCGAGTTTTTTGGCATCTTCGTTACCGTCGCGACGAATGTTGCGAATAGAAATTTTGGCTTTTTCCGATTCTTCTTTGGCTTTTTTTACCAATTCTTTACGACGTTCTTCGGTCAACGGCGGAACGTTGATACGAATGATTTCGCCCGTATTTTGTGGCGTAAATCCTAGATTGGCGGCAAGAATGGCTTTTTCGATGTCTTTCAACATGGTTTTTTCCCAAGGTTGAATGTTGATCGTTTTCGGGTCAGGCGTATTAACACTTGCCACTTGATCAATCGGCGTTGGTGTGCCGTAATAATCCACCATCAGACCTTGCAACATTTGCGGAGAGGCTTTGCCTGCACGTACTTTCGTAAGTTCTTTTTCGAGATGCTGAATGGCATGCTCCATTTGTGTTTTGTGCTTTTCGATGCACGCTTTGGTTTCGGGAGTCATAACGATAAGTTTTTTGCAAAGATACAAAAAAAATCTGAACCACGATTCTTTCAAGATTAAAAAGATTATCAAGATTAATAAAAAAATCGTGGAAATCGTAAAAATCTTAATAAAATCATGGTTCTGACATTTTTTTTGTATCTTTGCAAAATAAATGATGAAAAACACAAACAAATGTTACAAATCAATACCATCAAAGAACGAGCTGCACACGTGATCGAACGTTTAAGTTTGAAAAATTTCAAAAATGCGGAGCAGCACATTAAGGAAGTTTTAGATATTGACAAACTTCGTCGTGAAATTCAACAAAAGGCCGATGATCTTTTAGCGGAAGGCAATAAAATTGCGAAAGAAGTTGGTATTTTAATGGCAAAAGGACTGAAAGATGAAGCCGAAAAAATCAAAGCTAAAACGGCAGAACTAAAGCAAGAAAGTAAAACGTATCTTGACAAATTAGCCGAAATCGAAAAACAACTTGAAGCGAAATTAATTTTGTTGCCAAACCTTCCACATACCAATGTTCCCAAAGGTTTTGGCGCAGAAGAAAATGAAATTGTTCATCAAGAAGGCAAGATGCCCAAATTATCGAAAGTGGCCGTTCCGCATTGGGATTTGTGTGCAAAATACGATATTGTAGATTTCGAATTGGGCAATAAAATCACAGGTTCCGGATTTCCTGTATACAAAAACAAAGGTGCAAGATTGCAACGCGCATTAATTAATTTTTTCTTGGAAAAAGGCATTGAAGCAGGTTATACAGAAGTTCAACCGCCGTTCATGGTCAATGCCGATTCAGGTTTTGGAACGGGGAATTTACCCGATAAAGACGGACAAATGTACTACATTCCACAAGACGATTTGTATATGATTCCAACAGCCGAAGTCCCGGTTACGAATTTGTATCGTAACATGATTTTGCAAGCCAAAGATTTACCGATAAAAAATGTGGCTTATTCGGCCTGTTTCCGTAGGGAAGCGGGTTCTTACGGCAAAGATGTTCGCGGTCTCAACCGTTTGCATCAATTCGATAAAGTGGAAATTGTAAACATTGCTCATCCTGAAAAATCTTACGAAATTTTGGAAGAGATGAAAAATTATGTGGCATCGCTGATTCGCTCTCTGGGCTTGCCGTTTCGGATTGTGAGATTGTGTGGAGGTGATATGAGTTTTGCGTCGGCGCTGACTTATGATTTTGAAGTTTGGAGTGCGGCACAAGAACGTTGGTTGGAAGTGAGTTCGGTATCGAATTTTGAGAGTTTTCAAGCCAACCGAATGAAATGTCGCTTCAAAAATGAAGAGGGAAAAACACAGTTGGTTCATACTTTGAACGGTTCTGCAATGGCTTTACCGAGAATTGTCGCTGCATTGTTGGAGAATAATCAAACGTCGGAAGGGATTGTTGTTCCTGAGGTTTTGAGGTCTTATGCTAAGTTTGATGTGATAAATTAATTTTTTTATAATTGTTTTTTAAGATTTTTTTGTATCTTTGCGGAACAAATTAACCACAAACCACAAACTAAACATTATGAAAAAAACCTCAACGTTAATCTTGTTTTTTGCCATAGGACTGTGTCTTTCGGCTCAGAATCTCTATGTTCACCCTATCGGTGGTGAACATGTTGTATTTTCACTTGCAGACAAGCCGAAAATTACATTTGGTGAAGGAACAAAGACCATTGATCAAATAACATTTCAATTATCTGATATTCAAAAACTTTCGTTTAGACTCAACCCGGATGCAAATATTGCAACAAGTTTCTATGACAAAATTCATCTTTATCCGAATCCTGTTGAGAATGAATTGTACTTAAACATTCAAGGTCTAACACAAGGCTTAAGTTATCGAATTTTCAACATGAACGGCAAACTGCAAACAACGGGCAAAATTCATTCCGAAACAACAACGATCAATATGCAAAATTTTCGCACAGGCGTTTATGTTCTGCATATAAACCAAAACGGGCAACAAATTCAATCATTCAAAATTGTAAAACAATAATATCATGAAAAAATTAATCACAACCCTTTTTGCAATTGCTTTATCATTCGGTGCTTTTTCACAACAAAACGACACGATGTTCGTTCACACCAATCAATTCATTTATGAATTTGCTACCAAAGATGTGGATAGTATTGTTTTCTATCGAACACAAAGTTCATCAACTATACCTATTGGGAGCGTAGCGCTGAACCATACCTATTTGGAGATGCCTATTGGCGATACTCTAACATTGCAAGCAACTGTTTTGCCTGCCAATGCCACCATTAAAGGTGTAGTGTGGGCAAGCAGTAATCCTCAAGTGGCTACGGTTATTAACGGTAAAATATTTGCTCTGTCCGAAGGAACAGCAATTATTTCTGTTGTAGTATTAGGTGGCCATGAAGATGGTAATAAAATTGCGACGTGCAACCTGAATGTTGTTACAATGGACTATTATTTTCTTTTAAACAATGCTTACGGTACGTTGGGCTATTTCTTAACAAGCAATAGTCACGATGCCGCAAACATTATGAGTTTACAATTAGCTGGTGACCTCATGACCGAGGATATGGTTCAACGATATAATCATTGGTATTATTTCGATTACGAAATAGATAATAATATACTGAACTTTCGTCGTCCCACCCATTCGTGGCAAATGATGTATACCGTTATTGAGCAAGTCAATGAAGTGATAGGAATGATCGATCCTTTAACAATCGATCCGAATTTGCAAACTATTTTGGGACAATGTTTAGCCCTCAGAGCGTTTAGCTACCATGTTTTGATTCAACGTTTTCAACAAACCTATATGGGTAACCAAAATGCTCCGGGTGTTCCTCTTCGTTTGGCATCTAATGAAGTAAGCAATTATAGCCGAAATACAGTTGGACAAGTTTACACTCGTATCGAAGCAGACTTAACCAAAGCCATCAATTTGCTAACAGCAGCAAGACCATCCAAAGATTATATCAATAAAGCCGTAGCGCAAGGTCTTTTAGCTCGTGTTTACATGTGTATGCACAGATTTGCTGAAGCCGAAGTGTTGGCTCAGCAAGCTCGTCAAGGCTTCCCAATCATGAATGCACCTTTAGCCGGTGGCGGATATGGCTACAACAGTGAAAATAACTCCGAATGGATGTGGGGTTTGAAAGCTACACCTAATAATACCATGATGTATGCATCGTTCCAATCACAGATATGCAGTGATGGCGCAGGTTATGGCGGACCTGTTATAGGAGCTTACAAAGCCATGGATAATCGCCTGTTTAATCAGATGAATACGACAGATGTTCGTAGAAACTTACATTTTATGAATACGACCACAGATGTATTCTACAACATGAAATTTAAAGATGTACCTAACTGGCTGATGGATAACATTTACATGCGCTCTTCGGAAATGCTTTTAATTGAAGCTGAAGCTCAGGCTCAACAAGGTAAAAATGCCCAAGCTGCAAACACGTTGATGGGATTAATGCAAAATCGCGATTATGCTTATAACAAAACATCTGCAACGGTTGAAGATATCTTTTTGCAAAAACGTTTGGAATGTTGGGGAGAAGGTGTTATTTTTTACGATTATCTTCGTTTGAAAAAAACAGTAGACAGAGCGTATACTACACCCTATAATAACCATTTGGAACAAGTGATGTTATGCGGAACCAATTGGAGATTTATCTATCAAATCCCGCAAGTGGAAATAGATAACAATCCGCATATCTCTGCAACAGATAATAATCCCGCACAAGGAAATGTCGTTAATTGTGATGCTGCTCCTGCAACGCCAACGATTACCGGTTTAGATGCTAACCCATGCCCTCAAGTAACGGTAATGTTAACAGCTACTGTTAATCCTACGCCGAATCCTGTTGCTACGTTTGAGTGGAGAAAAGACGGTACAGTAATTTCAGGTCAAACTGCAGCAAATCTCACTGTAACCGCAAGCGGAAGTTATACGGTGAGAGCAGTTAATACGATAGGCGCAAGCAATTGGAGTGTTGCTAAAACTGTAACCATTAGTGAATGTGTAGCTCCTGCAACGCCAACGATTACCGGTTTGGATTCTAATACTTGTCCTGCAAGAATCGTAACGTTGACAGCTACTGTTCCTAATGTACCGTATCCTGATCCTACGTTTGAATGGAGAAAAAATGGCACAGTAATAACAGGTCAAACAGCAATAACTCTTACAGTGAACTCAACCGGAAGTTATACTGTGAAGGCAATTAATACGATGGGCGAAAGCAGCTGGAGTGCAGCTAAAACCGTAACTATTGACACAAATTGCCCGGCAGCCCTCACTTTAGCAGGAGACTGGGGAGTGACATCATGGGTTTATTTTGCAACACCAAGATATTTGGCAAACTGGGACTTGGAAATTGCCCAAGTTGGTGATACATGGGTTTTTCAAGATGAGGATTTACCAATTGTTTTGAGAATGGATGAGGACGGTGATTACTATATAGAATCGTTTAACGCTAACAACCCTAACTTGAATCCAATAGATGCTTTGGATGATGGCACTCTTTGCTCTTTCTGGCAAGTTGTAGGTGGTTATATAACGCGCACAGGCACAACAAACAACATCTATTCAATTCAGGCACCGTTCAGACTTTATTTGGAAATTTCGGAAGATGGTACTTCATGGCAATTGCCGTATCAATTGCAATTTAATGATGGAGCTATAACCTTAATCATGGGAGTTGCCACACAGGTAGCAATTCCGCCAGGTAATTCGCTTGGTTTCGATCCGGGTAATTACTGGTATAATTTCCAAGGAGAAATGAATTGTGTAAAAGTTGGAAACAAAGGTGCAGGTAAAATATTCTTGCCACATCCGAAAAATCAAAATTTAGATGCAAGTATGTTGCAACTTATTGATGCAAAACGATTGCCCCATAAAGCGTCTAAAACGACACTAGAAGCCCCAACAAGTGACAATTTGGATGCATTACTTGATATCACAAAACCAAGGGCAAACGGAACAAGAAAATAAGCCGAAAAAAACGATTTTGTAAGAAAATCGTTTTTTTTTCGTACCTTTGCAATATGATTCACAACCTCGGCCTCCAAAACACGCTTTTCAACCAATTCCTCAGCGAATTGCGCGACGAACACATTCAAAAAGACCGTATGCGTTTCCGCAAAAACTTGCAACGCATCGGCGAAATTTTTGCTTACGAAATCAGCAAAACTATGAATTATGAAACGCGCGAAGTACAAACACTGCTCGGCACCAAAATCATGAATTTACTCGCTGAACAACCGGTGATTTGCTCCATTTTAAGGGCAGCAGTTCCTTTACACGAGGGACTTCTAAGTTATTTCGATCATGCCGACAACGGATTTATTTCTGCTTATCGCAAACACAAAAAAAACGGCGAAATCACCATCCGAATGGATTATGTGGCATCGCCCGAAATTGATAACAGAGAACTGATTTTGTGCGACCCAATGTTAGCCACCGGTTCGTCGATGTTAGTTTCATACCAAACCCTTTGCGAACTGGGAAAACCGCGACACACGCATATTGTAACAATTGTCGCACATCAAGAAGCGATCGATTATCTTCATAAAAATATTCCTTCGCGCGATTTCACGCTTTGGGTGGGGGCAATTGATGAAGAATTGACATCGCAATCGTATATCGTTCCCGGGCTTGGAGACGCTGGAGACCTCGCTTTTGGGCCGAAAATACAGAATTAATTGAGAATGGAAAATTGAGAATGAGGAATGTTGCTTACACCCTTAGCAACGTAGCGTAGCGTAATTCTCAATTCTCAATTCTCAACTCTCGATTAAAAAAATTTTGACATGTCAAAATTTTTTCGTACCTTTGCAGGCTAAATTGATTAAAAATTAATTAAAAACCATAAAAAAACTATGCAAAATAAAGGAGCTATCAGACTTTTTGCAATCATTTTTGCTTTGATTTGTGTGTATCAGTTGTCGTTTACGATTGTTACACGAAATGTAGAACGAAGAGCCGTTATCTACGCCACATCGCTAGCTGTTCAGGCCGAAGCGCACGATCTCGCTGCAGGTGATCCCGTTCGCGAACGTTTTCTTTTCGATTCGTTATCAGCCGTTAGATTTCAGTATTATCTGGATTCTGTAGCCAACGAAACCGTTTTTAACATCGGAATTCGCCGATATTCGTTCAAAGAAGTGAAAGAGCGTGAAATCAACCTCGGTCTCGACCTTCGCGGAGGTATGAATGTGATGATGGAGGTGTCTACAATGGATGTTGTAAAAGCTTTGGCCGGACACAGCACTGACCCGTTGTTTACAACCGTTATAGAACGCGCTATTGAGAAAAACAAGGTTACGCCAAACACGGATTTTGTAACCATGTTTGCTCAAGCGTGGAACGAAACTGATCCAAATGCTAAAATGGCCGCAATTTTCAGTTGGGAAATGAAGTCTATCAACGCTAACTCGACTAACGAAGAGGTGATTAGAGCCATTCGTGAAGAGACACGCGGTGCATTCGACAGAACATTTCAAATCTTACGTCAGCGTATTGACAAGTTCGGTGTGGCACAACCTAATATTCAGAAGTTGGCGAGAACAGAACGTATTCTCATCGAACTTCCCGGTGTGAAAGAACCTGAGCGTGTTCGCAGACTTTTACAAGGAACCGCACAACTTGAGTTTTGGGAAACGTTTATGTTTTCCGAAATCGCGCAAAATTTGATAGATGCTAATGAGTATTTAGCTTCACTTTCTGCATTGAATTCTGAAATCGATGACTTGATTGGCATCAATCCTTCCGAAACTATAGAAAAGCCTGAAGGTGATAACTTTGCCGGCCTTCTCGGTGAAGAGTCCGGCATGGATGATCAAAATTTGACTAGCGAAGAATGGCGCCGAAGAAATCCGCTGTTTGCGGTGCTTATACCGGAGTTAGGTAATGAATATAGCCGTGGAACATCGCCTGTTGCAGGGTATGCTTTGGCAAAAGACATTCCGGCTGTAAATGCTCTTTTGGAAAAAGCAGCAAGCAGATTGCCGCGCAACGTTAGATTTGTTTGGGCAGCAAAACCTATTGCACCTAAAACCGACTTATACAGCCTCATCGCATTGAAGATAAATACCCGCGATGATCGTGCTCCACTTACAGGTGAAGTGATTACAAATGCTTATCAAGACTTCGGTCAACACGGTGCGGTGGAAGTTGTAATGGTCATGAACAGCGAAGGTGCGAAAATTTGGAAAAACCTTACCGGTGCTAACGTTGGACGTGCTATCGCTGTAGTTTTGGATGATTATGCCTACTCTTGGCCAAATGTAAATCAGGAAATTTCCGGTGGACGCTCGCAAATCACAGGCGGTTTCACCGTTGAAGAAGGAAAAGACTTGGCCAACATTCTGAAAGCCGGTAAACTTCCTGCACCTGCGCGTATTGTACAAGAAGCAGTAGTTGGTCCGTCGCTTGGAGCACAAGCCATTCGTTCCGGTTTTATGTCGTTTATCGTAGCGTTTATCATTGTTTTAGTTTATATGTTGTTTTTCTACAACAAGGCCGGAATTGTGGCAAACGTGGCACTAATTACAAACGTATTTTTCCTTTTTGGAGTTTTAGCCTCGCTTGGAGCAGTGCTTACCCTGCCGGGAATTGCGGGTATAGTCCTTACGCTGGCGATGGCCATTGACGCGAATGTGATTATTTATGAACGTATCAAAGAAGAAATCCGCTCCGGAAAAGGCGTGAGATTGGCAATTGCAGACGGTTACAAAGCATCGTATTCCGCAATTTTGGATAGTAACATTACAACTATGCTTACCGCACTTGTGCTTTATACCTTTGGTACAGGCCCAATTCAAGGTTTTGCAACGATTTTGATTATCGGTATCTGTACATCGTTGTTTACGGCAATTTTCATCACACGTTTGGTGATTACATGGATGCTTGACAGAAATATGGAAGTGACGTTCGACAATGGCATTGTAAGAAATTTCTTGCAAAACACCAAGTTCGACATTTTGGGCTTGCGTAAATATTCGTACGTGATTGCAAGTATTTTGTTAGTAGCATCGCTTGTTTCGCTTTCTACACGGGGATTAAACTTGGGTATCGACTTCCAAGGCGGACGCACTTACGTGGTTCGTTTCGACCAAAACGTGAACACACAAGAGCTTCGAGATGCGCTCACAGCCAAATTCGGTGAAGCACCCGAAGTGAAAACATTTGGACCGTCCAACCAAGTAAAAATTACCACCAAATATATGGTGAACGAAGTGGGTATGGATGTGGAAGCCATTGTTTCAAACAAAGTATTCGAGGGCGTAAGAGGATTCTTTAAAGAACCGATTTCCGAGGAAGATTTCCGAGCCGAATACCCGGGGAAAATGCTTGGACAAATGAGTTCCGAAATGGTTGGACCAACAATGGCAACCGACATTATGCGTGCTGCTATAATTGCAATTATCATTGCCCTTTTGGTTAACTTTATGTATATCGCCATTCGATTTAGAAAATGGCAGTTTGGTTTGGGTGCAACGGCTGCATTGCTCTACAACGCAGTAATTGCCTTGGGTGTTTTCTCAATGTTCTACAGCATTATGCCGTTCTCAATGGAAATTGACCAAGCCTTTATTGCTGCGATTCTAACGGTGATCGGTTATGCGCTTAACGATACGATTATTATCTTTGACCGTATCCGTGAAAACATTGGATTGTATCCGAAACAACCGCTGAAACAACAAATGAATAATGCGTTCAACAGCACTTTGTCAAGAACGTTCAACACGTCAGTGTCCACCATCTTGGTGCTGTTGATGATTTTCATTTTTGGAGGTGAAGTGATTCGCGGGTTCACGTTTGCGTTGATGTTCGGCGTTGTGATAGGAACACTTTCAACGTGGTTCATTTCTTCACCGATTGCTTACGACACGATCGAACGGTTGACGCGGAAGAAAAAATAATCCGAAAAACACGAATCTAACACAAAGGGTGCAGTTTTACTGCACCCTTTGTGTTAGATTCCACTTTGTTTTTTGTGATAAAAAAACAAAAACTTGATTATTTCATTTTTTTTTCGTATCTTTGTGGTTTCAACTTAAACACAAAACCATGAATAAACAACATAAAATACTAATTTCAACAGCATTAATATTCATTTTTATATTTAGTGTTCAAGCATATGTTGGCAGCGGATTTGAGCCGATTGTCATGGATGAAACTCAGGAATCTGAAAAAGAAAGATCCTTCAGAAATCACGATGCGATTTTGGATAAAATCGAACTTTTCCCAAATCCGGCTCACAATGTGCTGAATGTTGGAGTGAAAAACATGAAGCAGATTGAGATTATTGACATGTTTGGACGTATCGTAATGAAAAAGGATCGCTGCAACGATAACGAACGTTTGGATATATCAAATCTGCGAGAAGGTTTATATTTTATTCGTATAACGACAACAGACGAGAAGGTTGTTGTAGAGAAATTCATCAAAAAATAGGCGACAAATTTTTTAATACGCCCATTTTAGCCAAATCGCACCCCACGTAAATCCTGCACCAAATGTAGCGATGATGATATCATTGCCTTTTTTTAGTTTGGGTTCCCATTCCCAAAGCAAAAGCGGAATGGTAGCAGCGGTGGTGTTGCCGTATTTTTCGATGTTAACCATCACACGACTACTGTCGATACCCATACGGTGGCCAACAGCATCAATAATTCTAAGATTGGCTTGATGTGGAGCGAACCACGTGGTGTTGGGGTCGAGATGGTTGCGTTTCATCACATCTACAGCAGTATCCGCCATTTTGGAAACTGCCCATTTGAAAACAGGTTGACCTTCTTGATAAATATAATGCTCGCGAGCATCAATAGTTTCGTGCGTTGATGGTTTTACAGAGCCTCCGGCTTTCATGTTTAAATGTATGCGCCCCACACCGTCGGATTTCAATTCTTCGTCCAAAACGCCAACGTGTTCAGTGGTAGGTTCAATTAACACTGCGCCTGCACCATCACCGAAAATAGGACTTGTTGCGCGATCTGTATAATCAACAATAGACGTCATTTTTTCGGCACCAATCAAAACAACTTTTTTGTATTTTCCGCTTTCAACAAATCTTGCGGCTGTTGAAAGCCCATACAAAAAGCCCGAACATCCGGCGTTGAGATCAAACGCAAACGCATTGCGAATACCAAGTTTATCACAAGTTATACAAGCTGTTGACGGGAAAAGCATATCGGGTGTAACCGTGCAGCAAATCACCAAATCCACCTCTTCGGGGTTGGTTTTGGTTTTGGCAAGCAGTTCTTTTACAGCTCCGGCAGCAAGATCTGACGTTCCTTTGCCTTCACCTTTGAGAATATGTCGGGTTTTGATACCAATGCGAGTCATGATCCATTCGTCGCTCGTATCCATCATCCGACTAAGATCTTCGTTGGTGATGACATCTTCGGGAACATACGCTCCAACGCCTGTGATAGCTGCCCTGATTTGACCCATGATGTTAGTTTTTTAGAAAAAAAATAAACTTAAGCCGTAGTGGTTTCGATGGCTTGCTTACCTCTATACATACCGCAAGTAGGGCAAACATGATGATATTCAACAGCTGCATTGCAACCGGAACACGTGCTCAATTGAGGCGCGGTTAATTTGTCGTGGGTTCTTCTTTTGCGGGTTCTCGTTTTCGAAAACCTCCATTTTGGATTTGGCATGACGAATAAAAAATTTTAACGTTAAATTCTAAAAAGGACTGCAAAGGTACAAAAAATTTTGCACAATTGCAAATTTTTTCTGAATTACTTCCGATATCATTTTTTTTTGTATCTTTGCAACTTGCTAATTGTATGCTGTCATGAAATCAGTTGTTTTTGTCGGATTATTGTTCTTTTGTTTGCAAGGGTTTACGCAATCAAGAGCTCAAATTCGCAGTGACGGGCCTTTTGAGAGTATTTCAGGGCGTCCGGGTTGGGGGAGGTTTACTAGAAATGTGGTTATTAATTATCAGGGTATGAGAATTAACTGTGATTACCTTGAAATAAATCAACACACACAAGATTTTGAAGCTCGAGAAAATTTGCGAATTAGAACCAAAGAAGGGGCTATAATCACAGGTTTAACACTTACCAACGATCCTAGACAAAACACATTGACGGTTAATAGAAATGTTATTTTTACCGACGTAGATTCTACACAACTTTTTACCGATCGCTTGGTGTATAATCGGATTACGGAAGTTTCCACCTACACCACCGGCGGACGAATAATTACGTCCGACTCAACGGTGTTGACGTCCAAAATCGGTCATTATCACGGCAAAACGCAAGCATTTCACTGCAAAACCGATGTGGTGATTGTAAACCCGAGCTATACCATTCACACCGATACCATGCAAATGGTAAACAATGTAATTCGTTTCTTCAGTCCGACGCACGTTTGGACTGACAGCAACTATATGTATTGCGAAAAGGGTTGGTACAAAATTAAAGAAGAAATCGCAAGTTTGGTGCAAAACGCGTTTATTCAAACACCGGATCACAAAATGTATGGCGATAGCATTTACTACGAGATGAAGGTTGATTTTGGCCAAGCGTTTGAAAATGTAGTTGTGATTGATAGTGCGCGCGATGTTATTGTTTACAGCGATTTCGCGCAAAGCGACAGACGAATTGGCGAAGCGTGGTTTACAAAAAATCCTGTTGGAATTATGATTAATGATGGGGATTCGCTGTTCGTTCGCGGTGATACCTTGAGAATTGTTTACGATACCAGCACAAATGACGTACACCACATGTTGGCGTATTACAACGTGCGATTTTTTCGACACGATATGCAAGGTGCCGGCGATTCAATGTCGTATGAGGTAAGAGATTCGATATTGACGATGTTTGGTTCGCCGATTGTGTGGAGCGGTAATGACCAACTCACAGCCGATACAATTCGCGTTTTTTTGTCTAACAACAGACCTCAATACATGCACTTGTTGAATCGGGCGTTCATTGCTTCAAAAGGATATTATGAAGGGCATTTCAATCAAGTTAAGGGATGGAAAATGATTGGGGTTTTCAACGACAGTTCGGAGCTGGAACGTGTCAAAGTGTATGAAAATGCGGAAACCGTTTATTTTGTCATTGATGATGCGGATACCTCATTGATCGGTATTTTAAAGGTTAATTCCGACGAAATAGAATTTATTTTGGAAGATCAAGCCATGGTCAGCATCACTTACTATACACCCGAAGATGGCGCAATGTATCCGGAGTGGGAACTGCCTGTAACAGATCGGTTTTTAAAAGGGTTTTTATGGCAAGATGATCGTCGTCCGAAATCCAAATTCGATATTTGGACACAAGCGCCGCAAGCTTCACAACCATCGAAAGTTCCTGAACGTACAGATTCTAGAAATTTGGAAATGTTACAACAAACGGATTTTGGAAGATGAAACTTAGTAGGGGTGAAGCATGGTTGCTGAGCGAAGTCGAAGTATACCTCGCCCTTACAATCCATACTCATAAATCGACTAAATCTTGTCCTCCGAACTTTTTAAAATATGGTATAAAAATTCTTTGGCTCGAAATAATTTTGCTTTCACTGTACCAATAGGTAAATCAAGCTTTTCGGCGATTTCTTCGTAAGAATATTCTTTATAATATCGCAGTTCGATAAGAATACGATAATGCGGCTTGAGCTTTTCAATAATGGCTTTTAGGTTTTCGATTTTTTGGTCGCGAATCATCATGGTTTCGGGGTCTCGCGCCAAGTCTGAAATTCGCATTTCGATGCTGAGGCGGTCACCCGGTTGTTCGAGAGGTGTAGTTTGTACCCGTTTTTTACGCATATAATCAATGCAATTATTGGTTGCAATGCGAAACAACCACGTGCTAAACGCATATTCGGGCGAATACAAGTGCAAATTGTTAAATGCTTTGCCAAAAGCTTCAATGGTCATGTCGTCGGCATCGGTTGCGCTCCCCGTCATTTTCATCAATCTGAAATACAGACTCTCTTTGTAACGATCCATCAATTGGGCATAGGCACGCTGATCACCACGTTGCAAGCAGGCAGAAACCAACTCGTAATCTTCGGTTGCTTTTGTTGTTGCAAACTGTGTTGATGGGATGTGGTTTATTTCCATGTGGTGCGTTTGGTGAATAATCCGGTGAATAACAAAATAGGCAGTAAAATCAACTTCACTAAATCAAAAATGGGTATCAACAACAAAAAACCGTGCTCTTTAAACAAGTTCATTGTTCGTTTAAAAACAATCCATTGAATTAAAAGTTTTAGGAAAAATAGTCCACCGGCAACGATCAATAAATCTATTGGTATATCAAGACTCGTTGCCGGTAAGAAAAAACATCCGAAAATTAGGCCAGATATAATGTAAAATAAAGCCGTAAATAAGTCGTGAATGACCAAGCCAAACCTGTTGACCGGTTTAAATTCTTTAATTAAAACCCGACGTCGAATTCTTTTTTCAAACCATTCACTAAATATTGGTTTCTGTTGATCTTTGATAATTGCATCCGGATGAATTTCAATGGCTGTGTTGGTTTTGGTGGTAGCCTTATTCACAAACATATTTTCATCTCCGGTGTTAACATTATAAAATCGGGCAATACCTTTTGTATCATAATATATCGAACGATCAAAAGCCAGATTTTTACTGTTCGCCGTGAACGAATGCCCGGAGATCGCTGCTCGCAAATAAGACAGGGTATATAAAAATGTGTCAAAACGAATAAACGCGTTGATAAAAGAGGTTTTTGAAGCCAAGGTATGATACCCAATCACGATTTTTTTATCACCCGACAATGTTTTGGACATTCGCGCAATCCATTCGGGAGAGGCTGGGCGTGTAGTAATGTTGGATAATAAAATTCGATCGTAAGTAGCGGATTTTATGCCGACAGATTCGGCAAATTTATGACTGACAAAGAAATTTCTTGACCATTCAAAACTGACAATCTTTAAGTTTGAGTACCGTTTTTCAAAGTCACTCATGATATAACTCAATTCTTTGTCAGACTCGTCAATCACAACAACAATTTCGAAATTAGCATAGTTTTGATCCAAAAAAAACGGTAAGTTTTGACGTAATTGGTCATGTTGGTTACGTGTTGCGATAACCACTGAGATTGGCTGCTGGTTATATAAATCTAACGGTTGTTTATTGGGTTTGATTTTTAAAAATCGAAAATAATATACACATAAAACAACGGTACAAATAAACAGTATGCCCACTAAAATTGAAGCAAACAAATTAGTCTCCAAAAGTTCAAATATCATAAAAAACAATTATACGATTACAAAATTACCGTTTTTTCAAAATTATTTCGTACCTTTGAAAATTATTTTATCAACATTGCATTGTTTGTTATTACAATTTCACGATGACGTACCAAATTGACCAATTCGATACAAAAACATCTGCTCGTGCCGGGAAAATCACGACGGACCACGGCGAAATTTTGACACCGATTTTCATGCCTGTGGGTACTATCGGAAGTGTAAAAGGCGTTCACCTTCAACATCTTTCGGAGGATGTAAAAGCGCAGATTATTTTAGGAAATACGTATCATTTGTATCTTCGTCCTGGATTGGAAGTGCTCGAAAGAGCAGGTGGATTGCACAAATTCAACGGCTGGACGAAACCGATTTTAACGGATAGCGGTGGTTATCAGGTGTTTTCGTTAGAAGGCACACGGAAAATCACCGAAGAGGGTGTGGTGTTCAGTTCGCATATTGACGGTTCGCGACATCTTTTCACACCCGAACGTGTGATGGACATTCAACGCAGTATTGGTGCGGATATCATCATGGCTTTCGACGAATGCACACCTTATCCATGCGATTATGATTATGCCAAAAAATCTATGGAAATGACTCATCGGTGGCTGGATAGATGTATTGTTCAATTCTCGCAAACCGAGTCCAAGTACGGACATTCGCAGAGTTTGTTTCCGATTGTTCAAGGCAGTGTTTATAAGGATTTGCGTATCGCTTCCGCAGAGAAAATCGCGAGTTGCAACTGTGACGGAAATGCAATTGGCGGCTTATCTGTAGGTGAACCTGTCGAAATGATGTACGAAATGACGGAACTCGTATGCGGAATCTTACCGAAAGAAAAACCGCGATACCTTATGGGGGTGGGAACTCCTGCAAATATTTTAGAATCTATCGCTTTGGGAATTGATATGATGGATTGCGTGATGCCCACACGGAACGGTCGAAACGGTATGTTGTTCACTAAAAACGGCATTCTCAACATGCGAAATGAAAAATGGAAAACCGATTTTTCTCCAATCGAAGAAGATGGAGCAAGCTTTGTAGACACCGTGTACAGCAAAGCCTATTTGCGCCACTTGTTTCACGCGGGTGAAATGTTAGCGCCTATGATTGGAAGTTTGCACAATTTAGCGTTTTATTTGTGGTTGGTCGGCGAAGCACGCCATCATATTCTTATCGGTGATTTTGCTTCGTGGAAAACTGAAATGGTCAAACGCGTTTCGAGACGGTTGTAGTAGTCTTTTATTTAGCAAATGTTCGCGGATAAAACACCCGCTTTTGCCACAAAAACACAGAAAAAGCCACAATAACCGACAATAAATCGGACACAGAAATGGCATACCAAACACCGTTCAAACCCCACCAGTTCGAGAAAAGAAGTAAACATGGTACAAAAAACAGCAATTGTCGACATAAACTCATAAATATCGATAAGCCGGGCTTATTAACGGATTGGTAAAAATTTGCTGTAACGATTTGAAATCCGATTAATGGTGCCATCAAAAATACAAAAAACAAACCACGCGAGGCGATTTCGATAAGTAAAATATCTGTGGTAAACAAGCGTATCATTGATGCTGGAATCAACAGCGCCAAAGCAAGTCCAATCGCATTAATACCCATACTTATTTTGATAACCAGCAACAACGTATCTTTCATGCGCTTGAGTTTTCGTGCACCGAAATTGTAGCCTACAATCGGTTGCATACCTTGACACAAGCCCACAATAACCATTACAAATACCATCGCATAACCTCCCACAATCGCGTAAGCACCAATTGCAAAATCGCCACCGTGTTGGCGCAAAACCAAGTTCACAACAATCGCTACTGCTGATGCTGCAACATTCATTAAAAATGGCGAAAGCCCAATGGCCGTAATGTTTCGAATGATATACAGTTTCAGTTTAAATGCACAACGGCGAAACCGAACTAGACTGTTTTTACTCAAAAAGTGGTGCATGACATAACTCGCACTCACAAACATTGAAATCGCTGTAGCCCATGCTGCACCTTTAATTCCCATGTTCAATCCAAAAATAAAAATCGGAGCTAAAATCAGATTTAAAATCACGCCGATAAGCGACGCATACATGGATTTTTTTGGATAGCCCGATGCGCGCATCATGCTTCCGTAGCCGTATGTGATATTGCTGAAAAGCGTTGCAGGAAGAATGATTTGGAGAAATTCCTTAGCGTGTGGCATCGTATTTTCACTTCCGCCAAAAGCGGTGAGCAAAGGTTCCATAAATATTAAACCGAAAATGGTCATGAGTGACCAAAACGTGAGTGTGAGATATAAACTATTTGCTAAAACGCGTTCCGCAAATGGTATGTTTTTTTGGCCTAAAACGATGGAGATTCGTGCTGATGCACCAACGCCGACCAACGTGCCAAACGCTTGTGTCAAAATCATAATCGGAAACGTCAGCGCTAATCCTGAAATTGCGTAGGGACCAACGCCTTGCCCGATAAACGCGCGATCGATTAAATGACAAAGCGAAACCGAAAGCGTTCCAATAATCGCCGGAATGGAATAATGAAGCAGTAGTTTTCCGACGGGTTTGGTTTCCAAATCTATATCTACCGCTTTTTTCATTTACGAAGGGTCAATGAAAAAAGCGGATATACCAAAATTCCAACCGGAATTGCGCTTACGCCAATGATAAAATACAATCCCAAAATCAACCAAATCAACGTAAATCGCTGCCAATTCGGCTTGAATGCGGTAGTTTTAAATTTGAACGATACCATCGGAATTGGAAGCACCAACAGTGCAGAAAACAAAACACACAAACCGGCAATAGCAATGGGATGAAAAATTACAGCTTCCAAGTTCCACAGTTCTTTTTGATGCAGTTCTTGCAGCACTAAGGGTAGCGAAGCCCAAAATATCGCATTGGCGGGTGTTGGCATACCAACAAAATTTTCAGTTTGACGTGTATCAACGTTGAATTTTGCCAATCGCAAAGCTGAAAACAAAACCATCGCGAAAGCAATATATGGCAAATTCGCAAATGGCAATCCATCTTGATGTGCAAACATAATTCTAAATGCAATCATGGCAGGCGCAACACCAAAACTCACGACATCTGCAAGCGAATCCAATTGTTTTCCAAACTCCGAATACGCTTTTAATAATCGTGCTGAAAAACCATCTAAAAAATCAAAAATAACAGCTAAAAAAATCAAAAATCCGGCTGTTTTTAAATAATTGTGCCCGCTGAATGTGGCAACAATGGCTAAGCAGCCGCAAAACAGATTAGCAAGGGTGATGAGGTTTGGAATGTGTTTCATGATGATTATGAATTACGAAATTTCGTTGCAAAGATACGAAAAAAAATCGTCATTTGGACGTTTGGCTATTTCGAAACCAACTTGAAAATCTCCCATATCGCAATTCCTGCGCTAACAGAGACATTGAGCGAATGTTTGGTGCCAAATTGTGGAATTTCCAAAGCGCCGTCAGCTAAAGCCATAACGTCATCGGAAATACCGTCAACTTCATTACCCAAAATCAACGCAATTGCGGAACGGTCGTTGAGCGAAGCGATGCACTGAGTCTGCCGAAGTGTCGAAACGCCCGTGCCAAATTCGAAAAAAGAAATAGAATTTTGAGTTTGTTCCAATGCAAAAATCGAAAATCCACGATGTCTTAAATGATTAATAACATCAGTCGTTTTTTCAAAATAATCCCAATCGACAGATTCGGTTGCACCCAATGCAGCTTTGTGAATTTCGCGATTGGGCGGAGTTGCCGTGATTCCGCACAAATAAATTTTCTCAACCAGAAAAGCATCACACGTTCGGAACACTGCACCAACATTGTGTTGTGAACGAATGTTATCTAAAACAACAACGAGAGGAATTTTCTTGATAGACTTAAATTCCTCCACATTCAAACGGTTTAGCTCTGAAATTTCTTTTTTTATGAACATTATTTTTTATGTTTTTTCACAAATTCCAGCACTTGCGTATCAAACCGAGTTTTGTCGTCTTTGTGAAATACCACTTCAACCGGAACATAACAAATCGGCAAGTCTGAAATCTCAGCAAATGCAGGCGAATCCTTTAATCTCATCAAATCTTTTTCTGTAACAACAATATATTTGTGATTGCAAAAATAATCCAAAAAATGCTTTCGAATGCGCTTCAATTCGGACTTTGTAAACTCATGATGGTCGGGAAATTGAAACAACTTAACATCTTTTGTAAAATTTCGCAAATGTTCAACCAACGGGTAAGGATTGAAAATCCCCGAAAGCACGACAAAATGGTTGTAAACATCTTTGTTTATCTCGCAAACGGAGCCATCCAAGCGACGCATATGTCCATGTTTGAGATAAGAAAAATAAACCGCTTGATGTTTTTGAGGTTTAATTTTTTCCAAAATATCGTTTTTCACGATAGGCGAAAGTATGTTTGGACACTTGGTTACAATAATAATATCGGCTCTTTTCATCCCCTTTCGTGGTTCTCTCAAATTGCCTACAGGCAACAGATAGTCGTTGTAATAAGGACGGAAATAATCGGTAAGCAAAATGCTCAATCCTGCTGTTATTTGACGGTATTGAAATGCATCGTCGAGCAAAATAGTTTCGATATCGGGGGCTTCGGTTTCAAGTTTGTGAATAGCTTCGCGACGATTCACATTCACACACACGGAAATATCCGGAAATTTTTGAAAATATTGCATGGATTCATCGCCCAAAATAGCTGAAGACACAGGTGCTTTTGCTAAAATAAAACCTTTGCTTTTTCTGCCATAACCACGACTGAGCGTGCAAACTTTGAATTCATCCTTCAAAAGTCGGATTAAATATTCGACGTGCGGTGTTTTTCCCGAACCACCCGTACAAATATTTCCAACACAAATGGTTGGCAACTGTGGTTTTTGCGAATGCAAAATATGGAGATCAAACAGCCAATTGCGTACTACAATCACAATTGCGTACAAAGGAACGAAGGGTAAAAGTAAAAGCCTCAATGGGTTCATAACGATAAAATGCGCACAAATTTACAAAAAAGTTGTCAAATTTCAAAATTTTTTGTACCTTTATCGAAAATTTTGCCTATGAAAATTTCTGATATTACACAATGTATCGAAAAAATCGCACCTTTGAATATTCAGGAAAGCTATGATAATTGCGGACTTTTGATAGGTTGTCCCGATGATGAAGTGCATAAAATTTTGTTGTGTTTGGATGTCACCAACGAAATTTTGCAAGAAGCCATTGCAGAAAAATGTGATTTAATTATTTCTCATCATCCAGTAATTTTTATTGGTGTAAAAAAAATCGACACGAATAGTCTGATTTATCAAGCCATTCAGAACAAAATTGCTATTTATGCAGCACATACAAACTTGGATTCTGCGAATTTTGGTGTGAGTACAATTTTGGGCGAAAAATTGGGACTTCAAAATCTCCGAACACTTCGAAAAAACAGTGTCGACGAGCGTTTTGGATTGGGTGTTATCGGTGAATTTGCAACACCTTTGAACGAATTGGATTTTTTGGATTTAGTCAAAAAAACATGTCAAATTCCGGTTATCAAACATTCGAAATTGCGAGGAAAATCAATAAAAACAGTGGCTTTATGCGGTGGCGGAGGTTCGGAATTGAGGCCGGATGCCATTGATCAGCATGTGGATGCGTATGTAAGTTCGGATTTTAAACACTACGAATATCATCTGGTAAATACTCCGCTTTTACTTGTAGATGCTGGGCATTTTGAAACTGAACAATTCGCTGTTGATATTTTATATTCGGAAATTTCCAAAAATTTTCCTACCTTTGCAGTGCTAAAAACAAAAACGAATAATAATCCGGTGTTCTACCGATAAAAAATAAATGGTTATGGCCAAAGCAAAACCCAAAAAGGCGACCAAGCCACCAGCTAAAAAAATGCCGGCGAAGAAGTCTACTGCAAAGCCCGCTGCCAAGAAGGCTCCGGCAAAAAAAGCGCCGATAAAAAAAGAAACTCCTGCCAAAAAAACACCGGTAAAAAAAGTGGTTCCGGCAAAGAAAACACCGGCGAAAAAAATAGCAAAACAAGCAAAACCAGTGTTGAAAAAGGCTGTAGCGAAGAAACCTGCCGCTAAAAAAGTAGCTTCCAAAGCATCTGTTTCTAAAAAGAAAGTTGTTGCGAAGCCTGTAAAAAAAGCAGTTATTGCAAAAAAGCCTGTAAAAAAAGTTGTGGTAAAATCAACCAAAAAAGGGATTAAACCCATCGCGAAAAAAACAGTATTGAAGTCGGTTGCAAAGAAAACAACCAAACCTATTGCGAAGAAAGTGGCAAAACCTGTTGCAAAAAAAGTAACTAAACCAATTGCAAAAATTGCTCCAAAAAAAGCTGTTGCGAAAAAATCGACTAAACCTGTAACTTCAGCTAAAAAAGCACCAATCAAAAAGACTGTTGCGAAACCCGTTGCAAAGAAACTTGTAAAAGCTCCGGTTGTTAAGAAACCGGGTACTAAAAAAGTTATTATATCAACGAAGTCTGCTACTTCAAAATCAACACCATCTCCTAAAACCAAGACAAAAAAAATAACTAATGCATTTAATTTTACGACAGAATTAGATTTTAACCTTATGAAAGAAACTATTGACAAAGCCAAAGCCTCTATTTCTAAAGCCACGATGGATGCCGGTGATTACAGCATTGAACAAAAATTAGTGGCCTTATTTTCGTTGCAACTTATTGACTCGGAAATCGACAAAATCCGCATCATTCGTGGAGAATTGCCTCTCGAAGTGCAGGATCTTGAAGACGAAGTTGCAGGTTTGGAAACTCGCTTAAATCGATTTAGCACCGAAATAGAAGATCTCGAAAAACAAATCACAGAGCGGAAAACAGCGATTTTAGATGCTAAAGCTGCGATTAAAAAATACGAATCGCAGCAAAATAAAGTTCGCAACAATCGCGAATACGAGTCGTTGAATAAAGAAATTGAGTATCAAAGTTTGGAAATTCAACTTCAGGATAAACGCATAAAAGAAGCGAATTGGCAGCTTGAACAAAAGAAAAGAGATCTCGAACAGGTTCAAGAAACATTTGAAGAGCGTTCGAATGATTTATCGGCAAAGAAAACCGAGTTGAATGAAATTATTGCCGAAACCGAAATCGAAGAAAAGGAATTATTAAAAGTTTCCAACGAACATAAGAAAAAAATTGAACAGCGTTTGATTTCTTCTTATGATAAAATTCGTGAAAATGCACGCAACGGATTAGCGGTTGTGGTTGTTGAACGTGATGCTTGCGGCGGATGTTTCAATAAAATTCCACCACAACGTCAGGCTGAAATCAAGTTGCACAAAAAGATTTTGGTTTGCGAGAATTGCGGACGTATTTTGGTTGACGAAGGTATTCGCAAGGCTGTTATTGGGGAATAAATGGTCGTTTCGACTCCGCTCAATGACCTATTTCTATAGCTGAGCGGAGTCGAAGTCTCGCCGATTTCATGTCAAATATTTTTTCAACGCCTCAATATCCCGACGATCACGTTTGGTAGGACGTCCAAGCCCTCTGTCGCGTTTTTCGTAATTGGTTTGACGAACGAGTTTGGCTTGTTCGATGTCTTCTTGCGGTGTTAAATCTTCCATATATTCCGCCACTTTCGGAGCACCAACACGATTGTTTAACAATTCCAACACTTTGATTTTTTTGACTAATCCGGGTGTAGAAACTTCAATTATATCACCGACTTTTAGCTCGCGAGACGCTTTTACAGGCAATCCGTTGAGTTTGATTTTTCCGCCGCGACAAGCGTCGCCTGCCATCGTTCGAGTTTTATATTGGCGAATAGCCCAAAGGTATTTATCAATGCGAATCATGGGTGTGTTTTATGGATTTGGATAAAATATCATAAATTTCAGACAAGGGCGGGCGAACCCCGCCCGTACACGTAGGGGCGGGGTCAGCGCGCCCATTATCGCCCCATAATATTTCCCGATGTTTTTCCAATGTTTTCAAATCATTCCGAACAGCGGGACCGGTTTGAACATCTTTCGGATGATGTGTTTCGATTTTTCGAACCGTTTGATAAATCAAAGGTTTCAGTAAATCGAAAGAGATGTTTTTTTCGTTCAACAACTCTTCCGAAATTGTCCACAAATGATTGGTAAAATTGCAGGCGAACACAGCTGCAAGGTGCAATTGACGACGTTTTTCGGCGTTTGTGATTTGCACATTGGTGCTGATTTTTTTGGCGATTTCTTGTAGAGACGCACGGCCGTGCGTCTCTACGGCATTGTCCGTATCATTATATTCAATCAAAATCGGAATATTTTCCCAATCGACAGGGATATGTTTTGAAAATGTTTGAAGCGGATAAAACACGCCACCTCTTGACAACTCAACACTTCCGGAAGTGTGTGCGAGCATTTTGTGTTCGGGAATTAATTTGGCTACTTCTTCAATCGCATCATCGCTTACAGCGATGAAATATAAATCTACATCGCGTAAAATTTCACCGCGTTTCCAAAGCTGTAAAACACTGTATCCTGCACTTAACAACGCTTCGGATAGATGTGTGGCCACATTTCCGGTACCGAGAATCACGACATTTTGAATGGAATTTAGTGTTTGCATAAATCAATAGAATAATGTAAACCGCAGTTTTGACGGCGTTCTTGGGCAGATTTGATGATGACGTAACTGACCTCGATAATGTTTCGAAGTTCGCAAATCGGAACAGAAAGAACAGATTTATCGTAAAGTTCTTCGGTTTCTTTGTGAATAAGTCCTAATCGGTCTAATGCGCGCTGCAAGCGCAAATTCGAGCGTACAATACCCACGTAATTCGACATAAGTGCTTGCACTTCTTTCAAACTTTGTGTGATCAAAATCATCTCTTCGTTGAGTACCATGCCATCGGCATTCCACTCGGGGATGTTTTTGTTGAGCGAAATCGTTTCAATTTGCTGAATAGCGTGAATGGCTGAACGGTGTGAAAACACAGCTGCTTCGAGCAACGAGTTTGATGCTAAACGATTTGCACCATGCAATCCGGTGCAGGCACATTCGCCCGAAGCATAAAGATTTTGTATCGAACTTTGACCATATTCGTTCACCGTAATTCCGCCGCAACTGTAGTGTGCAGCCGGTACAACCGGAATTAAATCTTTGTGCATATCAATTCCAATGCTCAAGCATTTAGCGTAAATATTAGGAAAATGGCTTATCAGTGCATTTTTGTTCAGATGTCGGCAATCCAAAAAAACGTGATCATCGCCTGAATGTTTCATTTCGTTATCAATGGCTCTGGCCACGATATCGCGAGGTGCCAATTCTTTTCGAGCATCGTATTTGTACATGAATTCTTCGCCTTTCAGATTTTTCAAGATGCCACCAAACCCGCGCACGGCTTCGGAAACTAAAAACGATGGTTTTTCTCCGGGATTGTATAAGGATGTTGGGTGAAATTGAAAAAATTCCATATTGTTCACTTTGCCTTTTGCACGAAATACCATGGCCACGCCGTCCCCTGTTGAAACCATCGGATTGGTTGTGGTGTTGTAAACATGCCCTGCGCCGCCGGTTGCAAGGATGGTAATTTTGGCTAAATACGTGTCAATTTCTTGCGTTTCGGAATTTAACACATACGCGCCATAACAGCAAATATCGGGTCTTCGGCGTGTAACATTTTCGCCTAAATGATGTTGAGTAATAATATCAATGGCAAATTGATTTTCCAAAATTTCAATATTCGGATGATTTTTGACGTTGGCGATTAATGCCCGTTCGATTTCACTACCGGTTTGGTCTTTATAGTGCAAAATGCGATGTTCGGAATGTCCGCCTTCGCGTGCCAAATCGAAGTTTCCGGCGTGTGTTTTATCAAAACGTGTACCCCAAGCGATGAGTTCTTCGATACGCTTGGTGGATTCGGAAACGGTCAAGCGTACAATGTTTTCATTGCAACAGCCATCACCTGCAATAATTGTATCGCGAATATGTTTTTCGTAACTATCGGAGGCCACCATCACTGCGGCAATTCCGCCTTGAGCGTGATTGGTGGTATTTTCCTCAACTTTGGCTTTGGTCAAAATACAAACCTTTCCGTAGTTTGCCACTTTCAGAGCAAAACTCAAACCCGCAATTCCCGAGCCAATCACTAAAAAATCGGTGTGTTTTATCATAATAATAGTACAAAGATACAAAAAAAAGACTAATTACGAATTACGAATTGAAAATTACGAGTAAATTCGTAATTCGTAATTGACAATTCGTAATTGACAATTCGTAATTTTTTCGTATCTTTGCATTTAAAATCAAAAACATTCGTAATAATGCCAAAATTGCCAAAATTCTTACAATTCGCATCCATAACCAAAAAGATTACCCTTGCGTTGATTGGGCTCTTTTTGATGCTCTTTTTGCTGACACACTTGGGGATCAACCTCTGTTTGCTTCGCAACGACGGCGGAGAATGGTTTCGCGCAGCCGCCCATTTTATGGGCACAAATTACATCGTAAAAGTGTTTGAAGTTGTACTTTTCGGTGCAATTGCTCTGCATATTTTGCTTGCACTCACCATTCAAATTCACAATTGGCGTGCTCGTCCGGTGGGTTATGCTTCGGGTAGTAAGTCCAAAACGGCTTTTGGATCTAAACTGATGATTTGGTCAGGACTTTTAGTTGCGCTTTTTCTTTGTATACATCTTGTGAATTTTTGGTTTGCCAAAGTGGGTTGGAATGAGGGGCGTTATCTCATCAAAGTCAGTGCAATCGAAAAAGCCTATAAAGTTAAGCAGCAGGCGTTGTCCGACGCGTTTATCAAAACAGAAACCGACGAAGAGAGAATGCAAATAGAGGCAGATTTCGTTGCTTTTCAAGATGGATTGGAATTTTTTCAAACCAACGAAAAATTAAGCGATGCACTTCACGGCGGTTTCGATTATATCACAGATTTAAGCAAAGCCGAAATTAGAGAGATTACAGCTGTTTTACCGGTTAAATACGAGCCTGATTTTTATGTTATGGTTCGAGACCTTTTCCAAAATAAATGGATTGTTCTGATGTATCTCTTTTTCTTGACAGCATTGTGTTTCCACTTAATGCACGCTTTTCAGTCTGCATTCCAAACGTTGGGAATGGCACATAGTAAATATACGCCGATTATCAAAGTCGTTGGCGTGATCTTTGCACTTGGTGTTTCCGTGGGATTTGCGATTATTCCGATCTTTTTCTATTTTTGTAAATAATTAAATTTTTTGATATGGCTAATTTAGATTCCAAAATTCCACAAGGTACTTTAGAGCAAAAGTGGACAACCTATAAAACCTCTCAATCGCTAATTAATCCGGCGAATAAACGTCGCATAGATGTGATTGTTGTCGGCACAGGACTTGCGGGAGCCTCTGCTGCTGCGAGTTTGGGAGCATTGGGGTTCAATGTGAAAATTTTCTGTATTTCTGATAGTCCACGTCGTGCACACTCCATCGCAGCACAAGGCGGTATCAATGCAGCAAAAAATTATCCGAACGATGGCGATAGTGTAGATCGTTTGTTTTACGATACAATTAAAGGTGGTGATTATCGCGCAAGAGAGTCAAACGTGCATCGTTTGGCGGAAGTCAGCAATTCCATTATTGACCAATCTGTGGCACAAGGCGTGCCTTTCGCTCGTGATTATTCGGGCTATTTGGACAACCGTTCGTTTGGTGGTGCGCAGGTTTCGCGTACATTTTATGCTCGCGGGCAAACGGGACAACAATTGTTAATTGGCGCGTATGGCGCGCTAAGCCGCGAAATCGAACGCAAAACGGTAGAACTTTTTGCTCGTCAAGAAATGTTGGATTTGGTGTTGGTTGATGGTGTTGCTCGTGGTATCATCACGCGTGATGTGACAACAGGCGAAATTCATCGCCACGCTGCACACGCTGTTGTTTTGGCAACAGGCGGTTACGGAAATGTGTTTTTCCTCTCTACAAATGCGATGAACTCTAACGTTTCTGCTATTTGGAAAGCCTATAAAAAGGGTGCATATTTTGCAAATCCTTGTTATGTGCAAATTCACCCGACATGTATTCCTGTTCACGGCGATTACCAGTCGAAACTCACATTGATGTCGGAAAGTTTGCGAAACGATGGTAGAATTTGGGTTCCGAAAAGTTTGGAAGATGTTAAGGAAATCCGCGCCGGACGTATGAAACCAATCAATATTCCGGAGGAAGGTCGCGATTATTATCTTGAGCGTCGCTATCCGGCTTTCGGAAATTTAGTCCCTCGTGATGTGGCATCTCGTGCTGCGAAAGAACGTTGCGACGCGGGTTATGGCGTGGGCTCTACGGGATTGGCTGTGTATTTGGATTTCTCCGATGCCATCAAACGTTTGGGCAAAGAAAAAGTTGAAGAGCGTTACGGAAATTTATTCCAAATGTATGAAAAAATCGAAGATGAAAATCCATACGAAACACCGATGAAAATCTACCCTGCCGTACATTACACCATGGGTGGACTTTGGGTGGATTACGAATTGCAAACAACTATAAAAGGTTTGTTCGCCATCGGCGAAGCCAATTTTTCCGACCACGGCGCAAATCGTTTGGGCGCATCTGCGTTGATGCAAGGCTTGGCAGACGGCTATTTTGTGTTGCCCTATACCATTCAAAATTGTTTGGCAGATCAAATTCAAGTGCCGCATTTTTCTACAAATATCTCCGAATTTGACGAAGTTGAAAACCATGTGAAAGCACGTATTGAAAAATTGTTGAGCATAAACGGCAAACAGTCCGTAGATACCATACACAAAAAATTAGGCAAAATCATGTGGGATTATGTTGGTATGGCTCGCACAAAAAACGGTACTGCACAAGCGATTGAAATGATTAAACAGTTGCGTGAAGAGTTTTGGAACGATGTTCGCGTAGTCGGAAAAGCCGACGAAATGAACAACGAACTTGAAAAAGCCTTGCGCTTGGCGGATTATCTCGAATTAGGCGAATTGATGGCTCGCGATGCCAATCTTCGCGATGAATCTTGTGGCGGACATTTCCGCGAAGAATATCAAACCGATGGTGAAGCCAAACGTGATGACGAACACTTTATGCATGTGGCTGCTTGGGAATTTACGGGCGAAAATGCAGAGCCGAAACGCAATGTTGAACCGCTTAATTACGAAACTGTTAAAGTTGCACAACGAAATTACAAATAATGGTACGAGGTAACGAGGTACGGGGTGCGAGGTTTCTACGAAGCACACCCCGCACCTCGCACCTTTCAAATACAAAAACTTTTGAATTATGAACTTTACTCTCAAGATTTGGCGTCAAGAAAATGCAAAAGCCAAAGGACGCTTCGAAATCTATAAAATTACGGATATTTCCAGCGATTGTTCATTTTTGGAAATGTTAGACATTCTCAACGAACAATTGGTTGACAAAATCGAAAAACCGATTTGCTTCGACCACGATTGTCGTGAAGGCATTTGCGGAATGTGCAGTTTGTACATCAACGGACGCCCGCACGGAAACGACGACGATATTACGACTTGTCAATTACATATGCGCAAGTTCAAAGACGGCCAAACGATTACAATTGAACCTTGGCGTTCAAAAGCGTTTCCGGTAATTAAGGACTTGGTTGTAGATCGCAGTGCGTTCGATAAAATCATTCAGGCGGGTGGTTATATTTCCGCAACTACAGGTGGAGTGCCCGATGGCAACGCCATTCCTATTCGCAAGACGGATGCAGATACGGCAATGGATGCTGCTGCATGTATCGGTTGCGGTGCATGCGTAGCATCTTGTAAAAATGCTTCCGCAATGTTGTTTGTGGCTGCTAAAGTGTCGCATTTGGCACATCTTCCGCAAGGCAAAATTGAGGCACACGAGCGCGTTCAAGCTATGGTCAAACGTATGGATGAACTTGGCTTCGGAAACTGTACCAACACAGGTGCATGCGAAGCCGAATGTCCGAAAGGCATTAAAATTGACCATATTGCCAAACTAAATCGGGAATTTATTGCTGCAAGATTAGGTGCACAACTGCCAAAAGAGGGTGGTAGTGTAGCGATTTAAATTTTAGGTTTAAGGTCAGATAGCCAGTAGATTCCGAGCGAAGCATACGAAGTATGCGAAGTCGAGGAATCTGTTAGCTATTCTAATCTTGAAATCTTATTTTATATCACAAAAAAAAGGCGCACCTAAAAATGCGCCTTTTTAAATTTGCAAAAGAATTAGTTTGCTTCAATGCCTCTCATCACGACTTCTGCACGGTTTCTCTGTCCCAAAATCAATTTGGCTACCGCTTGAATATCTGCTGGAGTAAGTTTATTAATCATCTCTTCTCTTTTTGTGAAGTTATCCATTTTAAACATCGCATATTCGTCGATGGCATTCATCCACGCATTGTTGTCGCGACGTTTTTCTTCGGTATCTTTCAGCATAAAGGCTTTTACACTGTTGAAATCCTCTTGGGCAGGTCCTTCCTCGGCTATTTTATCTAATTCGCGATACACAGCCGCTAACAGTCTCTCTGCCAAAGGAGGATCGGTATCGAATAAAATTAACAACGTATAATTGCCTTCCGGATAACGTTGAAGTTGACATTGCGTCATAACGCCATACGTGCCGCTTTCTTTATCACGAATTTCTCTGGTATAAACAATATCTAAAATTTGATCAAAAAAGCTAAATTTCAATCTGTTTTCCGGTGTAAAATCAGCTTTTCCAGTGAAAACCGTAACAATAGAGGCTTTCACGGTTTGCATTTCTCGATCGAAATGTGAGTAACGTTCACCTGTGAGAGGGCGTACATTGATGTCTTTATACGTCTCTTTGCGGTCCAAATTCGGCAATGCGCCAATGTATTGTTCCATCAACGGAATAAACGTTTTTTCATCAATATTTCCGACAAATGTAAACGTAAAATCGCTCATATCTTTGAAACGGTCTTTGTATAATTCGATAGCTCTTTTATAGTCAATTTTGTCCAAATCTGCCATAGTTGTGCGCTTCATACGAGGTTGGTCGCCCCACCATTTTGCGGTTAGCGTATCTGAAAATGCCACCATCGGATTGAGTGCCATATTTTCTAACTGTGCTCTCATGCGTCCGAGCCATGAATCAAATGCTTCTTGGTCGTAACGTGGAGATGTGGCATATAGATAAATCAACTGCATGATGGTTTCCAAATCTCTCGGAGAACCACTTCCGTTGAGGTCTTCAGTGGTTGTGGAAATACTTGAACTTACGCGAGCTTGTTTGCCTGCAAGCGCTTTGGTCAAATTTACACGGCTAAAATTACCAACACCGCCAACGGTTGCAATTTCATTCAAAACTCTGAATGTTGCAACATCTTTATCGTTAAACAATGAGTTTCCTCCAAACGAAGTTGCCGTAAAACGAATTTCATCATCTTTAAAATTCGTAGGTTTGATAATTACTTTCACACCATTCGACAATGTAAATATTTTAGCGCCGAACAAATCTAAATTCTCGGTTTTTGTTACTTTTCCGGCTTTCGGCATTTGAGCGATAAGCGGTTCGTCAAGAGCTTCATCTTGATAAGCCTCTTGTGGGGTTGCCATTGTGGTTTTCAAAATGCTCAACAATTCTTCTCTAGTCGGATAAACAAGCCCATCTTTTTCAGGCCCCATACCGTAAATCACGATATTTTGGTCTTGAATAAGTTGTTGTATCATCATGTTGATTTGCATCAACATTTGTTCTGACGGAATCATTGTCGCAATTTGATTGATAAATGTGTATTCATATTCAATACCCGGGATAGGCTCATCATCTTCGAAATGGCTCACATATTCGCGAGCATAAATCACACTTCTTTGTTTTTCACGTTCGTTGTACGCTCTTTCGAGATTGCTCAAATAGCTGGCTTTGGCGCGTTCAAACTCGCCCATCGTAAATCCATGCTGTTTTGCGCGGGCAATTTCAGTAACTATTGCTTGGAATGCGTCTGCCATTCCACCTTCTTTACTTACGGCGGTTACAGAAAAAGCATCCATCGTTTTCGATACTCCCATAAAAAACTTTCCTATTCCCGATTGAGCAAAAAGAAAAGGTGCGTTGGCTTTTTGAGTAATTTCGCTCAAACGTGTGTTTAACATGGAGGTAATAAGGCTGGTTACATAGTTCACAACCAAACCTGCTTGTGACAATTTCACTTCTTTTGGAAGCGGGTCGTATTTGAAATTTATCGAAACTTGAGTCATGGTCATTTCCGGATCGAGACCAATAACAACAATCGGAGCTTCGTTTGGTTCAACCGGAATAGGAACTAATAGGGAAGGTGTTGTTGGCGTTGGAATTTGAGTGAAAAATTCCTTAATTCTGGCTTCTATATAGTCGGGATCAATATCACCAACCACGATGATAGCTTGATGATCGGGACGGTACCATTTGCGGTAATAAGCACGCAACTCATCGGGTTTGAAGTTCATAATCACTTCTTCCGTACCAATCGGCATACGTTGTCCGTAGCGACTGTTGGGGAAAATTTCGGGAATAATATTCTCAAAGATACGCATAACCGCATTTTCTCTGGTGCGCATTTCTTCGCGAATTACACCACGCTCCGCCTCGATAGCTTCGTCTGTTAACAATAAACCATCTGCCCAATCCCAAAGCACTAAAAGAACAGAATCAATAATGCCTTTCTGAGCGACGCCTTGACGGGAAACAGGAACGGCCGAAATGTTGTAAACCGTTTCGTCAAACGATGTGTAGGCATTCAGGTTTACACCGAATTTCACCCCAATACTTTCAAGATAGTTAAGCAACGCTGTTTTTTCCGGAAAATGTCTCGTTCCGTTGAAAGCCAAGTGTTCCAAAAAGTGCGCCAAACCGCGCTGATTGTCTTCTTCTTGAACAGAGCCAACTTTTTGTGCGATAAAAAATTCGGCCTGACCTTGAGGTTCCGCATTATGACGGATAAAATACGTTAATCCGTTTGGCAAAACACCTTTGCGAACTTTCGGGTCAATAGGCAACGGCCCCATTTGAGCCATTGCAGGAATGGTTAATAAGATAACCAGTAGGGATAATAGGAATTTTTTCATATATGTTTAGTTTTGATTTGTATTTTGCAAAGATACGAATATTTTTTGATTTTTCAAATTTTATGCGAAAAATTGCAGATTCGTTCAAAGTCTTCAACTGTAAGTTGTTCAGCGCGCTTATCAAAAATCGGATCGGTCAGCAAGGTTTTGTCGAACAGTCCTGAAAGCGCATTTCGCAACGTTTTTCGACGTTGGTTGAAAGCTGTTTTGACCACTGTAAAAAAATGTTTTTCGTCGCAATTTAAATTTTGGCGCGAGTTTCGTGTGAGACGAATAACCGCGGATTTAACCTTCGGCGGTGGCGAAAAAACATGTTCGTGAACCGTGAACAAATATTCAATATCGTAAAACGCCTGCAAAAGAACACTCAAAATACCGTATGTTTTATTTCCAGATTTTGCGGCTATACGTTCGGCAACTTCTTTCTGAAACATACCAACTACACAAGGTACAGAATTTCGATGTTCCAATACTTTAAACAAAATCTGCGACGAAATATTATACGGAAAATTTCCAATCACTGCAAAATTTCCTTCAAACAAGTTAGTCAAATCCATTTTCAGAAAATCATCTGAAATGACGGTTAATTCAGGATATTTTTCATGCAAATAATCGACTGATTCCGAGTCTATTTCAACAACTTTTAGCGAAATTTCCGGATTTAGAATTAAGTATTTTGTCAAAACACCCATTCCCGGACCTATTTCCAAAACATTTGAAGTTCCGTCAGGCAACGATTTCGCGATAGCTTCCGCGATAGTTTCATCTCTCAAAAAATGTTGTCCGAGATGTTTTTTGGCTCTGACGTTTTTCATGGTGTTGATGTTTGATTTGAAAAATCAAAACTCCGCATTCATCGGCGTTCGCGGGAATGGAATCACATCGCGAATGTTGGCCATGCCGGTGACAAATAAGAGCAATCGCTCAAATCCCAAGCCAAATCCGGCGTGTGGCGCTGTTCCAAAACGACGAGTATCTAAATACCACCACATTTCTTTTTCGGGAATATTCATGTCTTGCATGCGTTTTTGCAAGACGTCCAAACGTTCTTCGCGTTGCGAGCCGCCAATGATTTCACCGATTCTCGGAAACAGGACATCCATCGCGCGAACGGTTTTTCCATCGTCGTTGAGTTTCATGTAAAACGCTTTGATATCTTTTGGATAATCCGTTAAAATGACCGGTTTTTGGAAATGTTTTTCCACCAAATAACGCTCGTGTTCGCTTTGTAAATCCACGCCCCACTCTACTTTGAATTCGAATTTTTGTTCCGATTTTTGTAAAATATCAATAGCTCCTGTATAACTTAATCTCACAAAATCAACATCAATTACGGATTTCAGACGTTCTATCAATTCTTTATCGTACAAATCATTCAGAAATTGCAAATCATCCATGCAATGTTCAAGCGCCCATTTCACAAGGTATTTTAGAAACTCTTCCGCCAAATCCATGTTATCTTGAATTTCGTAAAATGCCATTTCGGGTTCGTTCATCCAAAATTCGGCCAAATGTCGCGGCGTATTAGAGTTTTCAGCGCGGAATGTAGGACCAAATGTGTAAATTTTCGACAACGCCATTGCGCCGAGTTCACCTTCCAATTGTCCGGAAACGGTCAAACTTGTTGGTTTTCCAAAGAAATCTTTGCTATAATCCACACTGCCGCAACTGCAAGTATCTGTTTTTTCGGTGATTTTCGGAAGATTGTTTAAATCTAATGTTGTTACGTGAAACATCTGACCTGCACCTTCGCAATCGGAAGCCGTGATAATCGGCGTGTGCAGATAGAAAAACCCGCGTTCGTGGTAAAACGTGTGTAACGCATACGCCATTTCGTGACGAATGCGGAATACCGCTCCAAATGTGTTCGTACGTGGGCGCAAGTGCGCAATTTCACGTAAAAACTCCAATGTGTGTCCTTTCTTTTGCAGAGGGAACGTTTCAGGGTCGGCTTCGCCGTAAATATGAATATGTTCGGCTTGAATTTCGACTGATTGCCCTTGTCCCATCGAGGCTACCAATTTGCCCGTTACCGCCAAGCAAGCGCCTGTCGTAACATGTTTTATCAACTCCTCATCAAAATTAGCCAAATCCGCAACTACTTGAATACTATGGATAATCGAACCATCGTTAAGCGCAATAAACGCCACGTTCTTATTACCTCGCTTGGTGCGAACCCAACCTTTAACCAACACAGTTTCTCCAACTGCAACTTTTCCTTGCAAAAGTTCTTTAACAAAAATCTGTTTCATCTTATTAAATTTTTGAACCAACAAAGATACGAAAAATTTTTGAACCACGATTATCTCAAGATTAAAAAGATTATTTAAGATTACAAAAAAATCATGGAAATCTTAAAAATCTTAATAAAATCTTAGTTCAAACAATTTTTTTTTACTTTTAACTTGCAAAATCGAAAAATAAAACTTACTTTTGCAAAAAATTAAAAAATAATTCATAAAAAACGGAAAGAAATTATGTATTGGACACTTGAATTAGCCTCAAAATTAGAAGATGCCCCCTGGCCAGCAACCAAAGAGGAGTTGCTGGATTATGCTTTACGTACAGGACTTCAGCAAGAAGTGATTGAAAATCTGATCGAAATCGAAGACGAAGGTGAAGTTTACGAAAGTATTGAAGACCTTTGGCCGGATTATCCGACGAAAGAGGATTTTTTCTTTCACGAGGATGAATATTAAACAGGTAGGGGCGAGGCATGCTTCGCCCCCTACAAGCACTATTCAGGTAGGTTGTTGAGCGTAGTCGAAACATTCCTGCCTTTTTCTATTTCAGTTTTTTTCGTATCTTTGCAAAATGAAAAAATGGCTAAAAAATGATTTAACAACCTTAATGCTACGCATCGGCATGCTTTACGTGATTTTATTTATCACGCAAGTGTTGTTTTATATCTATAATCAAAGTTCGTTAGGCTCAATATCGTTTTCGGAAGGAATTAGACTGTTTCAAGGAAGTTTGAAATTTAACACGATTTCTATTTTGTATCTCAACGGGTTTTATTGTATTTTGGCATTGCTCCCGTTTCGGTTTCGAGCCCATAAATACTATCAAAAATCGTTGTTTTGGTTGTTCATTATATCCAATTCGATTGGAATTATTGTGTTGAATTTAATGGATATTGAGTATTTCTACTTTGCACACAAACGATTGACCAGTGAGGAATTTCATTTTTTAAACAACAACACGAACAACATAGGAGTTCTTTGGACAGTATTGAAAAGTCGCTTCGAATTAGTTATTATTGGTGTTTTGCTGATTTGGGGCATGGTTTGGACGTATCGAAAGATTCCGTATTTTAAAACGGATATTTCGAAAAAAATCTTGTATTATCCGATTTGCACGGTTGTTTTTTGCATTTCAGTTTATGTGATGATCATGGGTATTCGTGGAAGTTTTTCCCATGCCGTAAGACCTTACACACTGAGCAATGCCGTGTATTATTGCAGTTCGCCGCAGCAGGCGAATTTGATTTTGAGTAATCCGTTTTGTGTATTGCGAACGCTGAGTAATAAAACCATCGAAAAGCCGGTGTTTTTTAGCGAAGACGAATTACTAAGTATTTTTTCTCCAAACCACAGAACATCTGAATTTCTCTATAATCTTGGTAAACGGAATATTGTAATTTTTATTTTGGAAAGTTTTAGCAAAGAACATTCCAAATTTTTATGTCCGGAAATTTTTCCTGATCATCCAGGATTTACGCCATTTTTGGATAGTTTGATGCAAGAAGGCTATACATTTTTTAACGCATTTTCCAACGGACGAAAATCCATTGAAGCTATGCCGTCGATTTTGGCGTCCATTCCATCTTACAGAACACCGTTTGTCCTACTCCCGCAATCGCTTGGGAAAATGGAAGCTTTGCCTTTTCTGCTTTCAAACGAGGGTTATCACACGGCATTTTTCTGTGGTGCAGAGGCTAACTCAATGGGGTTTGAAGCCATTGCCAGACTCACGGGTGTTCAACATTTGTACACCAAGGAAGACTACAGATCTGCAGGATTTCCTGTCAATCGAAATACTAACGAATTGTGGGGAATTTATGACGAACCTTTTTTCAAATACATGAATCAGGTCATCAATAAAATGCCGCAACCGTTCTTTTCTACTGTATTTACGCTGAGTTCGCATCATCCCTACACGTTGCCCGAAAACATCAAAAATCAAATGCCAAAAGGCTGGACACGAGTTCAGCCTACAGTGGCTTATACGGATTATTCTATTCGACAATTTTTCGAGAATGCGAAAAATGAAACTTGGTTCGAGAATACGATTTTTGTGTTTGTTGCCGACCATGCTTCTGCCGATATTTACTCGGACGAATATCGCGGTCCTCGCGGAAACTCAGCAATTTTTCAATTTATCTACACTCCGGATAATGCTTTAAAAGGGTATACCCATCAAACTTCTCAACAGTTGGATTTAATGCCGACTTTGCTGGGTTTGATCGGTTATGAAAAACCATTTTTTGCTTTTGGTCGTGATGTGTTTAATCAACCGCAACGGCTCCCGCTTGCAACTAATTTCGTAGGGCAAACCTACCAATGTATTACCGATTCCATCACCATTTATTTTGATGGAGAAAACGTGGTTTCAACGTACAAAAACATCAGAAACCCTAAACAGGAAGCTATTGCGGAACGGCATCTCAAAGCAATTTTGCAGACCTATTACCAGCGACTGTATGAGAAAAACTACGTATATAGATCAAATGAAAGGGAATAAAAAAAAGTGGGGTTGAAAAATTTGAACCCTCCATATCCAAGGATATGGAGGGTTCCCAAAAACACACAAAACGTGAGATTTCTAATAATTTGTATTTTGCGGATCGAAGTTTGCCCAACCTCTTGTCCAGTCGTCGGCAGGCGAATCACTCTTAAAAGCACCCACATAGGTTGCCGTTTTATCGAAGAAAGGATCGTTCAATTTAGGATCAGTAAAACTTGCCGCACCTGCTTCAAGTAGAGGACTCTCTGCTCTTGGCCCCCAGTTTGGCGCAACACCACCAGAATAGCCTTTACTTCTTGGTTGATTCAACATCAAATCGGCAATCGAAGTAATTTCTCTGTTGTTTAAGTCAGTTCTTTTGAAATAGTTTGCTGAAAAATCGCCTGTCCACGCTCCGTCCGTGGTGCTGTTGTCATCCGCACCTAATCGGCTCATTCCTGCCATAAATACGTTTTTTACAACCAAATCTCCTCTTTCAGCAGCTCCGTGGCAATCTCCTCTTTGTTTATCCAACAAAAGACCGACAGGATAACCTGCGAACACAGAATTAAATACACTAATGCGTGAATTACGACGAATTTGTACGGCTGCTTGGAAAATCCCCGGCTTGATTGGGAATACAGCGGTATTAGCAGTGTTGCCCCAGTTGTAACCTGTGATATAAGTAGAATTATTAACAAAATTATCGTCTTGTACTTTTGGGCCGATAATCGTTACATTGCTGAATACTGCTGTTGTATAAGGTTGGTCGTCTGATCCCGGATTATCATTGTCCGATTCAAATCCGTTGGAATTGGATACGTCGGCAATTCTCGGATCCCTTATGCCAAGAAGAAACTGTAGTTTTCCAGAAAATCCGTTGTCCGTGTCAAAATCATCGTCCCATCCGTGGTAAGCAATTAGATACTTGCAATTCACGCTTCCGCCGAACCACTCGAACGAATCGTCGCCACAATATGATACTTGAACATATTCGATCGTTGTGCCACGACCTACTGAACCCATTGTAAGTCCATTGATTTCAGTGTCAGGAGCGAATGGGTACCCTCCAAATTCGATACGAACATAGCGTAATACACCCGAATTATCGTTGTCATCGTTTCCACCGTGAGGAGCAGTTACACCGCCTTCGATATCCATTTCGCCTTTATTATTTTTAGCTCTTCCGCAAATGATAATACCACCCCAATCAGCGGGTTGACGTTGCCCTATCGGTTGATTAGAAGTGAACACAATAGGTTGTTCACGAGTTCCTGCTGCCATAATTTTTGCACCACGCATGATGATGAGTGAAGAACCTGTTGCTGCAGCTGTGCCGTCGTAATTAATGTCAGTACCTTTGATAACGGTTCCGGGTTCGATAGTCAAAGTAGCACCTTCATCTACATAAATCCAACCTACCATGGTGTAAGTACCTTTTTTAATGGTAACATCTTCGGTTATGCGGAATTCTTTACTTCCGTCACCGATTTGCGTTTTGTTAGGACCAAATAAAATTTGTTGCCCTGTTTCGTTGTTGTTGGGGTCTTTTTTGCAACCTACGAGGATTGTAGCCATTACCATAGCCACTAATCCGAATTTTTGAATGTAATTTTTCATTTTTGATTTTATTAGTTAAGTTTAGTTTGTAATGATTATTTATGAATTGTTAAAACGTAAATCTGAGTGCCACAGAAAAGTTAGTTCCCACGTTGTATTCTCTCGTGATTTGTTCTCTTTTGTGAATTTGCCCTTCTTCATCTGTAAATTTCGGAAATTGCTTAAAAGTTACAGGTGCAGCAAGAACATCACGCACGCCAGCACTCAATTCAAGTCGTTTTCCAAATTTGTAACTAAATGACAAATCAATAACGTGGCGCGGCATCTCAAAAATATCAGGCAAATTATTGTCAACAACTCCTCCTTGCGAATTTCGCCCAACCCCCACAATTCGTCTGCCAATGATATTGTACATTATGGCAGCATTAAGTTTTTCGAATTGGTAAAAAAGCCCTGTGTTTATAACGAAGGGTGATTGTCCGTGCATCGGACGATCATGATCCAAACTTTTTTCACTAAACGTAACTTGGCTTTGAATTATTGCTCCATTAAATGCAAGCGAAAGGTTTGAAAGTCCAATAAAATCCAACTTTTTTTTAACATCTACTTCAACACCATAATTATCTGCACGTTCGGCATTCTCAAAGGTATACGTATAGGCTCCACCATTGTCCCTAAATGTCCATTCGATTGGATTGATAAACTTCTTGTAAAACAGAGCGAAAGAAAGCATCTCGCCAATTCTAGGATATATTTCATAACGTAAATCGAAATTTTGAATATAGGCGTGCTTCAAATTTTTATTTCCACGCACGAAACTGAACAGTTCAAAATCATAATAGGCAGAAGGCGACACCTCGCGAAATTCCTGACGATTGATCGTTTTTCCATAAGCAAATCTCAACAAATTTGTTTTATTGATATTGTAAGTGGCGTTTACTGAAGGGAAAAAGTCAGATTGTTCGAAATCAGATGTTTTCGTTTTATCTGTGGCTATGGTAGTAAATTCAGTTAGTCGCATCAGATTGTATTCGTAACGCACACCTGCATAAACGTTGAATTTTCCGTAAGGAATGTTCAACGCTGCATATCCGCTTGCAAGCATATTCGTACCTCTATAATTATTGGTGTTGTCTGTAGCATCGCCTATGCTGAGTTTATCTACTCCAAACCATTCGGGACGCATCATTTCCGTTATAGTCCAATGAGAAAAATTCGGTGGCAAATTATCAGGATTTATTTTGTAAACAAAAAAACGTGTGTTGTAATCACGTGAACGATATTCGGTGTATGTACCTGCTTTCAGCATAGGCTCAAGTGTTCCCAAAGTAACCGGGCGACTGAAATTTGCTCCTGCTGAATATGTATGTTCATTCAAAAACGTAAATTGACGTTTGATATCTTCCAACTCAAACAAATCTCCTTTCTTATCTCTGTTGATTTCTCTGCGGTCTGGTTGATTTCTGTTGGCATACGAATAGCCCACAATCCAATCTAAATCGCCAATTTTCGGAAGAGTATGCGCACCACCAAATTGTCCGGTGTATGTACTTCGACTATTGTAAATGTATTCTTCTTTCTGCTGTTCATACGAACCGCTTTGATGATACCAACCGTCTCTGAACGTATATCGATCACGTCCTTGTTGATTGAAGATATTGCGGAATTCCAAATGATTTTTATTCGATAATTTCCAAGTCAAATTCAACATTCCGCCTATTTTTGCTGTGGTGGTATATACATCATCTTGATAATCTCTGTCAAACTGCGGTGCGTCGTCTCTTTTATTGTAAATACCAAAACGCGCGTTGGTCATATTTTGAATGTTATGATAACTATAACTATAATTAAGTGCTGCTACTAAGCCCAATTGGCGCCTACCTTTCAATGCGGCGAAACGATTGAGCATAGCAGAAAATCGGTGGTCGCAAATGGGTGTGCGTGTGCGTATTGCCCAATCGTTATTAAAACCATTGGTGGTAACATTGGTTATCAACTCATGGTCTCTATTATCTAAACGTTGATTTGGAACAATATTTCTCATTCCACGAAATCCATTATCAAAACCTAAAAAATCGGTCGAACTCCCCTTGGCATATTTAAAATCTCGGAAATGCGTTTCTGTGTTGATGTTGATTCCATAACTGATTTGTGTGGAGTTTTCTTCGGGTATACTCTTAGTTGTAACTTTCACGAAAGCGCCTGTAAAATCTGCAGGAAGTTCAGGTGCCGGCGATTTTACAATCATCAAATTTTCGATTTGTCCACTCGGAATCATATCAAATGAAAACGCACGAGAATCGGCTTCCGAACTCGGAACAGCCGTATTGTTGACCCATACATTGTTGTAGCGTTGCGACAAACCTCGTGCAATGATAAAACGATTTTCAATAATCGTAATGCCCGGAATACGCCTCATCACTTCCGAAGCATCGCGATCTTGAGTGCGTGTGATTTGTTGCGACGATACGCCACTCACAACCAAATTAGACATTCTAATACTTGAAATTACAGATATTTCCGAGTTCGTTCTGCGTCTGGCAGAAACCACTACTTCTTCAAGATTGGCAACTGTTTCTTCCATTGTAGCATTTACTGTGGTGGTTTTTCCTGCATCCACTTTTACGTTGGATAGTTCGAGAGTATTGAACGATATAAAGGAAATTTTTAGGGTGTATATACCCGGTGCTATTTTCAAGCTATAATTGCCGTCAATGTCGGTAATCGTTCCTGTATTTAGCGACTCGATCGTCACAGTAGCGCCGGGCAATGATTCACCTGTCGATTTCTCAATAATGCGTCCGCGGATTTCTCCTGTTTGCGCCATAGTACTATGCGTAACACAAAAGAACATAAACAAAACAAAATACTTCATTTCAATTTTTTTTAAATTGTAGAGCTATAAATAATTTCAAAAGTTGATGCAAAATTACGTCCTATATGTTACATAAAAATTAAGAGAGTGATAAATTTTCATAAAAGAATTGTTAAAATAATATGAAGTAAAGAAGTTCTTATAACAAAAAAACGTAAAATAGTCAGTGTATTACGAAATGGCATTTTTCAAAAGTAAAAAAGGAAGAAAATCGCCAACTAAAATTCAAAAATGACAAAAATGACATTAATAATCGTAAAACCGATTTTTTGTAGTTTTTTTGTAAAAAAAAATGAAACAGCCTTTCAGATGATTTTCTGAAAGGCTTGTTTTTTTTAGTGGAGAGTAACGGAATCGAACCGTCGACCTTTTGACTGCCAGACCGAAAAAGCTCTCTTTTGTTTATTTTTTAATTTTTTACTTGTTTATATTTTACTGATAAACACTATATTGTACGGTGTTATTGTAATACTATTTTCTGTTAATAAGTGATGATTTCGGATTGTTTTTTGTAGTTTTTTTGTAGAAAAAATTGTTGTAATTTTGTGAAAGGTTATCTAATTACGAATTACGAATACAAAGTTACAAAAAAATGTTGAATTACACAAAAGAAGGAGTTAGAATTTATCTGTTTCACGAAAATAGATACACAAACAAAGGTGCATTGAGAACTGTAAAACTCGTGGTTTATTTTGCTGCAAAAAGTAAGTATTTTCCAACTGGGGTTGAAGTGTCCGCAGAAGATTGGGAACAATTATCCACAACCAAGAAAAAAGACCTTGTAGAAAAACGAAAGGTTTTGGAAAGTACATTTTATAAATTCAAAGCAATAATCGATTATTTGCTCGAAAAGAATAAATTTTCATTTGATAATATCGAACGAGAGCTTCATACCAAGAGTAACAAAAATACACTACTCAAAAAGTGTTTTGAAAAAAAGATTGAGACCTTAGAAAGCAACAATCAGTTTGGTACTTCGGCTAACTATGACTGTGCACTCAAAACGATTCTTGAATTTGATTCTCGAAAACAACTTGATTTGAAACATATAACTGTTGATTGGTTGAAAAAATACGAACGCCATATGTTAGAAAAGAATCGTTCATATACAACAATCGGTATGTACGTTCGAGATTTGCGAGCCGTTATAAATGAAGCAATATTGTCAAAAGCGTTGGATGATTCGTATTATCCATTTGGTCGTGGAAAGTACGAAATACCATCTTCGGAAGGTCGGAAACTAGCGCTACCATTGCACACCATTAAGCAGATTTTTCAGTATCAAAGTCTAACCGATCCGACAATTTCAAAATACAAAGATTTGTGGTTATTCTCATATCTTTGCAATGGCGCGAATTTCAATGATATTCTACGATTGAAATTCAAAAATATCAACGGCAACGAAATATCTTTTTTGAGAGGAAAAACCATCAATACATCTAAAACGAAAAAACTCGTAGTTGCCTATCTCACTGATGAAATGCGTGAAATCATTAACCGAATCGGTAATTCTGTAAAACTTCCCGACAATCATATCTTCCCATATTTAACCGGAAACGAATCTGCCAAAGAAGAATATGAAATAATCAAAGATGTTATCAAACGTACTAATAAGCGTATGGATCGAGTTTCAAAAGCACTCGAAATTCCAAAAGTAACCACTTATACTGCCCGATATTCCTATGCTACCGTTCTCAAACGAAGTGGCGCAAACATCGCATTCATCAGCGAAAGTTTAGGACATTCAGACTTGAAAACTACCGAGAATTATTTGGCGAGTTTCGAGACCGAAGAACGTGAAAAAAATGCACAACTATTAATGGCATTTTAATAAAAAAAATCGTAACCTTGCAAAAAATATCATAAACAAAAAAATTCTATCAATATGAAAACTACTGATACTGTCGCTATACAAGAATTTCAACACATACACGAAATTATTTCTTTTCGTCGTTCACGAGCCTTACAAACTGTAAATCACGAAAACCTACTTTCTGCGTGGGAAGTCGGTGCGTTCGTTTCGGAACGGCTCAAAAACTCTGCTTGGGGTAGTAAAACTGTTATGCAACTGTCGGAATATTTACGAACTCAAGATCCGACTTTGCGAGGGTACAGCCGGAGTAACATCTACAATATGGTTTTGTTTTATGACACTTATTCCTCTTTACAATTTGCTCAATATCAGGAAAAATTAAAAATAAATGAATTTGTCCAGCCAAAAACTGGACAAATAGACAATTCCCTAATTTTCTGAATTTAACGACATTAAGCAATCATTTTGAGATACTTAATGCTTGTAAAACCATAGAAGAACGAATTTTTTATGTGCTTTATTCGTATAAAGAACGCTTGAATAAAAGAGAGTTGATACGTTGTATCAGAAACGGTGCATATACCTCTGTATTGGGTGAAAAACATGGTTTTTCCAAAGGGCTGAAAGAGGCTTATCCGCAAGCCGTTCCAATGCTCAAAGATACCTTGCAAGTTGGTTTTCTCGAACTTCCGAAAAAACACTCTGAAAAACGCCTACAAAATAGCATTTTGGACAATATGAAAGATTTTGTGCTTGAACTTGGCAAAGATTTTCTTTTCGTAGATAAAGAATATGCTTTACAAGTGGGCAATTCCTCGTTCAAGATTGATTTGTTGTTCTTTCATAGGGGGTTGCAGTGCTTGGTTGCTATTGAACTGAAAACGGGTAAATTCAAACCCGAATATATGGGACAACTCGAATTTTATCTCGAAGCTCTCGACCGCGATGTGCGCCACAGCAACGAAAATCCAAGTATTGGAATTTTGCTTTGTCAAGAAACCGATCGCAGTATTGTGGAATACGCCATGAGCCGTAGTCTTAGCCCTACAATGATTGCTAAATACGAAAGCCAACTTATTCCAAAAGAAGTTTTGCAACGCTCGTTGGAAGAATTTACACAGTTTTTAACTCCGAAAAAATAGTGAAAATTTCTACAATAACGAATCGGGACAAAAAGTAAGAGATAAAGGTAGATAAAAGGAAGTAGTAAAGGTAATGAAAAAAGCACGATAACCCCTATAAATAAGGGCTTTACAACTTTAATAAATGTTAATATATTTCCAAAAATCGGGACAGAATCGGGACAAATACGGCTCATTTATTAAAAATAATTAACATTTTTTAGTTGTTTAATCGGGCAAATCTTAAATAACAATGGTAAATTATGAAACCAAACGAGCCATTACAAGACTATTTCGATGAAAAAAGAAATGAAATGTGGGTACAGTATTGTTCCGATGTAATAGCGGAACACCGCAGAAAATCCCGAATTGCTTTTGGTTTGGAGTTGTACGATCCGGAAAAAGAGGATTGGTTATAGCGGCACTATGCAAAATAAAAAGTCGAAAAACTTTTGTTCACGCAAAAAAAATCGTAACTTTGCAAAAAAATACACTATGCATCCATCTGCTCAAGAATCTGCACAAAAAGGCATTCGTGCGGCTTTAGTTTCAGTTGTGACTAATACTACTTTGGCAGCTCTTAAATTTTGGGCAGGTGCAATTTCGGGTTCTGTGGCTTTAATTGCAGACGCTTGGCATACGTTGTCGGATTCGATAACTTCATTTATTGTGATTGTTGGAATAAAACTTTCTCGCAAAAAAGCTACGGTTTCGCACCCTTTCGGCTATGGTCGTTGGGAACAAATAGCCGCTTTGGTTTGTGGATTTATATTGGCAGTTGTGGCTTACGAATTTACAATAGATGCGATTGACCGTTTGAAACATAACACGGCTGCAAATTTTGGACTAATTGCGATTCTTGTTATTTCTGCATCTATTATTGTTAAAGAAAGTCTTGCACAATATGCGTTTTGGGTGTATCGCAAAACGGGACTTATCACGATGAAAGCCGAAGGTTGGCATCATCGTAGCGACGCACTTTCTTCGATACCGGTACTTGTCGGAATTTTTATCGGCAAATATTTTGGCGAAATGTTTTGGTGGATGGATGGGGTTTTGGGGATTATTGTCGCACTATCCTTGTTTTGGGCGAGTTATGAAATTATCAAAAGTGCTATCAATAAATTATTAGGAGAAAGAGTTCCCATAGATTTAGAACAAGATATTAAAGCGTATATCTGTAAACATTTTGGCGGTTATTACACACATCACTACCATATTCATTCTTACGGTGATGTTCGTGAACTGACGTTTCACCTGCACGTGAACGGCTATGAAACGGTGGAAGAAAGTCACAAATTAGCCACGCATATCGAAAATGCACTCAAAAAACAATTTCACTTGGAATGTACGATTCATATTGAGCCGGAAAGTCAAAAAAGTGATTTAAAATCATAATTTTTATTCATATTTTTATTTTTCTCAAAATGAGTGTTTTTTTAAGTATTTTATTGATTGTTGGAGGACTGATTATACTTGTAAAAGGTGCTGATGTTTTTGTCGATGGTAGTTCGCAAATAGCAAAAAAACTAAATGTAAGCGAACGTATAATTGGATTAACTTTGGTGGCTTTCGGAACAAGTTTTCCGGAACTTTCCATTTCTGTTATAGCTGCTATCAACAAATCTGACGGACTTGCAATCGGCAACGTAGTTGGAAGTAACATTCTCAACATCTGTGGAGTTCTTGGGATTATCGCATTGATTAGACCGATTACGGTTTCAAAACCTATGGTCAAAAAAGATATTCCGATGGGGATTTTAGCCACATTGGTTTTATTGATTTTGCTTTTCGACACGATTTTTACAGGCGATTCGGTTAATCGACTAACTCGTGGTGATGCCTTGATTTTACTGTTGTTTTTCGCTGTATTTTTGTATTACACGTTTTACAACGATTCTTCAAAATTTGACCCTTCGACTTCGCTCAGGGCACAAGAGTCAGCGGACGTTGAGCGTAGTCGAAACGCGTCCGTACCAGCAAAACTTGAAAATTACAATCTAACGAAAAATATCATCTTAATAATTTTGGGACTTGGTGGTGTTTTGCTTGGAGGAGATTTTGTTGTTAGAGGTGGTATAAAACTTGCCGAAACGTTTGGTATGAGCCATACGCTTATCGGTTTGACTATTGTTAGTATTGGTACATCTTTGCCCGAAATAACAACGGGAATCGTGGCAATCTTGAAAGGAAAAGATGATATTGCCATTGGAAATGTTATAGGTAGTAGTGTACTCAACATTCTGTTTATCTTGGGTACGGCAGCTTTGATAACGCCAATTATCTTGTCAGTAAACATTTTAATTGATGTTATTTTGATGATTGTCGTAACCGTATTTTTATGGTTTACCTCTCGAAGTAAAGGGCAAATTAGTAAGGAAGAAGGGATATTTTTTCTTGTGGTGTATATAATCTATCTCATATACATCATTCACAGAGGATAAGCGGATTTTCATACAAAAACTTGGTCAATTCAAAAAAAAATCATATCTTTGCACCCACAAACAATCAAAAAAAAAATTATAGAGTAAAAAAAAGATAAAAAACATACTGCCATAACGTTATTTTCAAGGCTTTCGAGAGTTCGACACATTACGTAACCCAATGAAAATAGACGTCCGCAACGGCGGATTTATTTCAGTTTTTGGTTACAGGTCGTCGAACAACCTCGAAAGGAGCAAAATTGGAATTTGTCCGCTTTTTTAATTTCCAAAAATTAAAAATCAGATACTTTCCTTTTTACTGAAAATTCAAAAAAAACAGTGTTTTTTCGACTTATATTACTCATTAATTTTAAGTATAAACTAAAAAACACAAAAAAATGGCAAATTTTGGAATTTTCAGCAGTAGTGTATTTCTCAATACCGGTTACAGTATGGGATTTACAATTATCACCGTACCACAAGTTTTCATGTTATTGGTCGGCTTGTTTTTTCTCTATTTGGCAATCGCAAAAAAATATGAGCCATTGTTGCTTTTGCCATTGGCTTTCGGAATCATCATTGCTAATATGCCTTTGGCAAACCTTTCGGCTTATGATTTTTTCGAATCCGCAGGAGAAATACGACCCGGATTGATGAACTTCATGTATAACGGGATATTGTATGTGATTTTTCCTCCTTTGGTTTTTCTTTGTATCGGTACAATGACCGATTTTGCTCCGCTGATTTCTAATCCTAAGTTGGCATTAATTGGAATTGGCGGACAACTCGGAATTGTTGTTGCATTTGCAATTGCGTTTTTTGTGTTAGGTCAAGGTGCATGGCTAACTTCAATTATTCCCGGATTCGACGGATTTACGCCCGGACAAGCGGCATCTATCGGTATTATAGGAGGTTCCGACGGGCCGACTGCAATTTTTGCAGCTAGTAGAATGGCTCCCGAAATTCTTTCCACTGTGGCGATTGCGGCTTTCTCTTATATGGCATTAGTGCCGTTTATCCAACCACCAATTATGAAATGGCTCACAACGGATAAAGAGCGAAAAGTAGTTATGCCGGCTCCAAAAAATGTAACGCAAAAGCAAAAAATTTTGTTTCCAATTCTTGCATGTATGATAATTTTGTTGTTCGTTCCTGCCGCAGGTGCTTTGGTTGCCATGTTTATGCTTGGAAATTTACTCAAAGAAAGCGGTGTAACCGGACGATATATTGAAACACTTCAAAATGCACTTTTGAATATCTTAACGATATTTGTTGCCATTTCTATCGGTTCTTCAGCTTCGGCAGACAAGTTTTTGACCACAACAACCTTACTGGTTGTCGCTCTCGGATTAGTCGCTTTTGCTTTCGGAACGATTGGAGGTGTTTTGGTTGCCAAACTTCTGTGCAAAATTACGGGCGGAAAAATAAATCCGCTCATTGGTAATTCGGGAGTTTCTGCAATGCCAATGGCTGCACGGATTTCTCAAAAAATGGGACAACAGTACGATTCACAAAACTATTTGTTGATGCACGCCATGGGGGCACTCGTTTCCGGTGTGGTTCTTTCAACTGTTTTTGCAGGAATTTTTATTGCATTTTTTGGTTAGAATTTTCACATAAAATTTTGTGACTATAGATAGAGAATAAAGATAATTTATGATTATAAAAAGTTTAAAAGAGAAAACAAAAGAGGCTGTATTTGCTGTTATTCCGGTAACATTTATGATACTGATTTTAAGTTTCACTATCGCACCTGCACCGGTTGACGTGGTTTTGATGTTTTTGATTGGAGTAGGTTTTGTCATTGTTGGATTGGCAGTTTTTACATTAGGTTCAGAAATGGCAATGACATCAATGGGAGATTCCATTGGAGATTATATTATTAAGAAAAAGAATTTAGTGCTTTTGGTCTTTATGGGACTAATTTCGGGCTTTATAATAACTATTACAGAGCCGGGATTGATTTTATTGGTAGAGCAAGTACCTTCCATTCCTTCTTTTACTCTACTAATAGCAGTATCTGTGGGTACCGGAGTCTTTTTGGTTATAGCCCTTCTTCGTATTGTCTTGAATATATCTTTTAGAAATATCTTGCTTGTATTTTATGCCTTAATCTTTATATTGGCTTTTTTTGTGCCGGGAGATTTTTTACCTATATCTTTTGATTCCGGCGGTGCTACCACCGGGTCTATGACTGTGCCATTTATTATGGCTTTGGGTGCGGCTGTTGCCAGAAATAACGGCAAATCAGACAGCTTCGGTCTTATCGCTATTTGTTCTATTGGTCCAATCCTTACCGTGATGATTTTGGGGTTGATATATACCCCGACAAGTAACGGCAATATGTCTATAATCGACATCCCTTCATACGAATATGCAAATATGTTGTTAGCAGACTTTTTAGCAATGTTGCCCATTTATATTGGGGAAGTCTATTTTTCTCTTTTGCCTATAATCTTGCTTTTTGTTATAGTCAAAGTATTTGCTGTAAAACTAAAATTTTTTGTTGCGAGGGCGTGGCGAGTTTGGACAAAACATTTAGTTAGAATATTTTTAGGCATACTGTTTACTTTTAGCGGTCTTGTTTTATTCCTTACAGGTGCAAACACTGGTTTTTTGCTCATAGGAAACCTATTGGGAGAAAGTTTAGCAACGTTAGATTACAGCTGGTTGGTAATTCCGATAGGCATGATTTTGGGTTTTGTAGTCATATCGGCAGAGCCAGCCATGTGTGTTTTGAATAAACAAGTGGCAGATATTACAGGCGGTACTATTTCCCGAAAATCTATGGGATTATCAATGTCCATAGGCGTTGCAATAGCTATTGGTTTGTCAATGTTACGAGTGGTTACACATATTCCTATCATGTGGATTATATTGCCGGGATATGCTTTAGCCATCGGTTTATCGTTTTTCGTTCCTAAAAATTTTACATCAATTGCTTTTGATGCAGGTGGCGTTGCAAGCGGTCCTTTGACTTCTGCTTTTCTTTTGCCTCTTGCTATAGGAGCCTCAACAGAATTGAACGGAAATATAACCACCGATGCTTTTGGACTTATTGCATTGGTGGCTCTGACACCGTTGATAACTATCCAAATATTAGGGTTATTTCAAAATCATAAATAAAAAAATAAACAAAAAGAACAATGGAATTTTATTATCTCATCATCGTCGGAATCTTATTTCTTTTGGCTATTTCTGACTTAATTGTAGGCGTGGCAAACGATGCCGCAAATTTTGTAGGCTCTGCCATTGGCTCAAAAACAGCGACATTCAAAGTGGTTTTGGCGGTTGCCTCTTTGGGTGTTTTAGTGGGAGCTTTGTCAGCAAACGGTATGATGGAAGTGGCTCGAAGTGGCATTTTCAATCCGACCATGTTTTATTTTAATGAAATTATGCTGATTTTTTTGACGGCAATGCTTGCAGATATTTTGTTGTTAGACTTGTTCAATACTTATGGTTTTCCTACATCTACAACGATTTCGTTGATATTTGAATTGTTGGGAGCAGCAGTTGCTATCACGATTATGAAAATTGTCAATACGGCAGAACTTACAATGGCTGATTTGGGCTCATTTCTCAATACATCGAGAGTTGTAACTATTGCATTCAGTATTTTATCTTCGGTTGTAGTTGGCTTTGTTGTGGCTGCGATTGTTCAATATTTTGCACGCTTGTTATTTACGTTCAAACTTCACAAAACTCAAAAATTCTTTGGTGCAATTTGGGGCGGAATTTGTATGACGATGATTTTGTATTTCATTGTTTTCAAAGGCATGAAAGATTTTTTGAAGGATAATTATCTGGATTTGTTTAATTATTTAACAGAATATCAAGGCTTTTTAATGTTTGCATCGTTTGTGATTATTGCTGTTTTATTGCAGGTTTTCTATTGGATTTTCAAATTCAATGCTTTGCGAGTTATTGTATTGATGGGAACTTTCGCTTTGGCAATGGCTTTTGCAGGCAACGATTTAGTGAATTTTATCGGTGTTCCAGTGGCGGGATTAAATAGTTTTCAGTTGTATCAAGAGGCAGGAGCACCCGACCCGAATACGTTTCAGATGTTCGGCATGGCAGGACGAGCAGAAGCACCAAAAATAGTTTTGCTTGGGGCAGGAACTATAATGATTTTGGCACTGTGGTTTTCAAAAAAAGCACGAAACGTAACGAAAATGACCGTAGATTTAAGTCGTCAAGATGCCGGAATTGAGCGTTTCGGCTCTACGCCGCTTTCTCGCTCCGTTGTTAAAATGTTCGTAGCATTGGGCGAATGGATAACCAAAATTACACCGAAAAAATTGGATAGACAAATTTCACGCCGTTTCAAACCCAGCAAAAAAGCCGATCAACCCGGTGCTGCATTTGATATGCTTCGTGCCTCTGTTAATCTAATGGTTGCTGCGAGTTTGATTGCTTTCGCAACATCGCTTAGATTGCCACTTTCAACAACCTACATCACATTTATGGTGGCAATGGGGTCATCGTTGTCCGATGGTGCTTGGGGACGAGATTCCGCCGTATATCGTGTAACGGGAATGTTTTCAGTTATCGGTGGTTGGTTTTTTACGGCAATTTCGGCATTCACAATTGCTTTTGTGATTGGTATGATATTGTATTGGGGCGGAACGGTCGGAATAATCGGTATGATTATTTTGGTGGCTTTTGCCATGTGGCACACCAATAAAATTCATAAACGTCGTACAGCAGCCTCTACAAAAGCCGAAAAATCGTTCATCATCGAAAAAGCCGATGTCGATAAAATTCAACAAATTGCAGCGGAAACACTTCGCTCATCGTTGCAAAGAATGGATGTTATGTATAGCGAAACCATTGACGCTTTAAGCAAAGAAAGTATCAAGCAACTGGAAAATGTACGCCACGATTTGAGAGATATTAGAGATGAAACCAAATTGATGAAAAATAATCTCAATGTAACAATTCAAACCTTTAACGAAAAACAACTCGAAAATATGCACTATTACGCACAAGCGGTAAATTATTTGCGAGAAATTTCGTTTGCTTTGAAAAGTCTTATCGAAACGGCATTTGAACATACCAATAATAAGCACAAACCACTCATAGCTGAACAACAAGACGAACTTGTCGAGTTAAGTTACTGTGTTCATGCGTTTTTCGAAAAGGTAAACAAACATATTTCTACCGAAAACTTCGGCTCAATGGAAATAACTCTTGGCTATGAACAAGAAACTGTTCTGTATATAGAGAGTATTAACAAAAAACAAATGAAACGAGTAAAAAACGGTTATTGCGGAACAAAAAACAGTTTGTTGTATTCGTCAATTCTCACAAATACAAGAAATATGCTCTTGTTTACAACTTTGCTTTTGAAAGCCCAACGTAATTTTGTCAGAAGTTCGGAATAGTTTAATAAATAAAATAAAAATATATGAGTAATTTAGCAACTTTAACAAATGGCTTTCTCAGAGAAAATCCCATATTTGTTCTACTTTTAGGAATGTGTCCGATGTTGGGAGTAACTACTTCCGCCATCAATGGTATGGGAATGGGGCTTGCAACGATGTTTGTTCTCATTATGTCAAACATTCTTGTTTCTCTACTCAAAACTCAAATTCCGAACAACGTGCGAGTACCCGCATTTATCGTGATTATTGCGTCTTTTGTAACCATCGTACAACTTTTTATGGAAGCCTATACGCCCGATTTACATTCCCAACTTGGCGTTTTCATTCCGTTGATTGTTTGCAATTGTCTTGTGTTGGGACGTGCCGAAGCGTTTGCTGCAAAAAATACCATTTGGAAAAGTTTGCTTGACGGATTAGGTATGGGATTGGGTTTTACGTTTGCTTTAACGCTGCTCGGAAGTGTCCGTGAAATTTTGGGTTCCGGCAGTATTTTCGATTATAAATTTATCGTAGGTGACGGAATCCTTATTTTTATTTTAGCGCCGGGTGCTTTTATTGCGTTAGGTTTCCTCGTCGCCTTAATCAGATACCTCACACCAAAAAAAGAAGTAAACATTGAAAAATAAAACTCAAAAGCCGTTTAATGACGCACCGAAAAAAATGACCGCACTTATCGAAGTACCAGAAGGCGGACACGTAAAATACGAAATCGACAAAGAAACGGGACTGTTAAGGGTTGATAGAATTTTACACACACCATTAGCATATCCGGCAAATTACGGCTATTTTCCCGATACGTTGGGCGACGATGGCGACCCATTGGATTGTGTTGTTGTGTGTAGTTCTGCACTGCGTCCCGGATGTATTATCCACGTTCGTCCAATCGGTGTTTTATTGATGAAAGACCAAGCAGGGAGCGACGAAAAAATCATCTGTGTTCCAACAGGACGCATAGACCCGTTTTATGAAAAAATTTCTCGAATAGACGAATTACCATTTATACTGCGTTCTAAAATCGAGTATTTTTTTAGACGATACAAGGATTTAGAACCGAAAGCATGGTCAGAAGTATTGGGTTGGGAGAATTGTGCCAAAGCCGAAGAAGTCATCAAGGAAAGTATCGAACGAGCAAAAAACAAACTAAATTATAGCAATTTTAATTTTGAATTATACTAATCTAAAACCAAAATACTATGGAAAATTTACTCAACATCTTCATTAGTTCGATTTTTATTGACAACATGATTTTTGCATATTTTCTCGGAATGTGCTCCTATTTGGCAATTTCTAAAACAGTCAAAACCTCCGTGCAATTTGGACTTGTTATGATGTTTGTACTGCTCATAACAGTGCCGATGAATTATTTAGTATTTACTTTTTTACTCGAAAAAGGTGCTTTAACATGGATTAGTCCGGGATTAGCCGACATCAATTTGAGTTTCCTCAGTTTTATCATGTTCATCGCAATTATTGCATCTGTCGTGCAATTGGTGGAAATGATTGTTGAAAAATTTGCTCCAACGCTGTACAACGAATTGGGAATTTTTCTGCCTTTGGTTGCAGTGCAGTGTGCTATTATGGGCGGATCTCTGTTTATGCAAGAACGCGAATATGCTAATCTCGCCGAAGTTTCAACGTTTGCGTTAGGCTCTGGAATTGGTTGGTTTATTGCTATTGTTGGTATGTCTGCTATTCGCGAAAAAATTCGTTATTCAAATGTTCCGGCACCTCTAAGAGGTCTTGGAATTACTTTTATTATGGCGGGTTTGATGGGTATTGGGTTTATGGCATTTATGGGTATTAAATTGTAATCAATCTGACTATTTTTTTCAGAACTTTTCAATTTACAAAGAAACAGCCAACTCTAACATCATATATTCCTTGTGAAATTCTACAAAAAACGCTTTGCAACTACGACCAAAACCATTTAACCGCATATCTGCGGAAACTGTTGGGACTTGGAAAAGAAAAAGAATTGATACAGTCGTACCTTGTCGGGACAGCGAAACATTGGCAAGGTGCGACCGTATTTTGGCAGATAGATATTGCCAGAAATGTCCGCACCGGAAAGGTTATGCTCTACAACCCCGAAACCGGCAAAAGAGTGAAAGATTCGGCAAATCGGATTGACTGGGCTCACAATTTGTTAAAACTTCCAAATTTCAGCCTAAAACAATGTTTCTTTGGCGAGCATTTACTCACGCAAAATCCCGAAAAGGTCGTTGCTATTGTCGAGAGTGAGAAAACGGCATTAATCGCAAGTGCATACATACCCGATATGCTTTGGTTGGCTTGTGGAGGTAGTCAAGGTTTATCAAGCGAAAAGTTTGCAGTTTTGAAAAATCGCAAGGTCATTCTCTTTCCTGATGAAGGACAGTATGAGAAATGGCTTGAAAAGTCCAAACAACTCAATCACATAGGCAAATTATTTGTTTCGCCATTATTGGAAGAACTGATGAAAACAAAGCAAGACTTGGAAACAGGTTTTGACATAGCTGATTTATTGTGAAATGGTATTTTTAAAAAGTAAAAAAGGAAGAAAATCGCCAACCAAAACCTAAAATTCCTCAAAAAGGTATTAACAATTCGATAAAAAACCGAAAACCCGATTTTTTTGTAGTTTTTTTGTAGAAAAAGAAAAAAGGCTTTCAGATGATTTTCTAAAAGCCTTGTCTTTCTAAGTGGAGAGTAACGGAATCGAACCGTCGACCTTTTGACTGCCAGTCAAACGCTCTAGCCAACTGAGCTAACCCCCCATTTTTCAATCAAGGGTGCAAAGATACGATTTTTTTTTGAATTGACAAAATTTTATAATGTCGTCATTCCGAGCGTAGTCGAGGAATCTCCTCGCTATGGGATGTTTTCGACTTCGCTTTGCTCGCTCAACATGACGACACTTCATATTTTTTTTGTATCTTTGTAGATTATGAGCAAAACTATTTTTTATAACAACACACCGATAATCCTCGATAAATCAAGTTTCAAATCGCTTGAAAAAGCATTCAAAACGGTTAAGGCCGGAGGTGGATTGGTCAAAAATTCAAAAGGCGAGTTTTTGCTGATTTTTCGAAAAGAACATTGGGATTTACCGAAAGGAAAATTGGATAAAGGCGAAACTATCGAAACTTGCGCACTTCGTGAAGTACGTGAAGAAACGGGTGTTTCAGATTTGAAAATCGTAAAAAGAATGCCAAAAACTTATCATCTTTTCGTAGACTCAAACAACGAAATCATTCTAAAAAAATGTTATTGGTTTGAAATGGAAACTTCTAATGAGCATCCACTAAACCCTCAACTCGAGGAAGAAATTTCTGAAGCAGTTTGGCTTTCACCGGAAAAAATAGAATTGCTCAAACCTTTGATGTTTCCTACAATTAGACAATGCTTCGAGCACTATTTTTCAACCTCGAAAGCCCGTTTTTGGAACCGATTATTGAGACGTTAGTTGTCGAATCGTTCGCTCTAAACGTCGGCTCGGCAGTTGAAAATAAAATGATTGAATACTATTTTCGGAATCTAACCAAACAGCCGTTGGATAGTCTGAAATACCAAGTGTTTCAAGCGTTTCAAAATCTTTATTGAAACACAGATACGTAATATTTCGTAAATTTCTCGGCTTATTGCGCAGACAACGATTAAGTTCGTAATCGCAATTCACTACATAAAAATCTACGGTATTTCTGAACCTTTCAGCAATGCCTTGCAAGGTCTTTACTTCTGTGTCGCATGACTCGCAAAGGCCGTTCACAAACAAAATATATTTGTAATTTGATGATTTGGAAAAATCGTAAAGTGTATTTAACGCCGGATCTAGAAATCTAAAATTGGCTTGATGAATGCCCGGTTCATAGCGTACTAATGTTCGAATAATGGCATCTGCCAAGTCCGAATGTTCGGGAAATTTGGTTGTGGTTTCTATCGTTTGCAACAATCTCAAAACAGATGATTTGTGAAATTCGTTGCTGTTGTACATCTCTCGTAAGCCTAATAAAAGCACGAATTCGCGAAATTTTTCATTTTGCAAAGTTGTGTCACGCCCCAACGAATCCAAGATAGCAGTCAAATTGTCAGCCTGATTAATTTGATCAATAAATTCGTTGCGATCATATTTCACTTGATGCGGAAAATAGGTCGAGTAATATTCGGTGATAAAATCCGCAAATGCCACGTTATTGTAGAGAATGGGTTTGTCTTGAAGATAAGTTAAAAACAGATTTGCTGAAGAAGTTAGATTGAAAATTCGTTCCATATCCGCAAGAGCATAGGTCTTATAGGCATTGAAATATTGGTGTCCGGAATATGCAAATGTTTCGTCAACTTGTCTTCTGAAAAGGTTGTATGCTTCGCGAGATATACCGTCGTTACTATAGTAGTTTACAAGAAAATCATCATACAAATTTTCGAATCGCCAAATGAGTCGGTTGAGTTCGTTCGAATCGGGTTCTCCAAAGCGATAAGATAAATATTGGTCTAATCTTTGCGGATTAACCCGTTCTTCAATTCGGAAATCGAATGGATCGTAGATAATACTGTAATTTTCACCGGGTTCAAGATAGATGTAAGTTTGATAAAAACCAATTTTAATGATTGCTCTTTGTGTTTCAAAAAGCTCGGTTTTTAGTTGAAAACAACCATTTTTATCAATTAGTTGCTCATCAACTTTCCATTGAAATTTAGTGATTGCATCTTCCAAATACAGGCGTGCAATGCGGTTTTCAGCGCCTTGAGCACAAGCGTTAAGTGTTGTTGTTTCCGTTCTTTGTGCTTGCGCGAAACATACGCCTGCACATAGCAACAGGAAAAGGGAAATTTTTTTCATGGGTGGTTTTTTTTTGCAAAGATACAAAAAAAAAATCAAATAGCAAGGAGATTCCTCGACTTCGCACGTTTCGTGTGCTTCGCTCGGAATGACGGCGTTGTTATGTGTGGAGAAAGGGTGTAAGGGCGAGGCATGCTTCGACTACGCTCAGCAACCGTGCCTCGCCCTTACATCCCCCTCCTAAAAAGAGTCCTCGTCATGTCGAACGCAGCGAGACATCTGTCGGCTATTAAAAACGATTATAAAAACAGAACAATATTCGCTATTGTCAACGTGATAATTCCGCCAATCATCGGAATAGCGGTTCGTTTAACCACATCGACAGGATTTAATCCGGCAATTGCCGAAACGGCAACAACCACAGCGGTTATCGGTGAAAATGATCGTGCCAGCGAACTGCTAATTTGCATCGGCATGAGCACCGTTATAGACTCTACATTGAAATGTTCTGCTACCATTGTGCCAACGCTCATGAACGAAAAAATCGCCGCATCGCCCGAACCCATTAAAACACTTGAAACAGCGATCAAACCTTGCATAAAAATTGAGATGGGAATTACACCGGCTCCGGCATCTCCGGCAATCTCCAAAAGTGTATTAACAGAACCTGTTGCCAAAAGCCCTGTTGCAAAAACTTCTCCGGCCACAATCAATGTTACAACTGTGGCAAAAGCAAACCCCATTCCATCGAAAACCGTTTGAATACTGTCAAAAACTTTTTTTGCATTCAATGAACGAATGTATTCGACAGTCATGACCAAGAATAGACTTAGAAGAATAGCGGTTACCAAACCTATCGTTTTTGGAGGAATGGCAAAAGACAAGCCCATTGAGGCAAATCCGTTATTGATGCCAATCAGAACGGCCTCGTTGAAAATAAATACTAAAAGCAAAGGTATAAGCGGAAAAATCGCATAGTAAGAAGGGGCAGGATTGTCTTCTTTATCTGTATTTTCAACCGTTTGATCAAATCGAACTGTATAACCTTCTTTTTTATCAAACCAGCGTTGAACTATAAAATGCAAGCTGGCTACCACCGCAAGAACAGGAATAGCAAGAGGAAGCTGATAAGTAAAAAAGAATTTTGCCATATCGGCTTTCCCGTCGGATGTTAAAATGCCGGCTGCCTCTGCTACGGCAACGCCGGTGCCTGTAGCAGGCCCCAAATCAATACATCCTGTGGTTGCAATAACGGCTGTAGCCGTCAATCGCGAAACGCCGAGTTTAAGCAAAATCGGGTACATTGTTGCCATCAAAAGCACACCAAGTCCAGCAGCACTTGTAATTGCCATTTTCATGGTTTGTCCCAGCAAAAAAGCCAAAACAATAACCACGTAAGGCGACTTGATAAATTGTAAAGGTTTAACGCCAATGCGAACCAATGCTTTGTTTGCACCAATTGCATCCATGTATTTCACAAATCCCATCACAGACATGATGATTAATCCGAGACCCGCTACGCGAGTACTGAATATTTGCCCTTGGCCTGCAAAAATGTCCAAAAAAGGATTACCTAACGTTTTCACGCGATTGAAAACATGATCCGGTGGAAGATTTGGATTGTCGATAACGTTTGTAGGTTGTCCCCAAAGCCAATTAATCAAAATAACCAACGAAAGTAATATAATTCCTCCAAAAAGTAGCACAGCTTGCGGTTTGTATTTTTTCAATATCAAACGCGCAACCCAAGTGCAAACCAGAAGAGATGCAATAATGCCAAGGCCTTGAGGAGAGACTAAAAACGATAAAAAATTCATTTCTTTCAATTAATTGAAAATGCTACCGCTCGAAAAACAAGTAAACTTGTTTCTACTTGCTTAATTGCATTTTACACTCCGAAATCAATGTCGTCCAACTTCGCCGTGTATTTGTTTTCGTTTTCTTGCGAATAGGGTTGTTCTTCGGGCTCTTCGGGCGGACGTTCGCCGGTGTTGATAAAATGAATGGTTTGGTTCAGTCCGGTCATGAATTTTTCAAAATCTTCTTGATATAAGAAAATTTTGTGTTTTTCGTAAATAAATTTGCCTTGATCCTCAAGAAACTTGCGTTTACTTTCCGTAATTGCCAAGTAGCGATCACCCGACTTCATCTCTTTCACGTCCAAAAAATACGTGCGTTTACCTGCTCTTATAGCTTTGGAAAAAATTTCTCCTCTGCCATGTTCCATGTCTTCCATGTGTTTTTTGTTTTTATTATTTGTTGGGGTGAGTTTCACACTCGCCCTTACGTTGTTAATTTACGCCACAAAAATACGCATTTATTTGGAAACTTCGGCCTGTTTGTTAATAATTGGTAATATCTTTTTTACAATCCGAACACAACTCCAATGCGAAAAATCGGATTTTGGCCATAAACAGACCAGTCTGTATCGTTCAAATTCCACAGCAATGATGCGGATAATCCGCCGCTTTGTCCAATCGGCATAAACACACCTCCACCTATCAGTGGATATTGCACCCATTCGTTTCTTCTGTTTCCCCAAAAATCAACTTTTTGATTCAATATGCCGTATTCAGCACGTAAAAAGAAGAACTTAATCGGACTGAATTGAACATACGAATTTCCGCCGATGGCACTCATGGAAAAATTCCTGCCATCGAGTAATCTCTCGGAATAATAATTATAAACAACACCTAAACCTAACTGAAACATGGGCGTGAATTGATAGCCAATGGTTGGCGAAATATCAATTATCGTAACATCGCCAAACATCAAGCCAAAGGTTCCTCCGAAACGTAAATTTCCGCTTTGAAAACCGGATCCTGGGGCGTTATAATCTTGATTCATTTGATGGTTCAACATGTCGCTCACACTACCGCTTTGTGTTTGTGCATTTAACAAAAGTGAAGCCGAAATTAAAGTTGAGAGGAGAAGTAATTTTTTCATATTTTTATTTACATTCTTTTTTTATTTGTTCTGCAATCTCACGAAAAAAACGTTCTCTTGCTATTTGAGATTTCTCTCTTGCCTCAACAGCCACTTTTTTCATAATCATCGAAAGTTCTCGCAAAGATGGTTCTTTCAATGAAACAAAGCGGTATGTTGATTTTGGTTGCATAATCAAATTTTTGCAAAGATACGAAAAAAAAATGAAACGTGTTTCATTTTTTTGGTTTATAAAGTTTGTAAAGTTCGTAAAGTTTATAAAGTGGCTTTTATACCGTCATTCCGAACGAAGTGAGGAATCCCCTTGCTATTTGAGATTTTTTTTGTATCTTTGCATTTTTGTACATATAACGTATATACGATAATAAATGAGCATGGTTGTTAAAAATAGAGTTAGTTGTGCAACGGACATTGCAAATTTAGCAGGTCGGTGGAAAATTGCCGAAAATTTCGAAAAAAAATTAAACAAATATTAAATATGGATACATTATTGCAATTTTGCTATGATTCGCTTTTAATTGATAGTATTAAAAATCATATTACTACTCAAACTGATATTCTTTATAAGATTGAGAATAATACATCTTCAAACTTATCTAACTATTTTAATATTTTGGGATGTCTAATAATGATTGGAACAATTGGGACAACTGCTTATTTAATGATAAGACATTCTAAATTAAATAAGGAAAAACATGAAACTCTTAACAAAACAGTTATAAATACTTACACAAAAAAACGTGAATTGGAAGTCAAAGATAATTTAAACAAGAAAAAATATGACCTTAAAAAAATTATTGAATCCTTAAAGCCAATTCTTTTAACAGATTGGGCAATAAATAGCACAAGAGGAAATTCTCGAGGAGATTTCTTAAAACAAAAAGAAGAATTGAGGTCATTAATAATTGAATGCAAACAGTTCATAAATGATAATTTTGAAAATAATGCAGATGGCGATTTGAATAATTTATTTGAGTATGTTGACCAACTCTCACGTTTTACACCAATAAATATTGTCAATTCATTACTGGATATTTTAAATCAACTAAATAATCATAACACTTCTATAGAAAACGCATTTAACAATTTAATTGTGAAAGGAATCGAATTATGATGAAAAAAGAATCTATTGATATACGAAAAGTATATTTATTTAATTTTGCTGATAATAAGCTTTACGGTAGTCCTGTTGGCTATGACACCAGGACAACACGTAAGGAACAAATAAGCAATTTTTATTCAGAAATGTTTGATGAAGGTAGTGTAGATTTGTATTTGTCAGAAAAATCAATGCTTTTAAAAAGTTTAGAAGAAAAAACCTTCTTGGTATTTCATGGCGGAGCTGGTAGAGGAAAAACAACATTTCTTAACTACATAGCTAACAAAGATGAGGAAACGTCCAAGAAATACGTTTGGCATTTTATTGATTTAGTGGCAGAAAGCACAAGAATAGAAAATAATTTAGGTGTTATTTTGGAAAATGAAATAACATCTCAATTGCAAGATAATGAACTGAGAAAAAATCATTTTTATAAAATGTATCCCTCTGACAAGAAAAATGTATCCGATTACCTATATTTCAGAAATGACGCAAATAAAGAAAGTCTCTTTCGAGATTTCATTAGATATGAATACTATAAAGACAATACAAGTATATTCCCATATTTGACATATCCTGATTTTTTCAATACATTAAAATCATATAATAATGAATCACTTGAGAATTATTGGGCGGATTTACTTTACATTTATTTTGTAAATTGCATTTTAATAAATGAAAATGAATATAATCAGAAGCCATTTATCTTTGTTATAGACAATTTAGATGAACTTTCTCAAGAATTCATAGGGGAGCACTTACTAAGTCTTATATTGAATGCTTATTCTGATTTGGAATCGTTTGGAAGAAATGTGAATTTACAGCAACCTATTGAACAACAAGTACACTTTATCGTATCATTGCGAGATGTTAATACATCATTATTAACTAATTATTTATCTGTTCAAGCTTTGGACAGATGGGCATTGATAAGCACTTACAAGCAATTTGATTCACAATGTAATAAAACTCCTTACGAATTATTGTATTCAAGATTAAATTATTTTTTGCATAAGTCTAAAGAATTAAATCAAACTGATTATGACGATGGTACAAAGGCTATAATTGAAGGGTCTGAAATCTTGTTATATGATAAAAAATTTATACAAGAACGTGTTGCCCCAATGATTAATTATGATTCTCGAATATTTATGTTGAAAATATTGGAACTTTTTCGTAATGAACAGAATAAGTCTTTTCTAAATATGACATTTGATGAATATAAAGCTGTTTCAGATGTTAACAAAGAGATTGCAAGAGGAATAATATACAATGCGTTTTTTAATTTGTTCTATTCTCAACCGCAAACATTATTTTATAGAATAGTAGAAGACGACATAAACCCAAAAGAAGGACAATGTCACCGTACCAGAATAGGTTTGACTTTAGCATACAATTTGTCTATCCCGTCTAAAAAGAAGAATATTAAAGAATATCCTAAAATTAATGAAGATTTGATACCTTATGATTATTTGTGGCAAAAATTTTCTTTGGAAAAACTATGTAACTCACTTCAGGCATGGTATGACACTAAAGAGATTAAAAATATTGCAACTTCATTATTTAATTTAAAAAGTCGCAATTATGAAAAATTTGCATTAATATCTCCTGGGAACATAAATTTAAATACATACTTTGATAAAACAAATGGTAAAATAAATGAAAATATTATCGGAGCTTTTGAATCATATATTGACGAAAATATAGAAAAAAGAAACTATTCAAAATTGTCAGATTGTCAAATATCTTTATTGCCTGCTGGAATGTTTTACGCTTATTATCTTTTTATCAACTATGAGTATCACAATTTAATGAGTTTTATAAAAAATCATGCGAATAAAAGAGAAGACTTTATTACAAATCAGTCTCTTTTTCAATATATTAAAAAGAGCTCTAGTGAATATGGCAATGCAGATATAAGTATTGAAAATATAAAAAAAAGGATAAGAGAAGTTTTTGAATCCATAAAAGAAATCATTAGCAATGCAAGTGATTATTTTTGTAAAATTTATCGTACATCATTAGAAAACGGAGAAAAATTTTGCGATGAGAAGCATAAACAATGTGTAGACCATTTTATTAAAAATAATTATACAATTAATAAAACTTTATTTTCTACTCGTCTAATTTCTAACCATATTACTTATCTTGATAATTTCAGAAAATATATTCATAATAGTAATTCTTACAGTAAAGACGTTGATGATAAAGGAGAATCTAATTTTGGTAAAATTAATAAAGTTATTTTGGAGATAATAGGAGAGTATATTAATTTGTATTTTGATAAAAAAGCTAAAGATTCTACTAATCTCATGTTTTCTATTAAGAAAAAATTGCTGCAAAATTATGATGAAAATTTTAATTACTCTAATTTTACAAAATCAGTGAAAATTGACAAGTGGAAAAACCTTAATGAGTTTATTGAGATAGCACAAAATGAAGAGTCTTGATAATCATTAAATTTTCAACATTTTAATTTCCGTACTAATATAACTTTTTTTTATCCAACACTTACATTAATATTAGGTAGTTCAACTTGTTTAAGATAACAAAAACGTTTCATAATCCTTAATCGTTACTCCCAAAGTTTTCAGATTGGTTTTCACAACAAATAATGGCACGGGATCAATGTGAGATTGGATAACAATCGGTCTTGACAAATCATTTTTCGACCAAACTTCGTGTCCGCCTTTGGCTCTGATTTTTTTCAGACCTTTCCATTCCAAATAACTTCGGAATGATTTAAGTGGAATGTTTCTGCCGCCCTTGGACATTATGCAGGAATTGGTATCGGACAATCAATTTTTTGATACTCTTTTGTGTTGAGAATATCTTTGAAATCGGGATTGTTTTCTGCCATTGTCAAAATATCGGGAGCAACGGCACGCTTTGTTTTGCTACGTGGATGAACAGACCAACCCAAATCTTCAAGGGCTTTGTGAAGCGTTTTTTTATTCGTGGTGTAGTTGAAAAATTCTTCAAGCATAGTATGAAAAGAAGTCTCAGATTTGCGCTCTGTTTTGTCGTAAGACACAATTTCCAAAGCAGGCGTATAAACGAAACAAAGTCCGTCTTCTTTGAATTTATAGACAGGAATATTAATGGTTATAGTGCTCTTTGCAGATACTAATTTTCCTGCAAAATCTTGTTTTTTTATGCTCATAAAACAGTTTCTTTTTGCAAAGATACAAAAAATAATTGAAAATGAAAAATTGAAAATGGAGAATTATGGTCGTCATTCCGAACGAAGTGAGGAATCCCCTTGCCATTTTCAACTTTTTTCGTACCTTTGCAAAAAATAAAAAATGACAAATTTAAAAATCCGTCCGATTTCAAACGACGAATATCCAATTTTAGAGGACTTTCTATACAACTCGATTTTTCTACCGCCAGGAGAAGAATTGCTACCACGTGAAATCATTTTTGAACCGGAAATCTTTATTTATATCAAGGATTTCGGTGGAAAAGATGATTGTTGTGTGGTAGCAGAATTAGAGGGAAAAATAGTTGGTGCTGCGTGGACACGGATCATTCCGGCATACGGAAACATTGATGACAAAACACCTGAACTTGCTATTTCCGTTTTGCCGAATTGGCGAGGACATGGAATTGGGAGCAAAATGATGAAAAATCTTTTCGAATTGTTGCGTGAGCGAGGGTATGAGCAAACTTTGCTTTCTGTGCAAAAAAATAATCCCGCAGTGCGTTTTTACGAACGATTAGGATATGACATCGTTGGAGAACGAGTCGACCATGCCAATCACGAGGATTATTTGATGGTGAAAGAATTGTAGTTTAACAAATCCCCTTCCTCTTTTTCCTTCCCTTTTTAAGTGTCGTCACGTTGAGCGGAGCGAAGTCGAGACATCTCTTTGCTAACAAACTCTCGCAATCACATCAAAAGCGTCCGCTTCCGTGATTTCTACGGTATAAAATTGTCCGAGTTCAACAACCTCGTCGTCATCTAAAATCAGCACTTCGTTATCCACTTCGGGAGAGTCTTGCATGGTGCGCCCTACAACGTATTCGCCTTCGAAACGATCGGTTAAAACATGGAATTTTTTGCCGATTTTTTCTTGATTTTTTTCAAGTGAAATCTCTTGTTGAAGTTCCATGATTTCATCCATTCGCTCTTGTTTTACTTCGTCTGAAACATCATCTTCCAAGTCAAATGCTGGTGTTCCTTCTTCTGCAGAATATTTAAAAACGCCTAAACGATCGAATTTTACGTCGTTCACAAAGGTTTTTAATTCTTCAAATTCGTCTTCGGTTTCGCCCGGATAGCCTACGATTAGCGTTGTTCGCAAGGCTGCATTCGGTAATTTTTCGCGAATGGTTTTTATTAAACTGTAAGTTTCTTCTTTGGTTGAAGCCCGTTTCATGGATTGCAAAATTCTTGTGGAAATGTGCTGAAACGGAATATCAATATATTCGCAAACTTTGGAATTTTCAGCCATTACATCCAACAAATCCATCGGAAATTGATGTGGATACAAATAATTCAAACGCACCCATTCAATACCGTCTACTTCGGCGATTTTTTGTATAAGTTCGGCGATTTTTTTCGAACCATACAAATCCATACCATAATACGTAACATCTTGCGAAATCAATATAATTTCTCGAACGCCTTTATTCGCGAGGATTTTTGCTTCTTCAACTAAATCTTCCATCGAACGTGAAACATGCTTTCCGCGAATCAGTGGGATCGCACAAAATGAACAAGAACGGTCGCAACCCTCAGCAATTTTGAGATAGGCATAATGTTCGGGCGTCGAAAGTAAACGCTGATGAACATTTGTTTTTTCAAAATCTTCAGACAAAGAATTCAACAATTCATCCATCTCATGAACACCAAACCATGCGTCAACAGCAGGAAACTCAGTCATCATCTCCTCTCGGTGACGTTGCACCAAACACCCCATCACAACCAATTTTTCAATGCGGTGTTTCTTTTTTTGATGTTCTGCCTGAAGAATGTATCGAATGCTTTCTTCTTTCGCGTCACCAATAAAACCGCAGGTATTGATGATGATGATTTGTGGATTTTTTATCGAATCTTCGTCCAAAATTTCGTGTCCTACAGCTTGAAGATTACCGGTGATAACTTCCGAATCTACTGTGTTTTTCGAGCATCCAAGCGATAGTAGTCTGATAGTTGCCATAACTTATTCAAATAATGTATTTACAAATTCTGTTTTATCGAAAATCTGCAAATCGGTCATTTTTTCGCCTAAACCGATGTATTTAATCGGAATTTTCAAGGTATCGGAAATGCCGATAGCCACGCCACCTTTAGCAGTTCCATCGAGTTTAGTTAACGCCAACGCATTGATATTCGTTGCTTCGGAAAATTGCTTGGCTTGTTCTATGGCGTTTTGTCCGGTTGAAGCGTCGAGCACTAACAAAATCTCGTGTGGCGCGTCGGGCACCACTTTTTGCATTACACTTTTGATTTTCGACAATTCATTCATCAGGTTGACTTTATTGTGCAAACGTCCTGCCGTATCAATAATAACCACATCGGATTGCTTGGCTACAGCGGATTTCAGCGTATCGAACGCCACAGAAGCAGGATCGCTTCCCATCTCTTGCGCCACAATCGGTACGTCGGTACGTTGCGCCCAAACTTTCAGTTGGTCAATCGCAGCAGCACGAAATGTGTCGGCAGCACCCAAAATTACGTTATATCCGGCTTGTTTGAACTGATGTGCCAACTTACCAATAGTGGTTGTTTTTCCAACGCCATTCACGCCAACCACCATAATGACGTGTGGTTTCGAATGATTTGGTAACGAAAAATCAGCTTGTGTTCCGTGTTCCGATTCGCTCAATAAGTTTGCGATCTCCTCACGCAGAATTTTGTTAAGTTCGTTCACACCAACATATTTGTCTTTAGCCACGCGACGTTGAATGCGTTCGATAATTTTCAACGTGGTTGCTACGCCAACATCCGATGTAATCAAAATTTCTTCTAAATTGTCCAATACATCATCGTCCACATGCGACTTTCCGACGATGGCTTTGGTCAGTTTGGAAAATACCGACGCTTTAGTTTTGTCTAACCCTTGTTGGAGTTTATCTTCGCTGAGCTCGCGCTCCGCGCTTCGGTTGTCTTTTTTCTCTTTGGAGAAGAATTTGAAAAGTGCCATAGTTATCTATAAAAAAAGCCCCAAAAATGAGGCTTTTGTGGGTTTAAATTTACGAAGATAGACTATTTATGTTTTGCAAAATAAGCCTTAACATCATCATTCGGGATGATTTCTTCTTTGAAGGTATAAGCACCGGTTTTCGGTGATTTCACCACGCGCACCACTTTAGCAAAATTCTTGCCGGCGCCGGCTGTTCTCAAGGTTGCAACTGCTTTCTTTGCCATATCAAAAAATTATTTAATTTCTTTGTGAACGGTCATCTTTTTCAAGATGGGATTATACTTTTTAATCTCCAAACGATCGGGAGTGTTTTTTTTGTTTTTTGTAGTGATATAGCGAGACGTACCGGGCATTCCACTTGTTTTGTGTTCGGTGCATTCGAGGATCACTTGAATTCGTGCTTCTTTGATTTTCTTTGCCATTACTCTATGCGTTTTGAAAAATTGGACTGCAAAGATACGAAAAATATTTGACATGACCAAATTTTGAACAATATTATTGTATTTTTGCACTTTTTTTGATTCCGGGGCGATTCGAACGCCCGACCCACAGCTTAGAAGTCGCTCCAGACGCGGTTTTCAGAAGTTTTCGAAATTTATCGTTTTTTATAAAACGCTGTATAATATGCCTTTACATAGTGTTCTTGTCATACGGTTTTTTGTTAATAAGTGGTGTTTTCGGATAGTTGTGTGTAGTTTGTGTGTAGAAAAATTTGTCGTAACTTTGTGATAGTTTATCAGTTTATGAATACAAAGATACAAAAAAAAGATTATTTACTCAAAATTACAAAAAAATGTTAAGTTACACAAAAGAAGGCGTTACTTTAAATCTGTTTCGTGAAAACAGATACGTCGCAAAAGACAATTCGAAAACAATCAAACTCGTGGTTTGTTTTCGCAGAGAGCGTAAGTATTTCCCAACCGGTGTCAGTCTAACCGATGAAGACTTTACACAACTATTTACGTGTAAGAAAAAAGATGTTTTAGAAAAACGACAAAGTTTGGAAGGTACGTTCTATAAATTCAAAGCAATTATTGACCATTTACTCGAAAAGAATAAATTTTCATTCGACAATATCGAGCGACAGTTGGGCGTTTCAGAGAGTTTGTTAATTAGAGAATGTTTCGAAAAGAAGATAGCAAAACTGAAAGAAAACAATCAGTTCGGCACAGCCCAAACTTACAATCTTGCATTGAAAAAATTCGAAAAATTTGATTCGAGAAAACTTGATCTAAAACATATAACGACTGATTGGTTGAAAAAACTTGAACGATATATGTTAGAAAACAATCTGTCTTACACTATAATTAGTATATACCTTCGGTGTTTGAGAGCCATTATGAATGATGCCATAATAGCCGAAAAATTGGATCGTTCGTTCTACCCTTTCGGTCGTGGAAAGTATGAAATCCCGACTGGCGAAGGTCGGAAAATGGCGTTGCCATTGCACACAATCAAACAGATTTTTGAATTTGAAAGTTCGACCGATCCGACAATTTCCGAATACAAAGATTTATGGATATTCTCGTATCTCTGCAATGGTGCAAATTTCAGCGATATTTTACGATTGAAATTCAAAAATATCGAGGGCAATGAAATTTCATTTTTTCGTGGAAAAACCATCAACACTTTAAAGAAAAAGAAAACCGTTGTTGCTTATTTAACTGACGAAATGCGAGAAATCATCAACCGTTCCGGCAATCCCGTACAACTTCCCGATAACTATATTTTCCCATATTTATGCGATTGCAAAACACCGGAAGAAGAATTTTTAATGGCACGAGATGTTATCAAACGAACCAATAAACGCATGAAGCGTATTTCCGATGCACTTGGCATTCCAAAAGTAACCACTTATACTGCACGACATTCTTACGCCACCGTTCTGAAACGTAGCGGTGCAAACATCGCTTTCATCAGCGAAAGTTTAGGACATACGGATTTGAAAACAACTGAAAATTATTTGGCGAGTTTCGAGACCGAAGAATGTGAAAAAAACGCACGACTTTTAGTGGCTTTTCAATAAAAATTTGTATCTTTGCAAACGGAAAACAGAATTATGAAAAAAACGAAAACAGAATTTAAAGTCGGAGAACGCTATACCATCAGGGAATTGCAAGAATTCGCAGTTGAGGAAATGCACAAATCTATTCCCGAACACGAGGGTAGAACCGATCCGAAAGTTGGAGCCGTTTTAGCCACAGCCGATGGCGTGGTCATTGAGATAGCACATAGAGGAGAATTAGCAGCAGGCGATCACGCTGAATTTACCTTATTGGAACGAAAGTGTAGAGATGGGAAATTAGATGGTTGCATACTTTTTGCAACTCTCGAACCTTGTGCACCAGGAGCTCGAAAAGAACCGAAATTGAGTTGTGCTGAACGAATTGTAAACAGAAGAATCAAGAAAATCTACATTGGTATTCAAGACCCCGATCCAACTGTAAAAGGCAAAGGCGAAGAATATTTAAGAAGCAACAATGTAGAGATAGAATATTTTGACAAAGATTTGCAAGATGAGATTATTATAACCAACGAAAAATTCATGGAAGAAGCGAGAGAACGAGCTCGAATTGCAGATTTGAAAGGATTACAGCCAAAAAAGAATGAGTTTGAAGTTGGGGTAAAAAACTTTGCTTATAATGATCTTTCAGAAGACGCTTTGCAACTATATATTGAAAAGGCAAATTTGCCATATAAAGTTGATTCAAAAGAATTCAAAATGCTATTAGCAAAATGGGATTTTATTGATGTTGATGATAAAAAGCCAGCACAGCCAACTGGTTGGGGTATTTTGTTATTTGGGAAAAAGCCTACAGACAAGTATTCGCAGGCAAAAATAAAATTTACGGTTGTAAAAAGTGAAGGATTACCGCCTGAAATTAAAGATTTCGACGAAGCACTCGTAAAAATACCCGAATTAATCGAAACCTACTTGGGCTTTGTCTTTCCAACAATTATAGATAGAAGTCATTTTGAGCGTAAAGAATTAGCAGAACTTTCGAAACAGTTGCTTCGTGAAGCCATTATTAATGCTATCGTTCACAGAGATTATACCATCGAAGGAGCTCAAATTCTCATCCACATAACACCAAAAGAAATTGTAATTAAAAGTCCAGGAGAGCCGATCGTGCCTTTAGAAAAATTACAAAACTTTACCGCTCCGACAGTGAGTAGAAATCCCAAAATAGCTGATGTCTTCTACAATATGAAGTTTATCGAGCGTAGAGGTTTTGGAATGGAGGAAATTCAAAAATACAAACCGAAGCCTATTTACTCTTTCGACGGAGTTTATACTGTGCTTTCTATAACAAGAAATGTTGTCCTTTCCAAAGAGGATATAAAGAACATTTTGGAAGGGTTGAAACCGGATGAACGCAAAGCTTATGAATACCTTGTGGAAAAAGGTAAAACATCAAAGTCTGAATATAGAGAATATGTCATCGTTGATGATAAAAAAGCACAAAGAATTTTGAAAAAACTTGTCGAAACTGGTCTTGCAAGAACTGAAGGTAAAGGTAAAGCAACGGAATATGTTCTCTCAACTGCAGATATGTTAGATAATAAACTTGCCTTCGCTGTCCTAAACAATCCTACAATAACGAATCGAGACAAAAAGTAAGAGATAAAGGTAGATGAAAAGGAAGTGGTAAAGGTAATGATAAAGGTGCTATAATCCCAATCAACAAAGGATTTACAATTTTAATAATTGTTATTAAATATTCCGAAATCGGGACAGAATCAGGACAAAATCAGGACAAATATGGCTCATTTATTAATAACTATTAACATTTATTTGCACAATAATTGCATAGCAATTTCCGCAACAAGTTGTTGCAGAAATATAACTACCTGTATATAAGCAAAGTATAATATTGCCCGAATTGGAGCAATATTTCGTCCACAAGTTGCGAACGAAAAGCAAATACTTGATAATAAGGAAAATATAATTCCGCCACAAGTTGTGGCGGAATTCTCTCGCAGGTTGCGAGAGAATTACATGTGGCTAAAAACGAAAACGGTATAATTTTCCGCCAAGCTGGTGGAAAATTTGAAATCCACCCGATTTTCCAAATTTCTTGGCGACATCATTTGGATAAAAATGAAAAACATTTGGTTTTGTCGAAAATAATGCGTAATTTTGCGACAATTTTTAGCATACTTTTACTATAAATGTGTGCCAAAAATAAAACAATAAAAATGACACAATCAACACATACTCAAATAAGAAAAACGATAAAAGCTAAAGGATGTGGAAAAATATATTTTGGGAATGATTTTTCGTCTTACGGAACGGATTTTGCCATTCGTCATACCCTATCACGTTTGTGCAAAGAAGGGTTGATTATACGTCTTGGTATGGGTATTTATCTATATCCAAAAATTGACAAGAAAATGGGACTTGGGGTGCTATATCCGTCGCCAGACATTATTGCTAAAAGTATAGCTCAAAGAAATAATGCACGTATTGCTCCAACAGGAGTATATGCCTTGAATCGTTTAGGGCTATCAACGCAAGTGCCGATGAACATCGTCTTTTTGACGGACGGATCTCCCCGAAGAATTAAAATTGGTAAGGGAAAGGGCATTTTGTTTATACATACCGCACCAAAAAATTTAGCCTTTCAGAGTGAATTAGCGATGCTTATCGTATTTGCATTAAAGGAAATCGGAAAAGGCAACGTAACACAAGAAGAGTTAGACAGAATCAAATACGTTTTGCAAAGAGTACCAAAAGATGTAGACATTATGCAAGACGTAAAATTGATGCCGGGTTGGATTAAATCTCTACTAACAAAATTATTATCGGACTTGCTTCCGCATAATTAAATAAGGATGTAAGCTGAATTATTAAATTTTAATAATCAAATTTTAATAATTAAATTTTGATATTTGCAAAATAATTTGACTAATTTGGAAAAAAACAAAAAAAATTTGGTCAATCAGAAAAAAAACTGTATCTTTGCAATTGCAACCACCATTACAGTAATGTCGGTTGCAATTCTAAATAAACAACGACAATCTATTGATTATGAAATTTTATAACAGACAAAAGGAAATTCGGTTTTTTAACGAAATTTGGAAAAACTCTTCAAATTCGGCACAAATGACCATGGTTGTCGGACGAAGACGAATCGGAAAAACAGTGCTTCTCAAAAAAACTATTGAGAAAAAACCATCGGTTTATCTCTTTGTGTCAAGAAAAAGTGAAGTTTTACTTTGCGAAGAGTTTGTTCGCGAAGTAGAAACAGCACTTCAAGTACAAATTTTTGGCGAAATCAAAACATTCAAGGCACTATTTGCCTATTTAATGGAGCTTTCTAAAACACGCCATTTTACCGTTGTTTTAGACGAATTTCAGGAATTTTACAACATCAATCCTGCCGTTTACAGCGAAATGCAAAACATCTGGGATAGCAACAAAAATGAAAGTCAAATAAACTTAATTCTCTGTGGCTCGATGTATTCGATGATGAAAAAGATTTTCGAACATTCAAAAGAGCCATTGTTTGCACGACAAACTGAAAAAATAGTTGTGCGAGCTTTCGACATCCAAACAATCAAGGAAATCTTGAATGATTATCATCCAAAATATACATCAGAGGATCTTTTGGCTTTCTATCTGTTTACGGGAGGTGTAGCGAAATATGTAGAACTTTTTGTGAATAAAAAATGTTTTACGTTGAAAAAAATGTTGAGTGAGATTTTCAGAGACCAATCTTATTTTTTGGAAGAAGGTAAACAAGTTTTAATCGAAGAATTTGGAAAAGATTATGGGGTTTATTTTTCTATTTTGTCGCTGATTGCCTCCTCAATCAACACAAGAAGCGACATAGAATCTATTCTCAACATCTCTATTGGCGGATATTTAGAGCGATTGGAAAACGATTTTAATTTGATTCGAAAAAATCGTCCTGCGTTTTCAAAACAAGGCACAAAACAGGTGCGATATGTAATCGAAGATAATTTTTTGAACTTTTGGTTTAGGTTTATCTACAAATATGCGAGTGCTATAGAAATAGGCAATTACGACTATGTTCGGGAGATTGTCGAACGAGATTATACAACGTATAGCGGTTTGGTTTTAGAAAAATACTTTATGCAAAAACTCATCGAAGGTAAGAAGTTTTCAATGATTGGGAATTATTGGGAAAGTGGAAAAAATGCCAATGAAATAGATATTGTAGCCGTAAACGATCTAAAAAAACAGATTTCATTCTTTGAAGTCAAGCGTAAAAAATCAAGAATCAATATACCGGTATTGATAGAAAAATCAGAAAACCTATCAAATATACATAGTACATACAAAAAGTTCCACATTGGACTTTCTATGGAAGATATGTAATTTACTTTGATGCAAGTAATCTATGCATTTTATTTGAATTGGCAAAATATTTTTTTGTCTCATATTGTTCACTTTATCAAAAACTATAGACGAAACTTTCGATTTCAACCACTTTTCGTCTGTAGAATAGAACTTATTGACGAAAACTTGATAAATTTGCATTTTTCGTCAATAAATCGCATGCAAATTTGTTAATTATTTTGAAAATAAACATATTAAATATTTATTTTGCAAAAAACCGACCCGAAAAAACAGTGTTTTTGATAAAAAACCAACCCGAACAGTGTATTTTTAGCATTTATTGTTCATTATATTGATAAATAATTTTAGATTATTGCTCAATATACTGATAAATAATTTGTGCAATTTATACTTCTTGACGTTTTTCACGGACACAATTCTGAAAAATGTAGTTTTCTATCGTGAAAAAGTTCCATTATGTAATTTTCGACTGACATAATTCTTACGTTCTGCTGAATCGTGTAGTTTTTTCTTGTGAAAAGGGTATATTTTATAGTTTTCGACCGTCAAAATGCTTGAAATTTACGAAAACTTGTCGTTTTTTGTCGAAAAAATGTTTGCAACTTGCAAAAAATGTATTTTCATGTCGTTTCGACAGCAGTTTCGTGTACTTTCGTGTCGTTTTTATTGTCAGATCGTGTCTTTTTACTTGTATTTCCGTGTAAAAACCAAGAAATAACAAGCTTAATACACGAAAATATTATAACAAATCGCCTTCGTTGATGTTAATTTTGAATTTAGGGCGAAAAATTTGATGTTTTGTTTCATTATTTTAAGATGTTTTTTGTAGCAACGGTTCACAATAGCTTTTATTAACCACTTTTTCTCTCATTTCAGACTTTTTGCCAAAATTTCGAGATATATTTCTTATGACATTGCTATAATCATCTTCGGTTTCATTTTTTTGATGATAAAACACTTTTATTGAAATACAATTTTCATGTTCAAATATTGTATTTAATAAAGTTCTATCTGAGATACCGCACGAATGTCCCATTATGAAGATTTGATATTTGTCAGAATCAATAAAATTTAAGAGTCTTTTATAGTTATCCGTTTCTAAGTATCTAATAGATTTGATGTTTTCGAGGAGCTTATTTTCGTTCTCTTCTTCAAGTTCTTTGTATTTATTGGAGATTTCATCTCCATAGCCAAAAATAATGGGATTGTCATCATCATTTAACTCGCCATGAATATGTATTAAAAGTCTTTCGGATTCTATTTCTCGCGAGGTAATGGGATAGTCATAATATCTACTTTCAGTATCTGTATAATTGAAGTTTAAAAATAAAATTTGTTCTGGCATCAAATGAAATCCATGAGTAAAAGAATAATTCTTATCCATTAGTATTTCTTTTAGGTTCAAGATTAGAATAAAATGCGTATCTTTGCATTATCTAATTGAGAATTAATGAAAAACAAATACATAAAACACGCTAAGATTTCAGAGGCAAAATTTAAGGTCATTTTGAAGTTG
>WRCN01000004.1 GCA_009783885.1 Bacteroidales bacterium | reverse complement strand
TAGTCGCTGTTACACAACTAACGCCTTTGTAGCTTGGAGATTCCTCGACTTCGCATACTTCGTATGCTTCGCTCGGAATGACGGTTTATTATATGTGGGGGATAAGATGAAAGCAGCGGTGGCTACGCCACCGCTGCTTTCATCCTCCCTTCTAAGATCATTACTTGTCATGTCAAGCATTGCGAGACATCTGCAGGCTATTCTAATCTTGAACCAATATTTTTTATATGACGTTTGGCCTTACAACCTTATACACACATTCGGCCACCGGAGCGGGTGAAGCAATGGGAGTACGTTGTGTACGTCAGGATGTACAAAATATGCTAATACCGTAAAATCTTCGTTGGTGCCTGCAATTCGTGGCGATAACCAACTCTACATGTCACACAATCTAACCTCTGTCCCTGTAATATCTTTGAGCCTGTCCATTAATACATTCATATCGGTATCGCCGCAATGAATGGGATAAAACACTTTCGGTTGCATCATTTGTACGGCATTTACACATTGATCAATGGTCATGGTATAAGGTTGATTTACGGGTAGAAAAACAACGTCGTAGTCTTGATGTTCGGCTAATTCGGGCATATCTTCGCAATCGCCGGGGATATAAAATTTGATGTCGTCAATCGTTAGCACATAGCCGTTATCACGACCTTTCGGGTGAAACTGAGTTTGTGTGGTGTTGTAAGCAGGAACAGCCAAAATCGAAAACTCTACGGCAGGTATTGAAATTTCCGTTGTTTCGCCATTTTTCAAAACGTTAACACTGTTTGTAATATCCAAAGCTTTTAGTGCAGTTTCAACCTCCGCCGAACATACAACCGCTGTTTTTTCGGTCAATACAGCCTTTACAGCATTAGCATCATAATGGTCGTAATGATCGTGTGTAAGCAATATCAGGTCTGCTTTCGGAAATACTGAGAAATCAGCAAATTCAGACACTGGGTCAACGTGAATAACGTAGTTGTTTATTTCAAAAAACAACGAAGCGTGTTTGATGAAATTTACTTTAACGATGTTGCCTTTTGAGGTTGTAAACTCATCGGTTTTAAGATTGGTTGGTTTCATAGCAAAAAAATATTATAGTTTGATTTTGCAAAGATACGAAAAAAATCGTATCTTTGTGGATTCAAAATAAAATTATCAAACCATGAAAAAGTACTCTTTTATCTCTATTTTGTCTACTGTTGCTTTTGCGACGGTCATTTTTTTGTCATGCACGAGAAGCAGTAACAACTTGTCTTATCGTATTAACCCACATTCAGGAGATAAGATTTCCCTGATAAGTTTTGGCACCATGCGTTTTCCTATGATCGACGATGAAAATGGAAACAGAATTGTTAATCAAGAAGTGGTCAACAAACTTATTGATATGGCTATTGCCGGGGGTATAAACTATTTCGACTGTGCTCCAGTGTATCTTAGCGGGCAAAACGAATCTTCTGTTGGTGTGGCTTTGAAGCGCCATAATCGCAAAGATTTTTTTATTGCAACAAAAATGTCGAATTTTCGGGATTTTAGTTTTGAAGCCGGAAAAGCGATGTATCATAAATCGTTCGAAGATTTACAGGTGGATTATATCGACTATTATCTCTTACACAGTATTGGCAATGGAGGAGTAGATCAATTTAGACAGCGTTTTATCGACAATGGTTTGCTCGAATTTTTACTCGAAGAGAAAAAAGCAGGGCGAATTCGTAATCTTGGTTGGTCGTTTCATGGTGATGTTAAAGCATTCGACACGTTGTTTGAAATGGGCATACAGTGGGATTTTGGTATGATACAAATGAATTATATCGATTGGCAACACGCGTCGGGTCGGAATGTGAATGCGGAATATTTATACACCAAATGCGTTGAAAATAACGTTCCCGTTATGGTTATGGAAGGTCTTCTTGGTGGAAGATTGGCAAGTTTAAGCCCACTTGCGTTGAATGTGTTGAATGAGGTTAATCCTAATATGACGCCTGTTCAATGGGCGTTTCGCTATCTCGGATCATTCGATAATGTGTTGACGGTTTTAAGTGGAATGAATAGACCTGAACATATACAAGAAAATTTAGCAACGTTTTCTCCATTAAAACCCTTATCACAAAAGGAGCTCGACGCTTTGGCAGTTGTTACGGAAATCATGACTACAGCAGGGTTTGTCAACTGCACGAGATGCAACTATTGCTTGCCTTGTCCGTTTGGCGTGGATATTCCGGCTGTACTTACAAGATATAATGAATATATTAGCGAACGAAAAGAACTTGACAAAGCCGATCCGATTTTACAACAAGCGTCTTTGTGTAAGGAGTGCATGCTCTGCGAAAAAGAATGTCCGCAACGAATAGGTATTGTAAAAAAATTGATGCAAATTGATAGTATAATCAGACAATGATAAAAATACTTGGGGCAAAAAGACAAAAAAATCGTATCTTTGCAACTTATATAACCGAAAAAAACATTATCCGATATGAGTAACGAAAAATTATTCACCGAATTTCCACCCATGACCACGCAACAGTGGGAAGATGTGATCATCAAAGACCTCAAAGGTGCCGACTATGAAAGAAAGCTGGTTTGGAAAACGCCCGAAGGATTTAAGGTAAAACCTTATTATCGTGAAGAAGATTTGAAAAATTTAGCATATTTGCAAGCCAATCCTGCCGAGTTTCCGTTTGTTCGCGGTAATTCCGCAGAAAACAACGATTGGGAAATTCGTCAAGATGCTTGTCAAAAAGATCTTTCAGAAACCAACATGACAGCTGTAGATATCGTTAAACGCGGTGCACAGAGCGTTGGCTTGAATGTTAAAAATGTGAAAACGGAACAGGATTTTGCAACCTTGTTGAACGATATTGATGTTACGAAAGTTGGTATTCACTTTACAAATTCCACAGACTATTCGGTAACCTTAGATTTGTTTGAAAACTATCTTACAGCAAATAAAATTTCTCCGGCACAAGTTTATGGATCGATTGATTTTGATTTCTTCGGATGTGCTCTTAAATATGGTAGTTTCGGAGGTTCATTGGAAGAATGTGTAAAAACAGCTGTAGAACTTTTTGATAAATTTGCAGCCAAATTTCCGAAATTCCGTTTGTTGACTGTCAATGCACAATTGTTGCACAATGCGGGTGCAACCGCTGTTCAAGAATTGGGCTATGCGCTAAATTGGGCGAATGAATATTTAGTTTTATTGACTGAAAAAGGGTTAGACGTGAATACCATTGCCGAACGCATGACATTGCACGTTGCCGTTGGTTCAAACTACTTTATGGAAATCGCTAAAATCCGCGCTGCACGTATGCTTTTTGCAAATGTGTTGAAAGCACATAACGCGAAACACACGCAAATTTTTGTTCACGCGTCAACTTCGAAATGGAACAAAACCATTTATGACCCGAATGTGAACATGCTTCGAACCACTACGGAAGCCATGTCTGCCGCACTTGGCGGAGCAAACTCTATACATGTAGATGCGTATGATGATACATATAAATGTGCTGATGAATTTTCGGCGCGTATCGCAAGAAATCAACAAATTATTTTGAAAGAAGAATCGTACTTCAATAAAATTGTAGATGCTCCGAGTGGTTCGTATTATATTGAAAGTTTGACCGATGCTATTGCGCAGCATGCTTGGAAATTATTTCAAGATATTGAGGAGATGGGTGGTTTTACAGTAGCTTTCAAAGCCGGAACTATTCAAGATACAATTGCACAAACCGCACATCAGCGCGACTTGGACATTGCCAATCGTAGAACCATTATTTTGGGGACAAACCAATATCCAAACCAACACGAAACAATGTTGGATAAAATCGAACCCAAATGTGATGCAAAAAACGGTGAGTGTATACCGACAGGTGAATACAAAAAACTTCACTTATATCGCGGTGCGGAAGCATTTGAAGAGTTGCGCTTAGCAACAGAAAAAGCTGTGAAAGCCGGAAAGAAAAAACCAATTGTATTTTTATTGACTTACGGAAACCTCGCTATGCGTAAGGCTCGTGCGGGATTTGCACAGAATTTTTTCGGTTGTGCCGGTTATGAAATTATTGATAATGCAGGTTTCAAAACTCCAGAAGAAGGTGCAAATGCTGCGCTTTCAGCGAAAGCCGATATTGTGGTGTTGTGTAGTTCAGACGAGGAATATCCGGAATTGGTAAACGGTGCTTGCGCTGTGCTCAAAGGTAAAGCAAATATCACTTTAGCCGGACATCCGGGTGATAATTTCGAAGCCTTCAAAGCAGCGGGAGTTGGCGAATTTATTCACGTTCGTTCGAATTTGATTGAGACGTTGACGGCTTATCAGAAGCAATTGGGAATTTTGTAATTTTGTAGGGGCGAGGCATGCCTCGCCCCTACGCTGTTGTTTTTAAACCAACAGCGCCCCTTCCAACTGTAACAAATACGCTTTCATATCCAAACCTCCGGCATAACCGGTGAGTTTGCCGGTTGAACTCACCACGCGATGGCAGGGAACAATAATCCACAACGGATTATGATGATTCGCGGAACCCACGGCACGAGCGGCTTTCGGTTTACCAATACGGTGTGCAATATAGCCGTAAGAAACCATTGTACCGTAAGGAATTTTTCGCAATTCGTTCCAAACTTTTTTCTGGAAATCAGTGCCCTGTAAGTCTAACTTGAAATCGAAATGTTTATTTTTTTTTGCAAAATAATCTTTGAGTTGGTCTCTGACTTCCCGTCCAAATGGGGTTTTTGGAGGTTTTACCGCTTCGGAAGTTTGTTTCAACTCTTGCAATCCATGAGTGCTGACCGTTGCGGCAATATTGCCGACCGGGCTTTTCATAATAAAACGTTCTGGTTTCATAATTAGAGAGATTACGTGGTGAACTTTAACTTCCGCAAAGATACGAAAAATAAATCAATTTCCAAAATTTCGTGAAATTCAGAGATTAAAGTCAAAAAAATTATTTTCGTCGCCGTTCCAAAAAAGCCCGCAAAATAGGGTAGTAACCCTCATCCACATCGGCATTAACATAATCCACACGATATTGCTGACAACGAAACTTCAACTCTCTTTGAAATTGCAGAATAGCTTGAATATAGGCTTCTTTCACGTCAAGCGGATTTAGTTTTAATTCGACTTGACTTTCCAAATCAATAAACCGATGAGGACGATTCGAATAATCGAAATCCAATTCTTTATTTTTTGCAGTGGTATGAAACAAAATTACGTCGTTTTGTTTGAATTTCAAATGTTGCAATGCGCTGAAAAGTGCTTCCGTTTGTGAAAAATCATCGAACATGTCGCTGAAAATAATCACCAATGAACGTTTGTGGATTTGTTCGGCTAATTCGTGTAATAATTGGGGGATTTGTTGGGGCGGGGTTTGCCCGCCCTTGTTCGATGGGCGCGCAGACCGCGCCCCAACGGGTTTTTCATCGCCAACATTGCCTCCATTGGCAATGTTTTCCAACGCTTGATACAAAAATTTTTGATGCGAAACCGTGGATTTCAATTCGGTTTGCAATTCGATGTGGTCGGAAAAAAACGTCAAACCCACAGCATCGCGCTGTTGTGTAATGATGTGCACCAAACACGCGGCCGCTTTGCACGCAAAATCCAATTTTTGCTCAAAGTACATTGAACGCGAACAATCCACAACAATATAGCATCGTAGATTAGTTTCTTCCTCGTAGCGTTTGATGAAAAGTTTGTCGGTTTTTCCGTACAATTTCCAGTCGATATGACGCGTAGATTCGCCGGTATTGTAAAGTCGATGTTCGGCAAATTCAACTGAAAACCCGTGAAACGGACTTTTGTGTAAACCCGTGATAAATCCTTCTACGACTTGGTGTGCAAGCAATTCGAAGGGAGAAAAAGGTTCGATAAGTTCGGACGAAAATTTCATAAAGGTTAACGAATTCTTACCGTCATTCCGAGCGTAGTCGAGGAATCCCCTTGCTATGGGATGTCTCGACTACGCTACGCTTCGCTCGACATGACGTGTTTTTTCAGTCTTGACCCTTTTACTGATTAAAGGATAGCATCCAACTTCGCAGTCAGCGCGGATTTCGGGACAGCACCAACTTGCTTGTCAACCACTTCTCCGTTTTTGACGAAAATGATGGTTGGAATATTGCGAATACCATATTTCGAAGCAATACCCGGAGCGCTGTCTACATCAACTTTTCCGATGATAGCACGGCCTTCGTACTCGGCAGCCATTTCTTCAATAATCGGAGTGAGCATGCGACAGGGGCCGCACCATTCCGCCCAAAAGTCAACCACGACGGGTTTATCGGATTTTAAAACTAATTCTTCGTAATTTGCGTCTGTGAATGTGTGTGCCATAATGTTGTTGATTTATTGTGAATTTGAAGTGAATAAGTGAAAGGTAAATAAGTGAATAAGACTGTTTATCTTTCTATTTTCTCATTTTCTTATTCTCTTATTTCCTTTTGATTTGCAAAGATACAAAAAAAAATCAAATTCTACTACTGCTTTACAATTTTTTTAACTACGACTTCGTTTTCTGTTGCTATTTGTACAATATAAATCCCTTTTCGTAGTGTAGACATATCTATTTCATCCTGCCTTTTTTGTTCTAACACCTTTTTGCCAAAAACATCAAAAATTTCAATATTTTTAATTCTTCGACCTCCGGTTTTTAGATTTAACTTCCCGGTGGTTGGATTGGGATAGATCAATAGTTCCGTGTTAATAGGATTTGTAATGCTTGTCTCATTATTAGCAAGCCCTGCCAAGGTCGCAATCGAAGCAAAGATGAGTTGAGTAAACATACGAGATTGTTCAGCGTTGTTAACACTAAGTCCTATAACATCGTTTGCTGTGTGAATATAGGGGCTATGGTCATCAATATTTTCAAAAGGGAAGATACCTTGATACCCGTTTTGATTGAATGAAGTATGGTCGCTGTCGCCACCGGATAGCGCAGAATAATGAGTAATCGGGATATTTGGGAAATACACGTTGGCAATAGTTGTATAATAATTTGCCAAAGGCGTTGCCACAGAAGGATAAATCAAACTGATGTTAATATCTGTTCCCGGTTTTAAATAGCCGATCATATCCATATTGAAGTATCCTAAAATATTCATACCTTGCATACTGCTGCGAGAAGCATAGGCCCTGCTTCCGTGCAATCCCGCTTCTTCGGCGGCAAAAAAACAGTAGATTATGGAGCGTTCAAACTCGAATTGGCTTAACGTTCGTGCCAGTTCTAGTATTCCTGCTGTACCGGAGGCATTATCGTCAGCTCCGGGGGCAACGTCAGGATTCCACCACGCCGCCCATGAATCATAATGTGCACCGCAAACAATATATTCATCAGGATATAGTGTCCCTGTTTGGACAACAATAACATTTCCTGAGGACGTAGCAGGGCCGAACGGAAAACCGGGTACAATAACACTTTGTATTTCCACATCCAAACCCATGGCTTCAAATTTTGCCGATAACCAGTTTTGAGCCTCATAGGCCTGTTGTTTATAGTATACTCGCGTTCCATAATCCTCCAAATGTTGTATGTACGACATAATGCTGTCGGTATTTACCATTTCAGTCATGTATTGAATAACAGGGTCGATTTCTGTAATAACAGGAAAACTAAGGGTTGTCTTGGGTAGAGATGCTTTTGTTTGAGAAATGTAAACTAAGCCGTCATTTTTAGCCGAAGGTACGCGAACATTAGCGTTTAATGATTTTACAATTAAAATATCGTTATCCGTATATAATACTTTTGCTGTATGTTGTATTTGGTCTAAATAAGATTGACGCAGGGATGGTGGACAGTAAACGATATAGTAACCTTCGACATCGGAAAAAGCCTTTTGGTCTAAAATAAGGGTTTCGCCGTCGATTTTCTTATCATTTTCAGCAGAAGCGATGATGAAACTGTCGCTGTAGTAATGGATGTTTAGAAACGGATTTTCAAACAAAGCATAAAGATGTGATACATCGTTTACCTTTGCTAATATCAACTTATCGTTTGCTTGTAGTCCAAACGATGACAAAATAAACAATAGAGTAATGATTGAACGTTGCATGATTTCTGATTTTGTAAATTAAAGCGTCTTACAAAGATACAACTTTTTTTTCAATTTCAATTTTTTTTGTATCTTTGTAGTTCATAAGGTTTATAAAGTTCATAAAGTTTATAAAGTGCTTCGCCAAATCGCAAACAACTTAATAAGCAATTTACTTTACAAACTTTATAAACTTTACAAACTTTAAAACTATCATGATCCAAATCAAAGACCTCACCTTCGTTCCTTACATCAACGAACACGAACTCCTCGAAGCAGTTAACACTATTGCTCAAAGAATTAATGCCGATTACAAAGGAAAAGAAGTCCTTTTTGTGGGTGTGCTCAACGGCGTATTCATGTTTGCATCGGATTTGATGAAACATATTGATTTGAAATGCCAAATCAGTTTTGTGAAACTGTCGTCTTACGATGGTACGCAATCTACCGAAAATGTGAGACAACTGTTTGGATTGAAAGAGTCTGTGGAGGGCAAACATATCATTCTCCTTGAAGATATTGTTGACACAGGCATTACGATTGATGGCTTGTACAGCGACTTGTTGAAACAAAACCCGGCCTCGTTGGAAATTTGCACCCTACTTTTCAAACCTGAAAAATATACGAAACAAGTTCCCATCAAATACGTTGCAAAAACCATTAGCAATGAATTTGTTGTTGGCTATGGCTTGGATTACGATGGATATGGGCGAAATATTTCGAGTATTTATCAGCTGAAAGCATAGATAGTTCATAATGAAAAAAACAATAGTCATTTTTAGCGTTTATCTATCATTACTTCCAATCCTTTGCACAACGGCAAAGGCGACAAATTGTGAAGATATAATGTTCGAAGAAGAAAAAATCTCACTCGGACTATGCCAAAACTACGGTCGCTATGGCGAAAGAACCAATCTGTTATTTAAGGCAAGAACAAAAGTGTTGAATAATTACATCAAAGACAAAATAGCACGAGGCGAATTAGAAGACAAAGAATTTGAAATTTGGATATCCGACCCCATCTATATTCGAGGCTTGTTTATAGGACAAGAAAACAATGTTTACTCTGTGTCCATGTCAGGATATTCTTTCCCCTCATTAGACCAGCTTATAAGAATTGTTGATTATTTTACAAAACCTGACTGGGAGCCTATCGCAGCATACTATGAGCGAAGAGAAAACGAAACAGAAGAAGCCGCTGAAAAAAGATATGAAGCCGAAGAGCAAAAAGTATCCGACTTATTTGAAGCAACTATTGAACAAATCGTATATCAGCCATTCATAATTTGGGAAAGAGACGGCGTTTCGTTGGAATATTCGGGCGATAGGTTGAAGTATGTGATCAATGGCACACCGCTTCCATTTAAAGTGAACTCAACTCTACCTGCCAAAATACATAACCGATATTTGTTTTTTGAACGTGAATACATATACGTTGTTCAGGACATGAAGATAATAAAAACTCACAAAATTGAATTTGAAGACCTTTGGAGGTTTAACTTGGGAGAAGATTACGCCATATTTACAGATTCAAAATGGGTAAATATCTGTTGGCATTCAGAGGAAGACAGTTGGTTTTATCGTTATTCATACGATGAAAATGAATTTTACAAGAATGAGAGATGGAAATAAAAAAATCTTTTTTTATGTTACTATTGTTGATGATTTGTACGAGTGTTACAGGTCAAAATCGCAATAGTTGTATTCTTTCCGATAGTGCCAGATTTGCAGAATTTATTTACGTCAATATGCGTTATCCTTTGATGGCTTACATAAATAGAGTTGAGGGAACGGCAGTTTATCAAGTGGAGTTTGAACGTAGCGGAAGAATAAATAAAATAGAAACAATCCATTCGATTGGAAGTGGGCTTGATACGGAAGGACGTCGTTTAATTCATGCAATTCCGTGGCAAGAGCGAGAACCACATAGAGATACAACACGTGAAATTTCTATTCATTTTAATTTGGCAGACCATAAAATATACGATATGGCTGAAATAGTTAAAATGAGAGAAAGAGGAGAAATGCCAGAGTTTCCGGGAGGTTTTGAGGACATGCGTAATTTTATTGGTCGAAATTTAAGATGGCCACCTGAAGGAAGAGAAATGTCAATTCAAGGGACAATATATTGCGGAGTTATTATAGAAAAAGACGGTACAATTGGCATAATTGAAATTCTAAGATCGTTACATCATTGGTTTGATGCCGAAGCCATGAGAGTTATAAAAAGAATGCCCAAATGGACACCCGGTAAAATAGATGAAAAACCTGTTCGGGTGCAAGTTTTAATTCCTATAAGATTTACTCTTAGTGGTTGATAACCAAAATAAAAACGTATAATCCCTGTGTCGATATGAACAATCTTCGTGAAAATCTAATTGAATTGCTCGAAGCCGAAGCGTCGCGTAAGCAGATTGATTACGTTTTGAAACTTGTAGGAAAGGACGACAAAAGTATTTCGCTGTTAGTTGATTTGGCGCTTTTTGGAGAGTATCCGCATTCCAATCGCGCAGGTTGGACGTTGGATATTTTAGATCGAAAACATCCTGAATTGATCAATCCATATCTTGAAAAAGTGTTAAAAAATCTCAAAAATGTACAAAGCGATTCAGTCAAACGTCCTGTTTTATCCATACTTTCCAAACGCAAACTTCCGAAGAAATATCAAGGCTTTGTAATTGATTATAGTTTCGATATTTTACAAAACAATAAAGAAAAAATCGCCTCCAAAGTTTTAGCGATGGAAATCTTAGCAAACATTGCAGAGGACGAGCCCGATCTTTTGGGCGAATTATTTTCGGTTATTGATTTGCAATACAAAGACGCTTCCGCCGGTTTTCAGTCGCGGGCACGAAATTTGCGGAAGCGACTAATGTAATTTTGAACCTTTTTTTATTTATTAAAACCCAATAATTCCTCTAACTTCATCAATCGTTTTTCTTGCGGAAACACGGGCTTTTTCCGCACCTTCGGCAGCAATAGCGTCTAAACCTTTTTCATCGGCGAGCAAGTCATTGATACGCTCGCGGAAGGGTGCAGTGAACAAAATCATGTCTTCTGCCAATTGTTTTTTCATGTCGCCATAGCGAATTTGACACGTGTTGTAGGCATTTTCAAAAAATTCCAATGTATCGGGCTTGGAAACCACGCTCATCAATTGAAAGATGTTTTTGATGGCTTCCGGTTTTTCTTGATTAGGTTCTGTTGGGCCGGAATCCGTAACAGCTTTCATCACTTTTTTACGAATGCTTTCGGGCTCTTCGCCTAAAAAAATCGCATTGGCTTCGCCTTCCGATTTGCCCATTTTTCCACTGCCATCCAAGCCCGGAATTTTGACTAATTGTTCGCCAAAATTATAGGCTTGCGGTTCGGAAAAACACTCCACTTTATACAAATGATTGAAGCGATTGGCTAAGGTTCGCGCCATTTCCAAATGTTGCTCCTGATCTTTCCCAACCGGAACAAAATTGGCTTTGTGAATGAGGATGTCGGCGGCTTGCAACACCGGATACGTCAACAGACCTGCATTTACATTATCGGGCTGTTGCCGTGCTTTATCCTTAAAGGTTACGCTACGCTCCAATTCGCCCAAATACGCACTCATATTCAAAAACAAGTACAACTCAACAACCTCTTGAACATCGCTCTGAATATATAAAGCACACTTTTTTGGATCCAAACCCGCTGCAACATAATTTGCCAAAACCCGACGTGTATTTGTTCGTAAATTTTCAGGATTCGGATGTGTGGTTAACGAATGGTAATCCGCTACAAAAAAATAACAATTAAATTCATCTTGCATTCTTACAAAATTCTTCAAAGCTCCGAAATAATTGCCGAGATGTAAATCTCCTGTTGGGCGTATGCCGCTGAGAACGGTTTTTTTCATAGTTTATTTTAAATTTTTATTCCAATGATGAAAATTCCACATTCATCTGCCATTTTGACTACAGCCTCGCGCTCTATCACGAGAATAGCGCCTGCTTCAACCGCAATGCCTTTTATGCCATATTTTTTTAATTGTTCTATAGTTTGCAACCCAATCGCAGGTAGATCTGTGCGTGTATCTTGTCTCGGCTTTTTCACTTTGACCATCACCGGTGCTTTGCCTTCCTTTTTAACGGCATCCACGCGAGAAAGCATCATATCTGTGCCTTCTGCGGCTTCCACAGCCAAAACGATACCTTCTTGCACCACAGCAGCTTGTCCTACATCCACAGCACCTAATGCTTTGGCTACTGTAATGCCACGTTGAATGTCGTTCATATCGTCTGCCGAAGGTTTAACGTTTCCGTATACACCTTCCGAAAACAACATTTCGGGAACGACATCTTCAATACCAACCACTTTAAATCCATGTCGTTCGATCTCGTCTATGACTGCAAGAAACAAGTCATTGTCGCCCATTTTTTTGATAGCCAATTTCGCGAGCATTTTTATGCCTCCCCAATCGGGAATGATTTCTTTGAGTGATGGACGTTTGATACCACCGGCGAGCACAATTTCTTGTACACCGTTTTTTTCCATCGTTTTCAAAATTTTTCCCACTTCGCCTATTTTGGCAAAAATATGCGGCGCGTCTTTAATCTGTTCTTCCCACGAATAAGGCTCAATTCCAACGGCAAAAATTTCTCTGCCTGTTTGGTTGCAGTATTTAATGATTTCGGTTGGTAGCACGCCACCACCGGAAATCAGACCGAGTTTATTCATTTTTATTTTCCGTGTTTAATCGCTGCTTGCGCTGCCGACAAACGCGCAATAGGCACGCGATACGGCGAACAGCTCACATAGGTCAAACCATTGAGGAAACAAAATTCTACCGATTTAGGATCGCCACCTTGTTCACCGCAAATTCCGATTTTGATGTCCGGACGTCCCTTACGACCACGCTCGCAAGCCATCGTAATCAACTCGCCAACACCTTTCGGGTCAATGGTTTGGAACGGATCATGATCCAAAATTCGTTTGTCGAGATAGTCCGGCAAGAATACACTTGCGTCATCACGACTGAAACCGTAAGTCATTTGCGTCAAATCGTTTGTTCCGAATGAGAAAAATTCTGCGGTTTTTGCCATACTTTCTGCCAAGAAGCAAGCACGTGGAATTTCGATCATCGTGCCATACAAATAGTCGATTTTTACGCTGAATTTTTTGCAAACTTCCTCGTGCATTTTATCTACGGAAACTTTTGTGATAAGAAGCTCACGTCCGCCGATCGTAACAGGCACCATGATTTCAGGTTTCGGAGTTTTACCTTCTTTCAACAATTCTGCTGTAGCTTCGAACAAGGCGCGAACTTGCATTTCTGTGATTGCAGGGTGTGTGATACCCAAACGTACACCGCGATGCCCCATCATTGGATTAACTTCGCTCAAAGCGTCGATACGTCTAACTATTTCTGCTTTGTCGATACCGAGTGCTTTTGCAACTTCCTCTTGTTTGTCGGCGGTTTGTGGTGCAAACTCGTGCAACGGCGGGTCGAGCAAACGGAATGTAACAGGAAGTCCGTCCATGGCAACCATCGTTTCCTTCATATCTTTTTTCACAAAAGGTTCGAGTTCGTTGATGGCTTTTTGACGCTCTTCATCAGTCGTACTCAAAATCATTTTACGCAAGATGAACAACGGTTGGTCTGCGCCTTTTCCGTAGAACATGTGCTCGGTGCGGAATAAACCGATACCTTCTGCACCAAAACTACGCGCCAAAGTAGCGTCTTCAGCAGTTTCGGCATTGGTGCGAACGCCCATTGTACGGAATTTATCTACAATTTTCATGAATTCTTGGAAACGTGGATTCTCAGAAGATTCCATCAATTTCAAAGCGCCTTCGTAAGCGTGACCTTTGGTTCCATTCAACGTCAAAACATCACCTTCTTTAATCGCGATATCCGTACCTTTCACGTAAGCCACTTTTTTCTCTTCGTGAACATCCAACGCACCTGCACCAACAACACAACACTTGCCCCAACCGCGAGCCACAAGAGCTGCGTGAGAAGTCATACCGCCTAAAGAAGTCAAAATGCCGTCGGAAACGCGCATTCCATCAACATCTTCCGGATTGGTTTCTTTGCGAAGTAAGATTACTTTTTCGCCACGACGAACCCACTCAACGGCATCTTCCGAAGTAAATACCACTTTACCAACAGCTGCGCCCGGTCCGGCCGGAAGACCTTTGCAAAGCAATTTTGCTGTAGCTTCAATTTTCGGGTCACAAATCGGGTGAAGAAGTTCGTCTAATTGATCAGGTCTTACACGCATTACAGCGGTTTTCTCATCAATCAATCCTTCTTTTATCAAGTCCATTGCAATGTTCAAAGCAGCAGTTCCAGTGCTTTTTCCAACGCGACATTGCAACATGTAAAGTTTACCTTCTTGAATCGTGAATTCAATATCCAACATATCTTTAAACTCTCGTTCCAAGTGCGTGCGGATAAAATCAAGTTCTGCGTAAAGTTCTGGCCACAACTGTTGCAACGAAGGCAAGTGTTTGTTTTGCTCGTTTGTTGTATCAGAGTTGAGCGGATTCGGAGTACGAATACCGGCAACAACGTCCTCGCCTTGCGCATTTGGTAACCATTCGCCGTAGAAAATATTGGTTCCTACAGCGGGATCGCGTGTAAACGCAACACCTGTAGCCGATGTGTCACCCATATTTCCAAACACCATCGCTTGAACGTTTACAGCAGTTCCCCAATCATCAGGAATTCCTTCGATTCTGCGATAAGAAACCGCTTTTTTACCGTTCCAACTAATGAAAACCGCTTTGATAGCGCCTTCCAACTGTGCTTTTGCATCATCAGGAAATTCAACACCCATCACTTCTTTCACTTTCACTTTGAACTGCTCTGATAACAATTTCATGTCGTCAGCCGTTAAATCGGTATCGCTATTGTAACCTTTTTGCTCTTTGTAATGCTCAAGCATATCGTCTAATTGACGACGAATACCTTTATCCAAACCTTCGGCTTTGTCCATTACCACATCGGCATACATCATAATCAAACGACGGTAGGAGTCGTAAACAAATCTTGGATTATTGGTTTTTTTGATAATACCGGGCAAAGTTGTGGAGCACAAACCAATGTTCAAAACGGTGTCCATCATACCCGGCATTGAACTGCGAGAGCCGGAACGAGCCGAAAGTAACAACGGATTCTCAGCATCGCCATATTTCATACCCATGTTTTTTTCCACATCTTGCATACCTTTCCAAACTTCATCCATTAGACCTGCAGGAAGTTGGCAGTTGTTTGCATAATAATCGGTGCAACATTCCGTTGTAATGGTTAAACCTGCCGGAACAGGTAAGCCTAAAAGGCACATTTCGGCGAGGTTAGCACCTTTTCCGCCGAGTAATTCTTTCATGTTCGCTTTACCTTCTGCGGTCTTTCCGCCGAACAGGTAAACATACTTTTTTGACATCGTTTTCTTGTTTTTGTAATTTATAACTAATTGATTAATAATCCTTATCAAAGCCTATAAAAGGCGATGCAAAGATACAAAAAAAAAATGAATTTGTCAAGTGAAAAAATTATACCTTTTATATGACCTGCCGATTTTCGAGAAAAAAAGATAAATCTATACTGATTCTACCGCAACAATTTCCGGAATGGCACGTTTTACCGCAACTTCAACGCCGTTTTTCAGCGTCATCGTAGCATGAGGACAGCGCCCGCAAGCGCCTTGCAGTTTAACTTTGACAATGTTGTCGTCGGTCAATTCAACGAAAGAAATGTCGCCGCCGTCGGCTTGAAGATAAGGACGGATTTGCTCAAGAGCATCAATTACTTTTTGGTTTAGTTCGTGTTTGTTCATGATATACTGTATTTGATTGTTAATTTTTCGGTAGGGGCGGAGTTCGCCCGCCCCCGTTCAATGGGCGCGCAGACTGCGCCCCTACGGGTGATTTCAAAAAACGGTTATCCTATCAATATTAAATGCAGAATTGGAAATCCGTAGCTGTGGGGCAGTTTGTTGACGTTTGTAGGCGCTATTTCGGATTAATTTTAATATTTTTTTTACAACTTCTGCGTCAAATCCTTTTTCGATAATTTGAGAAGTTGAAAAATTATGGTCTAAATGTAGTTGTAAAACAGCGTCCAAAACATCATATTCCGGTAAAGAATCCGAGTCTTTTTGATTGGGTCGCAATTCTGCGGAAGGTATTTTATTTATAGAATTTTGAGGAATAATTTCGCGTTTTCGGTTGATGAAATTTGCTAATTCATACACTTGAAATTTGTACAGATCACCAAGTACAGCTAACCCGCCGCAAAGGTCGCCATAAAGAGTTCCGTAGCCCACTGCTATTTCAGATTTGTTCGATGTATTCAACAAAACATGTCCGAATTTATTTGAAATTCCCATCAAAATCATACCGCGAATACGCGCTTGCAAATTTTCTTCTGCCAAGTCGAACGGGCGTTTCCCGAAAACAGGCAACAATGTTTGACGCATCGTTTGAAACGCTTGTTCGATAGGGATAATGTGATAATCCACACCCAAATTATCTGCAGATTTAATGGCATCTACAATAGAATGCTTGGTCGAATATGGCGATGGTAGCAAAATGCCCAATACATTTTTTCGTCCTAAAGCTTCCACCACCAAAGGTAAAACCACTGCAGAATCAATTCCTCCGGAAAGCCCTAAAACTGCCTGTTTCAAACCTCTGTCATTAAAATATTCTCGAATTCCGCAAACCAATGCTTCATAAATCCACTCAATCTCTGATTTCGGAACTTTCACAGTTTTCGAACTCAAAAAAGACTCTGAAAAATACGAATGTTGTTTCAAAATTTTCCCTTCCGAACTAATGTGCATAGAGCCACCGGAAAGAATTAGCGAAACTTGTCCACCAACAGCATTGGCAAGGAAAATTTCAACATGATATTTTTTTGCCAAATCGCAAAAATAATTAATTCGAAAATTTATAGTTTTGTAATCAAAACTCCACGCATCTAAAACAATCCATTTTTCAAATTCACTTGATTTTTCAAGTTTTTTCTCCAACTCGGAGGCAAAAGCCAAGCCGAATTTAAATGATTTTGGCGATTGAAATTGTTTGGACGTTTTGAAATAGCGTTCAAAGCTCAAACCCATATCATTCCAACCGCAAGAATTATCCGAAAAGGCTTTAATTTTGCGGTTTTCCAACCACAACAAACGATGTACAAGTTGATTTTTTTCCAAAAACGGAATATCTAAAACCACTGCCAAGTTCTCGGTATATTTCAAAAGTCGTTCAACATAACTCCAACATTGTTTTATAAATTCGGGCGATTTCAACTCATCGGCAATCGGATATCCGGTCAACGAAAATGCAGGAAAGATCAGCGTTTTGACAGATTTTTTCTGCGCATCTTTGACACATTTTCGAATTTTTTTGTAATTCTCATCCAAATTTGCTGAAAGCATATGAATTTGTGCTATTTCTGTCATTCTTTTAATAATTTTTTGTTTTTTTGCCATTTTAATGCAACAAAATGAATTTTTTTTCGTATATTTGCAATAAGATTTGGCAAATATACAAATTTTTTTTTAATCAGAGGTATGAAAGTAAAAAATAAATTTTGGTTAACCGTATGTTTTTTTGCGCTTTTTTCTTTTTCAAAAGCGCAAGGTCATGTACATTTCATAGTGTTTGGCGGATTTAACACATCGCGCTTAATTACGGATTTCGACAATGCAAAAACGATTGCTGAGGAAGCTAAGAAGTTTTACAATTTTGGTGTTGCTCTTCGATTTGAGTTTGCAAAAATCCTTTATATCCAACCGGAGTTCTATTTAGCACGAAAAGGCGGATTGGAAAAAGCGTTTCGCCCGAATAATTTTGACTCTATTAATCAACGGGTTGACGCACAAAGCGTGGATCTGCAAGTGATGTTTGGTTTTCGATTCTTTGATTGCAACAGATTTGCGCTTCGAGTGTATACCGGTCCGGTATTGTCGTTTTTAAATAACACCCGTGTAGATGTTCAAAAAAATGGATTTAATTGGCCTATATCGACAGTTAATACACATGTTTTTAGTGCGCGAATCGGCGCAGGTCTTGATATTACTAAATGCCTCACGTTTGATGTGAGCTACGAGTATGCAATTTCACCGATGTTTTCTGTTCTTGATTTTAAAACGTCTTACAGAATTTTAAACTTTAGCCTTGGGCTAAAAATCTTTTAACTATGACGAAAAAAATAGGATATATTATTTTGGCGTTTGTATTGCTTCTTGCTGTAGTATTATTGGTATTTTTGAACAAACATCCAAAATTGAAATCTTCGCCAATACCGATTAAACGCTACGAAATTGCGCTAATGGAAATTGATACCAATCGTGTAGGAGAAGAACTCCATCGACTTTACAAGGAGTTTCCGCTGTTTTTAGAAGGCGCTGATTTGGACGATCCTCATAATCAAGAACAAATTTTGAATTTTGTTACAGATCCGCGTTCGAAAGAATTATTGAATGATATTTTGGAAAAATATCCGAATTTGACACCACTTGAAAAAACATTCGGTGAAAGCTTTAAGCGATATAATCTACTGTTTGAAAAAGAGAAAATACCAACGATTTATACGTATATGTCTTATTTAGACTACGACAATCGGGTGATTTTTATGGATTCCGTATTAGTTATTGCTATTGATATGTATTTAGGCGCGGATAACAAACATTATAATGCCATCGCACTTCCGATGTATATTCGCATGCGTTTAGATGAGCCCTTTATTGCGGTAGATGGCATGAGAGCGGTTGCTCACTACCAATTGGAAAAAACACCACAGTCGCTTCAAACCCTTTTAGATCACATGATTTTTAACGGAAAAGTGGCTTACTTTTTGGAAAAAACGTTGCCGAATACGGATGCAGCCATTCGATTTGGCTATACACCTGAGCAAATGGCATGGTGCAGAAAAAACGAAAAAACGATATGGTCGTATTTGGTGGGTTCGAAATTGCTGTATGAACGAGACAGTTTTAAATACCGTACCTTTGTTTCAGAAGCTCCAACTGTACAGATATTTCCGGGTTCTCCGGGACGAATAGGACATTTTTTAGGGTATCGAATTGTAAAAAAATACATGGAAAATACCGGACAAACTGTGCCGGAATTATTTGCAGAAACAGATAGTCAGAAGATTTTAAGATTATCAAATTATAGACCTTAAATATTATTGAATTATGAAAAAACAGATTCTTATCATTGGTTTTCTTTTTGTATGTATGAGTTTGAGTGCTCAGCCTGTTCCTTTTCGACCTTTTGATCAAATGTCGGATGTTGCGCGAAGTGAGTTTTTTGCAGAACGTTATTGGGATGGATTTCCATTTCACGATACAACAGTTCTTTATACAGATGGATTTAGAGGGCAGAGGGATGTTTTTGGCGATTTAAATATTTACAGCGGCGCTATTGCACGCTATTTGCAAATGATTCGATTTGCAGATTTGCCAACGATTCAGCGCTCTCTCGCAGAAACCCTCAGAAGAGCTGATACCAACGAAAGGATGTATCGTCAGTTTGTTAATTCATTTGATTTTTTTCTAAATGATGCCAATTCCCAGCTTCGCGAAGAGCAATGGATGGTGCCGATTTGGCAACAAATGTTGAAATCGCGATGGGCTACGTTTTCGGATAGTGCAAAAATTAATTTTGGCTTAAGAATGGCAGCCAAGAATCCGGTCGGTTCTATTGCGACGGACTTGGAGTTTGTAACGATTCAAGGGCAAAGAGGCAGATTGTCGGAAATAAATGCTGAACTCATATTGGTTTATTTTTATATCCCGGGTTGTGCGGATTGTGTCAGAACACTCGAATTTATTAGATTGGATTCGGCTTATCAAGAACTTATTGAAGCCGGCATATTGCAAGGTTTTGCGTTTTATCCCGGAGAAGATTTGAATTCGTTCAGATCGTATAGAAACACCATCCCCAATACGTGGATAAACGCCCGAAATCCGGATGGAATGAGTCAATTAGATGAGCTGGGATTATACCAAATGCGAGGTGCGCCAACCATGTATTTGTTGGATAGAGACAAAAGAATTATTTTGAAGGATGCCCGCTTAGATTTGTTGTTTAACGAATTTGATAAAGCCCGAGAGCGGCATTTGAGGTAAAAACCCGACAGAATTGTTAATAACTCGACAAGTTATTAACAATTCGGCATTTTTTTAGAAAAAAATATACGAAAATCGAAAGTTGAGCGTTATATAGGGTGAAACCTAAAAAATGCACAACTTATGAAAAATTTTCGTTTATTTATTTTGTTCGGAGTATTTACTTCGAACATGCAGTCGCAAGACTTTACTACGGTTAATTATCCGACCGTTTTTGATCAAACTTCGTACGCTGCACGCTTGGCTTACCTGACACAGCCGGGTATAGGCTTTGAAATCAACAATCGTTTTATAAAAGAACTGAATGTTCTGAGATTTTTCGGAGCATGCCCGTTTTCGAGCGGAGTTTTGTCGGGAATGTACAAAACTTACGGTTATTTGTCGTATCGCGAACATGGCTTTGCTGTTGGACTTTCAAAAACCATAACCCCGAGATGGGCGTTAGGGTTGACCGCTGTTCCAAAAATTGAAACGTTTGGAAAATCTTATGAATCGCAATTTTCAATGGATTTAAATGCTACGAGTTTTACAAAATTAAATTCGAATTTATATTGGGATTCGGAGATTAATTTTCCCATTAGAATATCCTCAAATACAAGAGCCGATGCACCTTTGCAAAGTTTTTTGAGAATGACTATGAGTTATGTTTTTTCGAAACAATGTCAGACAAGCGTAAGTGTGAAACAAGTGTTGCTTTACAAAACTGAAGTTGATTTGCAGGTTTGTTATTCGCCGATTTCGTCGCTGATGGTTTTCGGAAACGTTAGCTCGTTGAGCGGTTGCGGGTTTGGAGTGCAATACATTTTTGGACAGGTGATGTGCCGATTTCAAACCCAATATCGTCCGATTGTGGGGTATTCGACCACAGTTGGGTTAGGTTACCAATTTAATAATTCCGTAGAGACGCACGGCCGTGCGTCTCTACAACAAAAAACAAATCGCCATGATTTTTAATTTACTATTTGCCGGTTTTTCGCTGTTCACAATTAGCGATACCACAGAACTATTTGATAACATTTTGGAAAGCGTTTTGGAAACGGTTGAACTCGATGAAATGACAGATATTTCCGAACTCATCGAACATTTGGAAACCTATCGCTATCGTCCGCTAAATCTCAACACAGCAACGCTTTCCCAACTCGAAAATTTAGGACTTCTGAACGATTTTCAAATTGCTGCTTTGTTGCAGTATCGTTCGGACTACGGTGATTTTGCAGATGTTTCCGAATTACAGTATGTTCCTGGTTTTTCAACGCAACTCATCACGTTGTTGCAACCCTATATTTCATTCCAAAAAACGGAAATTTATAAATTGACATGGGCGAATATTCGTCGGTTTGGAAAGTCTGAACTTGTCCTACGTCATACACGCGGATTGACAGAAAAACACGGTTATTCGAACACCATCGTTCGTGATACAATCAGAAAAAATGCATGGTATTTGGGTTCTCCGGATGTGCTTTTGGTGCGCTATCAATTTAATGCGATGAATAAACTTCGAATGGGGTTTGTAGCCAGAAAAGATGCGGGAGAAGAATTTTTCAAAGGCTCGCAAAAGCAAGGATTTCCTTTCTATTCGGGATTTATAGCGATTGCAGATGTTGGTCGAATCAAAAATTTGGTGATTGGAAATTACCAGTTGCGATTCGGACAAGGTTTGTGTTTGTGGAGTGGTTTTTCGCTTGGAAAATCGGTTGACGGAAGCACATTGAAAAAACGAGCGCAAGGCGTGAGACCTTATACATCATCTGCGAGATATGGTTATTTTCAAGGAGTTGCAAGCACTCTGAAATTCGGACAAATAGATGTATCCACATTTTTTTCGCACCGATTGTTAGACGGAACGGTTTCGGAATACGACGAAAACGGGCGTCCACAAAGCATTTCATCCATTCTTGAAACCATCTATCATCGTACCATTGGCGATTTGGAGAAAAAACACACTGCCAAACAGACCGTGTTCGGAACTCACATAGACCGCCATTGGCAAAGGTTTCGAATTGGTGCAACGGCGCATTACAACAGTTTGAATGTGGATTATTTGCCACGAATCAGACCTGACAATCAATTTTCAATTCCGCCCAAAGACAATATTAACGTGGGTTTGGATTGGGAAGGAATTGGCACAATTTCTCGTTATTATGGTGAATTTGCAATGTCGCAAAACGGTGCAAAGGCATTGATTGCGGGTTCTCGATTTCTGCTTAATCAGCGGCTTTCGGCTCATGTTTCGGCTCGTTATTACGATAGAGATTACCAAAATTTCTTTGCTAAAGGATTATCCGAAAACAGTAGAACGGCGAATGAAAAGGGATTAAACCTATCACTGTTTTCAGAATTGTCAAAAGCATGGAATATCGCTGTAATGGCGGATATTTTTGAATTTCCGTGGCTTTCGTATTCATCGAACGAACCGTTATTCGGACAGGAATATCAACTCAAATTATTTTACACGCCCAATTCGCGACTGTCGGGCTATGCGCACTATCGCTACAAAACCCGGCAAAGCGTAACGTCAAATTCAAATGTCATCAATGATTTCGGCATGCTATCCAAACAAAGTTTACGCTTGCATTTCGACTATAAATTTTCCGAAATGATGGTGTTGAAAAATCGTTTGGAATATGGATTTTCGAATAAACAAAAAGGTTTTTTGATGTATCAGGATTTGCAGTGTAAGTCTCGAAAAATCCCAATGTCTATGGTGTTTCGGTATGCTGTTTACAATACGGACAACTACGATATGCGGATTTTTGTTTATGAAAATGATGTGTTATATGGCTCAACTTTGCAGAGTTACTACTACAAAGGGAGTCGTTTTTTTGTGTTATTGCAATATCAACCTGTTCGCAAACTTACATTTTGGGTTAAATATTCCAATACGAACATTGCCAATAGACATACGATTGGTAGTGGATTAGAGGAAACTTCCGGAAGGGATAGAGCGGAAGTTAGGGTTCAGATGCGGTGGAAATTTTGATTGGAAACCTTTATATTCCGATCAAAATACCTATAGTTAAAGCATTGTTCTGAAATTTCGGTATGTCGCGTATTTCGAATTTTTCGAGATGCCAATTACTGTTGTGGAAAGATTGTTCCCATTTGACAAATGCTGAAAATTGTGGGTTTAGCCGAGTACTGGGATCATCAACTTTAAAATCAAATTGCAATCCAAATTCACATCCTACGCTCCATTGCGCCAAGTTGAACGATGTAAACGATGTTTCCAGTATTTCTGTGATTTGATTTAAATTGCCGATTGAACGCATGTCGCAATAATACAACTGATTTACCCTATAGTTTATACCTGCGAACGGCGATAATCGAAACGAATTATTATCAAGTATCGCATACGAAAACCTCAGAGGGAAATAGGCTTGAGTCCAATTTCGAGTTATATTATCTTTCGAGCGATTTGAAGAACGAACTCCAATACTAATATCCCAAAACCAGCGCTTGCTTTTGGAAAAATTCCAACCCACAGAAAGTGTTGATCCGAATAAAGCGCTTGGCGCTTCCATTTGAAACTGATTGGACATAAAATCTGAGAACTCGCTATTATCAACGAGTATGGGAACATCAAAGCCAACAGCAATACGTGAATTTAATTTTCGTTTTGGAACATTTGTTGTGTTTTCGGTTTGAGCCGCTGCGCTGAAACATACTGCTAATACAAGGATTAACGATGCAATAATTTGTGTGTTTTTCATAATGGTTTGTTTTTGGGTTTATTAATTGTTTTAAGAATACAAATATATGAAAAAAAAACGATTTTATCAATAAAAATCACTTTTTTTTGAAAATCATTAAGTTGCGAACGTTTATTCAACAAAACATGTATTTCTGTGGCGTTTGTTGAAAACTTAAATTTTTTCAAAACATATCAAAAAGCCATAAATTGGTGATTCATACCATATTACAATTTATTAAATGGGATTTTATGTATTTTTTTGGAAAGTTATTAACAATTTATGGGAAAAATTGGGAAATTTCGATTTTTTTTTGTAACTTTGTGGCTTGAAACTGAAAATCGAATTAAGATGAGCATATTAATAGGTAAAGAGTATTGTAAAGTAGATGCTAACGGACGTTTCAAATTTCCGTCGGCACATAAGAAATTATTATCCGCAGTTCTTGAGGAAGGTTTTATCATTCGTGAAAGCGTATTTGATGCCTGTTTGGAACTTTGGCCTCGCAAAGAATTTGAACGCGAAACAGGCGAAATCATTAGTAAACTCAATCCTTACAACCCTCAAGATCGTTTGATTATCCGCAAACTTTCGGAAGGAAATCCCGTTGAATTAGACGCCAACGACAGAATTCTAATTCCGAACGATCAAAAAAAATCCAAGAAAATCGATAAAGATATAGTGCTTATTCCGAAAGTTAATTTGATTGAAATTTGGGATGTTTCGGCATATGAAGCATTAAGCAAATCGACTACAGACTTGGCTATTTTGATCAGCGAACGTCTCGGCGGAATAAAAAACGAGGAATAGGTACGGGGGGCGTTTCGACAGGCTCAACGACCGGTGGCTGAGCTTATCGAAGCTACCTCGCACCAAACAAACCAAACAACAAACCAAATGTACCACACTCCTGTCTTATTGCATGAATCTATCAACGGTCTCGACCTCAAAGAAAACGGGACTTACGTTGATGTTACATTTGGAGGAGGAGGGCATTCAAAAGAAATTTTAAAACAACTGAAAGGCGGACGGTTATTGGGTTTTGATCAAGATGAAGATGCTCAAAAAAATGTAATCAGCGATTCGAGATTTCAATTGATTCCGCAAAATTTCAAATACGCAAAAAACTTTTTGCAACTTTACCATGCTCTTCCGATTGATGGACTACTAGCAGATTTAGGCGTTTCATCGCATCAGTTCGATGTTGCTGAACGTGGTTTTTCGTTTCGATTCGATGCACCTTTAGATTTACGAATGGATGTGAAAAATTCGTTAACTGCAGCGTCAATCCTTTCAAATTATGACGAAAACCAACTTGCGGATATGTTCTACAATTACGGCGAATTACACAATTCGAGAAAAATTGCAAACGTTTTAGTCAAAGCAAGAACAGAAAAACCAATCCAAACAACCGGCGATTTAAAACAAATTTTAACGTCGTTTTTTCCTAAAAATCAAGAGCATAAATTTTTATCAATGGTTTTCCAAGCTCTGCGAATAGAGGTTAATCAAGAAATGGAAGCGTTGAAAATTTTATTACAACAATCAGTAGACATGTTGAAAACAGGCGGGCGTTTGGTGGTGATTTCCTACCATTCGTTGGAAGATCGTTTGGTGAAAAATTTCATGAAAACCGGTAATTTGAATGGCGAAGTGGTGAAAGATTTTTATGGCAATATTCAAACGCCGTTTCGCTTAATCACGCGAAAAGCCATCGTTCCAAGCGATGCCGAAATTGCAGAAAATAATCGTGCGCGCAGTGCAAAACTTAGAATTGCAGAAAAAATCTAATGGCAACCAAACTCAAAATACGACATATCTTAGATGGTTCTATCATCACGCAGGACAAGGTTTTGCAACGCTGGCCCTATGTGATTTTTTTGGCTTGTTTAGCCATTTTATTAATTGCAAACAACTATGTTTCCGAGAAAATTATTCGCGAAACAAACAGTTTAAACAGAGAATTAAAAGAACTCCAAACTGAGCATTTGGCAACACTTTCGGAATATTTGAGAAAAAGTCAGCAATCGGAAATTGCAAAGCGATTGAATGAAGTTGGCATAAAAGAATCTGTTGTTCCACCAAAAAGAATAAAGGTAAAGAGGAAAAAGTAAAGGATATGGAAGAGTTCAAAAAAAATATGAAATGGCGTGTAAACTTGGTGTATATTGGCATCTTGTTGGTTGCATTGACGATTATGATTCGCACTGCCCTTTTGATTTTTGTTGAAGGTGATAAGTGGCGAAACAGAGCCGAAAACAAAACGACACGCAGTGTTGAGGTAGAGGCAAAGCGAGGAAATATCTATTCTTCAGATGGCAGTATTTTAGTGATGACGATGCCGATTTTCACGGTTCGCATGGATTTGCATCACTCGGTTGTTCCGCAAGATACGTTTAATTTTTATGTTCGTGCTTTGTCAGATAGTTTGGCAAAAATGTATCCACAGCGATCATCGAACGAATGGCAAAAATCGTTGACGGAAGCACGTTCTAAGGATTTAGGCATTAATCCGGATACCAAAATTTCTCGTGGACGCGGAGCACGAGATTTTTTGATTGCACGAAATATTCGATACGCGGATTTGAAGCGATTGCAAGCCTTTCCGATTTTAAATAAAGGCAGAAACAGAGGAGGTTTGGTGGTTGAAGAAACGAATCGGCGTATTCGTTTACATGATCCGTTAGCCGGACGAACAATCGGATACTTCAACAGAGAAAGCAATGTTGGCGTGGGTTTAGAAGGTGCCTACAATGATATTTTGAAAGGACATAGCGGCAAACGTGTTGAACGAAAGGTTGCGAACAATGTATGGCGTCCGGTGTTCAATAATCAACAAGAACCTGAAAACGGCAAAGATATTGTAACCACAATCGACATGCGTGTTCAAGATGTTGCCCACGATGCGTTGAGGAGAAATTTACAAAGAACCAATGCCAGTCATGGTACTGCGATTTTGATGGAAGTTTCAACAGGAAAAATTCGCGCGATTGTTAATCTAAAACTTAGCGAAAAAGACAATACATATCACGAAGTTGAAAATTTTGCTATTAACGAATCTGTAGAACCCGGTTCAACGTTCAAATTAGCAAGTTTAATCGCCATTTTAGAAGAGGGCAAAATGGATACCGGAACACTTGTTAAGACAGGACGAATGCAAGTTGGAAACCGCAGGTTGAGAGATACAAGAGAAGAAGGCTACGGCGAAGTGTCTTTGAAACATGCATTTGAACTGTCATCAAATGTTGGAATGGCTTACGCTGTTCGCGAAACATTTTCAAAAAACGAAAAAAAATTCACGGATTATCTATACAAAATGCGCTTAAACCAGCCTTTAGGTTTGGAAATTGCAGGAGAACGAAATCCTGTGATTAAAAATCCGAAAGACCATAAATCGGAATGGTGGGGAACTTCATTGGCGTGGATGTCGATGGGATATGAAGTGTTGATTACGCCGTTGCAACAACTTGCGTTTTACAATGCTGTTGCAAACAATGGAAGAATGATGAAACCAATGTTTGTCGAAGAAATTCGAAGTGGCGGACAGGTTGTTAGACGATTTGATCCGATTGTTTTGGAATCGCGAATTGCTTCTGATAGAACACTCAGAAAAGTAAGAGAGTGTTTGGAAGGTGTTGTACAAAACGGAACAGCAAGGTCATTGTCGAAGTCGCCCTACAGAATTGCAGGAAAAACAGGCACTGCACAAATCAATTATAGTGAAAGAGGTTTGGAACGGACGCGTCATCGTGCATCATTCATTGGTTATTTTCCTGCAGATAATCCGCAATATACGTGCTTGGTAGTTATGAGCAATCCTTCCGGAATCCGCGTACATGGCGGAGAAATTGCTGCTCCGGTATTCAAAGAAATTGCCGACAAAGTGTATGCAACGCATTTGAATATGGAAATGGAATTGCCCGATTTAGAAGATTTTCAACCGTTACAATTGACAAAAAATACAGATAAGCTGGACGAAATAAAAAAATCAGCTCGTTCATCAAAACGAGTTCCAAACGTAAAAGGAATGACGGCTCGTGATGCTGTGTATGTGCTTGAAAGCTTGGGCTACAAAGTGATACTAAATGGGCGTGGAATTGTGAGAGAACAGTCGGTAGACGCAGGAACAACAATAATTTCAGGACAACAAATTTGGTTGCGATTATCATGAAAAAACTAACGTATATCATTGAGAATTTAGCCGTTGAAAACATCATCGGAACGACAAATATCGTTGTATCTGAACTTTGTTTTGATTCGAGAGAAGTTAAATCCGGAAGTTGTTTTTTTGCGGTGAGTGGTACGAATGTGGACGGACATTCGTTTATTGAGAGCGTTGTTGAAAATGGTGTTATCGCTGTGGTTTGTGAGATTTTGCCAAAAAAATTATCAAAAGATATAACGTATATTCAAGTTAAATCATCAAGTTACGCATTAGGAGTTTGTGCTTCGAATTTTTATGGCAATCCTTCGGAAAAGTTAAAGTTGGTAGGCATTACAGGAACGAATGGAAAAACGACAACCGTTACACTTTTACACCAATTGTTTATGAAATTGGGTTACAAAGTTGGTTTGTTGTCGACGATTGAGAATAAAATTGACGACCGTGTTTTGTCCACTACACACACCACTCCAGATGCTATCAAATTGAATAAAATTTTGTCGGATATGGTTGACGAAGGTTGCACGCATGCGTTTATGGAAGTAAGTTCGCATGCGATTGTTCAACATCGCATCGCAGGGCTTCGCTTTACCGGTGCAATTTTCAGCAACATCACACACGATCATTTGGATTATCATAAAACATTCGATGCTTATCTTAAAGCCAAAAAAACATTTTTTGATGAGTTGCCGAAAACAGCCTTCGCCCTGAGCAATATTGACGATAGAAACGGCGAAGTGATGTTGCAAAATACTATTGCAAAAAAATACACTTACGCACTCAAGTCCATGGCGGATTTTCGTTGCAAAATTATTGAAAATTCGTTTACAGGCTTACATTTGCTCATCAATCAATCCGATGTGTATTGCAGGTTAGTCGGCACGTTCAATGCTTACAACTTTTTAGCGATTTATGCAACGGCGATTTTATTGGGTGAAGATAGTCAGAATGTATTGGCGATTATGAGCAACCTGCAAACCGCCGAAGGACGTTTTGATACCGTAAAATCTGCAAATGGAACCATCGGAATTGTAGATTACGCCCACACTCCGGACGCTTTGGAAAATGTGCTTTCAACCATTAACAATGTTCGAAATAACAACGAAACTTTAATCACAGTTGTTGGTTGCGGTGGAGATCGAGATAAAAGTAAACGTCCAATTATGGCGAAAATTGCTTGCAAAATGAGTGATAAAGTGATTTTGACTTCCGATAATCCTCGCACCGAAAATCCGCAAACTATTCTTGATGAGATGAACAAAGGTGTTGACTTTCAATGCAAATTTAAGGTTTTGACGATTTGCAATCGTGAGGAAGCCATCCGCACGGCTTGTATGCTGGCACGTTCGGGCGATATTATTTTGGTTGCTGGAAAAGGGCATGAGAAATATCAGGAAATTAACGGAATGCGAACTTACTTTGACGACAAAGAAAAACTAGTGACAGCACTATAAAAAGTAAATGAAAATAAACTACAATAGCAAACAGATGTCTCGACTCAGCTCCGCTTCGCTCGACATGACGATGTTAAGAGAGGGGAGAAATGGAGTGCAGGTTTTGGCGGCTTTGCCGCCAAAACCTGCACTCCTCCTCCTCTGCAAAAACGCCGTCATTCCGAGCGTAGCATACGCAGTATGCGAAGTCGAGGAATCTCCTTGCTAAAAAACCAAAAAACCTATGCTATACTACCTATTCGACTATTTACATCAAACATTCAATTTCCCCGGCGCAGGCGTATTCCAGTACCTCTCATTTCGTGCGGCAATGGCGGCTTTGCTATCGCTGTGGATCACGATTGTTTACGGAAAAACCCTCATCGAATTTTTACGAAAAAAACAAGTTGGAGAAACTATTAGAGATTTAGGATTGGAAGGTCAAATGCAGAAAAAAGGAACACCAACAATGGGCGGATTAATCATTATTGCAGCGATTTTAATTCCAACATTGTTGTTCGCAAAATTGAATAATATCTACATTATTTTAATGCTAATAACCACCGTTTGGTTAGGATTTATAGGTTTTTTGGACGATTACATCAAAGTATTCAAAAAAAACAAACAAGGACTTCAAGGCAAATTCAAAATCATCGGACAAGTCGGATTGGGTTTAATCATTGGATTAACCATGTATTTCAGCCCTTCTATCGTAGTTTCCGAATCTAAGGTTACGCAAACCTATATTCAAGAACACAATATGCTTGACCAAGAAGAATTTTTTACAGCAACCAAAATATTTCATCAAAACGTTGAAAAGTCTACTACAACAACCATTCCATTTGTAAAAAACAACGAATTTGATTACGCTTGGTTTGTAAATTGGATGGGCGATGGGGCATCAAAATACGTGTGGATTATTTTTGTACTTGCTGTAATTTTTATCATTACAGCAGTCTCAAACGGCGCAAATTTGACTGACGGAATTGACGGTTTAGCCACAGGAACATCGGCAATTATCGGTGCAACACTGGCCATTTTAGCGTGGGTTTCCGGTAATATCATTTTTGCAAATTATCTCAACATTATGTACCTTCCAAACGTAGGTGAATTGGTTGTTTTTAGTGCCGCATTTGTGGGTGCAACGGTTGGTTTTTTATGGTACAACACCTACCCGGCCCAAGTATTTATGGGTGATACGGGAAGTTTGACTATTGGCGGAATTATTGCTGTTTTTGCCATTCTAATTCGAAAAGAATTGTTGTTGCCCGTGCTCTGCGGAATTTTCTTTATGGAAAGTTTGTCCGTAATGTTGCAAGTTTCTTACTTCAAATACACGAAAAGGAAATACGGTGAAGGTAGGCGAATTTTTAAAATGTCGCCCATTCACCACCATTATCAAGTGAAAGGTTATGCCGAGCCGAAGATTGTGATGCGGTTTTTTATTATTGGGATTTTGCTGGCGATTCTTTCGGTTGTTACACTTAAACTGCGTTAAAGCAAAAAAAATAAATGAAAAAAAACTACAATAGCAAACAGATGTCTCGACTCCGCTTCGCTTCGCTCGACATGACGGTTTATCATGTGTAGGGGAAAAGCCACTTGTCATCCCGAACGAAGTGAGGAATCTGTCGGCTACTAATCTTGAAATAAAAACTATAAAACAACAAACAATATGAACTTCGAAACCTTAGCCCAACAAAGCATTTCAACGCAACACGAAACTATGGCAGCATCAGTTGCACAACGTATCTACGAACTTCGCAAAAAAAGTTTAATGGATAGTTTCGGCGGATTTCAAAACGGAGACCACCGTATGGAGTACGTCGCAAGCGTGAGAGGCATTGAATTTATTAACGATTCCAAAGCCACCAATGTAAACGCAACGTGGTATGCACTCGAAAAAATGACCAAACCTTTGGTGTGGATTGTCAACGGACAAGACCCAAAAAACGGCTACAAATCTTTGAGATCATTAGTTGAAAAACAAGTGAAAGCCATTGTTTGCCTTGGCGACAACAACGCCAAAATTTGCAAAGAATTTGGCGATATCGTAACCACAATCGTGCAAACCGAAACTGCAAAAGACGCTGTTTCGGTTGCCTATCGATTGGCTGAAACAGGCGACGCCGTCCTGTTTTCGCCCGCTGCACCAAGTTTCGGAATGTTTGAGGATTACAAAGATCGGGGTGATCAATTTAAAAATGCGGTGAATGAACTTTAATATATAATTGTAAGGACGGGCTCCACGCCTGCCCCACGTACAAGGGCGGGGGTTAACCCTGCCCCAACAGGAACGAAAAGCAATCATGAAAAAAAACCTTTGGACATATCTACGCGGCGATAAAGGCATCTGGGTCATCGTACTCATTTTGTCGGTGTTTTCGCTATTGGCGATTTATAGTTCGACAGGGACTTTGGCGTACCGCATGAACCAAGCCACGGAATACTACGTATTCAAGCATTTCCTGCTGTTGTGTTTCGGATTGGGAATTATGTATGTGGCTCACAATATTCCATACAAATACTATTCGAGAATTTCGCAACTGCTTCTCATTATTGCAATTCCGGCGTTGATGTATGCATTGTTTTTTGCAGGACAAGTGAACGAAGCAGGACGTTGGATACAACTTCCTGTCATCAATTTATCGTTTCAACCGTCGGATTTGGCGAAGTTGGCGCTCGTGATGTACATTGCACGAATACTGGCAAAAGAGAAAGACCGTATCAAAGAACGTGGACCGTTTTTGCACATTATGATTGCAACATTGATCGTTTGTGGATTGATTTTTCCGGCGAATTTTTCCACATCGGCACTCGTTTTTCTCACGGCAATGGTGATGATGTTTATCGGACAAATTAATTTGAGGTACGTGTTCAGCACTCTCGCCGTTTGCGTTACAGCGTTGGTTTTGATGTTTATTTTGATGAAATTAATTCCGCAAGACCGTTTAAACGAAATGGGACGAATGGGCACGTGGGCTGCACGAATTGATCGATTTTCAAACCCCGACGAGAGCAAAGAAAATTTCCAAGCCGAGCAAGCCAAAATTGCGATTGCAAGCGGTGGGCTATTCGGTAAAATGCCGGGAAACAGTACGCAACGCAACCTTTTGCCACACCCGTATTCCGATTTTATTTACGCTATTATTATTGAGGAATACGGATTTATTGGCGGACTGTTCATTTTGCTGTTGTATTTGATGTTGATGTTTCGAGCGATTGCCATTTCACGAAAGTGTGAAGGTACCTTTGGAAGTTATTTGGTTTTCGGCATTGCATTTTTATTAGTAACGCAAGCTTTTGTGAATATGGCGGTGGCGGTGGGTTTGTTTCCCGTAACAGGACAGGTGTTGCCATTTTTGAGTATGGGCGGAACATCGCTTTGGCTAACGAGTTTAGGTGTTGGAATAATTTTAAGTGTAAGTGTGGATGTACAACTCAAAGGCGAAAAAATTGACGAAGTGAAACCGCAGTCGGCGGAGGAAATTGCACAGGAAATGGGAATTGAAAATTAGTTATGAGTTATAAAAGACTGAAACAGAGAAAAAAACAATGATAATAAAAAATGAAGGACGATTTCTACAAAAATAAAGTAGCAATTATCACCGGAGCATCTTCGGGTATCGGAAAAGCGATAGCCATTGAATTAGCCAATCGTGGTGTAAAAGTTGTTCTTGGAGCTCGACGAGAAGATTTATTGATGAAAGTTGTCAATACTATCAACAGCAACGGTGGCGAGGCTATCTATTGTGTAACAGATGTAACTGTTGAAGAATTATGCCAAAAGTTGATCCATACAGCCATTGACAAATACAAAAAATTAGATATTTTGGTGTGCAATGCAGGGATTTCTATGCGTGCAAATTTTGAAAAAGCCAATATAGATGTTTTACATCGACTTATGAATGTTAATTTTTTTGGAGCTGTTTATTGTACAAAATATGCACTTCCTTATCTCATTAAATCGAAGGGAAGTTTGGTCGGAATTTCGTCTGTTGCCGGCATTCATGGTTTGCCTGGACGTACGGGATATTCAGCTTCCAAATTTGCTTTAACAGGATTTTTAGAAACCATACGTGTAGAAAATTTGAAAAATAAACTGCACGTCATGATCGTCACACCCGGATTTACTGCAACCAATATTCGCTATACGGCTTTGATTGCCGATGGTTCCGAACAAGGTGATACACCTCGCAATGAACATAAAATGATGAGTGCAGAAAAAGTCGCCTATTATATCGTACGTGGAATACAACAAAAAAAACGACATCTGATTTTAGATTGGAAAGGTAAATTCGTCTCTCTGATAAAGAAGTTTTACAGCTCATCTCTCGACAAAATTTTTTACAAAGAGATGGCTAAAGAACCCGGTTCACCTTTAAAATAACACATGTAGCAGACGTAATGATCTCCATCAAAGAAATAAAAACAAAAAAGGAATTGAAACAATTCATCCGGTATCCCAAGCAACTGTACAAAAATTGTTCTTGTTATGTTCCGGTGTTGGAAGCTGATGAATATAAAATGCTAACCGCTCATCCTGCCAAACTGTTTTGCAATATACGTTTGTGGATGGCTTACAAAAACGGCAAAATTGTAGGACGGATCGGAGGAATTATCAATCATCGATACAATAAATTGAAGAACAAAAAACGTATTCGCTTCGGATGGTTTGATGTGGATAATGATATTGAAATTGCAAAAGCCTTACTTAAAACTGTCGAAGATTGGGGCAGAGAAGAAGCTTTACTTGAGATAAGTGGCCCTTCGAGATTTTCCAATATGGAAAAACAAGGTATGCTTGTTGAAGGATTCGATGTGCTGACGACTCTTTCCAGTGAGTACAATTATTCCTATTATCCACTTTTTATGAATGAATTTGGCTATGAAAAAGAGGAAGATTATTTGCAAATGAGAATTGAAATTAAAGATATCCCCGAAAAAATTAAAACGCTGAATAATGCAGTAGCAGAGCGATATCCAATCAAGACAAAACAATTTAAAGACAAAAAAGAATTGTTCAATTATGCCGAACGGTTTTTCAAAGCATTGAACCAATCGTTCGGAGATATTTACAACTTTATTCCTTTAACCGATGCTGAAATAGCCTATCTTATCAAAACTAATTTTTCGATTGCCAACAAAGATTTGGTTGGAATTTTGGTGGATGAAAACGACGACGTTGTTGGTTTCAGTTTGAGCGTGCCATCGTTGAGCCAGGCTTTTCGGAAGGCTAACGGAAAGTTATTTCCCTTTGGTTGGTATCATATTTTTAAAGCATTGAAAAAAAACGATACGGTTGATTTATATCTCACAGGTGTTCTTCCGCAGTGGGTCAATCGCGGGATACACGCATTATATCATCATCAGATGCATCAAACCTATATTGATAAAGGATACAAATACGCCATTACAACCCAACAATTGGAGAGCAATCATGCCTGCCGAATTTGGGAAAGATATGGAGGAATAGTAATAACTAGAAGAAGATGTTACAAAAAAAACCTGTAAAGGCGAACCTCGCGTTGATCCAATAAAACAACAATTAACCAATGAAACAAATCCTATTCATATCCATAGCATTACTCATCTTTTTTGGGTTATTTTTCTACGTTTTTTTCCGTCTTTGGCAGATGATACCTACGGGGAAACCGATATTTATAGGTGTTGTAATTGTATTGATGTCGTGTTTCTTTTTAGGATTTTTTGGAGGTTATTTTTTGCCGACACCTCTGGCTACTGTTACTTATCATATCGGCATGACATTCCTATTTGTTGCGATATATTTGCTTTTCATTTTCGTTGTGTTTGATTTGTTGCGTTTAGTATTGCCGATGAAAGAAATTTTAGTTGGAAATTGGCGAACTTTTGCAGTTTTGATGATTACTCTTACGGCGATTTTTACTTACGCACATCTGAATTATCGAAATGTTGTGAGAGAGGAGTTAACCGTTTCCATCAATAAAGAAATCAATCCGTTGAAAATTGTTGCAATTAGTGATTTACACTTGGGTTATAGTATCGGAAAAAAGGAATTAGAAAAATGGGTAACGCTCATCAATGCTGAAAATCCCGACATTGTCGTGATGACAGGCGACATCATCGATAACTACATGAAACCGCTTATAGACCAAGATTTTGCTTCTGTTTTGAGAAAAATAAATTCACGCTATGGCACATTTGCTTGTTTGGGAAATCACGAATATATCGGTGGTAGATCCAAAATTTTTCAAACACTTGATTTTCTTAAAGACGCTAATATCAGTGTTTTACGAGATACGACAATATTGATAAACGATGAATTTTATTTGATAGGAAGAGAGGATCGTGCCATTCAAAATCGAAAATCTTTAACGGAATTAGTAAAAACGTTAGACCCTACAAAACCTCTTATTTTGTTAGATCACCAACCTTTTCATCTCAATGAAACGAAAGAAAACGGCATTGATTTACAAATTTCCGGACACACGCATCGTGGACAACTTCCGCCTTTTTCGTGGCTTACCGACATCATATTTGAGGTTTCGCACGGTCATTTGCAAAAAGGTAACAGTCATATTTACGTCAGCAGTGGCATTGGTATTTGGGGTGGAAAGTTTCGGATTGGGACGCAGTCGGAATACGTTGTAATAGAATTGAGAATGGAAAATTGAAAATGGAGAATGTATGGGCGTGTGCAATACGCCCATTGAAAAAAATAAACGAAAAAACACACAAACAATGAAAGTAATCATTAGCGGCGGCGGCACAGGCGGACACATTTTCCCTGCGATTGCAATAGCAAATGCGATAAAAGCCAAACATTCGGAGGCTGAAATCTTGTTTGTGGGTGCAAACGGACGTATGGAAATGGAAAAAGTTCCCGCGGCGGGTTATCGCATAGAGGGCTTGAATATCGCAGGTTTCCAACGCCGATTGACTTGGAAAAATCTCACATTTCCGTTTAAACTTTGGAAAAGTTTGCAACGTGCGAAAAAAATAATTCGCGAGTTTAACCCCGATGTTGCGATTGGTGTTGGCGGTTATGCAAGTGGTCCAACCCTCCAAATGGCAACGAAACTACGTATTCCATGTTTGATTCAAGAACAAAATTCATACCCCGGAATTACCAATAAAATTTTGAGCAAAAACGTGCAAAAAATTTGCGTGGCTTATGAAGGTATGGATAAATTTTTTGCGTCTGAAAAGATTGTGTTTACCGGCAATCCTATTCGCCAAGATATTTCGGATTTGTCGAATAAATACGACGAGGCACAACAATATTTTAATTTTTCCAATCGTAGGGGCGAGGTTCACCCTCGCCCAAAAACATTATTAGTCATCGGCGGAAGCCTTGGCGCCCGAACCATCAACGAAAGCCTATCCGCCATGCTACCCGAATTAGCAAAAACCGACTTGCAAGTCATTTGGCAAACAGGCAAAAACTTCGATATTTCAAGTGTTGATACCAAACAATTTCCAAATATTCACACCATGCAATTTATTACTCGAATGGATTTGGCATACAGCATTGCAGATTTCATCGTTTCGCGTGCAGGCGCGTTGTCGATTTCGGAATTGTGTGTGGTTGGAAAACCTGCGATTTTAATTCCGTCGCCAAATGTTTCGGAAGATCATCAAACGAAAAATGCGATGGCTTTGGTCAATCAAAATGCAGCGCTATTCGTTGCCGACAAAGATGCTAAAACATTGCTGTTTTCAACAATTACAAAATTAGTAAACGATTTGGAATTGCAACAAAACTTATCTCAAAATATTCTCAAATTGGCCAAAACCGATGCGGCAAAACAAATTGCCGACATCGTTGACAATATCAAAAAATCATGAATTTCGGAACACTGAAACATATTTATTTCCTTGGCATTGGCGGTATCGGCATGAGTGCCTTGGCTCGGTTTTTTGCTTCGCAAAGCAAAACCATTTCGGGCTATGACCGTACACGCACACCACTTTGCGAAGAATTAGAACGCGAAGGTATGACGATTCATTACACCGAAGATATCAATTTAGTTCCAAAAGATATTGATTTGGTTGTTTACACACCCGCTATTCCAAAAGACTTTGTGGAGTTTGTGTATTTACAAAAAACTAATATTCCAATTCTAAAACGTTCGGAAGTGTTAGGAATCATCACGCAAAATATGATTGGTATTTGCGTAGCAGGAACACATGGAAAAACTACGATTACCACGATGATTGCACATTTACTCACACAATCTAACGTAAAATGCAACGCGTTTTTGGGTGGGATCTCTAAAAATTACAACTCGAACTTAATTTTGTGCGAAAAATCCAAAATTGCTGTGATTGAAGCTGACGAATTTGACCGTTCGTTTTTGAAATTGCATCCGCAAATCGCTGTTATTTCTTCGCTTGACGCCGATCACTTGGATATTTACGGTTCAAAAGAAGCGATGGAGCAAAGTTTTTCCGAATTTGTAAATTTAATTCAGAATGGTGGATTTTTATTTCAAAAATATGGAACGCCAAACCTCGGAGGCACGCCAAATTTCTATCATTTGAATGATCCGAATGCAGATTATCACACCGAAAATTTGCGTGTTGAAAATGGCGAATATCATTTTGATTTCGTTGCACAAAACGGAAGGTTGAAAAATTTAGTCATGACTTATCCGGGATTACACAACGTTGAAAACGCAGTGATAGCAATCGCTATAGCGTATATGTTAGGTGCTACGGAAACTGAAATTCAGGAAGGATTGAAAACATTTGCAGGTATCAAGCGTCGTTTTGATGTTCACATTAAAACCGACAAATTAGTTTACATTGACGATTACGCGCATCATCCTCAAGAAATAGAAGCATGTGTAAAATCGGTTAGAGATTTATTTCCAGACCGAAAAATCACAGGTGTTTTCCAACCGCATCTTTACTCGCGAACACGCGATTTTGCAGACGATTTCGCAAAAAGTTTATCGCTTTTAGACACGTTGATTTTACTGGATATTTATCCGGCGAGAGAACTCCCGATAGAAGGTGTTACTTCAGAAATGTTACTCGAAAAATGCACGTGTCCAAATAAAATACTCGCCACAAAATCTAATTTAATTGATATATTAAAAACACAATCTCTGGATGTACTTCTCACGATGGGTGCGGGGGATATTGATCAGGTTGTTAATCCGATAATAAAATTTTTAAAACCTAAATAGCAAGGGGATTCCTCGACTACGCTCGGAATGACGGATAGAGGGTTCGCTCAACATGACAATGAAAAAATATATCAAACCAATCTTGTACCTGTTATCAATTCTGCTTTTTTTTAGTGGAACGATTTGGACATTTCGATTTGCACAACGTCAGCAAGCCGAGCGGGTTTGTGATACGGTGAGAGTTTCCATCAATGCCGGTGGTAGCGAAAATTTTCTTACAGAAGATGAAATTATCGAACAACTTTTGGCGTCCAAACTTTATCCGAAAGGGCAATTGACAAGCATTTTGAATACACATGCCATTGAGGATTATTTACTCAAAAACAGCGCTATTCAAACGGTTAATGTGTTTGCACATTTATCCGGCGAAGTGGAAATTGAGATTATGCAACGTCAACCGATTGTTCGTATTGAAAACGTGCAACGCCAACATTTCTACATCGGTTCTGACGGGCATTTAATGGGAACCAATTCCAATCACACTGCACGATTAATCATTGCTAACGGAAATATATCTGAATCGTTTGTGCCGAATCGAAATATTATAAAATCCGCAGAAAACACGGATTTCACAACACCTACTTTGAATAAAATTTATCAACTCGTTACATTTATTCGCAACGATGATTTTCTGAATGCTTTTATTGACCAGATTTACGTCAATTCCAAAAACGAATTCGAACTCGTTCCGAAAATGGGAAATCAAATAATTTTACTCGGAGATGCAGAAAATTACGAAGATCAATTCAAACGCTTGCAACAATTTTATCATTACGGCATACAGAAAGTTGGTTGGGATGTCTACAGAATCATTAATTTAAAATATAATAATCAAGTCATCGGTACAAAAATATGAAAATGATTGATGATTAGTGGTTAATGATTAGAAAAAAATTAACCATTAATCACTAACCATTAACAGCAAAATAAATAAAAAACTTAGAAATATGAAAACGAACATTGTAGTAGGATTAGACATTGGCACCACAAAAATTGCGGTCATTGTCGCACAAAAAAATGAACATGGTAAAATCGAAATTTTAGGTATTGGCGATACACCTTCCGCAGGTGTTATGCGAGGTTCGGTCATGAACATCGACAAAACGGTGGAATCTATCCGAATAGCCGTAGAAAAAGCTGAACTGATTTCACATCATAAAATCAAGGATGTTTACGTTGGTATTGCTGGGCAGCACATTCGTAGTTTTCAGCGACGTAACGAAATTATTCGCACCAGCGACGAGGAAATCACGAAAGCCGAAGTTGAAGATTTTGTCAATTTGATGAAAAAAATTCAAGTAGAGCCCGGAGAAAAAATTCTACATGTTATTCCGCAAGAATTTATTGTTGATAATGTTCCCGAAATCAATGATCCGGTAGGTATGTCCGGACGTACATTAGCAGCGAATTTTCACATCATCACCGGACAGTATTCTGCAATTAAAAACATCCAACGCAGTGTAGAAAAAGCAGGTTTGGAAGTGAAAGATTTGATCTTGGAGCCTTTGGCATCGGCATTAGCTGTGTTAGACGACAAAGATTGTGCCGCGGGAGTTGCTCTTGTAGATATTGGCGGAGGGACAACAGATATTGCTATTTATCACCACGACGACAAACCTCGTCATACCGCTGTAATTGCGCTTGGCGGAAACGCAATTACCGAAGATATTCAAAGCGGCTGCCTTATCATTGATACACAAGCCAAAAAACTTAAAGAAGAGTTTGGATATGCTTTGGCAGAAGCCACCAAGGAAGATGTCATTATTTCTATTCCCGGATTGAGGGGCAGACCTGCAAAAGAAATTTCCCGAAAAAATCTTTCCGGTATTATTCAGGCGCGAATGGAGGAGATTTTGGAACTTGTACTAAACGAAATCAGAGCATCGGGTTATGAGAACAAATTGATTGCGGGTATTGTTCTCACGGGTGGCGGTGCAAAATTAAAACACGTGATTCAACTTACCGAATTTGTAACCCGTACGGACACTCGAATAGGTTATCCTACCGAACATCTGTCTGCATCTGAAAAAAACAATGAAATTGCCAATCCGGCTTATGCAACTGGTGTGGGATTGGTTATGGCAGGATTCGATCTGGAAGAACCGCTGGAAATTCCGAAAATTGAAGAAAGTCCTATTGAAGAAAATCCTGTCGAAGAGCTTCCTGCTGCTAAACCGAAAAAACAAGAAAAAAACAGGTCTAAAAGTTTGTGGATTAGTTTGAAAAAGCGCTTGCTCGACGGCTTAGATGGATTTATGGAAAACGACATAAAGGAAGATTAATAGAAATTAACAATTTAAAGTGAATAAAAACACGGAACATCCATACAAAAAACCGTTTTATTTAGGTAATTTTGCATGAATAAAATAATGAACGCAATGGAAGATATTCTCAAATTCGATTTCCCGCTTCATCAATCGTCCTACATTAAGGTTATAGGTGTTGGTGGCGGTGGAAATAACGCTGTAAACCACATGTATGAACGTGGTATTACCGGTGTTGATTTCATTGTTTGCAACACTGATGCAACTGCGTTGGACAACAGTGCGATTCCCAATAAAATACAATTGGGTAAAGGGTTAGGCGCCGGAAATAATCCGGTTGTTGCCCAAAAAGCAGCCCTTGAGAAATCCGAGGAAATTAAGTCTTTGTTTGCAAACAATACGCAAATGGTATTTATCACAGCCGGTATGGGCGGTGGAACAGGAACAGGTGCGGCGCCTGTGATAGCACAACTTTTGAAAGAAATCGAACTTGATGATGAAGAAGTGAAGCGCATTCTGACAGTTGCTGTGGTCACAACACCGTTCAGCATTGAAGGTCGCAAACGCGTTTTGCAAGCCAAAGACGGCATTGCCGAACTTCGCAAACACGTGGACGCCATTCTCATCATCAACAATGATAAACTTGACGAATATGGCGAATTAACCATGAGCAAAGCCTTTGCTTTGGCAAATGAGATTTTGAGTACGGCGGTTAAAGGGATTTCCGAAATCATTACCGTTCATTCAACTTATCAAGTTGACTTCCGCGATGTGAATACGGTGATGCAAAACAGCGGTGTAGCTCTGATGGGGTGCGGTTTAGCAGAAGGCGACGATCGCGCTATCAAGGCTGTAATGCAAGCCGTTGAATCGCCATTGCTCAACGATAGCAATATCAATGGTGCGAAAAATGTATTAATTTATATTTCGTCGTCGTTAGAGAATGAGGTAACGATGAGCGAATTTAAAGACATCACACACTTTGTAAAAAAAGCAACCGGTAGCGATGTTGATGTGATTTGGGGAGCAGGAAAAGATGAAAATCTCGGCGAAAAAATCTCTGTAACCCTTATTGCAACAGGATTTTCGGAAAGCGAGATATTTGAGAAAAAAGCACCTATTGTAGTAGAGTTGGATCGTCCTACACCTACGAAAACTCCACCGCAAACTCTATTTTTGGAAACTCCCGAAGCAACCGATTTATCTCAATATGAATTTACATCCGAAGATAAATTGGACGATATTCGCATCATTAGCAAGACGGAAACAGAACCTGTAGCACATTCAAATAGTTTGGAAGCCTCTTTAGATTTGTATGCTCAACGCAGTCCCGCACCGCCTAAAATGCAAGTGGTAAGCGAACTACCGAAAGAAGAGCCGCATTTGCGTTTTGAACAGTATGAGCGTTCAAAATCTGAGCCTCCGACCATAAATTCCGAACGATTTCAAGCACAAAGCACAAATCGTATTCAACAACTTCGTGATATGAGCGTTGCCCGCGATGTGAGTGCTAAGGTTAAAACCCCTGAAGGTTTGGAAGAACTCGAGCGGGTGCCTGCTTATATGCGCCGTCAAGTGCCATTGACAGAACCCACACATTCGTCTACATCTGAAGCACCGCGTTTCAATCTCACCGAGGATGGGCGTGTAGAGAGAAACAGTTATTTGCATGATAACGTGGATTAATATGCTTTCAAATTTTTATCGCTGACAATTGTTTTTCCGCCTTTTTGGCGAATGATGGCGATACCTTTTTCTTTGGCTTTGGAAATAACTTTGTTATCAAATGTTAGACCCGCCAAACCTAAATAAATGTTGTGATTTTTGTAATACGGAAACCACTGACGAAACGAATCTGCTTTTTTAATGACATCGCTGATATCACTTACTCTGGCTTTGTATTTGGTTTCGATAATCGCAATATTTTCTTTGTTATACAGCACAATATCGTATTCGTCTTCTTGTTCTGCATTTGCAACTCTGATATTTTCTTTCATTATATCAAAATGTTCGCCTGCAAAAACAGGCTCATGTTCGAAAGCATTTCTAAAATATTCCTCAGCAAAATAGCCATTACTGTTGGCTATTCCGCCAACTTCTTTGGAAATATTTTTTTGCGATTCACGAAGTTCCCTTATGGATTGTGTAGTTTCCTTCATGATCGTAAGAAGTTCCTCAAATGTTTGAGCAGATTCTATTTTTGCAGCTTCTTGTTCCATAACAGTTATTTTTTCTGCAAAGTTACAACAAAAAAATTAAAAAACTAATGAGGTCGAAAAATTAGATTTTAATATGAAAAATTTAACTTTAATAACTCAAATATTTTGCGTAACTTTGCAGAAAATTTGAGCACATGGTAAAAGCATCATAATTCCAATTATTGATGAACCAAAACAACAATAAATAGCAGACTTAATCCAAGAAAGTTTTACGCTTCGCAGGGAAAGTGAGCGGTTGTTGGAGGAGGCGAAAGGTTTGGTGGAGATGGAGATTGAAAAATAAAAAATTATGGAGTGGATTATTGAAAATAAAATAATTAATTTTCTATTTGGAGGTATTGGAATTGTTGTTATCACTTTTATTTGGAATTTATGCAAAAAAAAGAAACCTGATGACTCTACGCTAAGTCCTTTAATAATGAAAGAATTGTCTAAAAGCATCGAACAGAAAAATCAGAGTGAAGATAATTTTGATATTGTGAAATTCAAAGATAAAATGAAGTGTCTTATTTGCGAATTTAAGACGGGTTATGGTTGCATATCTAACCATCAGTTAACTCGTTTATCTGATAGACAAGAAATGTTAAACGAACAACGAAGATTTATACAAAATACAAATTTGAGCGGTGCAGATAAATTTACAGTGTTTTTGCAAAATAACAATTTAGATAAAGATTATGTTTCAAACACTTTGAAAAATGATTTTGTTCCCATATTAAAGGGATTTTTACAATACAAGAAAAATGCTTATTTGCCATATTATATTGATAAATGCAACGGGTTAACGGGCGATGAGTATCAAAAAGAGGCAAAAAAGCAATTTCAAAGACAATATTTTGATTTATTGCAAAACCCTTTTTACAGAAATTATATCTATAAAATAGAGCGAGCAATAGTTAATTATTTAGGATACGATGTATTTACGGACACGCCACCGCAACAAAAAAATGAACAACACAAAAAATAAAACCGTACCTTTACAAAAATCATGAATAAACCCGAAAAAACAAACAACGAATCTGAGTTTTTGATTTTCAAAACTGAAGATGAAAAAATATCAATAGACGTTCGATTAGAAGACGAAACGGTTTGGCTATCAATAGATGGTATGGCAAATCTGTTTGAAAAATCACGCTCCACAATCAACGAGCATATTTTAAATATCTACGCCGAAAATGAGTTGCAGGAAAACGATAGTGTGAGAAAAATCGGAATTTCCGATTTTTCTACCAAACCCACTAATTTTTATAACCTTGATGTCATAATTTCAGTAGGCTATCGTGTAAAATCGTTGCGTGGCACTCAATTTAGGCAATGGGCTACCAAACGACTCAACGAATATATCCGCAAAGGATTTACAATGGACGATGAACGCTTGAAAAATCTTGGCGGTGGCGGTTATTGGCAAGAACTTCTACAACGCATTCGAGATATTCGTGCTTCCGAAAAAGTTTTTTATCGTCAAGTTTTGGACATTTATGCAACAAGTATTGATTACGACCCACATTCAAAAATATCAATAGAATTTTTCAAAAAAGTACAAAACAAAATTCATTACGCTGTTCACGGACAAACCGCAGCCGAAGTGATTTATACTCGTGTTGATGCGGAAAAAGAATTTATGGGATTGATGACATTTCCGGGCAATCGCCCGTATCTAAAAGATGTTGTGATTGCGAAAAATTACCTAAATGAAAAGGAGTTACGTTCGCTTGGTCAAATCGTTTCGGGATATTTAGATTTTGCCGAACGACAGGCAGAGCGTGAGGTTGCGATGACAATGAAAAACTGGGCAGAACATTTAGACAGAATCTTAACCATGAGTGGCGAAAATTTGTTGCTCAATGCAGGAAGTGTAAGCCACGAGCAAGCTGTAGATAAAGCCACCACAGAGTACAAAAAGTATCAACAGAAAACATTAAGCGAAGCAGAAAAAAACTATTTAGGGAGTTTGAAAATGTTGGAAGATAAAACAAAGAAATAAAAAATCTACAACTCCCATTCTTCAACGTCTGAAGCACCGCGTTTCAATCTCACCGAAGATGGTCGTGTGGAACGAAACAGTTATTTGCACGATAACGTGGATTAGTACGCTTTCAAGTCTTCTCAACAAAAAAACGGTCTTCACGCCATCGTTGTGGATTTTCAATGATGTAATTTGCAATGTTTGTATATTCGCGTTGATTACGAATAACGCGGTCATGGTAATTTGGTTGCCATAATGGATTTTGGCGATTATATTTTTGTAAAACCATGCGATTATCGACCTGTAGAGACGCACGGCCGTGCGTCTCTACAATGCCATGCGCCTGTACGGAATCCATAGAATCAATCCAATCATTAATTTTTTGTATGGTCGCCGATTTAAATCCCGCCACAAATGATGAAATGGATTTGGGTTGACGGTGTGGTATCGGACGTGTTGTTGGCGTTATCGTCGTCATCATCGTAGAGACGCACGGCCGTGCGTCTCTACACGGTCGTTCGAAATGCGGATTTTCCAACCCAACAATCGTATGCAAATGGTTAGGCATTAAAACAAATTTACCCAATGACAATTCGGAACGTATGGCAAATGATTTTATAAATTCATTTTGTACGATTTCTCCGATTTCATTTAAAATCATTTTGTCGTTTTCTACATGCCCAAAAATATGCTCGCGAAAAGCCGTTGCTATGGTTATGAAATAATACCCTGTATTTGCATAATTCCATCCTCGCAATCGATGTGATTCCACACGGTATCTGCTTCGAAATAGGTCTGTTGACATAATTTTTCTGCAAAGTTACAACAAAAAAATAGTCTGACCAAAAAATTTTAGTTAAAAAGTGTTAAAATTAGGAATTTTTAACTAAAACCTTGTAAAGCATTGTAAACAAAGCATAATAAAAAAGGCAGGAGTTTCGACTATGCTCAACAACCTGCCTGAATACCGTGAGAAACGCACGGACTAGAATGTTCATGCAAGTGGAATTATTTAATCCAAAACGAACATAACAATATAAAGCAAACAACAAGCAATATAACGTATGGTCTTTCTTTTTTTAGAATGCTTTTCTTTGTACTACTATCTTGAAGCTTCAACAATTGGTGCAATCTGTACGTGAATAAAAACACGGTTAAAATAACTATTCCAAATGATACCCAAAATAACACAACAGACTTAAACGTACCAGTCGAAAGAGCTACAAGTATCAAACTGAGAAATGTCAAATTTTCTGTAACGAAAGGAAAGAGATGTTTTTTGTTTTTCATATACTGTTATTGTTTTTTATTTTCAGTATTTTATGTTTTTTTTATAACATTTCGGTAGATTCAATTATCAAATGCAACTTAGTTTGCAAAGATAGTTATTTTCTCCGAAATTTGCAATTTTTTTTTACCTTTGGTTAAAAAAAATAGATTTTCATCACATTTCGGAACAAAAACTTTGTCATGTAGGATTATACTTTTCGTCAGTCTAAACATGTTACAAATTCATAAATCATAATACCTAATCCTATCCAACCTAAATAACGTTTTCCCACTTGTTTTATGATAGCAATGGCAGTTTGTGCAGTTATTGTACCTGCCAGAAACTCTCCAAGCTGCAGAATACCTACTGCGAGACCTAAACAAGTCATTACCGATCCTCTATAAGGATCATCTGCTATTATTGCTACAAGAACGGCAAGTTCTGCAAAATGTTCTTCCATAAGATCTAAAATTTCGCTGTATTCTGCTTCAGTAAGACTAATGGTAGGATCTGCTTCTATTATGGCTAATATCTCTGTGTGGAGTTCTTTTCCAAGATTAATCTGTGGTTCCAGGATGCGACGTAATTCGTTTTCTTGCTCATTAAGACCCAAATCTTTTCTTGACAGAACAATTTGCACCTCCTCTGACATTGACATTGATTTGTCGAAAGATGGTAGCTGGAATTTTGCCAAATCAATAGTTTTTTGCGCTTCTTCACTAATTTTCAGAATTTCGTTTTTGTTGCACGAAGTAAAAAAAATACTACCTACAAAAAGTGTGCTAATAAAAAACAATTTTTTCATAGTTTTATACGATTACCTGTACATCGCCAGGTTTTTAGTTTGTTGTTTTTGGAAATATTTCCGACTGCAAAGATACAATTTCTCCGTGTCAAAAAATGGTACGGAAGAAAATATTTTCAAATTTCATGTTTTTTTATTTTCAGGGTTAGTTGGTTCGGCAGTCGATTTTATATTAAAAAGGATGTCAATAACCTCATCACTATTGTAATAAAACGTATTGCGAGTACGGCAAAATTTAATTTTTGTACCATAAGAATTCAACTCGTCAATTCTACGGTATAATGTACTGCGACTGATAGAAAGTCGTTTCATCAATTGTTTCGGCGTCCCTGTATGTTCTTGGCGAATAAGTTTTTCCAAAATAACTAAGTTTTCAAGGATTTTAGCTTGGATCATTATGGTTTGTTTAAAGCTTTTGATTTCTAACAATAAAAAAAACGGACTTACGAATCCGTTCTTGAGGTTGTAGGAAACCCATACGCAAAGACAAGTAAGCCCGCTTGGCATTACTTCTCTTGCGTATTAGAAACTCCTACATTTCAAGAACAAGAATTTTTTATATTTTATTTCTGCGTACTATCTACGCTGTTTTTTCATAGGTGTTTGTTTTAATTTTTGCAAATATACACAATTTTTTTGATATGTGTTGTTTTTATACGTTTTTTATTACAATTCCCATTCCTCCTCATACTCCCAATCCGCTTCCAACGAGAGGGTTTTCGGCAAAATAAACACCGGTTCAGGCAAGCGACGTTCACGGAGATTTCCTGCGTCCCAACGGTTGTTGCGATTTTGGTCAACGATTAATCGCAAACGATATTTACCGGGTTTCAAGGTCGTGAATGACGCACTATCCGTAAGTAATATGCGTTGCTCCATAACTTCCAGCCTCTCGTTCAACACTTGCAAAATACACGATTCTTCGGGTTTGTTAAGCAGTTTAACATCCAATCGGGCATAGTTTTCAGGTGCATTGGTTCTAAATCTCAAATGCAGCGTATCGTCATTGGTTTGATCGAAATAATCGAACAGCAAACTGTCAAGAATCATCAATCGGTAGGGTGTTCTTTGGTTCAATAGCGTGTCAAAAATAATTTGCGTACGAGATGGATTGAATGAAAAATGTGTCAGAGGAATTGGAATTGTATCATTTCCCGAATACAGCCAAAACGGTTTTTCTAACGGCTTGATTTCTCGAATTGGTGAGCTAAATGAGAGTTTTAACGTATCAAAAAAAGCCAACTCTTGACCTGATGAAAGTGTAATTCTTAACGGCACCGGCTTCTCTTCGGTTTTCGTGTTAAGAAGTTTCAGCGTATCCGAAAAATTGCCGTCTTCCACATAAAGCCAAAGATTTCGAATGCCCAATTCGGTTAGAAAAATCTCCGCTTTTTGTTGATTTTTGTCCCAACGAACAAGGTAATTGTTCGACTCCATTTCAGGCTGTAATACTCGAAATTTAGCCTGTTCCGTAGGATTTCTAAACTCTATTTGAATTACGGCATTCGACAAAAATTCGGATTTACTCACACCTTGCGGCAACTCTTGTTTGAACATCAATAATTGATACCCGCCTTCATAAAACTTTTTAATAGAATCAAGTAGAGATAAACTGTCGTGATGACAACAACCATTGTCATTACTATCTTTTTCTTGAAGTGTTGGCATTTTTAAGTATCTCGGTGATACGCAGGCTTGCAAAAAAGCCACCTCCTCTTGCAACGAGTCATACGCCCAATCGCTGTTTTTATCATTGATTGCTGCTAAAAAATAGCAGCCTTCGCGCAAAAAGTTGATTTGAAAATGCCCTTCGTTATTTGCTTTAGCAATGTAAATCGGTCGTTCTTCTTTCGTAATTAAATGGTCTAAATCCGACACTAAGGTTATGCTTGCATTTTTAATCGGTTGCAACGTGTAAGCATCCAAAACTTCACCCACCACACTTAACGAATCAATGGTTGCTCCGGTCGAAAAAACGTATTGAAAGTTGGATAAAACGTTACCTTCGTTAAAATCGATAATCGCATCGCCAAACGAAAATACGTATGTCGTATTTTCGCGAAGCGTGTCCTGCAAGCGAATGCTCAGAGCTCGATTATTCGAGCCAATGTTAGGTCTCGCCATCGGTGGTGAAATCACTAATTGTTGATTTAGGTTTCTCAGCTGAATATTTTCATCAAAACTTATAACGATTCGTCTTGCGTCGAAATGTGTAGAAAAATTTGGTGGCGAAGCATGAATTGCCCTCGGCGGTGTTTCGTCTTTTGGGCCACCGGTCGGTTTTCCGGGTGTCGCACAGGAAAAACCAATCAGAATGGCGAGAAAACCAAAAATTATATTGAAATAGCGAAGCATGTATGGATTTTGTAATGGATTTGCAAAGATACGATTTTTTTTGTACCTTTGCAAGCCTAAACCAAAAGTTATGCACTTAAATTCTATTCCGGAAGCTCTTGAAGACATTAAAAACGGACGTTTTGTAATCGTTGTTGACGACGCAGATCGCGAAAATGAAGGCGATTTCATCTGTGCAGCAGAAAAAATTACGCCCGAAATGGTGAATTTTATGATTAAAGAAGGACGTGGCTTGGTTTGTGTTCCAATCACGGAAGACCGTTGTAAAGAGTTGGAATTAAACATGCAGATTGCCGATAATTCCAATACGTCTATTCACGGCACACCGTTTACCATCACGGTTGATTTGCTCGGAAACGGCTGTACCACGGGTGTTTCAACTCACGACCGAGCAGCCACAATTCGCGCTTTGGCCGATTCCAAAACTCAACCATCAGATTTGGGACGTCCCGGACATATCAATCCGTTGAGAGCCAAAAATGGCGGGGTTTTACAACGTTCAGGACATACCGAAGCCGCTGTGGATTTGGCACGTTTGGCAGGACTTTATCCCGCAGGCGCTCTGATCGAAATTATGAACGAAGACGGCTCAATGGCACGTTTACCACAATTGGTCGAAATCGCCAAAAAATTCAACCTGAAAATTATCAGCATTGAAGATTTGATTGCTTATCGTGTGGCCAACGAAACCTTGATCCAATTTGAGGAAGAAGTGGATTTACCCACGCAGTGGGGCACCTTCAAACTCAAAGCCTTTTCCGAAAAACAAACGGGAATGATACATTTAGCGTTGGTTAAAGGCGAATGGGACGAAAATGAACCTGTGATGGTGCGCGTACATTCATCGTGCGTTACGGGTGATATTTTCAATTCGTGCAAATGCGATTGTGGCGATCAGTTGCACCAAGCCATGACTATGGTGGAAAAAGCAGGAAAAGGCATTGTGCTGTATATGTATCAGGAAGGGCGGGGGATAGGACTCATCAACAAACTTAAAGCCTACAAACTTCAAGAACAGGGCGTTGATACAGTTGACGCCAATGTTATGCTCGGATTTCGTCCCGATGAACGGGATTACGGCATTGGCGCACAAATCCTGCGCTATCTGAAAGCCAATAAAATCAAGTTGGTTACCAATAATCCTGTAAAACGAATTGGTTTGGAAGGTTATGGTATCGAAATTGTAGATACTGTACCGATTGTAGTTGAACCAAACGCCTACAATCAGCGCTATTTACGAACTAAACAGGAACGCATGGGGCATCAGTTGAAGATGTAATTGAATTTATACTAATCCACAATTCCAACGCAAAAAAACAAAATAAATTTGGTCAATTCAAAAAAAAATCGTACTTTTGCAACACAAATAAAACTATAAGTATTACAAAGTATATATAAGGTATGAAAAATACAGTTTTAGTTCAGGCAAAAGTACCTTCGGATGTAAAAGTTACCTCCGAAAAAATTTTTAATGATTTTGGTTTGGATATTTCAACGGCAATTCGTATGTTTTTAATAAAAGTAAATCAAACTCGTTCCATACCATTTACAATAGGGTATGAAGATAACGCATCAAATGCTATGGCTAAAGAATTTTCCGATTATCTTCTTGCTGTTAAAAACGATATAGAAAATGATAAAAATGTTTTACATTTTGCAAGCAACAAAGAAGGATTTGAGTATTTGGAAAGTTTAGTAAAATGAAAATAGAATATCACAAAAGTTTTACCAAACAGTTTGCTAATCTGCAAAGGAAAGAGCAACTTCGAACACTGGAAACCCTTAAATTATTTGAAAAAGAACCCTTTTCGGGATCATTAAGAAATCATCGGTTAAAAGGCAGTTTATCACAATTTCGCTCCATCAGTGCCGGTGGCAATATTCGTCTTCATTATTACGAAAAAGAACCCAATCATATCATTGTTGTATTTGTTGCGATTGGCTCTCATTCTCAACTTTATAAATAATCTTTGACTAATTTTTTCGTATCTTTGCAAAAATAACCTACGTTTTTTTCACTTAAATCCCAAAGATTTACCAATAACAAGGCATTCAATAGGATTTTAGATGCTAAACGCAGAGCGGTTTTCCCGCCGTTTTCGTTACTTTTACTACTTTTTATCGTATATTTGCAGAACACTTGCAGAACAAAACACTAATATACTTTAAAAAGAAAACACCATGAAAAACAAGTATCTCCGTACAAAATGCACGGTCAAACTTCAAAAATCAAAACACAGAAAAAATGAGTTTTATCTTTTGATTGAATCGTACCCTGTTTTTGTCGAAAACTCCAAAATCCCACAGCGACAATTTTCATCGCTGAATCGTATCATCACAACGCCTATTTGGGACAAAGAACGCCCAACAAGAGGCGGTAAGTATCAACCTAAACGCAATGTAGATGGCATAATCCAATGCCGGAGCGACAGCGACAAAGAGGCTTGCAAGTTTGCACAAGATTTTTGTAAAATCAAGCAATCGGACTTTGATAATAAAGCATTGTATCCCGAATTGTTTTTACAAAAGAAAGAAGCCGATCGCAAAGCCGATATGGATTTTATTGAATATCTCCGTGATTTGATAAAACGTAGAAGTGTCGACGTTGGCGAGGGTGTTCATATCCAATGGCAAGCAATGATAGACCGAATACAAGATTTTACAGGTGGTAAATCAGTCCGTATCGGTGATTTAAATGCGGAATGGTTAGAAAAATATCGCAATTACCTAATAACAAACAAAAACGAAAAAGGAAAAACGCTTGCTCCAAACACTCAAAAGCTATATTTAACACAGTTCAAAACGGTGCTAATTCGTGCTTACAAAGATGAAGTTTTAACTACCGACTTGAGCAAAAAAATTCAGCCCATCAAAGGCGAAAAGTCGCACCGTGTTCGCTTAACTATTGAGGAATTGGAATTGCTTGCAAAAACACCTTTCAAAAATGATCAAGTCCGCAGGGCTGCTCTTTTTTCAGCACTTACAGGCTTGCGACATTCGGATATTAAAAAACTAACATGGGACGAAATCACCGGCGATAACACCAACGAGCCACGCATAGAATTTCGTCAAAAGAAAACGAAAAATATGACGTATCTACCCATTTCGCCACAGGCATTAAAACTGTGCGGAAAACGACAAAGCTCCGACGCTCATGTTTTTCAAAAACTGTTACCGACTGTTCATATTAACGTACCTATAAAAGCATGGGTAGAAAAAGCCGAAATCAAAAAACATATCACGTTCCATTGTTTCCGCCACACCTACGCAACTCTGCAAATTTCAAGTGGCACAGACCTTTACACACTCAGCAAAATGTTAGGACACACAAACATAACGACCACGCAAATATACGCCGAAGTTGTTGATCCGAAAAAACAAAAAGCAGCCAACGCCATCAAGTTAAACATCAACAAAAAGTAAGAAAAAATCAAGAAATAGTTCATTATGAAAAACTACACAATATCAAAAAAAAAACCTTGCAGATTACATTGAAAACAATGGGTTAAATGCTCGTATTTATCAAGTCTTGCTGAATTTTCAGGACAGCCAAACCGAGCATCGCGACAAACTAAAAAAAACACCCCTCGAAATTTTTAATGAAGTGTACGCTATTTGCGATCACCTCGAAAAAGAAAAGCATCCCGAACAAATAGCCTTCAAAATTTGGGATAGAGTAGAATCGAAACTTTTATTATGCGAAACCAGTATCATTTTTTCGTGCGTTTATGTGATTTTACTCTTTTCCGAGAACAAAAATTCAAATCTAAACTTTTTTCTAACACGTATCAAACAAAGGATTGACATTGGTTACTTTCAAGAATTTGAACCTTTAATCATCGAGGAATTAAAGTGTATCACGGTTAGAACGGATAGTTTTGATTTTCTAAAAAACATAGCCGATAAAATTACCGACTTAAACAAGCGAAAATTGGTTTATGCCAAGTGTTTGGCACACTACAAACAAATAAAAGACAAGGGAGATATTGTGATGCAAATGGTGGACGAAGTCAGTCTAATCAACCAAATCATAATGCTTTCGGCTATCGAAAAACAGGCTACAAATCAAGAAACGGAAGGCATCGAAAAAAATGAATCGGGAATGGATGTAGCCAGTATCAAAGTTCGCTCCGTTGTTATTTTGGAACTATTGAAATTATTACAATTAGGCACAGCACATAACGATTTGACCAAAATTTGCAGATTGATTGCGTTTTTAACCGGAAACAGTTACCGGAGTATTTACAAAGCAGTACAAGAAGGCATCTCTTTTTCTGAATTTTACAACAAACAAATAGAAAGTGCGAACAAAATACTTTTGGACTTAAAATCTCCAATATCAATAGATATAAATGGGCGATATTAAATTTTCCAGACCCCGAAACTGCCCCCCGTAACTTACATTTTTTCGGAACTTTGCACCACGATTTCACACCAAAGTCGTGGTTTCTGTTTTTATTGAATAATCATTATACACCTAATAGTCCCAAAACTCCAAACAATTATGCAAGAAATCACATTCGACACGCTGCCCCAAGCAGTAAAAACGATTTTTGAACAAATCGAAATCTTAAATCAAAAAATCGACAAATTAATAACACCGGAGCAGCAGCCGGATGAAGATAGATTTGTTGATATTAACCAAATTCGTGAACGGATTTTTCCGCAATGGAAAAAACAAACCATTTACAACAAATGTTGTTTGGGCGAATTGCCACACAGCCGTATTGGTGCGAGATTGCTTTTTAATCTAAAAGAATGCAGGGAGTGGCGTGATAGAGAATTTCAAAAAGGAAAAATCAAATCCAACGCCCAAATCCGTGATGAAGCACAAGCATTTTATGACTTGAAAGAGGGTAAAAAATGAAAAAACAATCTCGAATACAATCCATTCAGCAATTTATTGAAATAAAAACTAAACGGTTGAGCTACGTGCGCACACCGTACCTGCGTGAGTATTTACTACAAGATATTGCAGACCTTGAACAAGTTGATGGACTGTTTTTGGCACAAAAAAAAGAAATACAGCAACAGCAACAGCACAATGCTGAACAATTTACAGAAATCAATAAACTCAAATACACGTTGCTATTACACGGACTTTCGGAAGATGAAATGTTTTATTATTCGATAATAGACATAGAGGAATTGGTTCGCCTTTGTAAGCGAGCATATTATTTAGGCGAATATAAAATTCCGCAACGTTTCCAAAAAAAGAACTCTACAAATCCTACAAATGCAAGTTAAATACGGCAAAATTGATATTATCAAAAAATCGTTAGAGGCAAAATATGACCTTTTGTTTAATGTCGAATCCGGCAGAACGCAATTCAAAAATCATGGCGAAAAAGATTTTGCAGACATTACGCCGGAAGTTGTAAAATCGTTTCATACGGAACTGTTAGATAACGGAATTTCAGTAACTCTAACAGATGTTCGGAAAGCGTTAAATATGACGTTTTTTGACAAACAAAAAGATTTAGGACAATACGAGGAGATTGAGATGCTTTTAGATACGTTTATGGATTGTCGTTTCAACATTATCAAACAAAAGCCGGAATACCTTATTCGTGGTCAAATGGAAAACTTTGCACCGCTCGAACGATACTCGATGAACTCCATCAACCGCTACATTCGTTCGCGGGGCGTAAAAACTTCGAGGGACGCACTAAACGAAATTTTATTTTCGGATTATTCTATCATTTCAAACCCAATCAAAGAATATTTTGAGCAATTGCCCCAGTACAACGAAAAAGAAACGAACTACATTCTCGAATTGGCAAACACAGTTGAAACAAAAAACTCTGAAAAATGGGCGGAATATCTCAAAAAATGGCTCGTTGCCGTTGTTGCAAACGCTATGATAGACGAGAATTGTAAGAACCATACAATGTTAGTGCTAACAGGCGAGCAAGGAGCTTTCAAAACCACTTGGCTTGATAATCTTTGTCCGGTTGGACTTCGGCAATATCTCTACACAGGTAAAATTGATCCATCAAACAAAGATACACAGACCTTGCTTGCCGAATTTTTACTGGTAAACGTGGATGATCAACTTAAACAACTCAACAAAAAAGATGAGAATGACTTAAAAAATATGATAACCGCACCGAACGTGAAATATCGCAGACCTTATGACGTTTTCATCCAAGAATACCCCCATGTATGCTCATTTATGGGGTCTGTGAACGGCAATGAATTTTTGACTGACCCAACAGGCTCACGGCGTTTTTTGGCATTTGAAGTCGTAAAAATTCATATTGAAAAAGCCAAAGAATTGAATATGGATTTAGTTTGGAAACAAGCATATCATCTTTTCAAAAGTAACCTTCAGTATTGGTTTTCCAGAGATGAAATCGAACAACTCCACGCTTCCAACGCCGAGTTTCAAGTTATTAGTATGGAAGAACAATTTTTGCTCAAATACTTTGCCAAACCGGAGCATCGAGATTTGGCAACACACTACCTGCAACCTGCCGAAATTTTATCAATCATCCAAATCAATACAAACGTTCGTATTCGACAAAAAACGCTTGGCGAAGCGCTCATTAAGCATGGCTTCGAGAAGTGGCGACTAACGAGCGGAAATCAACAAAAATGGGTATATTCTGTTATCCAACTCAACAATGAACAAATCTATGAACAACAAACGGCAAAAAAATAGTTTCACTTGGCGAAGTAAAATAAATCAAAAACGATGCCGTTTCAGTCCCCGAATTTTCGGGGACTTTTTTTTGATTTTTTTTGAAAAATGCAATCCATTATTAAGTTTTACAACTTCTTCATAGCAGTCATAGCAGGGTTAATATAAAGAGATGATTTTTAGAAAAATAATCCTGCTATGGTACTCTTTTTTTATCTTGGCAGGAAGGTAGCAGGGTAGCAGAACTGCTATGATAGTTTATCCTGCCACTTTCTCTATTATTGGAAAATAGCAGGGGTAATAAATAGAATATCACTGCAATACCTGCTGCCTGCTACCCTGCCATGTAAAATGTCGAAAAGAGTTGTAAAGTTTTTAAAATAATTTTATTGCTCAATTCATTTTTTATTTGTATTTTTGCAGCCGATAACAATCAATATAATAGTTAAACACGAGCTAAAACTCTCATAAATTAAATAATGAATAAACAACTTGTTGAAGTTATTTCTCGCTTTGTTAACTTAAACCATATAGACGGAATAATACTTACCGGGAGCTATGCCGAAAATCGCGCTTTGGCAAATTCAGATGTAGATGTTATTCTTGTTTCCAAGTTGACTAATAGAGTTATTTATGAAACCGTTGTATATAATGAAAAAAAATACCAATTATTATTTTTCCCCTATTTCAAAGTGCCTTTAATTCTCATGGAAAATGCTTTAAAAGGTGAAGGAATCTATATTTCTATGTTTAAAAAAGGTATAATTATTTTGGACGATTCGAATTCTTTATTGAAGCGATTAAAAACATTTGCAATGCATGCGGGTTCGTGTATTAGTGAACACGAAATCTTGAATTTGCAAAATTTCATTACTAAAAATCTTGAAGATTTACAAGTGGCTTCTACAGAGGAAGAAAAGTTGTTTTGTGCTGTTGATATTTTAAAACACACAACACAATTATTATCAGGTAGAATGCAGTTGTCTACAGGTAAACATTTAGGACGAGCAGTTAATGATTCTGAAACCACACTTAAACAACTGGTAGATGCTTTCAATATGTTCATAAAAACAAAAGATGTTTCACATTTTACGTCAACAACTAACAAACTGTTAGCTCACTTTGGAAATGCAACTACGAAACATACTTCAGATTATGTATGGTTAGTTCCTCCTGAACGACAAGTAATGGTATTTTTCCCAAATCATACCATTTACCAAAATGAGGTGTTTAAAATTATTACAAATATTACCAGTCTATGTTCTGATTGCTCGTGTCATAATTTTTATATTGGGAAAAACCAATTAATGGAAGCAGGAGTGTATTTGGCTGTATACAGTGAGCTACAAGAGAGTAAATCTATTCTCGAACGTATCAATGAATATAGAAAAACGATCACAGAAAATAATATTCGGAAAGATATTCGAATGTCGTTCCCTTACAAAACACTGTATTTTGAAGGCTTATATTTTGGAGGGGAGGAAATATTAAAAAAGTTATTGCCTTACTACGAATCCATTTCAAGTTTTATATTTAAAACTATTGTAGAAGATGACGCAGATGATAAACGGAACATATTATTGTTGTTAGCCACCGATTTTTTGTTGCAATTTGTAAAGACAATTTTTAATACTGAGACTGACAGACATAAGTTTCTGAGTGATTATTGTGAATCATTACTGCCGGAAGTAATCGACCCGAATGCTCTTTATAATATTAATCAGTTACCTGATATAAAAGAAGTAACTATTAGCTATTACGAATCTGTTTTTGTAAAAAATAAATCGCAATTATTAAAATTATCGACAAAGGATAGCTTAGCAAACATTGCTAATTACGAATTACTTCAAAAACTATACAGTGAAATTTCTGATGTAATAATAAATATTAATTGTGAACAACAGATTTTAAATCCCATATGGAACACAAAAGAAACGAAGCAAATATTAAAAACAAACATTACTAACCATATACTATCGCTTTTTCATCTTAATCCAATAGAAAAATTTAGTATAGCATATAATGTGGAAAAAACTCTCAAGTTAAATTACTAAAGATTTTTACTTTTTTTTTGTTTTATTTTGTTATTTCGTTTTTTATTTGTATCTTTGTGGCCTGTCCCTAAACAAACCAAATAAATAAGTGTAAATATGAAAAAGAAAAGTTTATTGGAATTGGAATTATGTATTCCAACTATTGATTTGATTGCCACTAGAACACTTTTGGGTGGGTATGATTGTATTCCGCCACCTGAGCTGCCAAATCCACCTGAACCACCTGAATTTCCTGAGCCAGATGAACCAGATCTTCCTGAGCCAGATGAACCAGATCTTCCTGAAAATGATTGGGATGATTGGACACCTGACCATTGGGATCCAGATTTTGATAATCCTGACTCTCACGATCCGTCTGACTATGATGGTGATTATAACAATAATGACCAAGACCAAGACCAAGATCAAGATCAAGATCAGGGGACTGGAACAGGAGATCATGGAACAGACGACCAAAATAATGAAAGGCCTGTGGTAGAGAATGGCCATTGCACTATTGGCACTATTGCTACAGCCTATCAAGAAAAATATGGCGGTAGTGCGGAGGATGCCATTGATACAGCAACAGCTGCCTTAAATGAAGCTGGAGTTAATACTGATCCTGGTGAGAATGGTGGTATTGCTGCAACAGTTGAAGAAATTGCGGAAGCGTTAACATATCTGGGTTTTGAAATCTATACTGACCCGACAATAACCTGGTCTGATGCTGCAAACTGGTTTAGTGATGGAGGTTATGCAATAGGACATATGCACGGGGACGGGGAGGGTGGCCCTGGACATGACATTCTATTGCTCGACCTTGATCTAGATACGATGTATTTTGATTATTATGATTCTGTATTAGGAGAGGAAGGCCAAATCCACATAGACGATCTTGACTGGTTCTTTTTCTTTAAATAGAGGAGTTAAAGTTCATTTATATTGTTTTTAGCAATGTGCTATGTGGTTCATTAGCCGTATTTCTCTTATTAACTCAAAATTAATTATTATGAAAAAAAATGTTTTATTTTTGTTTGTCGCCCTTGTAATTTTGGGGCATTGTGGATTTACTCAAAACAATGAAGCCTCTCAATTTACAAAGGAAGAAGCCGTAGCTGCTATTAAAATAAACTATTTGTTTATGTATTTTAGATATCCTGAAGATACCATAGCAAATATCAATCGTCTTATTGATAATATGAGCGAAGTAGTGCTTATTAATAAAGAAAAGAGCGATAAAATTAAAGTGCTTATTCTCTCTGAAATTAAACAGGCAGAAAAAAAGATGTCGGTGAATCATGTATTAGGATTGCAGAGGTACGACCTTCCTGGCTTCATTCCTATAATGGGAATAAATGCTAATGATATTGTCAAGAATAGTTTTAGTTCTTCAGATTACGAAAAGATATATGATAGATTAGTAAAAGATAGAATAAATGCAAAAAATGCATACAGGTATTTACGTATACTGTACAATGAGGAAAGGAGAGCAGAAGGTGAAGATGGACTTATTGTCAATGCAGCTAACCCAAAGCCCTTTCTTGATAGAATATTTAAACATTATGGGATTTGATTCATTTTCTGCTTTGTTGGTTTAAGCCATATAGACGGAATAATATGCTGAACAACAGCTACAAAACTACAATGACAAGGCGACTTGCTTTATGGTCGCCTTGTTTTATTCAATCTATTTTCGTATTTTTGTCGGCCTGTAACGAAACTGAACTATGATTTTCAAAAAACGATTTCCCCATACTTTTCAACATGACTCCAAAGATTGTGGCCCTGCTTGTTTGCAGATGCTATGTGAATATTTTGGTCGTTTTTTTGAAATGGATTATCTGAGGGATATTACCGGAGTGAGAAAGGAAGGTATTTCTGTTTATGATTTCATTAAAGCTTCTGAAAAGTTAAATCTAAGATGTTCTGCTTTTCGAGTTTCTTATGGAAAATTCAGGCACGAGATTCCGTTGCCTTGCGTTGTTCATTGGAGAGGTATGCATTTTGTAGTAGTGTATAAGATTACTCCAAAATATGTTTATGTTTCAGATCCAGCTCTTGGTAGGGTAAAATACACTTTGAAAGAATTTGCACAAGGCTGGTTAGATCATGTGGAAAGGCATGAAAAATATGGAAAAAGAGGCGTTTGTATAGTTTGTGAACCAACTGCCAGTTTTAACAAAACTGACGAAACTCAAACAAAATCTAATTATCTCTCGGCTTTGAGTTTTATGTGGGACTATATAAAACCATACAAAAAAAATATAGTCCAGATACTTTGCATTCTTGTTGTTATGACAGTTGTAAATGCTATTTTTCCAATTATAACACAATCCATTATTGATGTCGGTATACCATCGAAAGATTACAGTTTTCTGACTTTATTACTAATCTCGACAGTTGTTTTAGGACTTAGCACTTCCTTTGGGACATGGGTGAAACAGGCAATTAATATGCACTTTGGACTACGTGTAAAAGTTGGTATGCTATCGGATTATTTATCCCATCTTTTTAAACTTCCATTACCCTTTTACGAATCAAGGCTCATGGGGGATTTGCTGCAACGATCTAAAGATTTTGAGCGCATGGAATCAATGATAATGGGAGTTGCATTTAATGCTATACTTGCTATATTGTACTTACTGGTTTTTGGGACTATTCTTTTTCTCTATAATTCTACGTTGTTTTGGATATTCTTTTTAGCAAATTTATTATATGTAGGTTGGGTGCTATTATTTTGGAGTATACGAAAGAAAATGGATATAAAATATTTTTCTTACCTTGCTTCTAATAATAGTCATTGGATGGAACTGTTATCAAAAATATTAGACATCAAAAGTTATAATTATGGTCAACCAATGCGCTGGAAGTGGGAAAAAATACAAGTAGGGCTTTATAAAACTCAAATAAAACTACTTCGCGTTGACCAAATTCAAGGTGTTGGATCGAATCTTATTTCCACGGTTAGAGATGCAATGCTAATTTATGTAGCTGCAATAGCTGTGATAGACGGAGAAATGACTATTGGTATGATGATAGCTGTACAGTATATTCTTGGTCAATTAAAAATGCCTGTCGAAAATATTATTAACTTTATTATTTCTTGGCAGCTCGCTTTTATTAGTTATACACGTACATTAGAAGTGAGAAAGGCAAAACCCGAAAATGCCGACTTTAAAGAAACTGAAAAAGTAATAGATCTAAGCAATAATTTATGGCTGAACAATATTTATTACAAATATTCCGTTAATGAAGAATATGTTTTAAAAAATATTTCATTGTGTATTCCTAAAGGAAAAGTAACTGCTTTGGTTGGAGAGAGTGGTTCAGGAAAATCGACTATCATTAAATTGTTAATGCAACTTTATGTTCCGTCTAATGGTTACCTATCATCAGGGAAACTGAGATTATCATCTTTTTCTGTAGATGCATGGCGAGAGCGTTGCGGGATAATCACACAAGAAAGCACTTTGCTAAAAGATACAATTACGAACAATATTGTTTTTGGAAGAGAATTTGACAAGGAGAAGTTGTTAAATGCCATTTCGATAGCCAACGTCAAGGACGAGATAGAAGCAATGCCCGGCGGCTATGACACTATGATAGGAGAAAATGGCAGAGGAGTTAGTGAAGGTCAAAAGCAACGTATTTTATTTGCAAGGGCAATATATAATGAGCCTGATTACTTATTTTTAGATGAAGTAACCAGTGCGTTGGATTCAAGGAATGAAAATAGCATAGTAAATTGTATCCAAAATAATTTGTTAGATAAAACAGTAGTTATAGCCGCTCATAGATTATCTTCTGTGATTAATGCTGACAACATCATTGTATTGAAGAAAGGACAAGTGGTTGAAGTTGGAAATCATGAATTATTAATGAAATCTAAAAAAGAATATTATAATCTTTTTGAGGGACAATTAAATAGTCGTTGGAATGGAAACGAAGTTAACACAGAGCCAAGAATATAGAGGAATAATACGGCGTATCCCCGATAACTATACTTCGGTAATTGTTTTGGGATTAGTTATGTTTATAGGAATACTTATAGCATTAGGTATTGTAATTCATGCACCCGACAAGGTAATTGCGGAGGTACGTGTTACTTCGACTTCACCGCCTAATATTTTGAACGCAAATTCCAATGGAAAATTGATACTTCTAAAATCTCAACTTCCGCATCTATTTGAGCCTAACGAATATATAGCAGTCATTGAAAACCCAGCTAATCCAAATGATATTAAATTATTAAAAGAGATCTTATCTCAATTTAATATTCATACCCATGCATACACAATATCGGTAGATAGTATACGCCACAACGTATTATATTTGGGAGAAATAGAACCTTTATACTTTCGTTTCAAAGAAGCATTGTTAAATTATGAATTCTTATTAAATGACAATAAGTATACCTATGAAATCAAATTATTGTATCAAAAAATTTATAATGATTCTTTATATATCATCACACAAGAGCAAATTTTAGCTAATCATATAATTCAACATGAGATTTTTTATCAGCGATTTCGGACTGACTCTATCCTTTTGAGCCAAATGGCAATTCTTGAGTATGCTCATGATAATACGTATTTGACATTGTTAAATAGTGAGCGTACTACTATATCCATCCGTTCTGAAATTGAAAGTAAAAATCGATCGATAACTGACTCAAGATTAAGAATACGAAGTGCTATGAACGAGTACGAAATAGAGCTGAATAATGGCCACCTTAAACTAATAGAGTCATATCATAATTTAATTGCAGGTATTAGAGAATGGGAAAAGCAATACGTATTTATGTCGTCCCAACAAGGAACGGTAGAATATGCTAATTTGTTGCATAATAACTCTTTTGTAAGTGTTGGAGAACCCGTTTTTAATGTGATTTATGAAGATAACTCTTTCTATGCAATTGCTATATTGCCTTCTGTAGGAGCAGGAAAAGTTGCTGTAGGACAATCGACAAATTTAAAAATAGATCTCTACCCATATCAGGAGTTTGGTGTGTTAGAAGGTGCTGTATCCTCTATATCATTAAATTCAGTAGATAGGAGTTATATAGTTTATATTGCCCTCCCGAATGGACTTGTAAGTTCAACTAATCATACGTTGTCATTTGCCGAAACAATGTACGGGCAAGCAGAAATTATTACAGGAAACAAACGTTTACTCACTAAAATTTTTCATCATATTTATATTTTGTTAAATCCCTCTAAGAAACGAATAGAAGAGCCAGAAACGTCTTCCAAGAAACCATTTTTTCAATTGTAATAAATATATCAAAACTTATGCGTATATTTGCAAAAAATTAGGAGAAACCTTCTATTTTAATCTATAGTCATAAAATCATGAAAAGCTATAATATCTCTACAAATAATGTAAAGCAAATAGTAGATTATTGTAAAAAACGCAATTATTTTGATGCTTCAACAGTGTTTTTAGTAAGATTGAAAAACACAGAAGTTATAGCGATTGTAACAATATATGTTGAAGATGTTAATCCTTCTGAAAGTACCATTATTTCTGAAAACATTGCATATAAAATTATAAAACTACCATTAACGGATTTTTATAAATTTTTATTAAGTCGTGATTTACTTTTTGGAGAAATGGTATCTAACGCCATATTTATTAAAGATGACCTATCAATTGCTCCTATGGCTCAATTAGCTGCACAATCCATTATAGCGTATGATTTAAATCAAATGGATAAAGCGGTAGAAAGTTCACAGTGCCTATTTGAAGAATCCAACTCGGATGACGGAAAAGATAGCTTTTCAATGCTATATATGGACAACTCAGATTTGCAAACTTTTATAAATCGTGTTTTTTTTCCTTTGTCAAAGTTTATCAAGCAGTATTTGCATGAGGCAAATTTTATATTACAAACAAAACGTCAAAGCCATGATGAAAATAACCTGATGATTGAATTGACTTATTTTGTAGAGCCTGTAAAAAGAAATGAGATGTTGCTAACATTACAGAAAGAATTATATACTAAAGTCTCGGATTATAAACTACACAAAATAATTATACCCTACAAAAGGCCTTTGGGTTTAATTGATTCTATGGCTCCTAATTTAAGAGATGACACGTACAAAATTTTATCTAAAATATCAGAAGATGTTGTTGTCGATTATTCAGAAAAACCTTTAGAAGACAACAACGGTGTAGCATTGTTAATCTACTACCTTTTAGCGTCAGCAGTGTATTATTTTGATAGTAAAGAAGATTTTTTTAAAGTAAATGATGAACTATACAATATGTTACTGCCATGTAGTGTGGCTCCCTTAACATTTAATTTGCTTGATGGCGGTATCGTTTCTTCTGTAAAAGATAAAATAGAACGAGAATATAATTTATTAGCAAAGAATATATACCCTAACTTACATGTTAACTACTCTGAATTTATCAAAAAATGGGAGAGCAAAATGCTTGAAGACGATGATATGAGTCCTTACTTATCAATACTATCAAATATATCAAACAATACCGTTTGGGAGTCTACTCATATTTCACAATATCCATCATTACAGGTCAATCTTAAAGCATTATTTTTTATTGAATATTACAAACATATTCTGAATTGCTTTGATATCCCATTATACTATAAAGCATTTATACCATTTACAATAAAATATCTTGCCAACAATGAATTTTGATCTAAAAGTACTTGAAAAATATGTTCAAGATAAAAATATCTGTTGTGAAAAACATCCTTCGGAAGAACTATATCTTTATGGATATGCACTAAACAGTGAAACAAAATGGGATGAAATAAGTGTACATTGTAGAGGAATAATACTTAATGAGTTTGGAGATGTTGTAGAAAGACCGTTCCCAAAGTTTTGGACATATAGACAATACTTATCGAAAAATACAGTTCTTTTAAGCGAGAATAAGGTACTGAAAATTCCTAAATGTAAATTTCGTATACTTGAAAAAATTGATGGGACTATGGTTACGTTATATTGGATTAATGATAAACCTTATTTGGCAACTCAAAGGTCGTTTACTAATATCAAGGCAGTAGAAGCAACCAAACTTTTATATGGGAAATACCAACATTTATTTGACAAATTCGATAAAAACTACACTTATGTTTTCGAAGCAATTTATCCGGAAACAAAAGTATTAATTGATTATGGTCAAAGAAGAGAACTTGTCCTTATCGGAATGATAGATAAATCAACAGGTGTGCAAAAATCATTGCCGGATGTGGGATTTCCTTTATGTAAGGATTATACTGATGAATTTGGACATATTAATAACTTTGATGATTTAGTGAATTTAGACCTCCCTAATCAAGAAGGTTTTGTCATACATTTTGAAGATGGCCAAATGATGAAGCTAAAATTTCCTTGGTATAAAGAAGCTCATAAACTCTTAGATTTTTTTGTAAAAAAAGATCAAATTTCTATGATAAAAAGGGCTAAGCTAACCGAAATTTTAAAAAAAAATGTACATCCTATCTCCACAATTGACATCTGGACTGCTCTAAAAGCTGGTGATGATAATTTATTCACTATAAAGCAAAATATTCCGGATTTTTATTATTTAATGGGGTTAGATTATTGGTTGACCCAACAGGCTGAACGAATATTGTCTGAATACAAGTTGAAAAAATCATGGGATTTAGTAAAGCCAGAGCATTCTATAGAGTATTTTGATTTTGATGAACGATTCGAACAATCACATATCTACGAAACAGTCGTGTGGAAATGGGAAGATAGATACATAAAACATTTCAAATAAACATCATTACCATGAGAGTTTCAGCAGGTTTAATGGTAGTATTTCAAGACAAAATACTTTTAGTCCAACAACAATACGATAACAGCAGATGCCACATGTCTATTCCTAAAGGATTTATTCATGATAATGAGCCATTTCTTGATGCTGCCATAAGAGAAACTTATGAAGAAACAGGATTGTTAGTTCATCGTGATGAAATTGATACCACTCCTCATGTTATAAATATCAATAATGAGAAATTTCAACGGCGTATAATCTATTACATTGTAAAATTAAAATGTGTTGTTGAGCCCACTATAAAGCCACTAGATACATCTGAAATTACTTGGGCTGGCTTTGTAGAACATCGCGATGCTGTAAATTCTATCCAAATATCACAGTTGAGTATATTATTTCATTTGAGAAACAACTATGTAGAGCCCAGAATGCTCAATTTTCTACTATTGAATGACTATCTAACTCGGGAAAAACATCCTTCACAAAATTTATACATCTATAACTACACTGATAAGTGTAAAAAAGAAGAGTATTGGAATGAAATTACTCTTTGGGCGCGAGGAATCATTTTAGATGCAAGCAATAATGTTATAGCAAAACCACTAAAGAAATTTTTTGAATATCATCAGATTTATGATGGTTTTATACCTGATGAAGACTATGAAATATTAGAAAAGAAAGACGGCGCTTTAGGAATTCTGTATTGGGTAAACGAAATGCCATTTATTACAACAAGAAGTTCTTTTGTTCTACCACAAGCACTCAAAGCAACTATGATGTTATATACAAATTATGCTGACTCTTTAATTAATCTAAATAAGGATTATTCATATTTCTTTGAAATAATCTATCCTGAAAGCCGATTTGTTATAGATTATAAAAATACTACCGACCTTTTTTTAATAGGTGCATTTGATAATAAAAATAACATAGATATACCATTAGATTATCTCACGAATTTACCATTTCCAAAAGTTAGAAAGGTTGAAGTAAATAGTAATATCAACGAACTCCATGAAATTGATATTGAAAATGAAGAAGGGTATGTAATTAGATTTTTGAATGGATTCAGAATAAAAATAAAATTTCAATCTTATATGAAAAACTATATGCTAAAATATTATGAAGCACATGAAAATGAATAAATTTTTAATCCTTTTTGTGTTAATCTCCAATAATTTGATTGCACAAAATTTGAAATTAACATTGGATAATGCAATTTCTTTATCCCACATGTCAAAAAGCTATCAGATTGTACAGATTGATTCTCTAATTAATGAGTACAACTATGAATTATTTAGAATAACTCGTTTACCAACATTGAATATGTCAGGCTCTTTCCCAATAAGCAATAGCATATCTATCGTAACTCAACCTGATGGAAGCGACAAATTTTTAAATCGCTTTAATTCTACAAGTAGTGCAGGGCTTAGTTTGTCTCAACTCTTACCGTTTACCGGAGGTTCAATATCTGTTTCTTCTAGCCTAAATAGATTAGACAACTTTGAACCAAATAGAAATACTTCATATGGGTTTAATGCCCTAAACATTTCGTACTCGCAACGCATTTCGAGATATAATGAATATAAATGGAATGTAAAACTTAATGATTTAAAAAGGCAAATCAATTATATCCAACACTATCAATCTATAGAAGTTATAAATCAACAGGTAGTAGAGTTATTTTTTAACTTGGTTGTTGAACAAAGAAAAGTTGATTTAAATAGGTCTATACTAGAATTTTCTGAATATGTTTACGAAAAAGCTAAAGCCTGGTTTGCCGAAAAACGTATATCGGAAGAGGATTATCTAGATGCAAAAATTGAATATTATAAGGCATTAGATAACGTTAACAATGTTTATATAGAGGAGATGAAAGAGCGTTTAAAAAAATTTCTTGATATACCGGAGCAAACTCAAATTGTTGCAGACTTTAATTTTGATATATTATCTACTTATCATTTTAATTTTGATTTCAACCAGATTATTGAAAATGCACTATATTATAATGGGCAATTGAACAATAATTATACCAATTTATTATTTGACCAAAAAGCACAACAGTTAAAATTGGCATCTAGGCCGACATTATCTGTATCTTTAGGTGGAGGCTTTAATTCTCAAGCAGATTATATAAGGTATATTACAAATAACATGAATCGCCAAATGAGTGCGAGTGTCTCTTTATCTTTCACTATTTTAGATTGGGGACACAATAAAATCCAACGAAGAATATTAGAACAAGAAATAAAAAAAATAGACTTACACAATGCTGAAATAGAAAGCCAAGCTCTCTCCAGATACAAACGAGAATTAAAATATGTGTCGCATGCTATACGAAATATTGCCCGTAGTCAAGAATTAATAAATTTGTTAGACAGGAGAATAGAATTATTGAAAATTAATGTAGAACATGGACGAATAGATATACAAAATTTCGTGCAAGCAAAAACTCAAATGATAAGAACGGAAATGAGCTATATTTATGAAATTAGAGATTTATATATGACTATTTATAAATATAGGTATTTATCACTAATAGATATTCGTGATAATACAGTTATTGTTCACAGATAATAGTATTCTTTGTATGTTTTGTTGACGCAATTTTGCTTATTCAGAAATAAATTTTAACATTTTCAATTTTTTTCGTAACTTTGCAAATTCATTTACAAAATTTAACACCTAAAAAACACATCATAAACACCCAAATCCATGAACAAAGTCGCAGCTTCGCCAAGTGAAACGACTGTTATGAGAGTAAAGGATTTAATGAGTATTACAAACACCGGACGACGTTATTCGAAAGCGTTGCTCGAAAACATCAAAGAGCAATACAGCGTAGACATAGTTACGTACCAGCACGTCAAAAAATATCTTCACATAACTTGAAATTTTCAAAGGGAAATCAACACGATTTCTCTTTTTTTTTGCTTTGAAAAATGGGTAAAAATTTGCTTTTTTGACACATTTTTTCACATTTTGGTACATTTTGTTCACCCCCCTTTTTTCTCGACGTAACTTTGCACCGTCAAACTCAATATTTGAACCAAGCAAAGAAAAAATTATGTCAAAAAGCACATCCATAGTTACAACCGTTTTCGGATTTTTAGGAGGCACTACAAAGGCTACTGCAAAAATTGTTGCTTCACATTCTATGGAATCCATTGATTATGTCAAAATGATTGTTGCAGCTATCATTTCCGCGAGCGTTGGTTATTTGGTCAAACTTCTTTTTGATGCAATTGTTAACGCTATTAAAAATCGAAAAAAACAAAAATGAAAACATCGTTAAAAATACTTCTTTTTGGCATTTTAGGTTTTGCAATTGCCGTTCCGCTTTATCGCAATTTTGCCGGATTCACAAAACTTAATTTTTCAATTCGTAATTTCCGATTGGGTAAACTTTCGCTTACGGGGCTTCCGATCCATGTTGACAGTAAAATTATCAATCCCACTCGTGGCACGATGAAAATTTCTCAACCGTTTGTAAAGATTGTTTGCGGACTGAACAATGAGCAGATCGCAATTTCCAACGTAACAAACAAGGAACATACCATACAACCCAATTCCGAAACCAGTTTAGATACAATTTCCATTCAACTGCCGATTCTTACGCTTGTCAATCTCGCCACAAAACTAAAAAGCGGACTTTCGGTAAATCTAAAAAATCAACTCGCAGATAAAAATTTTGTTGCAAAACTTGCCGTAGGAGCGAGCAGTATCGGCGCATTACTAAAAGAACTTCAACTCAAAGCACAGTTTACAGCGTATGGAAACAACGTTTATTATGAGAGCGATTTTTACCCCCTAATATAACATGAATTTAACAAAAAATATATCAGCATATAAAATAAAAATTAGTCAATGGTTTGACTATTTTTTCCCAACTGTGAATAATTTGCGAGCATTATCACAAAGCCAACTTCACGGAGTTAAGTCCGGCGGTAATAAGCAAATGTTATCACAAGCACAAATCCCTCCAATTGTGCGACACGGTAATATGAGCGTATTCCAACAGACAAGGCTCCAAGCGGTTAGGTTGAGTGGTCATCTACAAATACGATCACAGTTAAAAGTCCTTGCGAACAAGTTTTTCGAAAAACCGATGCCTTCGAGTGGAGGGGAAGAGGGTTTTGGTTTTACGAAAGCTTGTCGCAGTGGATGGGAATTTTCGCACCATCGCACTATCAACAAAATGAATCCAACAAAAAACATATCAACATATAAAATAAAAATTAGTCAATGGTTTGACTGTTTTTTCCCAACTATGAGAAACAAGAGCAAAACAGCAAATCTTAAAATTTTCAATGTCTTCGGACTTGTTAAATTTACAGAAATGTTTGTTAAACTGTTATTTCAAAAATCGGTGCTTGCACTTTGGTTTAGAGGTAATTTGCTAATGTTATTGCAGTTAAAAGCACTTGCGGTTGAGTCGAGGAGCGTAGTCTTTACAGGTAGGAGGCGGGGCGAACCTTTTTCAAAAGACCGCAAGGTGTTGGGATTTTTCGATTGTTCATACACTTAAAATCACCCTGAGCGTATGACTAATTTAACAGATACATCATCGGGATACAGAGCAATAAAAGACGGTCGGCAGTATGACCATCTCTTCCCGCCTGCTGAACATACTGACAAGATTATTCTAAAAAACGGCGAAGTCAACGATACAGTCGGACTAATGGGAAAAATTGTCAGAGCAACATTATCGCAGACCAAAGCACTTGCGGACAGGTTTAAAAGTAGAACGTTGTTTGGGAGAAACAACAGTAAGCATCTTTTTGAAACCTGTCGCAAGTTGTGGGATTTTTTGTATCATCACGTTCAATATAAACTTGACAAACGAGGTTTGGAGGAACTCCGGCAACCTGCACGATCATGGGCAAACCGACACACCGGTATCGACTGCGATTGCTTTTCGATTTTTGTGAGTTCTATACTTTCAAATTTGGGAATTGAGCATAAGTTTCGAATCACAAAATACGGCGGAAAGCCGAACTTTCAGCACGTTTACGTAGTTGTTCCAAACGGTAACGATGAAATCATTATTGACTGCGTACTCTCGCAATTCAACTACGAAAAACCTTACAGCGAAAAAAAAGATTTTATTATGAAACCCACTATCAATGAACTTGGCGGTATAGATATAGCAATGCTTTCGGGCGTAGGTCGAACGCTTGCGGAAGTGATTGATGATGTCAACAACAAAGTTCATTTTGAAAAAATCGGCGATTTTGATAAGGCGATACTTGCGTATTTACAGGACTTGCGTATCATTATTTCTCGCAGACCTCAGTTGTGTAGCGATCCGCAAACCACCGATGAAATGCTTGGTTATCTCATTGATTATTGGGATACGCCACATCGTGAACAGGCACTTGAAAACCTTTGCAAAAATGCCAGTATGCTTGGCGGTTTGGGTGATTTTGGAAAATTGTTCAAAAACCTTCGACAAGCGAGGGTTGCCAAAAAAGAAGTCAAAGCCAATAAGAAAATCGCAAAAAAAGAGGCAAAAGTCGCAAAAAAAGTTGCACGACAAGAAAACCGCACGGCTCGCAAAGTTGCCAAACAAGAGCGAAAAATAGCCAAACGGCAAGCCAAAACCGATCGAAAATTGGCAAGGCAAGAAACCAGACAAGCACGTATAGCGGGACGAGTTGAAAAAAGAGCCATAAGACAAGAAAATCGTACGAATCGTGTTGCACTTCGCAAGGCTGGTCAAGCAGCAGATCAACAGCCGGAATTTGACCAAGACGAACAACTATTTGAACAGGACGATCAGATGGTTTACGATAATGAAATGAATTACGAAATGGAAACGCCTAACGAGCCTGAAATAGAAAACGAAATTCCAACCTATACAGAGCCGAGCGGTTCATCATCACCGACGACTCCGGCATATTACCGGCACTACCCTCGAAGACATCGCGGTGGCTATCGTCGCAGGGATTGGGACGATGATTTTGATGACGATTGGGATGACGACGAGGATGATTGGGACGATGATGACGATTTTGACGATGATTGGGATGATGACGACGATGATTTTGAGAACGATTATGACGATTATGATATGGACGGAACAGAATTAGGATTCTTTAAACGAAATCCACAAAAGAAAGCAGCCAAACAGCAAGCCAAAGCCGAAAAAAAAGTTGCAAAAAAAGAGGAAAAAGCACGTATCAAAGCCTTGCCGAAAAATCAGCGTTTGAAAGCACGTGTAAAACAAGCCGGCAAAGCGATTGTGAAATTCAATCCGCTCACGCTTGCTTCTCGTGGCGGTGTTTTGCTTGCAATGAAAATGAATATCGGAAAAATGGCATCGAAATTAAAGTGGGGCTATGCCACGCAAGCCGATGTTGATGCCGGAAAATTAACACCTGCACAATGGGAAGCCAGTAAGAAAGCGCTTTTGAAAACCGAAACCATTTTTACAAAAATCGGCGGAGATAAAGCAAAATTAAGAATTGCGATTATCTACGGAAAGGGTGGGAATTCAACACTTAAAAACGGACAACTCGGACTTTGTGGAGCCGGATTGGGAGAAGTTGCTACCGGCGCTGCCATAGCCGCCGCAATTCCGGTTATCATTAGTATAATCAACGCACTTCAAGAATCTGGCATTATGAAATCCGATGAAGCTGCTTCGGCACTCGCACTTTTGAATAACCCGGGCACCGTAAGCGAACTTGAATTCGAATACGAAAATGAACTGTCAAATGGCGGTGGAGAAAGTTTTTTTCAGAAAAACAAAGAGGTCATACTTCTTGGCGGAGCTGCTGCTCTTGGCTTGACAATGTATATGATGACAGGCAAAGAAAACAAACAAAAGAAAAGCAGTAACGGACTATCGGGCGTAAGGCAAAAGCCGAAACGCAAACTCAAAAAAATAGTTCTGTTTTAATAAATATCAATCTTAAAAACAAAAAAATCATGCGAAAAAAATCAAGAAAAAAAAGAAAAGGTTTGTCAGGAACGCTCGAAGGCGTAGTGGGCAAACGCAAAGGCAAAAATCGGTTTGGGGTGGATAGCCTCAAAGATGAAAGTATGCCCATACTGCTTGTAGCAGCGGGACTTGTTGCTGCTAACTTTGGGAGCAAAGTTATTGACGGTTTTGTAAAACCCGACAGTTCGGCAATCAAAAAATCCATCAAACCACTGCTGCTTGCAGGTACCGGATTGGCACTAAAAATCATGTTTGACAAAAAAATGGTCAAAGATTTTGGTACCGGACTTGCCGTTGGCGGTATTCTTTCCGGCATTAAAACCTTTACCAAACAAAGTTTAATTGAAAACTTAAACGGCGATTTGGAATATTTCAATCCCGATTTGCCGGAGATTCACGGATACTTGGAAAGCGGTATGGACGGCGATTTGGAAAACTTGGCAGACGTTGATGGCGAATTTGAAGATGTCGATGTTATGGACGGGCAGCTCGAAGAAATAGACGGCGGCGATGATGAAGACCTCGATGGCGATCTTTCTGGACGCAAAAATCGCAGAGAAAAATTCGGCAGACGAAAAGGCAGACGATCGTTGCCACAACCTGCAATTGAAGACGCATCGTTTGAAGATGCCGTTGATTTTGCATAACAAACCAAAAACAAAAAAAATAATTCAAAAAAAATTACAAACTTTAAAAACACAAAATTATGGATTTAGGAACTATTTTAGAAAGCGACTTTGATGATGCCGTCTTTGCCGGATATAGCGACGAAGAATTAGCAGGAATTATTGAAGCAGCACCTGCATCAGCAAAAAAAGCATTGGCTCGAAAAGTAAAAAATTCAGCCAAACGGCAGAATTTAATTGCATCAAGTACCCCGACTAACTCTCGTGGCGAACTCACACGCCGTTTCAACCACTTGCCAAAGTACATTCAAGACGGCTTGACACGCCGTACCTTGCAAGCCTCTGACGGCATTATTTATGCCATCAAATCTGTTGCAGGTGCGAAATCTGTCAAGATGTTTCGCGACGATGACAACAAGGTAACAGGCGTTTGTAACATTTCGAGTGGTAAACTTGAAAAAGGAAATTTTTTCCTTATGAACGAAATTATTTTAGTTTCGGGACTTGCTGCAACTGACGACACCGCAGGCGGAACAGCGGTCAATTATGGACTGTTGGACACGCTTATTCGCAGCGGAGAACTCGAACTTCGAGTGAACGGATCGGCTGTACTTTCGGCACTTTCAACCGAAGTGTTTAACACAAAGTTTAACGACTTTGTTCACGTTGGATCGTACAAACTCGACAATCCGAAGTTGATTAACGATCAACAGGGAATTGAGGTTAATCTCGAATGGGCAAATCCAGCACCTGCAAAGATGTGGGTAAAGGTTATGCTCAAAGGCACAGTCATTATGAAAAACTAAACACGGCAAAGGGCAAAAGGTAAAGGGTAAAAGGTTTGTTAATCGCTTCTTTAACCCCTTAACCCTTTCACCTTTTAACCCTATCAAACTATAAAACTATCGAACCACAAAACTACAAAAAAATGCAAAAAGTAAAAATCCATACCGTCAGAGTCGGATGTAGTCCGAGCAAAACCAAGACGACTTTCGCTACAGACGGAATGTTTGACAAACTCGCTGCGATTTCGCTTGTTGGAAATCCCACCGAAGCGAGCTTTGGAATGCGAGTGAACAATCACGAAATTTTCCCTGATGACTATCCTGCATCGGAACTTGTGGGCGGAGCGTTTCGTCCGACAAACCAAAGAGAAACATCACTCCGAGAGTTCAACATTGCAGCACGCGGGTCGCAAGTGGAAATCTATATGACAGGCAGCGAGGCAACCTATGATGTTATTCTCAGATACGAAAACGGTTAAACAGTTTTATAGTTAATAGTTTTATAGTTTAATAGATAATTCTTAAAGCCATAAAACTATCGAACTATAAAACTACAAAACTATAAAACCACAAAAAAATGATTAAGTACCAAACCAAGCGTATCATTGGAAAAAGCACCGAAAGAGTAACGGTCAATTTCCCCACACTTTCCACATCGCAGCGTGTGGTTGGTATTTTTTGTATCAATGAAAATACAGCGGACTACGGACACGTTCATTTTGGCTTAAATATCGGTGGTACGGAAATTTTTCCCGAAAACTTTCCGCTAAAAATTCTGACTTCACACTCTAACAAAACACTTCACCGAAACAATAAAGCCGGATATAAACGCTATTTTGACCTTGTTCCATTTGCTATAAAAGCAGGCGGACAGAGTGTAACAATGAGCCTTCGAGGTAATCAAAACAATTATGTTGATGTGATTTTGGTTTTAGACGATGTGCCTGTTGCTTACACACAATCACAAACCAAAAAATATCAGATTGTTCGAATTGCACAAAGGCTTAACAGCATACTTTTGGGGAATTTACTCAAAAGAGGTATTGTAAAAACACTGTTCACAACCTTGCCCGACTACTCAAACGTTACGGGAGTTTGTTTGATTTATCACCAACTTGTTAATGAATTTTGTTATCGGGATTTTTCTCGTTTAGGCTTAAAAATCGGCGGAAGTGAGATTTTTCCACTCACGTATCCTGCAAATAATTTGCTTTTGAATGCGCAATGCGTTCAGTTTGACGAAAATTTTTACGACTTAAAACCGTTCGACATAAGAGCAAAGGGAACAACTGCGGAAATAGTCTATGAGCATAGTGCTCCGACCTCTGTGAGTTCTTTTCTTGATCCCGATTTGGTTTGTGTGTTTGAACTTACAAAATAACTACGATGACCTATCTTGTTCAACATATTATTTCTCCGGGCTCCAATCCGTATTTGCACAAACGGTTTTCTACCAAAATCCCAAAGCATTTTCGCAGGTGCGTTGGCGTTACTGTTGTGCTTGAATTTGCAGATATAGCCGATAAATTTGCTCTTGGCGTGAATGATAAAGATTTGCAGAAACCAATCGGAATGCTCTCTATTTCCTTTGACGGCAGGAATACGGCAACGCTCCATGTACCTGTTACATTAGAGCCGATTTTGTTTGACGGAGCGATTGACTACGACATAGACGTTATGCTTGGCAGTATGGGAGAAATCAGCGGACATTTTCTAAACAACCTTTCCGAGCAAAACATTACCGGTTTAAACATCAAACTTCTTTACAAACTACTCTAACGTGAATTTCACCTATCAACATATCGGCAACATTATGGCGTTTATGGGCGTTGATTTGTATTTTTACCAGTCCGTTTTTTTGACCGTTTCGCCGGACGAGCCACTCGAAATAGACGCTTACAACGAGTTTTATTTTTTGGCAGGCGTAGAACACCATTTGAGCGGGAATCAACGAGGGTTTGCCCTAATTTCCGCCGAAAATGACTTGATAGAATTAGACAGTGCCTCCAATATACAAACTGCAAATTATACCGAACACTTTACCGGCAAGGTTTCTATCTCGTTAAAACCCTACGGACAATGCTCCGGCAAAGGAAATCTAAACAGTCCGCTTACCGGACAATGTACTCTAAACTTTTTTCGTGTAACACCAGCATCATTTTTTGACCATGAAAATCCCCGAAAACAAAATTAAATCTCTACGGCAAATTTTTAACACCAAAGCCAAACAAAGCAGCGGTATCCGCCTTACGTTTACAGCCTACAAGCAAGGCGAGGAGCGAGGCACTAAACTAATTGAAAAAGCCGACATAAAAAATCTAAACAGCATCAATACACTTTTGGCAATGGAAAAATTTATCAGAGTGAAAATTGATGTGTATGATTTGGAAATCAGCCAGTCCAAAATCGAAAAAACCTACGAATTTACAGACGACTCGCTTGGTTTTTCGGGTTTTGGCAATACCTCAGAATCGCAGCAAGACAAACTTCAAGAAATGTTGAACGCTCATATTCAACAGCAAGAATTATTAAGGTTGAGAGAAGAAAACCAGTGGCTCAAAAAAGAAAATGAGGAGCTTGAAAACGAGTTGGAGGCGGCGGAAGAGGTGATTGAACAACTAAACGAAAAGGTCAAATCCCAAAAAAGCATGAAGACATACGCCGAACTTGCAGGTGTTGCGCTCGATCGTTTGGGACTGAAAAATCAAGTCAAAGATATGCTTTCGGGATTTTTGGGAGATGATGAAAATGAGGAAACGCCTAACATATCACTTGAAAATCTAAATACCGGAATAGTTGATGAGCCGTTTTGCAATGAGCCAAATAATCCCAAAAGTGAAATGATTGAACTCATTGTTTCGTGTTTGTCGGCAATGGATACTACACTGCTGGGCATCGTATTTTCTATTTTTTCAGAAATCGAAAAACGAAATTTTTTAGGGCTAAAAATCCTTGCTATTATTGACAAATACAAGCAAAATATAAACGCACAAAAAGTACAACAAAATCAAGAGAATCTACAAACCGTAATAGATAACGAAAATAATCAGTCCCATGAATAACTATCCGTTCAACGTGCAAATCGAAGCACAATCGCCACAGCAAGCCAAAGAACTTTTAAATTCGGCTTTACTTTTAATGATAATTGCAACAAAACAAACAACTCCTGATGATTTTTGCAGTATGGTCAAAAAAGTAGTCGAAAAGCCTTCACTCATTAAAAAAGCAATGCTTTTCATGTAAGAAAAAAAATCAAAAAATGGCAACTATTACCTCTCAAAATATCAAAAAGTATTCGCTCCTTGCAAAAGGATCGGTTGTGGTGCGAGCTTCGGCATCCGCTACAGCGAATTTAATACGCAATGTTAGTAATGGTCTTTCCGTTGGAATGCCAACCGGAAAAATCGTTGTTGTGGGCTTGGAGCGTTGGATTGAAGTGATGCAAATACCTTTTAACAATGGGTTTGTAAACAGTTCGGCTATCAAAATTCTCAACGAGCAAAAACAAGAAATGTTTCTATCGGTTTTGCAGACTTCGGCAACTACCTATAACATTTCTTTTAAGACAACGCCATCCACTGCCACAACCCCTGCTACGACACTATCCGAACCGGAAGCAAAATCGGAATTAGACAAATTCATTCTTAACGAGCAAAATGTTTTTTCGTCGCTTGGCAGGAGTCAGGCTCTTTTGAAAAAAATCCCCAAAACAGTAAACGTAACCTCACAGCAGAACTCTATCAATACGCTCACAGAACGCTATAACAAACGCCAACAAAAAATAAATTCGGTCAAAGGACTTCAAACATCTTTTGCTGATTTCAACTATTTTGAAGCCATTGCAGCCCATCCCCCAAGACCGATTTTTTTTAACGGACTGGGAGCTGTACAAACCCTGATTGTTCCTGTGGTATATTGGGCACTCGTAGGAGTTACTGCTATAGCTGTTTGGGCAGTAGTTAAAAGTAACAAATCCGAAGGACTATCGGATTTGAAACTTTCAAAAGATGTTGAAAATATCCTTTCGCAAAAACTTTCGGAAGAAGAAAGAAAAAAGGTAATTGCAGAATTTGACAAACAACGTACAGACGCGTTTGCAGAGGGTAAAAAAGCAGCCGGAGGAACCATTGGAGCAATCGGAAATCTATTAAAATGGGGAGTGATCGGAGTGGTTACTGCTATTGTTGTAAAAAAATATGTTCTCAAAAAATGACACCATTCAGCAAAACAGGTACTGTGCGACCACTTCGGGCGAAACACTCCATCGGCAATCTAAATTCCGAAAAAGAGTCGGAAGTACCGTACAAAAAACTGTTAAATGAAACATTTTTTACGGTTATTGCAACTATTCTCATTCAGGAGGCGATCACTCGTTTCTTTTTCAAAAAATAAGACTATCAAAATGAATCACGGATCGTTATTTACGGGTTTAGGGGGCTTTGACCTTGCGGCACAATGGATGGGTTGGAACAATGTGTTTCAATGTGAGATTGATTCGTTTTGCCAAAAAGTATTAAAATATCATTTTCCAAATACAAAACTACATCATGACATCAAAGAAACAGACTTTTCACAGTACAAAGGGGCAATTGACGTTGTTTCCGGCGGACTACCTTGTCAGCCATTTTCAGTCGCAGGAAAGCGAAAAGGCAGCAGCGATGACCGCTATCTCTGGGATGAAATGCTGCGAGCAATTTGCCAAATTTTTCCACGCTACATTGTGGTCGAAAACGTTCGCGGACTTGTTAGTGGGCAGCAAGGCATGGTATTCGAGCGTATGCTCACTGACTTGGAAACTATCGGTTACCAAACACAATCGTTCATTATTCCTGCTGCAAGCGTGGGTTCAGTACACAAACGAGAACGAATTTGGATTGTTGCCCACGCCGACAGCGACCGGTCAAGAGGACTACGCAACAAGAATAAAAAGACAAGGACACCAAAAGGCGATGAGTTACTTGCAAAGCAATGTGCAATACCAAACTGGGACAATTTCCCGACTCAATCCCCTGTTTGTTGCGGAGATGATGGGATTTCCGATAGATTGGACGGTATTACCTTTCCAAAATGGCGAAATGAATCCATAAAAGGTTATGGAAATGCAGTTGTTCCGCAAATACCATACCGGATTTTTTCAGCAATAAACGATTACGAAAATTCACAAAATAATAACCATAAAAATTAAACGAAATGATACTTATTGAAAAAATGAAATTTCATTTTGGAGAAAACAGAGAAGCCGTAAGACAAAAAATTGAAAGCGTTTGCAACTCCTTAAACATTGATCCCAGTTGGTTAATGCTTGTGATGCTCCAAGAAAGCGGACTGAATTCAAGAGCTGTAAACAAACAAAAAGGCGATCCCGATGATGCGTTTACTCGTGCCAAAACACGAGCAACAGGATTAATCCAATTTATGCCGGCAACTGCTGCCGGACTTGGAACATCAACGCAAGCACTCTACAACATGAACACCATTCAGCAACTTGACTATGTTCAAAAATACTACGCTCCCTACAAAAACAAAATTCAGAATTTTCACGATTTGTATTTGGCTACGTTTTTTCCTGCTGCGATGGGAAAGCAGGATGACTATATTTTGCAGACTTCAAAAATATCAGCAGAGACAATCTCCGCCCAAAATCCGGGTTTTGATTTGAACAAAGACGGAAAAATCACCGTTGGCGAATTTAGAGAAGTCATTACAAAGCGTGTACCGGCACAGTTTTTAGAGTTTGTAAAAAAAAAGAATTTGCCATTGGAGCAGGAGCAGTTGTTTTAATCGGCATAGTTTCGTATTTCATGTTTTTTAGAAAAAAATAACAGAAATGAATAAAGATTGGACAGGAAATAGATTATCGCCATTTGCTACGCTTGGTGCAAGCAGCCATTCACAGATAAGCAGAGAACAGCACGATTATTACGCTACCGAGCCACTCGCAGCAGAGTGGCTAATCAAACTCGAAACCCTATCTCCCAGTATTTGGGAATGTGCAGCCGGAGAAAAGCATATATCAAACGTGTTTGAGAATGCAGGTTATAACGTATGGTCAACCGATCTTATAGACAGAGGGGCAGGTTGCGAAGTTTTGGATTTTTTGCAAACCACAAAAACATGGGATGGCGATATTATTACCAATCCACCGTATAAACATGCTCAAAAATTTGTAGAGCACGCTTTGTCTTTAATCCCCGATGGCAGAAAGGTTTGTATGTTTCTAAAAGTTCTGTTTTTAGAATCTCAATCACGCAAAGAATTGTTTGAAAAATACCCGCCAAAAACGGTTTGGGTATCGTCAAAAAGATTGCATTGTGCAAAGAATGGGGATTTTACTTTTTCTGAAAAATCAGCAATGGCTTATGCTTGGTTTGTTTGGGAAAAAGGATTTTGTGCCGATACAACAGTAAAATGGTTTAACTAAAAAATAAAAAAAATGAAACATCAAACAAGGCTAAAAATTACATTTATTATCGTTGCGATTATCACAACCTTTGGAGTGGTAGGGTTATTTCGAAGTATGGAAAACCTTGCCATTACGGTTGTCGGATCGCTAATGACTTCACTCGGTCTTTATGTGTGGGCGCAAACTGCACGACCGACAAATCAACACAGCAATGAAAGCAACGATAAATAATAATTTCCGTAAAATTTTCGATTTTGTAGTATTTGCAATCTGCATTATTTTGATTTGCGTTCTTTCCACAGGTTGCAAATCCAAACAGATTGTTCTTGGTACAACTTCGCAGAGCCATACAAATACAACCACTACAACGGTTTTGAAAGATACCGTTATAGACGTTCGTTTTGTCGCCACGCCTCCGGTGTTTGTTCACGTTCCAATTCGGGACACCGTAGCAAGCGATACTGTTTTTGCGGAAAATTCCACTGCAAAAGCATTAGCGTTTATTCAGAATGGAAAATTGAACTTAGAACTTTTCGCAAAAGACACTGTAATCCCAATTCGATTGCCCAATGCGATTCGGGAAACAACCACAAATCAAACTACAAACAGTGAAAAAACAACCGTAGTACAAGAGAAAAGCAAAAAACATTTTTTCGGTACACTTATTGAGCGAGTGCTTATTCTTTTGGGGTTGATACTACTTATCATTTTGGGAATTTCAATAACCACAAAACGAATTGTGTGATGAAAGAAAATTTTGAGAATTATGTGCATGAAATTAAGAGTGGACTTTTAGACGGTTCTGACTTTAATAAACGTAAAATCGAAAAAATTGCGGGGGAACATGACATTTCAAATCCGACACTCATCAAGGAGTTGACTGAACTTGCAATTGTTCGCGCTGCTCGTAATCTTGCAAACCGACCTAAATCTTTTAGTTACCGATTTTGTCAAATTCTAAACCTATACAAAAGGCAGATGATTTTGTCGCATCGAACTTCGCAAAGTATCATGCTACAACAATACTCTACTCCGGCACCGATTGCGTTCTTGGCAGGCAGTTTCGTGGCACAACAAGACAAACTAAGCGATTATTATTTTGAACCGTCCGCCGGAAACGGACTACTTACAATCGCATTACCGCAAGAGCGGACAATTGTGAATGAAATTGACGATTTACGACACGAAAATTTACTGTCGCAAGATTATTTTTCTGTTTCAAAAATAGATGCAACAGAGCCTTTTGCCGTTGGCAGCGATTTTTATGCAGGCGTTATCACAAACCCGCCCTTCGGAAAGGCTGAAAAACCTATCTATTGGGGCAAATACAAAATTGATACGCTTGATCACGTTATGGCACTTCGAGCGTTGGACACGATGAAAGATAGTGGCAGAGCAGCAATCATTATCGGCGGACATACGCAATATGACGAAAAAGGACGTATTCAAGCCGGAAAAAACCGCATCTTTTTTTCGTATCTGTACCAGCATTACCACGTTTGCGATGTAATCAACATTGACAAAAAATTATATTCTCGGCAAGGTACAACTACTGATGTTCGTTTAATTCTTATTGATGGCAGAAAAGAAACACCGGAAGGCTACGCACCGCTTGGCGAAAATAACGTTGTAAAAGATTACGATGAGCTTTTTGACAGAGTAAATTTTTTCATAGAAAAAACAAAGGCAAGTACACCGAAAAACCCAAATATAGCAATGAATAAACGTATCGAAGCTGTCAGAAAACTGGCAGAGCAAAAACTGCTTTTACTTAACGAGGAACTTGCCGGACCTTATCGTCCTGCAAGCGATCCACCTGTTACCTCACTTGATACGGAAGTACCCGATACAATGGATTGGGAAATGCACAGTGCAATTTTTGAAGTTAAGGAACAAGTCGGCGGATCAATCAACGATTATGTTCGTAGGAAATTGGGTTATGCAAACGATAACGAAATGGCAAAATGCCTAAGCGCCGAGCAAGTGGACGCTGTTGCGATGGCGATATACAATATCGAGGAAAAACGACAAGGTATAATAATCGGAGATCAAACCGGAATTGGAAAGGGACGTGTAGCTGCTGCGATTATTCGTTACGGTGCAAAAAGCGGATTAAAACCGATTTTTGTAACAGAAAAAGCGAACTTATTTTCCGATATGTATCGAGATTTAGATGCTATCGGAAGTGCCAATTTAGTGCCGTTTATCGTCAATAGCAATGAGCCTAAATCAAAGGTCAAAGATATGGATGGAAACGTAGTTTATGAGCCACTCGAAAAATCATTGCAAGATAAAATTTTCAAATCGTTATATCTTTCCAATGAGTACGACTACGTAATGATGACATACAGCCAAATTGCAAGCAATAAAATTTCGACAAAACAGCAATTCATTGGCAGTATTGCAAGAAACAATATTTTGATATTAGACGAATCCCACAACGCAGGCGGAAATATGGAAACATCTGCAACGGCACGCTTTTTTTATGATGTTGTAAGCAATTCAAAAGGTGTTATTTTTCTTTCGGCTACGTTTGCAAAACGACCGGACAATATGCCGATTTATGCTGCCAAAACGTGTATGAAAGACGCACAAATTACCGATACCGATATGGTTGATGCTATTCAAAAAGGTGGCGTTGCTTTGCAAGAAGTCCTTTCAGCAGCACTCGTTTTGGAAGGTCAAATGATGCGTAGGGAACGGAGTTTTGAGGGAGTGGAAGTTAATTATATTACCCTCGATAAACAAGGGCAAATGGATTACAGCGTACCCGATAAAGAGCAGGAACATCGGGCGATTTGCGACAATATAACAAGTGTAATTCGGCGTATTATTTCATTTCAAAAAAATCACATCAACAACATTATTGACGAGCGAGATACTATTTTGAAATCTCAACAAAAGGAAGCAGTAGAACGACAAGGAACAGGTAATATGGGCGTTGATAATTCGGACTATTTTTCAAAAGTCCATCAAGTTATTGGTCAAATGCTTTTTTCCATAAAAGCCGAATCCGTTGCCGAGCGTGCCATTCAAAGACTGAAAGACGGCAAGGCTCCGATTATTGCGTTTTCGTCAACAATGGGATCTTTTTTAAGTGATATTTTGGAACTAAACGGAAAAACAGAGGGCGAAACTTTGATTAAAACAGATTTTGCATCCGTTTTAAGACGAGGATTGGAGGGCGTTTTGCGCTATACTATCAAAAATACAGACGGAACGCAACAGTCAAAAACATTGGGTATGGAAGAATTTACACAAGAGGGGCGAGTAGAATATCGGGCAATTAGCGACTTGATAGATTCGATGTCTTCGGGTATTTCCATTTCTCCGATTGACTTAATTAAACACAGAATTGAACAAGCAGGTTACAGCGTTTCGGAAGTTACAGGGCGAAGTATTGAAATTCAATTTACCGACGACAATTGTTCGCAAGGCTATATCGTACCACGAAAAAAAGAATTGGTAAACGATGCTTATCGCAAATTCAACAATAACGAAGTCGACGTTTTATTGGTTAATCAAAGTGGTGCAACCGGAGCTTCGGCTCACGCAGTAACAACCAAAAATGTATTTCTTTCGGAAGTTAGACAGCGTGTAATGGTACTTTTGCAAGCCGAAGGAGCCATTGACAAAGAAATGCAGAAACGTGGGCGTATCAATCGCACCGGTCAAGTTTTCAAGCCTATTTATGATTATATAACATCCGCCATTCCTGCTGAAAAACGGTTAATGATGGTACTAAAAAAGAAATTAAAATCGTTAGATGCCAACACAACATCCAACCAAAAAAACAGCGAGGCACTACTCCAAAGCGATGATTTTATTAACAAGTATGGGGACTTGTTGGTTGTTGAGTATCTACGAGAAAATCCCGAAATCAACGAAAAAATCGGTGATCCTTTAGAAATAGATGAGAACGGCAAACCCAAACCCGAAAAAGTAGAAAACGCTGCAAGCCGAGTATCGGGACGGATTGCGGTGCTTCCGGTGGATGAGCAAGACCATTTTTACAACGATATGATAGAGCGTTATCAAAGTTATATTGCATACCTTGTGCAAGCCGGAGAATATGATTTAGAAGTTGAAACAATGGATTTGCAAGCCAAAACCCTTGAAAAAACAATGAAAATTGCAGGAAAAGGCGGTAGTAAGTCGTTTGGCGGTCATACTTATATTGAAAAATGCGAAGTAAACATTTTGAAAAAACCTTACAAATACGCCGAAATTTCTGAAATGATCAAACAAAACAAAGCGGAAACCACCGAGAGATTTCCCGATGGTATTTCGGCTAAACTTCAAAAAACATTGGTTGAACAACTGATGTTAAGCAAGCAAAAAACAGAAGATAAATATGAAAAATTAATCAAAAATATTCCAAACGAAAGCCAATGCCCGCCACCACACTCTATTCCATACGAAATGTACATAAACCAACGTACAAAACATCTTGAAAGTGGAAAGCGTGAAGAACTCCAAAAACTACAAAAAGACAGTGGCGGAAAATATCAAATTCTCAAAGAATACTTGGATTATTTTGAGGTTGGAAAATCCATTTTTTACCCTTATGGAGAAAGCCGTGTACCTGCGATCTGCTTAGGTATAAAAATCAATCTTAATGCAAAAAATCCGTATGCTCCAAGTGCTATGTTAGTACGCATTGCAGTTTCAAATTCGTTAAGATATATGGAACTCAATATGGCATCAGAACAAAGTAAAATACTACAGCAAATTATGGGTATTTCCAAGTCGGCAAGCTATACCATACATCAAAATTGGGATACGATTTGCAAGGAAAGTAGTGCCGATAGGGGTATTCGCTATATCTATACCGGAAATCTTTTGCAAGCCTTTGGCGCAGCGTGCAAAGAGGACAAGGCAAAACTTATATCGTACACAACTGCCGATGGCGAAGTAAAAAAGGGATTGCTACTACGTGAAACTTTTAAACCCAAAGAGGGAGCGTCAAACACAGCCGTACCTGTAAACGTGGCTGCCAAATGTATTCGAGCATTGGGACACAATGACACAATCCTTGCAAACAATGGGCTTTCATTTATGCGAACAAACAAAGGCATTTCGATTTTTACAGACGGATTGTCTCGACAAAAATATGATAAAATTTTGACTAATTCGGATTTGCGTAAATATCTTAAAGACGATACTGGTTTTCAAAAAATATCAACAAGATGGTGTGGTAATATTGATGATGTAGATTTGGAAGCCATTTGCGATATTATTTACAAAATTACGGGGTGTTGTGTTTCGCTAACCTCGTACCAAGTCGAAATGATTAGCCACTTGCTCAAAAAAGAAACCGTTAAACCGATACCGATTTTTCCAAAACTTATGGAATTGGAAGTTAAGTTTTTTATGTGGATGAAACAAGATAATCCAACCGGTTTCGAAGGTTTGGGAATGGCGACTGTACCGGATTCGTTTACCGTATTCAAACAATACTTTCCGTTTGAAATCGCAGCGGATGAGCGTAAGCAAATACTCTTTGAAATGGTGCGAGAGATTGCCGAAAAATCCAATAATTTTACCAATACTACGGCATTCGATAATGAGCCTTTGGATGTGCGACATATTTTACAAAAAGAAAACATCAATCCTGCGGATTGGGCAAAGCAAAATAAAACACTTTACAGGAGTGAAACCGATGTTGTCCGCTGGGTTGCAAGCGAAGTGAACAATTTATTTAACTCTGAAATAACAACTACTACAACGCTGCAACCAACGCCATCGCAAGCAGACCTTGATAAAGAAAAACGCCTAAAACTTATGAGGGTTAAAGCACTTGCAAAAATTAAACTTCTCGAATTAGAATTAGAATTAAAAAACCTATAAAATACGTGTCAAATATGAAAGTTACAGTCAAAAATTTAAGCGAAATCTACCCAACATTAGACCAATCTATTTTGCCAAAATCAGTACAACAAGACGAATATGATTTTATTGAAGGAATTTTAGATTCCTACGGAGATGATGAGACTTTTACGAAACTTGCCGATAGGTTTTGCGAAAGACTGACAAAGGCATTAGAAGCAACCAGTTCGGGTAACAACAAAACTTCCCGAAAAGTAACGAAAGCCACGCCAAATGCAAACCCCCAAAAAGCAGTCGTTCCAAAAAAACCGATTAAAATAATCGAAAAACTAACCAAAAAGAAAACGAAAAAAACGACAAAATCGGTTAAAGAAAAAGTCGAAAAACCAAAGCCAAAAGCAGTTGAAAAGATACCTGCGGATGTGGCGATTATCAAGCGTTATGTGAATTTACATAAAAAAGACAAAACGAAAAAACAAATCTTGGATTTTATCAAAGCCATTCAGAAAGCCATTGCTGAAAAGGTTTTGCGTAAGAGCGATAAGTATGCCGAGCAAATCCAAAACATTCAAAAACAACTGACAAAATGTTATCGCAATATGAGCAATTGGGTTCTTATCGAACTCGATAAAAAGACATTAGAGCAGTACAAAGCAATCGTAAATTCAGTTGTTGTGAGCGATAGCGTAAAATTATTCAAATCGTTTCTAAAATGGATGTCCGCCCCCGATAAAGATTCGGCTACGCTCATTCTTACAAAGTGTCAATGTCCAACAACCGATTTGGAAAAATCCGTTGTTCGCACACTCAAAACGTACATCAAAAACGGAGAATATGATATTTCAGAACAAGAACTCAACGGCATTTGCGATGCAGTCGGAGTTTCGGGATTGGGCGAAGTGGATGATGATGACGACAATGATTTTTCGGACTATCAAAAAAAAAAGAATGCCCAAAATGCAGGGATTGTGAACAGCGAAGATTTTGCCCGGATGCAGTTTGATACGCTGAAGCTGACTGGTGATTATCAAAAAATCATCGGAACACCAAGTACGAACTTTGTCGCAATGGTTTTCGGATGTCCGGGAAGTGGAAAAACTACGTTTTGCTTAAAACTTGCCGAATACCTTTGCAAAAATCACGATAAAAATGTACTGTTTTCAACAATCGAGGAGGGCATCAACCACACGTTCCAAGAGAAGTTGAAACGCATGCAGGCGATACACCCAAATTTGAGCATTGCCGATTTTCTGCCCGATGATTTAGAGCAGTTCGATGTTGTCATTTTAGATAGCGTGAATACGTTTGGTTTCGACAGTAAAAAACTCCGTTCACTTTGCGATGTGTACCCCGATAAAATCTTTATTTGGATTTTCCAAACCACTAAAAACGGCGTGTTTCGTGGATCACAAGAATATCAGCACGATTGCGATGTGGTTATTGAAGTGAAAAACGGCGTTGCAACAACCGAAAACCACAAAAACCGTTTCGGAGCAAACGGAATATTTGAAATTTTTTAGACATAAAATGATATGAAACTTAAAATTACGAAAAAGGGTGTAAATTTTACAGATTTAACTATTGACCAAGCCAATGCAATCATAACCGTTGTAACTACGGCAGATAAAAGATGCTTTGGTGAGTTAGAAAAACAGAAAAACGGCGATTATTATTCCGGCGAACACTTTGTTTGTGTACTTTCAAGCAAACAGCGAAAGGCTTTGAGTGTTTTTTGCAAGTCATTTACAAAGCAATTGAACAAAATCCAACCGAAATAATGACTAAAATGTAAAAATGAGCAGAAAAAAATGTTTTTTCTGTTTTTTTGTCGAATTTTGCTGTAAAACTTGTCGGATTTTGACGAATCTGTCCTTTTCTATCCTTTTTTGTTCAAAATTTTGTCGAATTTTGATATTTTTTGTCTTTTTTATGTTACGAAAACGTTTGTTACTGCTCTGAAAACGGATTTTTTTGTATTTTGCAAAAAAAATTGTATCTTTGTATTTCCTAAATCAACAAAATAGAATATTGTTTAAGATGAAACAACAACGAATATACGTAACCACTTTAATAAGTGCTGTAGCAATAATTCTGCTTGTGCTTTTAGGGACAAGTTGTAAAAACAAAACAAAAACAAAATCTAAAACCAAATTAGAGAATTTAATAGGTTCAACCAATTATTATAGGTTCATAGATTTGAATACCGCATTTAATTACTCTTACCAAAGTTTGTCAGAAGCAGAAGAAAGATTAAAACAGTCTGCTAAAGACTCAATTATGTACTATACGCTACAACAAGGAGAAGCATTTTTAAACCATGCAAATTTATTTTACTTGTGTAGCAGATTCGATTCGGCGCAATATTACATAAACAAGTTTGATAGTATTTATAAACAAGAAAAGATAAAAGAAACTATAGAAAAAGATAAAACTCTTAGAAATTATTCCACATATCTGAAAATGATACAAGGTATTCAACAAATTGAAACCTATTTAAGACAATATAATTTTCAGGATATTTGTCGTTTGCTTGTAAATGAACCACTAAGTGCATTACGCTATCAAGTAGCTGAAGGGGAAGTAACAGATACTGTAGAAAACAAGAAAAAGTATAAAAATTTTTACAATACTGAAAAATGGCTTTGGGCAAAAATGGCATATCACATAAAATATGCTACTTATAATTATCACTTTGATCTTATTTATAACAAAGAAGAACACTTAAAAGATTGTTTTGATGCTTTATCTCAACTAAGTTACATATCTTCTAATAAAACTATTAAAGATTCAGTCAAAAGTTTTGACGAAGGAACATTATTCCATTACTACTATGCCCTGGCTAATACATACCGTCAACTGGCAAAAACAATAGCTTCTGATACTACAGGAGGTCTTTTGTACAACTATTTAGATGCTACTTATAAAAAGCATGAAAAAGATACAACAATTCCAAACCTTTATTTTGATAACATACAAGATTTATTACGAAAATATTATAATACTACTGTTGACAAAAATACAATTGTAAAATATTTTTATTCTAAAGCTCTTGAAATTTATTTAGAGCAACATGATGTGTTAGAAAAAACAAAAAAATATAATTATTGGCTGGCAAATTTTAAGCAAGATATAGCAGTAATTAAAATGCAAATTGACAATAATGAAATTGATAGTATTTATAAAAATTTCTTATTAAAGGAATTTCCGTTAGATAAAATTGGTGCAAAACAATATTTATTAGATTCAGATGGTTTATTTTCAAAATGGGGAGGCGAACATATTGATTATTTTCAAAGTGGTGCAAGTAAGATTTTTTTAGCAAACTATTATTACTCAGAATATTCAAAACATAAAAAAACAAGTGATTTAGATTCTGCCAAATATTATATAGCATCTGCTGATAGTTTGCTCTTTAAAGCCAAAGAAAGCGGAGCTTATAGCTTTCAGTTGCATGAAATGATTTTAAAAACTCGATCCGATATAGACTCTGCAAAATATTCCGAACGTTTAAATGATCTGCAAGATTTCAGAACCAAAATATTTAAAAATACTCGCAAAAATGTTACAAAAATAATAGAAGAAACAGAGAAAACAAACAGAGAAAAAGCAGAAAAAGAACGGGAACAGAGAGTAAACCAAATATTAACAGGAATTGCAAGTAGCGGTCTTTTTTTTATCATTTTGATATTTTTATATGTTTTTATTTATAGACGAAAAAGACAAGAAAAAGAAACGCGCGACATCTTAAGTCAAATTATAGATTATGCAGATAAAGCATCGAAGGTGGGAGATGAAAAGTTTTCTGAAAATTCAATGAAAAGCCTTGTGGAAACGCTACGAACTACCTTCAAAAGTGAATATTGTGCAATTGGGAAAGTAGTAGATGATATTGTGGAAGATTATGCTTGCGATTATGAAGAATATAAGGATAAAGATAAAAAACAGGAGCAAAAGAGATGTTTTGATAAAACAAAAAAAACACATATAAGCAACACTAATAACTTAGTCTGCATGGCGTTGAGAAACAAGAAACAAGATATAAGTATTTTTCGTAAGAGTGATATTACACCAAGCCAAAATTATGAAATTTACAAAAATGCACTTGTATCAAAAAACTTATCAAACACAATAATTATTCCTTTACGAGATGAAAGTTCAAAAAATTTCGGATATATTCAATTTATAAATAAGACAGGTAATATATCCAAGATAAATCCATTTAAAAGTAATTTATTACAATTAGTGCGAATAATTATAAACTACGAAAAAAACAAACGGGAGCTTGACTTTATAAAAGATTCAAAATTTATTAAAAGCATTATTCAACAAAAAAATAATGTAGGTGAATTATTTCATGAAATTATGGAATATTTATCCAAAGAATTTAATGCTGCTATTGTTTCATTTCGTATTCCTATTTTGGATGGTGAAAAAAAAGTGCCGTTATTTTATTTAAGGGAGTTTTATATAAGTCCGAGTGTTACAAATCAGGAACAAGTAGAAGAATTTTATTATAAAAATAGAGTAATTATTGACCAAAACAAACTAAGCGATTATAAAATAAATTGCAGTAATAAAAAGAATGTTATTTTTGATATTTCTGCGGATCATCATTATATTGATTTGAAGTTAAGCTTAAAAGAACAGACCCTTCTTATACCCATATACAATGACGACTTTGATGAAAACAAATGTATAATGGATAAAGAAAATCCAATTTGTGAATCGTCTGAAAACCAGAACTGTGCTGAGCGTTTCAAAAGATTGTATGGTTGGTTCACATTGAGATTGTTTGATAATAGTGAAGGACAAGATCCCAAAATAACAGAGCAAGAAGAAAAATATTTTAAAGAAAGAGCGGAAGAACGATTGTCTTATTTGTCGGGACAAATAACACTTATTTTTAATTCAATCGTAGATAAATCTGAAAACGCATCGTTGCAAGTTTTCCGAAAAGGATTGAAGGGGCAGCAATTTTTAAGGATTAAAGATTTTGACAAGCAATTTGCTGAGATTGTAAAAAAGTCCGTACACGCCAAAGAATGTTCAATTTACAGATATAGAAAAAATGATGACTATTCCGAACAAATATATCTAAGTGCAACAACCTCTAAACAAATATTATACAAAGGTAAGAAATATTCTGTTAACGAAATTATTCAAGAACTGCATTATTCAATTACAGATGATCAAAGCATTGTTGTAAGAGGGTTTAAAAAGAAAGAGTCCAAATATTTGTATAAATTAAGCGACGAAAAATTCAGAGACGATTTTATAGAACTATTTGACAATGAAATAGTTTTTGCTAAAGATGAGTCTGTTTTCCTTATTCCAATCATTAAAAAAGACGAAAACCAAACTTGTTTGGGCGTAGTTGTATTATTTGGAAAAGAGAAAAATGACCTCAGCCTTTCCACTTCTTATTGGGAACAGGATAAAGCTCTTATTGAGTTTATTGTAGATATATTTACACGAATATCAGAAGCCGACAACGAGCGATCAACCTTTTTAAACCAACTGGGGCATGAATTACTCTTGCCGATTACGGAGTTGGTACAGGAAAATAATCTTATGCTCAATAGATACAACTTGAGAAAAGAACCTTTTCAGCCAAATATTGTGCTTCGCCAACTTAAAAGAAATATAGATAATTGCTTGTCATTTAAATATATTATCTCAGATATTGAGGATATCTATTCTTCTTTAATGAAAGACATTGCTTACAAAATAGAACTTCAACAAGAACCCAATAAAATTTTAAATGAAACAATAGAGTTACTTCAAGCAAATACTCCTATAAAAATGTTTACTTCAAGAATACCGCCGCTTCGTATGGATAAAGATCGCATAAAGCAGGTTTTTTTCAATGTTTTGCAAAATGCTATAAAATATTCATATAAAGATAAACAGGTAGAAATTTATTACGTACCACCCTCCGAAAATGATATCGGACAACACGAAATTAAATTTGTAAATTATGGGATAGGTATTTTAGAAGAAGATAGAAATAGAATTTTTGAACTGTATAAAAGAGGTAAAAATGCGAAGGAACTTAGAGCTTCCGGTTCAGGAATGGGGTTGTATATAGTAAAAGAAATAATGAAAGCGCACGGGGGCGACTGTATTATCAGAAAATTAAAAAACCCAACAGAAATATCATTAATTTTCCCAATAAATAAAATTTACTAAGTATGAAAAAACGGATTTTATATTTCGATGACGAGGACATTGCGGAAACAATGCAAAAAAATTTAGAATTGTTTGACTTTGACGTTATACTGGTATCTACTATCACTGATTTTTTTGAAAAGATTGATAGCAACAATGTTTACGACTTACTTCTTATGGATATTATGGCTCCCGTACCAAGTAGCGATGACGAAAAAAACAAATTTTCTAGGAATGAGCTTTCTAATATGGAAGAGGCAGAAGGTCGTAACGTTGGTGAAGTTTTGGCATATAAAATTACAAACATGCCAAAATATTCTAATACTCCTGTTTTATTTTATTCGGCTCGTGCTTACGTAAATACAGAGAGGTATAAAAAAGCAAGGCACATTAGAAAACCTGAATTAGCAGAAACCATAGTTGAAGAAATTAAAAATTTATTAAAATCAGAATAAATATGAAAAAAACAATTTGTATTGCGATACTTGCCTTATTTGGCATATTGACAACTGCATGCCTAATCGTTCAACACGATAGTGATAGCACTTCTATAACACAACAAGTACAACAAAAAAATGAAGAAATTATGGTAAATAGCCTTACTTTTGCGGTAAGTGCGATTGAGGCTATTTTGTCTTGGATTTCTATATATTTTGCAATTTTTGCTTTAATTCTTGCTGCGCTTACCTCAATTGGTTATTATATTGCGAAAAAATATAAAAAAAATATTGACAAAATGATAGGTGATAGAATCGAGCAAATCAATAAAAAAGAAGAGAAATTTAATAATTACATAGTCCAAACAAAAGCAATAAAAAAAAAATTAAGCATGCAGGAAAAATATATAGAAAATACCAATCAATATCTTTATGAAGCAATAGACGAGGTCGCAAATCAAATTAATGAAGAGAAGGGAAAAGCGATATTGAAAAAGATGCATCACAATTACCAAGTTACAAACTTGTATTCTGAAGATAATAATACGAAATTTGCCGCTCTTGCATATTTGCAAGAGAATGGTACCCGTAGTGATATTGAACATTTAGAGTATGTTTCCAATTACGATTCGGAAGAAGCTAATAAAAGAAAAGCAAGAGAAATTATCGGGATAATAAAACATAAGTATCCTATAATAAAATAAGCTGTCATATCAAACAATATACGGCACAACTAATAATAACCTAATGAAAAAAAAGCGAAATCGTGTGTGATTTTGCTTTTTTATGTAGTATTTTTCAAATTTTGTGTTGTTTTTTGTTTTTTTTGTCGGCAAAACTGGACGAATTTATCCCTTTGTTTTATGTCGAAAATCATGTTCTAAAAATGTCAATGCTTATAAGTTTTTATCATTTTTGATGTAATAATTCGAAATAATCTCTATTTTCGCTAAAAAAACGTATATTTTTGGTATTTATTTTAGCTCCAAAAATAACTCGAAAAAATAAATGGCACTTACCGGTTTTTACATCTCATTTTTTTTTCGTACCTTTGCAAAAATTTAACTTACCACAGGTATGAACGCATTACACCATATTTGCAGAACAATTGCAGAACAAAATCGTAAAATGTTAATATACAATAGATAAAAAATTAGCAAAAAAAATCAATCATGAAAAAATTCACCCCATCTCTGTACACAATGTTTATCGCACTTGCGGTAATTTTTACAGCTTGCGAAGATCAAATTTCTGTAGTTGGTGTAACGCTCGACCGAACTTCCGAAACACTTCTCGTTGGAGATTTTGTAACGTTAGTTGCTACTGTGCAACCGGGCAATGCAACCGACAAAACTGTAATATGGACAAGTACGAACACTGCTGTTGCAACCGTTTCCGAGAACGGCTTGGTTATTGCCAAAACGGTGGGTTCCGCCACCATTATTGTTTCTACAAGAAGCGGTGGTATGACGGCAAGTTGTGCCATAACAGTTACTGACACTATTATTCCGGTTACAGATATAACACTCGACCGAGATTCTGCTACCTTGGGCATTGGCGGAAGCCTCGCACTCAAACCTACTGTGCTACCTACTGATGCGACCAATAAAACCGTAACATGGATGAGTAGCAACCCTGCTATAGTTATAGTGAACAGTGGTGTTGTAATCGGCATAGCTGAAGGTTTTGCCACTATTACTGCTACTACAGAGGACGGTAATTATACTGCAACCTGCGAAGTTGAGGTAACTCCCGTTTTCGTAACCGGTGTAACACTGAGTCAAACCACCGCTACGCCCCGAATTGGCGAAACATTAACCTTGACGGCAACCGTGCAACCTACTAATGCCACCAACCAAACCGTAACGTGGACGAGTAGCGATACTACTGTAGCAACCGTAAACAACGCGGGTGTGGTAAATGCTATAGCCTTAGGCTCTGCAACGATTACTGTTACTACAGAGGATGGTAACTACACTGCAACCTGCGAAGTTACGGTACTTCCCGTTCTCGTAACCGGTATAACGTTGAATCTATCTGCATCCACGCGTGCCATTGGTGGAGATACGCTAATTTTGACAGCAACGGTGCAGCCTGCCAATGCGACCAACAAAACCGTAATATGGACGAGTAGCAATTCCTCTGTGGCAACCGTAGATAATGGTAAAGTAATCGCTGTTGCTCCGGGCGCTGCTACCATTACTGCTACCACAGAAGATGGTGGAAGAACGGCAACTTGTGCTGTGACTGTCCCTACAGGTTGCAATTCGAGTGTACCGGGTTGGGGCAGCGGTGGATTGGGTACAATACTTCGTGGTTCGGAGACGACAATTTCAGGTAACGGGATTACACAAACATGGTCGGGACATATAACGACCACGGTTTGTGGCAAAACTACATACGCAGGAGGAAGCCAAGCCAACAGTTTCAATGCCGACTGTCGGAGTTATAGTACTTCTGCTCATTTGTTTTCGTGGTGCGCGGTTATTCGCTTTCAGGATGAACTTTGCCCTGCTCCTTGGCGAGTTCCGACAAGGCAGGATTTTATTGATTTAGATAAAGCGTTGGGAGGAACAGGACAAAGTGTTCTAAACCCAACCCATCGCGACAGGTACATTAACATTTGGAATGGTGAATTTGGTGGCGGTTGCATTGAAACCGGCTTAGCAAGTATGCAGGGTTCATCCGCACTTTATTGGTCGTCGACTGAGCACAGCGTGCCGAATGCATATAATCTGTTTTTCCGTTCCGGAAATATGTTCGACGACAATGTCGTTCCTCAAGATATCAGCCTTAAAAGTTATGGATATACGCTTCGGTGTGTTCGATAAATGTAGGGGCGTATTGCATACGCCCTGTCAACCATTGTGATAAATGCCAATGTGGCGCATGCAATACGCCACAACGGTTATCGCATATCAATAACCTCCACACCAGGATGTTTGGACACATCAAACCTAAATTCACTATCAGGCGCAGACACGTTGGTTTGCATGCGGTCAACTCTAAATGTAATAATCGTGCCGTTTTTATCGTGAATTTCGGTGAAAACAATCGTCTTTTTGGCTTTGTCTGTAACCATTCTCACTTTGTGAAAATTCCGATTTTCGAAAGGAAGTAAGTCAATAATCATCACGGGAACACCTTTGTCCACGTCTTCGCGAATTAATTTTGCACGAAAGTTTTTTTCGTAATTATCAATCAGTGCGATTGGGTTCATCATGTCGGTTTCTTTCGGATTGACTTCGGTGATTTGAACTTCTTTGGCTTCTCGGTTAAAATTCCAAACATTTTTGCCGTCGGATATCACATTTAATCCCATGAAATTCAAATTATATTTGTTGCCTTTGATCAAAATAGTGCCCTTTTTGCTGTCTTTGATTTTTTCGGTTTTGTTTTCCAACAGATAGGTAAAATCTATTTTCAGACTGTTGTAAGATTTCAACTGTTTGCGCACAGCACTCAAAATATCGTGTGCTTTCGGATCATCAATACCTCTTTCGGTTTTTTTGACTTCTTTCTGATTTCTACGTTGTTCGCGACGTTGTTGGCTGTTGTTTTGCGAAAAACCGCTAATAGTAAGGGTTACAAGAATTGTGATGAGTAAGGTTTTTTTCATATTTTTGTTTTGTTACTGTTTTTATTTGTAGTTTTTCTTGATTATATTCGTTCCTCCAAAAATCTTGATTGCATCTTGAGGTTGCCTTTTAGAGATTCCACTTTTTTCTTTAATCTGAGAAGTTTGGTATCTCTCAAATTAATAGTATTAGCACGGCTTAAAACTATTCTTGCAAAGAAAGAAAAATCAAGCAATTGATTTTTTAGTTTATCAATACTTCTGTCTATTTGTTCTATTGCACGAATCAAATCAGACCCTTTCAGTTCAATAAAATACGATTGTCGTTGTTTGCAGTTTAACAAAAGATAATCACACTTTGCACCATCATCTGAAATTAATCCGCCATCAACTCTGTATTTTGCCAAAGGGTTGGAGCTTTGATTTTCATACCTGTATTCGGTCGAACTACCTTTGTCTTTAAAAGGTACAATTTTTATGATTTCGTGCTGAAAATCATCAATACCTTTATCAAAAACTCTGCATTTACATTCAGACATTGTCGTCCCTTTCATATTGATACAAAAAATCAAATTCTTCATTTATTTCTCTCGAAACAGAATCAATTTGCTCCATTTGAATCATTTCAAATTCTGTATCAATTATTTGTTCCACAGTTCCTTCTCTAACAATTCCTGCAAAAACATCATCGTAATTCAACCAAAATTGTTTGTCTACTTTTGAACAGATTTTATCAGGAAATACTACACCTACTTTACTTGCCAAAATTAAATTGTTTATTGTGGCTAAAACGTAAGGGCTGTGCGTTGAAATAATAAGTTTGTTATCGGCATTCTGATTACAGAAAGAGACCAAACATTTAATCATTTGCATCTGTGAAATAGGAAACAAATTTTGTTCAGGCTCTTCTACTATATTGATAAATGCTTTTTTATTGAATTGTAAAGATAAAGTAGATAGTGCAGCTCTACGCTGTTCTTTTGTAAAACTTTCATTTGAGAGAATATCGCCAACGTTTTTTTTAAATCTGTCAATTTCATCGGTACTCATTTTTTGAAATATTTCCGATTGTTTTTTCACAGATTTTGATAAGTACCAAGTTACTAAATACAGAGGTGCGTTGGATTGAATACCAGAAGCCGCCTCATTCAAAGGAATCTCATAATTGGTCCCCTTAATATACACTATATCTTTTTCCTTGTGGTATTTAATAGAAATATTATCGCCTATGGGCAATTCTAAATCTGTTTCCAGATCATTTTTTGCTTTATCATATTCAGAAATAAAATCTACCAAAGAATCGGAAATAAGTTTAAGTGTTTTGGGGTTTTTAACATTAGCTATTAAATTCCTTTCAGCAGGAATATACATTATCTGAGGTAAGTTATAAGAAGATATACTATTCTCTTCTATTTTTTTTATTAGAAGTAGGTTGTCTTTATACTCAAAACAAAACATTGTTCCAACAAAGGTAATGCTTGTTCCTGTTCCCCAAAGAGAATGTTTTACAAAATAATTTTCTATTTTGTGATATTTGCAAATTTCATTTTCAAAACGTTCTTTTTCAGTAAAATATTCTATGGTATAATCTCCACGCACCAACATTTTTTCCATCCATAAAAACGTGGAAATTAATTTTATAATTGTGCTTTTTCCTGCACCATTTTCACCAATCAAAACCACTGCTTTTTTTATTTCAATTTCAGCATTTGAAATGGGACCAAAATTTTTAATGACAATTTTTTGCATATATAAAAAATTTTAAATTATTTTCAATTCTCAATTAACAAATTCTCCAACGTCTGCATATCCTTAATGTAAACCTCACGTGGTTTGCTTCCTTGCGATGGTCCTACAATTCCTGCGTCTTCGAGTTGATCCATCAATCGTCCCGAACGTGCGTAGCCTAATTTCAATTTTCGCTGAATGAGCGATGTAGAACCACTTTGCGAGGATACAATCAACCGCGCAGCATCATCAAACATCGAATCGCGCTCGTCTGCCGAAAACGTTCCGCCTCTCGAACCATCTGATTCTTCTGCGCATTCAGGAAGTTCGTAGGCTTCGGGATACCCACGCTGTTCGCCGATAAATTCGGCTACTCGTTCAATTTCAGGCGTATCAATCAATGCACATTGAATGCGGATTAATTCATTTCCTGTAGATAGCAACATGTCGCCTTTTCCGATTAATTGGTCTGCCCCGCCGCTATCCAAAATGGTGCGGGAATCTATTTTGGATGTAACGCGAAACGCCACTCGTGCAGGGAAATTCGCTTTAATTGTTCCTGTGATAATATTTACTGACGGGCGTTGTGTGGCAATAATCAAATGAATGCCGATAGCCCGTGCCAATTGCGCCAAACGTGCAATCGGCAATTCAACTTCTTTACCCGCCGTCATAATCAAATCCGCAAATTCATCCACCACCAAAACGATGTAAGGCAAATAGCGATGTCCGTCGTTTGGATTTAAACGGCGAGAAATAAATTTAGCATTGTACTCTTTGATCCCTTTTACTTGTGCGTCTTTCAAAAGATTATAGCGCATATCCATTTCCAAACACAACGAATTTAATGTGTTGACAACTTTTTTTGTGTCTGTAATAATCGCATCCTCAACATTGGGTAATTTTGCTAAATAATGCCGTTCGATTTTGTTGTAAAGTGTGAGTTCAACTTTTTTCGGATCTACCAACACAAATTTCAAATCGGCAGGATGTTTTTTGAACAACAACGACGTAATAATAGCATTCAATCCAACCGATTTTCCTTGTCCTGTAGCACCTGCCATCAGCAAGTGCGGCATTTTTGTCAAGTCTGCAACATAACATTCGTTTTGGATGGTTTTTCCTAATGCAATCGGCAAATCGAATTTTGTATCTTTGAAATTCGACGAATCCAACATCACTTTCATCGGCACAATTTGTTTGGTCGTGTTCGGCACTTCAATACCGATTGTGCCCTTTCCGGGAATAGGCGCGATAATCCGAATTCCAAGTGCAGCAAGGCTTAGGGCAATGTCGTTTTCCAAATTTTGAATTTTAGAAATTCGAACGCCCGAAGCGGGAATAATTTCGTAAAGCGTAACCGTTGGTCCAATCGTTGCTTTGATTTGCGCAATCTCCACACCGAAACTTTTTAGCGTGTTTTCGATGAGTTTTTTGTTTGCCATCAATTCGTCAGTTTGCTTAGAATTATCGATGTTCTTTAGGCCATAATCTTCGAGCAAGTCCAAGGTTGGAAACTTGTAATTCGACAAATCTTCGTACGGATCGTAGAGCGTTTCTATGCCATGTCTGATTGGCTCTTCCTCTTCGGGCATATGTAATACATCCCTACATTCTTCGTCCATATCAGTTCTCGAATCGTTTGTATTTTCAATAACAAACGGCACTTCATCATCGGTTTGCAAAGGTGAAATTAATTCATTTATTGGTGCTCGTTTTTCGATTTGCTCAAGCAAACTAAACGCATTTTCATCCTCTGAAATCAACTCTGAATGTTCATTAGCTTCGTCTTCTTTCAGTAATTCGTTTACATTGGATTGGGTGTCTTTTTTGAATGTTTCAAACCAATTTTTCATCATTGGGTAGAAGTTGAAGTTCATGCTATAAGCAATAGACAAGAAAATCATCAACACACCTCCCAACAAAATGATCAACCCCGGAACCCCGATTGCTGCTTTCAAATAGTGCGCGATTTCAAAACCAAAAATACCGCCTAAAATGCTCCATTTTCCAAGTCCCAACGTGATAAATCCCAATGTAACCGAACCCCAAACAATGAAAAACGCCGAATGTAAAATCAGTTTTCGCAATTTAAAAATCGGAATTTTCAGCAACTTTAAACCAATTCCAAACAGGATCAAAATAAACAAAAACGAACTTAATCCAAAACCATTTCGAATAAATACATGTGCTACGTAGGCCCCCATTCGACCAGCTACATTACGAATTTTCGCAGACGAATCGGCAAATAAATCGTAGGTTGAAATGTGGGAAATTTGATCAAAATCAATCCACCATGAAAACAAATATGAAACAAAACCAAACAGCATAAACAGTGCAAATGCCACAAAAAATACGCCGCTCACAAGGCGAAATTTTTCACTTTTCAACGTCTGCAGAGAAACATTTTCCGCAGTTGTATCGTCGGTTTGTTCTGTTTTTTTAGTTCGTTTTGCCATATGAATTGTTAACCCTTTGAAATCTGAAATTTTCTATTTTTAAAATATTGGTTTCTTGATTTTCTAAGCCCTGTGTGGGATCTGCACGTTTCAAACGGATAGAGTTGTGGAGACCTTTAAAGGTTTTTGTTTCTAAATAATTGCCATAATTTGTATTTCCAAGGTTTAACATCGTCAAAACAAAATTCATCACATCGTAACCCATGTAAGCATTGTTATCAGGAATAGTTTGATAGGTTTCAAAAAACAAGCGCTCAAAATCCCTCACTCTTTCGCTGTCGTGATCTACAAAAAAAGGCGTTGTGTAATGGGTTTGCAAGTCTCTTAAATACTGTATTTCCGTGAAATCAAACTGCGATAATCTATTCAAACTATATAGCACATCCTCCACAGAGTTTTCTCGTTTAGGAACTTGAGTCAAAATTTCCGTAACAAACGCCGGATTGTTTGACAAATAAATAATCGCATTCCTTTTTGTGTTCGATAAAAGATTATTGAATGCTTGAAATCGGTCTTTCGAAATATCAACGAAAACAGGTGTATAGAAGTCTCTGTAATGCATTTCAAAAAATAACCTCGCTTGTTCTGAACGCTCCTTTTCATTAGGTAAACTATCATTTGAAACAATCAAAATTTGTTGCTTAGTTTTGTCTTTCGTAATATAACGCAAGAACGCATTCAATTGATTTCTCTCCGATGGATTAATTTTGATGACGTATGGATTGTCGACCAAAATATCATCTCTTTCGGATATAGGATTGATAATAAAAATGCCTTGTTGTTTAGCAAAATCGCTCATTAGCCTGAACGAGCGCAAATGAAAAGGACCAACAATAATATCCATACGGTTTAATTTTCCACTGCTAATCAAATTAACAGCCGTATTTTCGTCGTCTGTAACATCAAATACGTGCACGTTGATTTTTACGTTTTCGGCTTCAAACGCTTGTGCCGCTAAGGTTGCACCTTCATAAAACGAAAGAAATCTAAACGATCTCGGTGGTACGTTATCTCTTGAATTTATTCTGATTTGGTCAACTTCATTCAAATGAAGCGGAAGCATCAAAGCCACATTTAACGTGGTTTTTGGTGGATTTGTAAATTCTTTTAGAATGATGACATCAGAATTTTCGGGCACTGTTTTTGGTATATTAGGTTCAGGTTTTTCTTCCGGAAGGAGTCCGCTTTTTTTTAGTGCTTGCAAGCGTTTGACGCTCATCGGTATCATTAAAATTTCGTCGATTTGAATGTCCGGTTTGTCTATGGTTCGCTTGATTTCTCCTGAAGTTACTTGATAGACTCGAGTGATGGAATACATGGTTTGACCTTTTTCTACGGTATGCAGATGATAGTATGTACCTCCAATGTTTTCAATACGTTCGGAGATTTGAACAGGCACAGGAGTCACCGTTTGTCCAAATAAAAATGTGGTGGAAAAAAGTATAAGCGGAATAAAAAGGCGTATGTTTTGCATTATCGGATAATTTTGGCTTGATAGGTGGTTCGGTTATTCATTTTATCAGTTACAGTGAGTTTAAAATCGTGTTCGCCTTTCGGCAATTTGGGGTCTATCGTGCCTTTCAGCGTTTTTGTTTTAGCATCGTACTCCATCAAAAACCAGCGTTCGTTTATCGTTGCACGATAGGTTTCTATGCCCGAAAAGTCATCATCGATTCGAAAGGTCAGCACGTTTTGCGAAGTAGGAACTCGGTTATTTTGTATATCAACCGGTCTGATAGTTGGTGGAGTGGTGTCAATACAAACTGCAAATATACTAAATTTTCTGATATTATGCGATACAAATCCGTTATTAAATCGTCCGCCTTCGGCAACCCATTGTTGGTTTTTCACATCCCAACTGGCGATTAAGGCTTTATTTCCGAGGTTTTTAGGCAATCCTATCGGTTTTATGTTCAACGAATAATTGATGTGTACCGGTGTTCCCGAACGGTGGACGTGATGAATATTGGAAAAAATCCGAGAATCCGACGAAGAATCCACATGATATTCAAAATAAATCGGTTCGTAGAGCGCCATTGGTGGAATAACCACGCGGATTTCTTTGGTTTCAAACGTGTTGCTGACTGCGTGTGAAAAAAAGCGCCTATGGTCGACTTTTTCAGCGTGAAGACGTTCATTTTCGATGGGTTTCATTTCATCATCAACTAATAAAACAACATTCAAAACACTTGTATTTCTCGCGAAATCAGCAGCCTCTATACGTAAATTATGAACGCCGTTTTTTAAGAACGAAAATAGGCCTCGATGATCAATTTTTTCGTAAATATTCAAACGATTTCCGGGCAATACATACGTCCATTGAATGCGTTTTCCGGTGCTGTCTAAGTGTGCATAATCTATGAATGCATTGTGAAACCGCATGTGAGAAAACGGCATCGCGTCCAATCTCCACGCAAATTTCAGCTCATCATCAACGAAAACTTGCATGGTGTACAGTCCTAAAATACTTCGATCATCGTTAATTTTATCGATGGCTTCAATTCCGAATGCAAACTGTCCGAAAATGCGAATTGTGTCCAAGTTTATCGAACAATTTGTTCCTTTGCAATCAACCGGCAAATGAAGTGGGGTTTGCTGTCCGTTGACCAATGAAAGTTGCCCGTGCGGATAAACTGCAAACGTTGAAATTATTGGGGGAATATTATCTTTTATGGTGTATCCGAATTGCGAAGGATTCATCGCATTTTCGCCACCTCTGTTTCGTATTTCGAAATGCAAATGTGGACCTCCGGACGATCCCGTATTGCCCGAATAACCAATTAAATCGCCTTTTTTAAACTGCAGTCGTTCCGGAAATTGAAAGTCCAACTCGAATGACTCTTTCGCATAATGTTGGTCTCTCACAACTTTTTCAATGGCAGGAACAAATCTCGACAAATGCGCATAAACAGTCATCATTCCGTCGGCATGCGAAATATACAACGCCTTTCCATAGCCTGTTGCCGAAACCACCACGCGCGACAACGTTCCATCAGCCACAGCATAAACCGGTAAGCCTTCTCTTTGTTGTGTTCTGAAATCTATTCCGGCATGGAAGGCATTCGCTCGCAATTCTCCAAACGAAGCCGAAAATTTCCATGGAATATCTAATGGATTCCCAAAATCCAAACGTTGTGAAAATAAGCAATTTGCAAATATACAAACGCTTATCAACACACTTATTTGTTTTTTTGAAAACCAACGACCTTTTTTTGCATAATACTCCATACTACAAAATTACAAAATTTTTCGAAGAAATCAAAATTAAATCGAAAATTTGTTACGATGCGGAATACGCTTTCAAAATTTCCGTAACTAATCGGTGACGAATAACGTCTTTTTCAGTTAATTGAACAATGCTCAACCCTTTCACATTTTTGAGAATTTTCAAGGCATGCAGAAGTCCGGACGATTGATTTTTGGGAAGGTCGATTTGTGTTATATCTCCTGTAACAATGAATTTTGCTGATTTTCCCATGCGTGTGAGAAACATTTTCATCTGCATTTCGGTGGTATTTTGGGCTTCGTCCAAAATCACGAAAGCCTGATCCAACGTGCGTCCGCGCATAAAAGCGAGCGGCGCAATTTCAATCGTGTAATCTTCTAAATAGTCAATCAGTTTTTGTTGAGGTAGCATATCGCGAAGTGCATCGTAAAGTGGTTGCAAATACGGGTCTAACTTATCGCGCAAATCACCGGGTAGAAATCCCAAATTTTCGCCGGCTTCAACCGCAGGACGAGTCAAAACAATTCGTCGAACTTCCTTATTTTTCAATGCTTTCACAGCCATTGCAACAGCCGTATAGGTTTTTCCCGAACCCGCAGGACCAACGGCAAAAACCATGTCATTTTCCTCGCAGGCTTTGACCAATTTTTTTTGATTTGCGGTCAACGGTTTAATCGGTTTGCCGTTTCGACCGTGCACCAAAACATCTTTATTTACAGTGCTTTCAGAAAATTTGAAATTACTGTCGGAATCCACGATTTGAATAATATCGTTTTCATTCAACCGATTATAAGTCTCGAAATGTTGTAAAATATGATTGAGTTTTTCCTCGAAACGTTCGATTTCGTCTGCTTCTCCTGCCATTTTCAATTCGTTCCCACGAACGACTATTTTCACTTTCGGAAACAGTTGCCGAATGAATTTGAGATTTTTTTCTTGTGCGCCGAATAAATCTAATAAAGAATACGTTGAAAGGTCAATCGTTTTTTCGTTCATAAAGAATTTTTTAGCAAAGATACGAAAAAAATGCTAATAAATTGTCGAGTTATTAATATTTTGTTGTATCTTTGCAGAAAAAAAAACTATGAAAACCTTACAAATCACTCCAACCGTTCATTGGGCAGGCACTTTGGATTTCGACATTCGACATTTCGATATTGTCATGGAAACCAAATTCGGTACTACGTATAACTCTTACGTGATTCAAGCCGAAAAAATCGCAGTTGTTGAAACGACTAAATTGAAATTTTGGGATGAATATTTGGAAACCCTCAAAACCCTTGTCAATCCTAAGGATATTGCATATATTGTTTTCAACCATAGCGAACCCGACCATTCCGGAGCACTTGGAAAATTGCTCGAAGTAGCTCCAAATGCTTGTGTTTTGGGAAGTGCGGTAGCGATTGCGAATTTGGAAAATATCATTGGCCGCAAGTTCAATTCTCAAATTGTGAAAGATGGCGACACGGTTTCGCTTGGTAATAAAATGCTACATTTCATCAATGCACCGAATTTGCATTGGCCGGATTCGATATTCACGTATTTGGAAGAAGAGAAAATTTTGTTTTCTTGCGATCCATTTGGAGCGCATTATTGTGATGAAAACATGTTCGATGATTTGATTGATACGAAGAAGTATGGAGGAGCTTTCCACTATTATTTCCAACATATTCTGCGGCCGTTTAGCAAGTCCTTTTTGAAGGCTATTGAAAAAATTCGTCCGTTGGATATTCAAACCATTTGCCCAGGGCATGGGCCTATTCTTCGAAAAAATTGGAAGTACTACGTAGATTTAAGTGAAAAACTATCGCAAGAATTTTTGAACGACATACCACAAAAAAATCGCGTGTTTGTTGGTTATGTTTCCGCTTATGGTTACACCAAAGAAGCGGCTGAAAAAATCACCGAAGGCTTGAAAGCAGCGGGAAACATTGAAGTGGATTTGTGCGATTTGGAATTTATTCCAATCACTGAATTGGCTTGTCGAATTGAAAAAGCGAATGCTTATTTATTGGGTTCGCCAACCTTAAATCAAAATACGCTCTTACAGATTTACCAATGCTTTGCAGTGATGACACCACTTCGAGATAGAGGCAAATTAGCCGGAACATTCGGTTCGTATGGCTGGAGTGGAGAGGCTCCACAAATCATTGAAGCCAATTTAGCGGCTTTGAAATTCAATCTATATGATGAAAAATTTATCTTTAAATTTCGTCCGCTTGGCGAGGTGCAGAATTTGGCGTCTGAATTTGGAAAGAAATTTGGGGAACATTTTTTGAAATCAATTCTATGACTTCCATAGCAAGGAGATGTCTCGACTCCGCTTCGCTTCACTCGACATGACGGCGGTTTTTATAAAAGCAGGAGGAAAAAAGGGAGCGGCAAAGCCGCTCCCTTTTTTCCTTTCCACTCCATGGCGCACCCGTCATTCCGAGCGTAGCACCCGTAGTGTGCGAAGTCGAGGAACTCCGAAGGGCTCGGCGAAGCCAATCTCCTTGCTGCACGTTTGAATAATCTTAAGTCTCCCGCATTAGCAAAATTTCCGCCAAACCTTTTAACGGTTCTTTAAACAGGGGAGGTACAGAAATTTTCGATAACGCATCCATTGCAATATCTTGGTATTTCTGCATTTCAGACTTAGTCTGTTCGCTAATGTTGAGTTCGTTGTAAATAGATAAAACAGCCTTAAATTTTTCATTAGCGTCAAAATCGGTTGACGAAAAATAATGTTTCAATCGTTTGGATTGCTCGTCATTCGCCAATTCTATAGCTTTTAAATACAAAAATGTTTTTTTGTTTACAGCGATATCGCCGCCGTGGACTTTGCCGAATTTTTCTACATCGCTATATACGTCTAACCAATCGTCTTGCAGTTGAAATGCAAGCCCTATGTTTTCGCCAAATGCATACAAGTGTTTCAAATCCGAATCGCTTGCATGGCCAATAATTCCGCCGATTTCCAATGCACCACCCAACAAAACAGATGTTTTCAGCCGAATCATTTCCAAGTATTCTGGAATAGTAACATTGGCCTGTGTTTCAAAATCCATATCGTATTGTTGACCTTCACAAACGCCGATGGCCACACGATTAAACGCTTGAATAATCCGCTGGACATAGCGCGAGTCAGTTCGTGTTAAAAAATCGTAAGCCACCGCAAACATCGCATCTCCGGAGAGAATCGCCACATTTTCGTTCCACCTTTTGTAAACCGTAGGTTGCCCTCGACGAATAGGCGCTTTGTCCATAATATCATCGTGAAGCAAGGTGAAATTATGAAAAATTTCCACACCAACAGCAGGATACAAAGCCTTTTCAACATCACCGCCAAACATTTCACAACTCATTAGCGTGAGCAACGGGCGAATTCGTTTACCGCCTTGCGATAAACTGTAAACGATCGGATCATACAGTAAATTCGGCTGTTTTGAAACGATTTCCGTTTCAATAATGTGTTGAATTTTTTCTAAAAAATGCGTACTATTCATAGTTGTTTTTGTTATTTGTCCCCGTAGGGGCGGGTTTGACTTTGTCGAGCTCGCACTTCGTGCTTCGGTTCAAACCCGCCCTTACAATATTTCTTACCTCCAAAACTCCCACCCAAGCAATATCACTGCAAAAATCAATGAAAATGCGATTACCATAACATCAAGCACTTTGCCCCCTTTAGATCGTTCAATCTTAAAATTCTTGATCATGAAAACTATACCAACAGGAACAACTATCATGTAAATAATGTTTAGCACAAAATGTACCATAAGTGTTGAATATGCTGCAAAACTAAACCCTCTTGCAAGCAAGATGACGTTGTTTAGCACTATCAAAAATAACGAGAGGCTCATGGTTGCATTTATCTTTTTTATCAGACTCCACTGGCGTTTCTTTACTTTACGTTTGATAAATCCAACTATCGTAATAAAAAAAGCGACAACCGAAAACAGAACAACGAATCCAAAACATAGTGCACTTCCAAATATAATTATGGGTCTCCAGGTGCTTGCCGGTAATAAATCAAACACTACAACAGATAGGCGTTGTACGTCTCCGTCCACAACTTCAAAACCCACTAAATTGATGATATCCAACAAAGCAAAACCGCCGTCGTTTCTGAATACACCGGGACTAACCTGTGTGAGTGTGGAACCCATCAAATTAAGTGTGTTTTCATCTGTTGCTCTAATCGGAAAAATCATTAATGAATTGAAAAGGCTTGCAAATCCTGTAACCGGTCGTCTTGCCCAATAATACATTCCTGTCAACGTGTTTGCGTCAATAAATCCCTCTGTTGGTCCTGTTCCCTCGTATCTTCCGAATATCTTCATCGTTAGCATGTAGCACATTGCAGATTCTTGTGCTTGATTGGCCATAATGACCACGCCGAGGCGTTCGTCCGGACAGAACGTAAAAAGTGCAGAAAATGCGGCTGTGTTTCCGCCATGTCCTACAGTTTTTATACTATAAAAATTTTCTATAAAACCATGTGCAAATCCCGGAAAATTTTCTTTTAATCTGAAACTTGGCGTGAGCATTTGATTTAAAGTGCTGTTGCTATTAAATAAAGGACTTGTTTCTCCTTCTGCCGGCATCAGCGCATTTAAAAATTTAATTGCATCTCGTGAAGTTCCGATAACGCTACCGGCAGGATACAGGGGAATAAAAATTCGTTCTGTTGGCATTACAGAAAAATTGCCGTTGCTTCCTACATAGCCTTTAATTTTTTCTCGTTTTTCTGCTACAGAAGGATTATCTTGTTGGGTTGGATGTATGCTTGTATTAAACATTCCAAGTGGCATAAAGATATGTTCCATTACATATTGATGAAATGGTATTCCGCTTATACGCTCTACGATTAGACCTGCTATAGCCGTTCCATAATTGGAATAAGCCGTAATAGTGCCCGGTGCGTAAATCTGTTTGGGTTCCCAAGCACGTATGGCGTCTTCCAAATTTGTAATACGATTTGGATTTGTGAGAAATAAATTTACAAATCGGTCTTCCCAACCTGCGTTGTGATTCATGAGATGCAACATGGTAATCGGAGCGTCAAAGCGTATCCTTCTGAAAAAATTGGACGGAAGATAGTCGCGGATATCGGTGTTTAAGTCGATCAAACCCTGTTCTAAAAGTTGAGAAACACTCACCCAGATTAATAATTTTGTTGCAGAACCCCACTCAAAAACATCGTCTATTGTGGCTTTTCGCTCGCCTTGTATGGCATAGCCAAAAACACTGTTTACAATTAATTGCCCGTCTTTTACAATAGCAACTTGAGCTCCTATTGTGTTCACACCTATTTTTTCTTGTGCAAAATCATTAACAAATTGCTCCAATTCTGCTATCGGGATGCCACTTGGCGTTGTTTGTGCGTTGGCAAATTGTGATGTTATGCCTGATAGGACTGCAAGTATAATCCATGTGAAAATCTTTTTCATATGCAAATTCTTAATAATTTATGAGTTCCCGTAGGGGCGGGTTTACCCCGCCCTTACAATACTAATTTTGTTTCAAAAGTTTCAGCAAATATTCCCCATATCCGCTTTTCAGCAAAGGTTTCGCAAGTTCTTCCAATTGTGAATCTGTGATGAATTTTTGTCGCCATGCGATTTCTTCGATACAACAAACTTTCAAACCTTGACGTTGTTCGATCACTTCAACAAACTGACTGGCTTGCAAAAGCGATTCAAACGTACCGGTATCTAACCAAGCCGTTCCTCGACTGAGAATACAAACTTTGAGTTTGTTCATTTCGAGATATTTTTTGTTCACGTCTGTAATTTCGTATTCACCTCTCGCGCTTGGTGTAAGATTTTTCGCAATTTCGACAACGGAATTATCATAGAAATACAAACCCGGAACAGCATAGTTTGATTTAGGTTGTTTGGGTTTTTCTTCGATGGAAACAGCATTGAAATCTTTGTCAAACACAACCACACCATAACGTTCGGGGTCGGACACGTGATAAGCAAATACCACGCCGCCATCCGGATTATTGTTTTCTTGCAACAATTTTTCGAGGTCACTTGCATAAAAGATATTGTCACCCAGAACGAGTGCTACTTTATCGTTTCCTATAAATTTCTCACCGATTACGAAAGCTTGTGCCAGTCCGTTCGGCACTTCTTGCACGGCGTAAGAAAACTTACAACCAAGCGAAGTTCCATCGCCCAACAGGCGTTCAAAATTTGGCAAATCTTGTGGTGTCGAAATGATTAATATTTCGCGAATACCAGCCATCAACAGCACTGAAAGAGGATAGTAGATCATCGGTTTGTCGTAGATCGGCATCATTTGTTTACTCATGGCGAGCGTAAGTGGATGTAGGCGTGTTCCGGCACCACCGGCTAAGATAATTCCTTTCATGGTAGTTGATTTTTACTGCAAAGATACGAAAAAATCATCAAACGAACAAAAAATAAGGCTCAAGGTATCTTGAGCCTTATTTTTTGCAAACAAAGCTTATCTCACAATGTGTGTTTCATTGATTTTATTATTGTTGTTTTTATAGATAGTAGTTTTGGATGTTTTACAAAATTATAAAATGTTTTGAATTATTACGCAAATATAGTTTTATTCGGCCAGCTTAATCAAAATCACAACTCTGCGATTGATTTTGCGATGCGCCTCGTCTGAATTTTCAACTATGGGCATGGTTTGACCTTTCGAAGCCACTTTTACATTGCGAGGATCGAAACCTTTTTGGATTAAGCGATTTCGCACAACTTCTGCACGACGGCGTCCTAACGACATGTTGTAATTTGCCGTGCCTATATCGCAGGAGTGTCCTTCGCAAATGATGATGTATTTTGAGTTGTTGTATTTTTGCAGTTGCTCTATTTTTGTGTCTAATGCAGATAGCATTCTTGGAGTGAGTCTGCTTTGGTTTACTTCATAACCCTCAAGCTGCAATACCAACATATCTTCCAATTCGCCATATTCTTTTCTTGCACGTTCGAATTCCTCAAGCTCTAACTTCGTGTACGGTTCGCGTTGCGGAACTTGGTTGTTTGCCGTATTTTCGATAAAATAGTTTAAGTTTGCAGCATCGGCTTCGGCCCTGCGGTGGCGGCGTGTCTCGTGACCTTTGCCCGATCTCTTTGAGTTGCAGTTGCATTGGTGGGTGCAGTTACATGTGACTGTAACGTTTATGACCTGTGCTTTCTTAGCTTTTCTAACTCTTGGAATGTGACACACATTGATACCCATACGAACTTTTAGTCCAAATGCTATCGGCGCAACCTTATCGGTGAAATTCGTTAGAGGTCTGCCATTATTGGAGTACTGCGACGACAAAACACTGTTTGAGTGCATTTGAACATATTCCGGATCAAAGTCAAAAAATTGTTTGCCGCTATGTTTACTAACGTTATTGAAACCATAGTCAAAATATGCACCTACATAGAGCGAAAGTTTCGGATTCAAGTGAAACTTCACGCCTGTTTCAACACTTGCCATGCCGGCTAATCTGAAATCGTTTGCTTTCTTTCTGGTAGAGTAAGGAAGATTATAAAAACAACCTAAAGCCTCAAGGGATGGTATACCGTAATCTGTGGGATCGGGACGTATTTCTACGTTGTGTTTGTGATCGTAATACCATGTATAAAGCGTTGCATTACTTACTTTGTAGGTGTTTTGGATTGGAATGCCGAGTTTTGCACCTGCCGATGCGAAAAACTGATGTTTTCCGTTCGCTATTGGCGTTTGGAATTGCAGCATCAATGGAATGTTTAGGCTATACAACTGTTGTCTTTCGGTGTAGTTTGATATTTCCGTATGGTAATCAATTATTTCGTCATCGCCTGTCCAACCCGGAGTGAGATCATCAAAACCGTTTCGAGCGTAATGAACATCTTTGAGTTTTCCGAATCGAAACGTTGTGTTGTAAACAGCTGCTTCTAAACCGGCATGGATGCCCCATTTTGGATGAAAGTAGTACGTGTAGCCTATTCCAAATGTGCCACCTGCTTTTAGATCGCGCTCTCCAAAACTTGGTTTATAATTGAGTGCAGACATTCCCCCTGCAGTCCAAATCGAAAATTCGTGACGGCAGAATATTTGCGTTTCCTCGACTTCTACTTCGGCTTTATTTATAGTATCCGTTTTTTTGACAGTATCTCCTGCTTGTGCTTCTATCCCTATTTCTACGGGTTCTGTTGTTTGTGCTTGCACATTGGCTAATAGCAAAGAAAAAATAGATGCGAATAGTAATTTCCTTGAAATTGACCATATTTTAGTTGATTGAATTTTCATCATTTTTTTCCTTATTTTTTAGTACACTATAATTTTTATTACTTCTTGAACATCGCCCGAAACGAAACGAAACAGGTACGTTCCTGCTGTTTGTGGCAACTGTATTGGTGTAACGCGATGCCCGTTGGTGCGCACTTCTTTGATGCGTTGCCCCATGAGATTGTACACAATTATCGTGCCTTTGTCAAGGAGTTCAGTATCGTTGGTTTGTACGTCAACCATTACTAACGATTGACTTGTGGTAGTTGGATTTGGGTAAGCAATTATTTTCGTTTGAGGAACGAAAATTGTTGGATTGTATGGACAGCTGCGATGCTCATTGCCGTATTGGTCAATTACAAGAACATGGTACGTGTCGTAAGGGTTTAGGCTATTTGTCCCTGTGTTGTAAAATCCGCCCAAACCACTACCATACGAACCTTCGTGAATCAGTTCATCATTTCGGTACCACTTGTAATAGACGAAGTTGAAACCTCCATTACTCATAGGATTGTTATCAACCACGAGTGTATTATTTCTTTTTTGTACAATCAACGACGGGAGGCACTCCTCTTCTGTTATTCTTTCTGCAAGAAACCATACCCGATCATTACCTTCTATACGAGTTTCCAAATAAGCCTCTCGTCCGTTGTAAATGCCTTCCTGCATGGTGAATGCAACGCTATTGCTTCCGGCGTTGTGCGCTCTTGCAAGGTCTATACGCGATCCGTCCCAGTTGTTGAATATGTCAAGTATGATTTCTGTGCTTCCGTTTGCTGTTCCAACGATATTGAAATGCCCACGTGTACCATGCTCGTTGCTGTTATCTGCAACCGAAATGTAGATTCTCGCTCCGGCTATGCCTTTGTAATTTCCAATTTTATATAGCGTATTTCTTTGCTGCAAAAGAGGCTGATTAGACCCTAAAAACAACTCACTCGAGCTACCAATAGTCAGGTTACCGTTGATCAAAGTGGAATTTTCGCCAATAGTCATTCTTCCGGACAAGTAACCTGGCATTTGCGCAAAAGTATCTCCGATACTGATAAGAATTGTCAGTAGTAGTGTGATAATAATATACTTTATATACTTCATAGTTTTTACCAGTTTATAATGTGTTTTTACAAGTTTGTAATTTGCAGTTTTCATTGCTTTTATATTACGCATTTGTTCAATTTAACAGGGTGCTGTTGCAGGTTTGCCGTACGACAACACCCTGTTAGTTCGTTCTTGTACGGATTAATATCCGACTAAGATGCTATAACCTTGCGTATCGCTTGTCAAAGGTGTTGTATCTCCGCAAATATAAGTGATAATAATGCTTACCAGCGTAAATTCGTTGATAGGATTAAAGTTGCGGTTTTCGATGCTAACTGACCATTCGATAACCCTGTCTTCCACTTGGAATTCTGCGTTTACGCGCAAAAAGTTGCGACGCAAGGTAGGGTTTGCAAAAATAGGCTCAATAGATATAACTTGCAAAGGATTAGTTGTGGCCGCAGTGCTACCGTAGAAAATCAAATTTTCGGTATTGAACGTTCCGTTTGCAACAGGAATTGTAACTTGTTTAGTTGTTGGAAGTGGATCAGTAGGAGCCCAAGTTTGCAAGGTGTGGTTCCAAACCAAAAGTTGTCCGTCTTTGCCTCCTTCGGGCAATTTCACTGTAATGTTGCTTGTGCCGCTACCTTCTACTATAATACCGTTGTCGCCTTCTACTACCACATTAGCCATAATGCTGTCGGTCAATTCTTGAGTTACATTGTTGGTGATGTAGTTCAAAATAGTTTGGCCAAGCTCTTCAGGGAAGTTGTTAGTGATGTAGTTCACAATAGAATCACCCAGTTGAGTAATATAAGTATCCTGAGAAATTTGATTAACAATTTCTTGGATGAAATTATGCACATCTCCACCGTTTGCAATCAGAGCCGCAATGCTATCCAGCAACTGCAACAAATGTTCATCATTGTACAGCTCGTTAAAAATATTTTCTGTGAAG
>WRCN01000003.1 GCA_009783885.1 Bacteroidales bacterium | reverse complement strand
TGAACTTAACAAACGGCGAGTTAACTCAAATCGGTTCGAATTTATCTCCTGCAGTTACGATTACCATTGATAACGACGGCGTTTGCTATGCTCAAGGCATAGCCTCCGGTCGTGGATTAGGTACAGTAAATCTAACAACGGGTGTTTTTACACAAGCAAGGGCAAACAATGTAACAGCATTTACCGGTATGCTTGCCGTTGATCGGGGAACCAATGAAGTTTATGCAACCACATTCAATGGTACAACGATCCAAAAAATCAATAAAACTTCGAGTACATTAGCTGGTACAAATACCGGAACATCATTCCCTTCAAGAGTTTTGGCCTGGACGATCATTGGAAAACCCATACCTATGACACCAACTTACACAGTAAACATTACCCCTGCAACCAACGGAACCATTACTGTTATGAGCGGCGATAACCCTGTTGCAGACGGCGATGTGTTGGCAGAAGGTACTATATTGACCTTAACAGCAATCCCCGGCACCGGTTATGTATTTGAAAAATGGTGGGACGACAACACCAATGCAACCCGCACGCACACTCTAACCGAAAATGTTACCATCAGTGCAACATTCGAAGCAATTCCGACTTATACGGTAACAATCATTCCGCCAGCTAACGGAATTATTACCGTAATGAACGACACAAGTGCAGTGAACACCGGAGATCAGTTAGAGGAAGGTACAATCCTAACTTTGAGCGTAATGCCCGATACGGACTATGAGTTTGCCCAATGGTGGGATGGAAACACTGAAAATCCTCGTTCGATTACGTTAAATAGCGACATCGCTATCGGTGCAACGTTCGAAGCAATCCCCATCTATTATACGGTAACAATCACACCAGGAATTGGCGGTATAATTACTGTAATGAGCGACGAAGACGAAGTCTTTCATGGTGATGAGTTGGAAGAAGGTACAGAACTGACCTTGATTGCAACAGCTCACGAAGGCTTCAAATTTGTTGAGTGGTGGCACGGTGGTACGGATGAAACACACATCCACATATTGGACGATCATGTTACTATTTCTGCTACATTTACCGATGATCAAACATCAATCGTAGTAACTACCAGCAGAGAATTATTTGTAGTTTTTCCAAGCCCAACAACAGATCTATTGCACATTCAAACCGAGGAAATGATACAGCAAATCGTTATTCTAGATTTGAATGGAAAAGTGATGATGCAGTTGCAAGGCAATCGCAAAATACTAGATTTACAATCTCTGCCAATTGGAAATTACATTGTAAGAATCCATACGAAAACAGCGATTGTTCCAATTAAAATAGTGAAACAGTAAATATTATTTTGGTTTTGGTTCACGTGAAGGGGGTGGGTTTTATCCTGCCCCCTTCACTTTTTTTATTCTTAACTCAAATGCCGATTTGCGAGTTTCGGTTTTTTTTGTATCTTTGCAATGGGAAATTTGCAGTTAGAAAGCATTATAGACTTTGAAGAAAAAATAACAAATCAATTTTTTATGAAGAAAAACGCAGCAATTATCGGCTATGGAAATATCGGGAAGTACGTGTTAGAAGCGCTTTTAGCGTCGTCGGATTTTGAAATTTCAGGAATTGTTCGACGCAATGCATCGGATGTTCCTGAGGAGTTGAAAAATTATAAGGTTGTTGATCATATTTTCAAACTTGAAAATGTAGATGTCGCCATTCTTTGTACGCCTACACGTAACGTAGAACCGCATGCCAGTGAAATTTTAAAAATGAGCATCAATACCGTAGACAGTTATGATATTCATAGCAATATTTGGAATCTGAAACAGCAGCTCTCCCCTATTGCTACAGCAAACAAAGCCGTTTCTATTATCGCCGCAGGTTGGGATCCGGGAACAGATTCTGTGATTCGTACGTTGATGGAAGCCATGGCTCAAAAAGGCTTGACGTATACCAATTTCGGACCGGGCATGAGCATGGGGCACAGTGTTGCGGCAAAAGCTGTGAAAGGTGTGAAAGACGCACTTTCAATAACCATTCCACTTGGCGAAGGAATTCATCGCAGAATGGTTTATATCGAATTGGAAGATGGCGCAAACTCTGAAACTGTCAAACATTTACTAAAAACCGACGATTATTTTGTAACAGATGATACACATGTTGTTTTTGTAGATGATATTTCAAAATATCACAACCTTGAACACGGTGTAAATATGGTTCGCACGGGAGTTTCAGGACAAACACAAAATCAAATTTTAGAATTCAGCATGCGAATTAATAATCCTGCGCTCACTGCGCAAATCTTGGTTTGCGCGGCACGTGCCAGTTTCCGACAATCACCCGGATGCTACACGATGATTGAAATTCCACCGGTTGACCTTCTCGAAGGCGAAAAAGACTATTGGATAAAAAAATTAGTTTAACACCTTTTTCATTCGGATGAATATTCATGAAATCTATATGCAACGCTGTTTTCAAGTCGCACAAAACGGCTTGGGGTATGTAGCGCCAAATCCGCTGGTAGGTTGCATAATTGTGCACGAAGGGAAAATTATTTCGGAAGGATTTCATCAACAATACGGAAAAAACCACGCGGAACGTAATGCAATTTTGCATGTAAAAGATGAAAATTTGTTAAAAAATTCAACGTTGTATGTAAATTTAGAACCGTGTTCACATTTCGGGAAAACCCCACCCTGTGCGGATTTCATTATTGAAAAACAAATTCCGAAAGTTGTTGTTTCAAATTTAGATTCCAACCCTGAAGTTGGCGGAAAAGGTGTTGAACGTTTGAGAAATGCAGGTGTAGAAGTTATTACAGGCGTTCTGGAAGATGACGGACGTTTTTTGAATCGTCGTTTTTTTACGTATATCGAAAAAAAGCGACCTTATATTATTTTGAAGTGGGCAGAGAGTTTGGATGGATTTATGTACAGTGAAACTAAACGTTGGATTACCAATGAAGCCATGCGAAACCTTGTTCACAAGTGGCGTAGCGAAGAATCTGCGATTATGGTTGGAACAAATACAGTTTTAATTGATAACCCACACCTCAATGTTAGAGCCTATTTCGGAAAAAATCCATTGCGGATAACGATCGATAAAAATCATAAATTAGCAAAAGATTTACTTTTTTTTGATAACTCTCAGCCAACAAAAATCTACGAAATAAGCGATATTCCAGAAATTTTAATCGATTTACACGCGCAAAACATACAATCTATGATTATCGAAGGCGGAGCAAAATTATTGCTAAATTTTATCCAACAAAATCTGTGGGACGAAGCACGTATCCTTACCGGTAATAAATACCTGCACCATGGTTTGAAAGCCCCGAAAATTCAAGGTAAAGAGATTCTTTCTTCTGAAATTGAAGGCGACAAAGTGCAAATTATTTGTGCCTAATATCTGTGTAAACTTTTCAAAACTTCTGGCAAATAATTGACACCAAACCAACACATTTGTAAAAGTAAAAAAGCAATAATAACAAGTATGGCAAGGGTTTTGGGGCGATTTTTGTAAGCATATTTAAAATGCAAAACGCCTAAAAAAGCAAACCATGCAATTGCTGCCCAAGTTTCTTTGAGGTCAAAACTCCAAAAATTTCCCCACGCTATTTTTGCCCACAGCGCACCGAAAAGCAAGCCGATGCCCATGAGACAAGTGCCGAGTTTTAAGGAAAAGTAGGTTGCCAATTCCGTAGGGACGAAAAATTTTTCGCCCCTACGGGTACAAATGGTGTAGATACTCAGCAAACACGCTACTGCCAATGCCCCGTAAGCAAACATATACACGGCAATATGCGGAACAAACCATAAACTTTGCAATGCCGGTACTAAATTTTTTACTTTGAACAAATACGGAGAAAAAACCATGTACGAAAATCCTAATCCAAACAATGCTATGAACAGGGATACAAGACGGTTTTTAGAAAATGATAACGTGCAAATATACAAAAATAGTCCCATCAAAAGTACGATAATTCCAAAATATTTAGCATAAACATAAGGATCGTAAACCGTTATAAACAACACGAAATCAGGGTTATTCGGATTTCGTCTATCATAGCTTGACAAATACACATCATAACCCATAAACCGCACAGGATGGTTCACTGCGAGCACAACCTGTTTTTCCGTATCGCCGTCTTTCAGCATAATTTCTGCCTTGTAAGATTTCGGTTGATGATTGTCGTAAAACTCCGCTTCAAAGTTTTTCAACGTGATTTGAAACGGAAGTTGGTATACCGATGAATCATCATCAAAGGCAATATTTTCAGTAACTCCGTGAAACGTGCGAACATAAAGTTTTTGAAATTGTAAACTCCCCAAGCAGCCGAAAAGCAACACCATGAACAGCCCTGCATGAGTGAGCAAAAATGCCGTATTTTTCAATGAAAAACCGGACATTCGCTTCAAAACAGCAAACGCCAAGATAAGCATCAATACTGAAATAGACAGAAAAAATACGATTGATTTATGCACAGGAATTCCTGTAAAGCCTTCAATAATTAGCAAAATCAAAAGAACAACAATCGCAATCAAGGTTGTGTTTTTATGTAAAATTAAATTAGCAACTGTAGTGATCGGTTTTTTATTCATTTTCTGTTTTGTTGATTTTTCCACAAAGATAAGGTTTTTTTTCGACATTAGCAAGTTAATAAAAAGATATGTTTTTTCTTTGCATTATCAAAAAAAATGCGTATCTTTGTGCCCTAAAAATTTGATCAAAAAAAATAATGAAAAATTAAACCTTTTACGGCTCCAAACGTCAAAATAGAAATTTTAAACTTATAACATTATGAAAAAAAAAATTTGCTTTCTTGTATTTGCATTTATCGTCGCAACACTTTCTATGAATGCTCAACAAAGAGTTAACTTGACCGGTACTCCGGAATCCTCAACTTCGTTTACTCCAAATGTGGAAGGTCCTGAGATTCAATTCGAACGATTGGTTCATGACTTTGGCGAAATCGTTGAAAACAGTAACGGCGATATAGATTTTAAGTTTAGAAACATTGGCTCCGAACCTTTGGTTTTGATGCAGGTAAATCCTTCTTGTGGTACATGTGTGAGCATACGAAGTTGGCCACGAGAACCAATTATGCCTGGTCAAGAAGGTGTGGTAGCGGTTCGCTACAATACGCATATTTTGGGTCCGATGGGTAAAACCGTTACCGTTTTTTCAAACGGCAAAACCGAGCGTATTGTTCTTCGAATTAATGGGACTGTAATGGCCAAATAAAAATTAAAAAATTCTTTAAAAAAAATAACATGAAAAAAATTTATACTCTCGTATTGATTGCATTTGCGGCGTTTTCCGTAAATGCTCAGGATGAAACTTCAAGCATTGAAGGACCTCGCATTGTGTTTGAAAAACAAGTTCACGACTATGGTCAAATTATACAAGGTGCCGATCCTTACTGCGAATTTGTATTCGAAAACGTTGGCACCGAGCCTTTGATTTTGCGAAATGTTAACGCAACTTGCGGTTGCACCGTACCCAGCTGGCCACGCGAGCCGATTATGCCCGGTGAAAAAGGTACGATCAAAGTTCGTTATGACACCCACCGTTTAGGCAATATCGGTAAAGCCATTACGATTATTTCAAATTCCGTTGGCGATAATAGCGATCGTATCACGCTTCGCATTACCGGCAATGTAAATCCCGTACAAAACTAAAAAACAAACCATAAATTATGCCAACAATTTCACAGAAAGCAATCCAAATGCCGGTTTCCCCAATTCGGAAACTCGTTCCTTATGCCGAAGATGCCAAAAAGCGCGGTGTTCACATTTATCACTTAAACATCGGTCAACCCGATATTGATGCTCCGGAAGGTGCACTTGCAGCAGTTCGCAACAATACACTCAAACATGTTGATTATAGCCACTCTGCCGGAAATATATCGTACCGCAAAAAATTAGCAAAATACTACCAAGATTGTGGTATTAATATTGAAGATACTGAAATTATCACCACCGGTTCCGGCTCGGAATCTGTTTTGTTTGCTGTTTTTGCTTGCGCAAATCCGGGTGATGAAATCATAGTTCCGGAGCCGTTTTATGCTAATTACACTGCAATGGCGGTTTATGCAGGAGCTAAACTTGTTCCGATTGCTTGCACGATTGAGAATGGTTTTGCACTTCCATCCATAAAGGAATTTGAGAAAGTTATTACGCCTAAAACAAAAGCGATTTTGATTAGCAATCCGGGGAATCCTACGGGACATGTTTATTCTCGAAAAGAAATGGAGGAATTAGCAGAGGTAGTTAAACAACACGATTTGTTTTTGCTTTCTGACGAGGTTTATCGCGAATTTTGCTATGATGGCGCAGAAACGATATCGGCTCTTCAACTCAAAGGTATTGAAGAAAATGTTATTTTGATAGACTCTGTTTCTAAACGCTATTCCGCTTGTGGCGTGCGTATTGGAGCACTTGTATCCAAAAACAAAGACATTTACAATGTAGCCATGAAATTCGCTCAAGCGAGATTGAGTCCACCAAGTTACGGACAGATTTTTGCCGAAGCCGCATGTGATACACCACAATCTTACTTCGATGGAGTGGTTGCAGAATACACCAAACGCCGAAATATCGTGGTAGATGCCATCAATAAAATGGAAGGTTGTTTTTGCCCGAAACCAAATGGTGCGTTTTATGTTATGGCTCGCTTGCCTATCGATGATTCGGATAAATTCTGCCAATGGCTTTTGGAAAAATTCGAACACAACAAACAAACCGTTATGTTTGCGCCTGCAACCGGTTTTTACTCTCCGGGGAGTGGTGGCGGAAAAGACGAAGTTCGTATCAGTTATGTTTTGAATGAAAACGATCTGCGTAACGCGATGGAATGTCTGGAATTGGCTCTAAAACAATATAATAACCGATAATTGGTAAGGGGTGGGCAAACCCCGCCCCTACATTTTCCATGTTGAATATTTTAATCACTAACGACGACGGCATCCACGCCAAAGGCCTTCGAACGCTCATCGAAATTGCACGCCCATTTGGAAATATAACTGTTGTAGCGCCTAATGACCCTATGTCGGGAATGGGGCATGCTATAACTGTTAATCGTCCATTACGCTTGACTTTACTGAAAGAAGAAGTGAGTTATCGAGAATATGTTTGCTCGGGAACACCCGTTGACTGTGTGAAAATGGGACTAAAAATCGCTTTGGAAAACCAAAAGATAGATTTGCTGATTTCAGGAATTAATCATGGCTCAAATGCCTCATCAAATGTGATTTACAGTGGGACAATGGGTGCAGCCATCGAAGGTTCTATGGAAGGTGTCAAATCCGTTGGTTTTTCTTTATTGGACTATCATCACGACGCCGATTTTTTGCAAAGTGCTGATTTTATTCGAAAAATTATTGCTGATATTATCGAAACGCCAATTCCAAAAGGAATTTCGTTAAACGTGAATATTCCAAAAGCCAAGAAAGAGGATATTAAGGGTATCAAAGTTTGTACACAAGCCAATGCATATTGGGAAGAAGACTATATTGCTCGAAAAGATCCTTGGAATGGCGATTATTACTGGCTCACAGGCGAATTTATTGCTAAAGATGTTGCTCACAATTCGGATATTCATGCTTTGGAAGAGAATTATATCTCGATCGTTCCTATTCAGTACGATCTTACAGCGCTTAGTGTAATTGAAAAATTAAATCATCTCAATTTATGAAGCTGTATATCATCGCAGGGGAAGCCTCAGGTGATTTGCACGGCTCAAATTTAGTTCGTGAACTTAAGCAATTGAAACCCAATATTGAAATTCGCGGTTGGGGTGGTGATTTAATGGAAAAAGAAGGTGTTGAACTGCGAAAACACTATCGAGATTTGGCGTTTATGGGCTTTGTGGAAGTGGTCAGAAATCTTAGAACTGTTCTGCGAAATCTTGATTTCTGTAAAAAAGATATTTTAGAATTTAAGCCCGATGCGATTGTACTGATTGACTACCCCGGTATCAATTTGAGAATTGCAGAATGGGCTAAAAAACGAGGAATTAAAGTCATTTATTATATTGCGCCGCAAGTTTGGGCTTGGCACAAATCTCGTGTGAAATTAATGCGAAAATATATTGACAAACTCTTGGTAATTTTGCCTTTTGAGAAAGATTTTTTCACCAAACACGACATAGATGCTGAATTTGTGGGGCATCCACTGTTGGATGCAATCGCACGAAACACAGAACCTGCCTACGTTTCAAAAAGCGAAAAGCCGATTATTGCCATACTTCCGGGAAGTCGAAAACAGGAAATTCAAACTATTCTTCCTTTACAACTATCTGTAATTCCACATTTCCCTGAATATGAATTTGTGATTGCAGGAACAGAACAACACCGTAATTTGTACCAAAAAATCATCGGAAAGCAAGATGTAAGGTTAGTTTTCAATCAAACCTATCCCCTGCTTCGCTCCGCAAAAGCGGCATTGGTGAAATCGGGGACTTCGACCTTGGAAACCGCTTTGTTTGAAGTTCCTGAAGTAGTCTGCTACAAAGGAAATCCGCTATCGTACCTTATCGCCAAAAACGTAGTAGATATTAAGTATATTTCGTTGGTGAATTTAATTATGGACAAACCTGTTGTTTCAGAACTTATTCAAAACAAATTAAATACGGAAAATTTAGTGTCAGAATTAAAAAAATGCTTATCTTTGTATCGTGAAACACAAATTTCCGATTATAAACTTCTCAAACAAAAACTCGGGGAATCCAATGCCAGCCTACGTACCGCAGAAACAATCCTTGACTATTTGAAACAAACATGAAAAAACTGCTCTTTTTAGTTCTATTTTGTGTGGTGGCCAACTGCGTTTACGCTACAGATATTAATGTACGAATTTTTGCTAATCAAACTATTCAAAAAGCACAATTGACCTGTGTTTCTGGGCAATATCGCTTGACGGATGAAAACGGCAAAGAAATCCTCAAATTAAACGAAAACGACAGCATAACACTTCAAGCAGAAGGTGCCAGAGGTGTTAGAGTGTTGAAACACGACGAAGAATTGGGCATTTTCAAAACAGTGTTTGCTATTGGTGAAGGCTCAAAAAACATATTCAAACTTTCACCCGATCAAGCTGGTATAAGAAGCCGGATGTACGATGATCAGCTGGATATTTCTGTGGAAAACAATGCTCTACGTATCATCAACATTGTCGAACTTGAAAACTATGTTGCAGGCGTTATTCAATCCGAAGTGTTTGGAAGTAGCAATGATTTGGATTTTTTCAAAATCCAAGCCATTATTTCTCGAACGTATGCAATGGCCAATCTTCGAAAACACCGAAGAGATGGCTACAACCTTTGTGATGGTGTGCATTGTCAAGCTTATTACGGACGCAACAATGTAGAGAAAATTTTTCAGGCGGCAACAGAAACCGCAGGGTCGGTTTTGGTGGATAACAACCGCCGAATGATTACGGCTGCATTTCACGCCAATTCGGGCGGACAAACGATTAATTCTGAAGATGTTTGGGTTACTGCAACGCCTTATTTAAAAGGAGTTGTTGACACATTCTCGTTTGGAATGCGCGGCTCAACATGGCAAAAAACCTACACTACAAGCGAATGGTTGGATTTATTGGATAAACACTACCAATATGACATTCTCAACGAAACCGAACTCGAAAAAGCTTTGAATTTCGAACAAAACGAACGCAAAACACATTTTCATAGCACTATCCCGCTACGCAGTATGCGTGGAGATTTAGGGTTGCGTTCTACATTTTTCAGCGTTCGACAAGAAGGTGATAGCGTGATTTTAGATGGCAGAGGTTATGGGCACGGTGTAGGGTTAAGTCAAGAAGGCGCCGCTCGTATGATACGGGAAGGTTTTAGCGTTGAGGATGTGTTGAAATTTTATTACCAAAACGTAGGGCTTGCCAAGATTGATGACCTTTTTGCGGGGGAAGAGCAGCAGTTTTAGCCTTTTTTTATTAGTTCTTCTTGATATATTAATATTGCCTTTTTCATTAAAAAATATTTTCTTGATAGTAAATAGGCATAGTTATGTATTGCGGTATAAAGCATATTTAAATTTTCATCATAGTAGGTAGTTACCCAAAAATAATCCCACGTTTTTGAAGTGTACAGTTCTAAATTCTGTTTTATTTCAGATGTAATTTCTATCGTAAAAATATTGTCGGATAAGATATTGATAATCTCCTGTTTTAAAATATCTTCTGTTGTCATAATCTTTTTTAAATTACTCTTTATGTTTTCATAGGGTGTCGTTACACTCACAAATTGCAATTCATTTAGTAATTTGATATATATATCATATTTTGATTCAAAAATCTTGTCAAATTCAAGAAATTCACAATAAAGTCGTTCTAATTTTTTGGGTTTGTTTTGTTGGTTTTCTGCTTTTTCAAAGTATTTATATATGTTAGTATCGTTTATTTTAATTTGATCATTAATATTTTCAAATTCAATTTTGAGTTTTTCAATAAGGCTACCGGTATTTTTTCGTTTATATCTCACTCCATCATAATCAAAAGTTTTTATAGGTAGTGAATTATTCGAGATGTTTTTTTAGCGTCTCAATATCATTTTGCAAAGCAATCGCCGTATAAACCATATCTATTTTTTTATCAGAAAACAGTTCTTCAAAACTAATATTGCTATCAGCTAAATTACTATTATTCAATTCTATGTAGGTTGTGATTTTATGATCGTAATAACCATTATATATTTTTGGGAACGAATTTGATAAAGTTTCTTGTTTGTATTCTTCCTGAAAATCATTAACTGAAAAGAACTTTATTTCTCCCTGATAATTTATCTGTTCAAAAAGTTTATCCGTTAGCTGTTTTTGTAATTTATCAATGTTTAGAAATACATTATTTGCAAGAATATCCGAATTATTATGAGCTAAAAGACCTGTTTTTTCCAATCTTTCTATTCTTTCTTTAATAGTGGGATGGGAAGCCCATTGGTCTTTAATAACTAATTTAGATTTATCAAATTTGCTTTGTTCTTCTAATGAAATATCGGGAAGATCGTTCGTGGTGGCAAGATTATTTATTTCTGCAAGAAAGCGGATAGCTGTTTTTTGGTCTATGTATATGTTTTCACTCCTTGTGTTTTCGGAAATTTTTCCGTTATAAAAATTTAAAACATTGTTAAATGAAATATCTGCCAACGACATTCTCAACAAAGATTTTTTAAGAGGCTTATAACCAGTTATGTTGGCTGCAATTTCGTCAGCATGAAATTCCATTTCTCTTGAAAGTCCTAAATAACTTTTGTTTACGACTTCGTATAATTTTCTCAAAATCCATTGTATTCCTGCGTTAACTTTTACTGCAATGATTACAAATATTGCAAAATATCCACTTACATTTGCCCATCTTTGTATAAGGTTATCATACGACTCATTTTCATATAGCATATTGAATATTACTTGATTAACATTGTAAACATAACTTCCAATTTTCATACTTCTTTGTGAAAAATGACCAAATTCATGTGATAATATTGCTTTCAATTCTTCTTTAGTTACCGTATTTACCAATCCCAATCCTATTAGTAAATTCTTTTTTATAGGTAAAAACATACTCCAAAAACTTGAATCGTAAAATACCGATGCATTTACATCTGAAGACAAATAAACTTTCTTGGGAAAGTCAGCTCCGACTTCATACACAATCTCATTAATCATACTGAATAGGTTAGATTCATCAGATTTATTTATTTCAATTAAATTTGAACGGTCTACTTTATGAGATTTGAAAATAAATTTTAGCAAAAAAATCAAAATTAAAATGCCTAAACTTGATAAACCAATTCCAAGTACAATAGTAAGAAGCCCGAGTTTGATGGCAATTAATGAAATTCCTCCGGCAATGCACAAACCAGTTAACAAAACAGCCAACGTCAAAATAATCAAGTATGTTAATACAAAAAAACTTATTGCGATAATAGATTTTGTTGCTTGAGTTTTAAACTCTGTAGAGGGTCGTATTTCCTTACTTTTCATTTTGTAATCGCCTTTTTCTTTATAAATCACCTATAACTATTTTGCAAAAATACAAAAAAAATTAAATATTGCAAAATATTTTTTGAATATATAAGAAAAAACTAGGCTCTTCCTATAAAATAGCAAATTTTAACACTTTTTAACAAAAAAACTGCACTTTTAACAGTTTTTAACAATTTTTAAGTTTTTTTATTGGCTTTTTTGACGTAATTTTGCAGAAAAATTATACACTTATAAAAATTGCTGAAAATAAGAATGTTGCCACAATTTGTGGCCACATAAAAGTTACAAAATTATGGAAACAACTATTCAAGCCAGCGAAATTTCTGTTATTAAACCTATTTTTCAAAAAATTCATGAAATAAGAGGGCAGAAAGTTATATTCGATTTTGATCTCGCAGAACTTTATGAAGTAGAAAAAAGAGTTCTCAATCAGTCTGTAAAACGAAACATTAATCGTTTTCCTTCTGATTTTATGTTTCAAATAACTAAAAAAGAAGCAGTTACAATTTTGAAATCACAAATTGTGATTTCAAAACAGCAACTCTCTGAGAATGAGGAAAATCGTGGAGGTAGTAGGTATTTGCCATACGCCTTTACCGAACAGGGTATTGCAATGCTGTCATCTGTATTGCGAAGTGAAAAAGCAATAGAAGTGAATATTGCAATCATGCGAGCATTTGTAGCTATGCGACAATATGCCTTGAACTACGCGGATTTGAGTAATCGATTAGAGGAATTCATAAAAACATCGGATACTAATTTTTCTGAAGTTTTCAGCATTTTAGATGAGCTTACGGCACAAAAGAAACTTTATGAAAACAGAAAGCCGATTGGATTTATTGTATAATTTTGTGCTTCATGCAAATTTCTCCTCTTGTCAAATTAGCGATAAGCCTTATCATCGGCATTTCCATAGCAGAACAGGTGCATTTCTTACCGATGTTCTACCCCACTGCTATTGGAATTGCTGCGTTTTTGATGATTTTGGTTTTGTTAATCAAACAAGATTATCGAAGCAAAGTGCATCAGTTTGGGTTGGCTGCCTGCATTTTCATGATTTTAGTAGGATTTTTGAAAACGAAACAAACCGATCAATCACTAAATGTAGCACGTTTTTCGAAGCAAACATATCAACAATTGTATGTTATTGTGGATGATACGCCGATTGTTCGGGGAAAATCTGTTAGAATGGTTTTGAAGGTCGTTGGTGGATATGATACCGTAGGGGCGGGGTCTGCCCGCCCCATTTCATCACATTTTTCATCAGGGCGGGTGAACCCCGCCCCTACGATGGGAAAAATTATGGCCTATTTTGCAATTGATTCGCTCAGTACTCAACTGCGCTACGGCGATGTTTTACTAATCCGAAATCGTGCTCAAACGACGGATTCTATCAAAAAAACCGGAAACTTTGATTATAGAAAATTTTTAGCACGAAAACAAATTTTTCACACCATTTATTTAAATCAACGCTTTTGGAAAAAAGTTGACGAAAACGGAGGAAACCCAGTACGCGCCTACGCGATAGATGTTCGAGACAATTTTTTATCAACACTTTCGCAGCAAGGCATTACCGGTGCCGAATATGCTGTAACTTGCGCGATTTTACTGGGTTATGGAGCAGAACTTACACCGGAATTGCGGAAATCCTATCAAAATTCGGGAACAGTACACATTCTTAGCGTTTCGGGACTACATGTCGGACTTTTTGCCATGGTGGTGATGCACCTGCTTTTTTTCTTGCGAGGCGAACGTTGGAAATTGATTTTGAAGGCTGTAATTGTATTGACTTGCATTTGGAGTTATGCCTTAATTACAGGTTTTGCACCATCTGCGTTAAGATCTGCCATCATGTTCACATTCATCACATTAGGAAAATGTATGGAACGGCGAACCTCCGTTTACAATTCATTGGCAACTTCGGCAATTGTCCAACTGTCCTACGATCCAATGATATTGTATGCACTCGGATTTCAATTCTCATACTTAGCCGTGATTGGTATTGTAATGACTCAGAGGCTATTTGCAAAACTTTGGAGTCCGAAAAACAAAGTTTCAAGGTACGTTTGGGAATGTATCACGGTTTCCATTGCAGCACAACTCACAACAACTCCACTATCAATTTATTATTTTAACCAATTCCCTAACTACTTCATTCTCGCGAATATAATTGCTTCGCCGCTTAGTGTTTTGATTATCCCATTGGGCATGGCAATTTTGGTTTCAGCACCGATTTCCTCAGTTGTAGCAAGCATTTTCGGAAAATTACTGAACCTCACCATTTGGATTTTGAACCAAAGTGTTTCCATTATTGAGCAGTTACCTCTGAGCGTTTGGAAAAATTTGGAATGGTCGAAATTCGAAATGATGTTGGCGTATTTGGCTATCGGATGTTTGCTCTACGCCGTTATCAAACGGCGTAGAATATCCGTTTGGGCTGGGTTAGCGTGTTTAATCCTTATGACCGGAAATATGTTTTTTCGAGAACTGAGTGCTGTTTTTTAGCGTTTTGAAAACGACTCTAACTCAGTACGGATTAGGTTTTGCAAACTATCCGAACTCTTCACCAATGGCAAACGTAGTTCATTTTCACAAAATCCAAAAAAGTTCATCATCGTTTTCACACCTGTTGGATTTCCTTCGGCAAACAACAAGGGAATAAGGTGTTCAAATTCAGCAAGTTTCTTTTTTGCCGATGAAAAATCGCCTTTCAATGCTGTTCGAATCATCGTTGAAACCTCTGTAGGTAGTGCGTTTCCGAGAACAGAGATTACGCCTGCCCCACCGGCTTCTATGATTTCTAAAGCCAAAGCATCATCGCCGGAAACTACTAGAAAATCCTCAGGTTTCTGCTGAATAATATCTTTAATTTGCACCATATCTGCTGATGCTTCTTTAATTGCAACAATATTGAAATGTTCTTTTACTAACTGAAGTGTTGTATCGGCAGTCATATTAACTCCACATCGAGACGGAATATTATACAAAACAATCGGAACAGGGCAAGCTTTTGCAATAGCCGAAAAATGCTGAAAAATACCCTCTTGCGTAGGTTTATTGTAGTAAGGAACCACCGACAAAATCCCACTTATTCCCGAAAAGTTGGATGTTTTCAAAATTTCAATACATTCCGAAGTATTATTCCCGCCTACGCCAACGATGATTGGCACGCGTCCTTCGACTGCCTCAAGAATCGTTTTCACGACAGCATCTTTCTCAAACGCACTAAGCGTACACGTTTCAGAGGTTGTGCCCAGCGCAACAACATAATCAACACCACCACTAACAACATGGTTGACAACCTTTTTCAGGGCTTCGAAATCCACCGAACCATCGGTTTTGAATGGTGTAATAAGTGCAACGCCTGTACCTGTCAATTTGTCAATCAGCATGTTAAATGTTTTTTAAATCAATTGCAGTCTCGGTTTGATTAAAAACCTCGAAATATCCAAGAATAATGTTTATGAATTCGTCTAAGGTCGTTGTCTCTTTGATTTCCAGCGTAAAATCAAAGATTTTCAAGCCCCACTCGCTCACGCGTCCAACTTTAAACGTGGCATGAGAAGCATTGGCAACGTACAGATTTTGAAAATGATCTGTCAAACTTAAATCGAAAAAAATATCGAAGGGCTGCTTCACAAACCTATTTACAACAACATCAAGTGGAATTCGATTAGATCCAAGTTCAGACTTGGTGAACACTCCAAAATTAGGGCTTTCCGGAACTTCCGTTGGTTTTTCCTTACTATCTGAATAAGCCAACAACATCGCCGATATTCCTCTATTTCTCAAATAATTGGCGAATTTATTGACCGTTTCGTAAGATGCTTTCCCGTCATAATGAAAGTAAATACCAACACTCTTAGCCAAGTCTAAACCAATCATTTGACGACGACGTTTTAGCTTTCTAGCTATTTTACGCATTCGTCGAGACCATCGAAATGTCTTGAAATTCTCAATGATTTTCATCAGTATAAAAATTTTGCACAAAGATACAATTTTTTTTTGGAAAAACCCAATTTTTTTTCTAACTTTGTAAAAAATTTTTATGCGATTAACATTTTTAGGTACAGGAACATCGCAAGGTATCCCGGTAGTAGCCTGCGATTGTGAGGTTTGTAAGTCAACGAGTGAGAAAGACAAGCGCTTGCGTTCGTCTGTTCTTGTTGAAACCGACGACAAGGTTTTTACGATTGATGCAGGACCGGATTTTCGTCAACAAATGCTTCGTACTAATGTTAAACATCTGGACGCCATTTTATTAACACACGCGCATTTTGATCATATCGGCGGATTAGATGATGTACGTTCATACAATTATTTACAACAATCTCCTATTGATATTTACGGCAACGAGTTGGCGATAAATGGATTAAAACATACATTTGACTATGCTTTTAAACATTCGAAATATCCGGGATTACCTGAGTTCCGGACGCATATTATAAACAACCAACCTTTCCAAATCGGGTCTCAAACTATTATTCCCATAGAGGTGATGCACCATCGTTTGCCAATATTAGGCTATCGCATTGGTAACTTGGTTTATCTTACCGATGTGAAGCAAATTGAGTCTAAACAATTAGACAAAATTAAAGGATGTGAAGTTTTAGTAATAAATGCACTAAAAAAAGAGGAGCACTTCTCACATTTAACTTTGAAAGAAGCGCTCAACATTGTTGAAATTGTACAACCGAAACAAACGTATTTCACACACATTAGTCATTTTATGGGGAAACATGAGGATGTTAGTCGGGAATTGCCTGAAAATGTGGATTTGGCGTATGATGGATTTACAATTTCAATATCTTCTTCGTAACAAAATCCCCTGCATCAGTTTGTATCCTAACAAAATAAATACCCGCCTGCAAATGCGAAATATGGATGAGATGATTTGAAGATGAGGTATTGAGACGATGAGATAATAATTTTCTGCCAACCATATCAAAAATTGCAACATTTCCAATCTTCAATTCTCCATTTTCAATTCTCAACTCTCCCGTCGTCGGATTTGGATAAATATTTATTCTTGAAATATCTATCTCATTAACTCCAAGATTATTATAAGAGGCATATAAGGTGATTTCTGTTTCCGGATTTTCAGGATCATTACTTATAAGATTGAAACTTCCAAAATATTCCACAATTTTTGCAAAATTATTAAAATTGTAGGACAACGTTATTCTGAGAGAATCGCCTTCGGGAATTGTTCCATATTGTGGATCAATCATCAACATTTCATCAAAATCAATATCGGTAACTTCAACAATAAGATCTGCATTACCAAGATTAAAAACAGTGATATGGTCTTCAATAACTGCTAATTCTTCTAAATATACAGAAGAACTCATTTTGTCTAAACACAAAACAGGTGCAGGAGGCAAGTTTATCAAAATAAATTTATGCGGATCAGGCGCACCGATATAAGGATGATGTTCCCTCCTCCCGGATTCATCAGCAACAAAAACATAATATTCGATTAAGCCATTCGGGAGGCCGCTAATATGAACTTCCCATGTATTATTTCCCAAATATGCCATGTTATGTGCTTCGTATTCATCAGTGCCGGCTCTTAGGTAAACAATTACAGAATCGGAATAGATCGTATTATTGCAATACGAATAAAGTTCCGTGCTAAAAGTCAGGCTTCCAGTATTTTCAATTTCTGCAAAATAGGGCTGATGTTTAATATAGAGCATGCATCTATCGGCAATTTCGTGCGTGCGGCAGTGCAACGCATCGGTGTTGAGCCAGCCGGTATAGTTTATTCCTATAATTTCATACCCCGGCATGGCTTCTTGATATACCTGCAAAGCGGCAAGATCGTTAGCATTAGTTGTTGCATTGATAGGCACAAAAACTTTATTATTTAAGATCAGTGAGTTTGTGTAAGGAGTTCTGGGTGAAGAACTTGTAGCTCCGGGTGTGTCAATTCTAAAAACTTGCATGGGTGTTCCATAAGAAGATGTCAGTGATGCAAAATAATTTGCTGCAGCCTCAAATTTAGCATAGTTTGGATTATTTGCAGGCACTCGCGAAACCAAAACTTTATCGGGCGCAAGAAATTTACTCCAACAATCAATGTGTTGAATATTATCGTAAGGAACTATCGGGTCTGCAATAAAATGGTACGCTTCAATTCCCATATAGTCTAAAAAATGCTGTTGTATTTGTGCTGTTGTATAGCTTGAATTTTCAGTAAGCGTTAATGTTGTGGAAGCGGCTTGAAAAATGCCATCGTTCATAAAATTTCCGCCACAAAGATTAAGACTGGAGGCGTATCTATTAATAGTTGGGCCATTTGATGACAAATGGATTGCAAGTCTATTATTTATCTGATTATCACTAGGTCGAGGTCTGTTATACGTAAAATCGTACATGGCCATTTCGCTATTATTAATTGCGATGAACCATGGACCGTAATCCCGTGTCCAATAAGTATCCGAATTGGCTATTAAAAACTCGCAATTAGCGATATTCACTCCGTTTGAAATATATTGGTTTAATACGGTATTTTGCGCAGATGCACTTGCCACTATCGTAATCACCTTAATATCTTTTGCCATTTCTATAATTAATGACATCGGAATACCAAAAGGATGGCGAATAAGCACAGCTTCCATGGGTTCCCACTCGGCTATGGGGCGTATTTGCCCCACGGGAGAAGATGTAGGAGTTGTTCTAAGTGTGTCGTATCCTCTGCTTCTTGCCCACTCTATTTCTTCTTGAGAAGGAACTTTATGCAGACGAATTCCTGCTTCGTTATAAATGGGTTGAGCAAAAGTGATGAAAGTGCTTGTGGTAAGTGTAATAAAAAGGAGTAATTTTTTTTTCATGAGATTATTTAAATAAATGTCATTGGGGGCGAACCTGCGTGTTCGCCCCGCAATCGTTTGTCGAAATGTCAACTAGGCGCACACGTGGGTGCGCCCCAACATGGTGGCTGAGCGCAGTCGAAGCCTATTGCATTTTTTCAACCGCAACCCGCACAGATTCAATCAACGGTTTCGGTGTCAATTCTGCGCCAACGGCCTGCAACATCCAATGTTTAGGTGTAATACGTCCGAGCGTGAACATACGTTCAACCTCTTTCGCAAAGTTTTTCCCTGCAATGTACTTTTCAATCTGGAATTCAATCAAATGACCGAGCGGATAAGCTGATAAATACAGTGGCGAAACAATCATGTGCGAATAAATCGCCAAAATAGGCTCGTCTTCCACGCCAAACACGGGTGCATAATATTTGTTCCAAATTTCTTTTGAAATGCGCAAAACAGCATCTCTCAACTGCTCTTTCGTGGCCTTAGGATTTGCATACAGCCATTCCCAAACGTTCATATCCACCAACGAAACGCCCATAATTTCATACGTTCCCCAAAAAATATCCAAAGCTGAAAGATGCGATTTCAAAGGATTATTTTCAGCTCTGCCCAACAATTCCATATCGCGAGTCTGGAACATAAACGCTAAAGCCTCTGTAAATGCGGTGGTCGGAACGCCCCTCAACATATAATAATCCACATCGTAGAGCGAAAGGGTTTGTTCGACATTATGCCCTAATTCATGAATACCAATGTTATAGCCTTTGAAATCCATGCCTTTTTGGCCAATTCGTGTGCGCAAACGAGCCTGATCGCCTTTCATTTGAGCACCCCAAGCATGGCCGGCACCGCGCGAGCCTTCTACCTTGATTCTCGACGAAATTTCCTGTGCTCTGGCTTTGTCCCAACCTAATTTCATCATAATATTGGGCATATCTCTTTCGAAAGCGATAGCATTTGGATAGCGTGTCGTGGTGATGCGATCCAACTCTGCTTCCGAAATTGTGCCACGGGCTTTGAAGCCGTTATACCAGATATCAAAAGGCCTTAACTCGCGACCTAAACGATTGCTAATTAACTTCGCAACATCTTTCACTTCATCTGATGATACAAGTTCAACAAACATGGCTTCCACGTCTTTTTTCAGCATTTCCATGTTGCCGTTGAACTGCGCTTCGATGTAAGTTTTGAATTGCGGTTGATATGGATCCATGTTTTGCAAAGCGTGGAAAATTTTGAGCATGTGTTCGTATCTGGTGTTGGGCTCAGGCTTAAAATCAACGCTTTTACCTGCTTCAAACACTTTATTTTCAAATGGATTCCATTGTACGTTCGGGTTATTGATAACCACTTGAGGAATATCTTGGTTAACAATGCGTTTCATCACGACATAAATCATTTCTTGCGCTTCAAGTCCGTTAACTTGGTATTGCGATTTCAATTCATCGCGCAATCCCCAATGGGTAATCAACTTCATACCTTCAGGAAATAGTGTTTCGCCTTCATTGTTCAACAAATGTCCCATAGAAATGTTATATTCAGCAATATAGTTGTCGGCACGCGTAGAAATTTCGGCATATTCTTGACGTAATCGCGCCGGAACGCGAGAGGTAAACATGTCGCCCATACGTGCATAAGCCCATTCTTGGCGTGTCCAATTTCCGCCTAATGAGTTTTTTTCTTCCAATGAAAATGTTTTGAAATTCAATAAGGTAATGAATGCTACTTTATTTAAAAACATATCCTCGTTGAGGTGTGCAAACGGGTCAAATCCGCCAAAAATGCCGTCGATTTCTGTGATTTCACCTAAATTCAAGTGCAAAGGCACCATCAATTCCACATTTATTTTATGAAGATGACCATACAGAATCTCAAAGCTTTGCGAAAGTTTATTAAATAAAATATTTAATTGCTCTGCGTCGGCAACAAAATTCGCTTGACAGAAGTTTTTGAAGTCCGCTTCGCTTCCATCTTTGGGAAACCAAAGTGCAGCCACCTGTCGAATGCCGGTTTCGATACGCTCGGCCTCATTCGGAAATTGAGTTTTTAATTCGTCGATAGTTTCTTTGATGGCTTTTTCGGAAATAGACGGTTTTTCGTCTTGGCTAACGTTGCAGCAAGAGGATAGCAACAAGCCTAATAATGTGCAGATTGAGAGAATTTTTTTCATGATTTTTGATTTTGGTTATCGAGCGTAGTCGAGATATTGATTTTAAACTGCAAAAATAGGAAAAATATACGAAAAAAAATAGCGTTGTTAATAAGTTTTTAAAAGTTTTTTATAGCCGTCATTCCGAACATAGAATCCCCTTGTTATTGGTCGTTTCGACTCCGCTCAACGACCATTGGTGGCTGAACAGAGTCGAAGCCACACTATACGGTTTTGTTTTTTTTTGTATCTTTGCAAAAAAAAAAACGTTATGGAAACAGCAACTTCAGGTCTCGGAATCAGTATAGGTTCTGTACTTCACGGCATTATGGGTATGATAGTACTTTTGCTCATTGCCTTTTTGTTCAGTACAAATCGTCGAAAAATCAACTGGAAACAGATTGGCATTGGACTGACTTTACAAATTTTGTTGGCATTAAGTATTTTGTATGTCGCTCCAGTTCGTTATCTTTTCGAGTTTATCGGCAAATTTTTCGTTGTTGTGATTGATTTTACAAGGGCAGGAAGTGGTTTTCTTCTTGGCGACCTTCTAAACATTGAATCCTACGGATTTATCTTTGCTTTTCAGGTATTGCCAACGATTATCTTTTTCTCGGCATTGACCAGTTTGTTGTTTTATCTCGGCATTATTCAGAAGATAGTTTGGGTATTAGCCTGGTTATTAACTAAATCCATGCGTTTGTCCGGGCCTGAAAGTTTGGCGGTTGCAGGAAACATGTTTTTAGGGCAAACCGAAGCTCCTTTACTTATCAAAGAATACTTAGAACGTATGAATCGTTCTGAAATTATGTTGATTATGACAACAGGTATGGCAACCATTGCCGGTGGTGTTTTGGCAGCTTATGTTGGTTTTCTGGGTGGCGAGGATCCGGTGCAACGGCTCATGTTTGCTAAACACCTACTGGCTGCTTCCATTATGGCAGCACCCGGTGCGATTGTCATTTCCAAAATTCTAATGCCACAAACCGAAGAATTTGACTCCAATCTTGAAGTAACTAAAGAAAAAGTCGGCAAAAATGTTCTAGATGCCATTGCAAACGGTACAACTGACGGCATAAAATTAGCAGTCAATGTAGCAGGTATGTTGCTGGTTTTCATTGCGTTTATTGCAATGTTTAACTATATTGTAGGGCTTAGCGGTACGCTCAACGCTTGGGTTTACGATTGGACGAATGGTGCGTATGACAAAGTCTCTTTGCCGTTTTTATTAGGGCACGCATTTGCGCCGTTGATGTGGGTTCTCGGTGTTCCTATTGAAGATATTACATCGGTTGGACGTGTAGTTGGTGAAAAGTTGATTTTGACCGAATTTATCGGTTATGTAAGTTTAAGTGAACTAAAGGCTGCCGGTGCTATATCACAAAAATCCATTGTTATGGCAACTTACATGCTTTGCGGCTTTGCGAATTTTGCTTCGATTGGCATTCAAATCGGTGGAATTGGCTCATTGGCACCCGGCAAACGTGTTTGGCTATCTCAATTCGGTATGCGTGCGCTTTTGGGCGGAACGTTAACCAGTTTACTTTCGGGGACGTTGATTGGGGCGATAATTTCTTAAATGATAAAAGGTTAAAGGTGAAGGGTTTTGAACGAAAAAGAACGTATATATTATTGATGCGTTGCAATCCCTTCGGGCTTGCGTGTAACGGCGACCGGCTTTGTGCGGTCGCCGTTACACGCAAGCGGGGCGACAATGCGTTCTCGGGCGGACAACGACAAAAAATAAGATTGAAAGTGATATGCAACTTGACAAAAAATTATAATTTTTCAGAATGAAAACTGAAGATAAAAAATAAACTCCCAATGAAAAAAACAGCAATCATTTTAGTAATAACAGTCTTTACCGCAGGCATTTGCGCCGGAAAGGCAAACAACAAAAACAACCATAATATGACTTTTGAGAAAAATTTGAAAATAGTAAATGTCGATTACGGAACGTGCTACACCATCGGAAACTACCAATTATGTCCCGAAAAGAAACTGATTAAAGTGTTGCGTATGTTTGGTACGGCAACAAAAGATGCCGTTGACTTTTTCCCCGATACCACATTACAGTACGAGCGCGAAACAATGATTATCTTCGCAGGTCGGGCATTTTTCGACAAGTCGGACTTGAACATTGACTGGCAAACGGTACAACTGCTATCGTACCAAGATCACTATTCCGAATTTACAGACGGAAAAACGCTTTACTATCGAATAAGATATGGAAGTGCGCATAAAAGTGGCAGAGAATACGATAAAAACACATATAAGCCCGGCGTGGAAGAAAAACCCGCAAAAATAAACCATCTTGAATTTAGAGAACTTACGGGATATTTTCACATCAAGGGAAATACGTTCTGCTATGATTCTTTGTCTTTCGGCGACGAAGTGGCAGACGACGAAGATTTCAATTGGAAAGAAATCTGGAGAAATTTTGAGTTTAAGCCAATTTTAGAGCCGTTTGATGTTCCTAACCTGCGTACCATCGTTTCAAAGAGCGGATTTGAAACCGACTATATAACAGACGGCAAGCAAGTGTTATACAGCGGTGGGAGTGTCTCGTACACCAAAAAAAATGGAAAAGAGTATGTGCAAGTAAAAGAGTGTATAGTTGAAGGTGTTGATTTCGCTACATTGCGGATACTCGGCAAAGATATGCTGGCGGATAAAAACGCCATTTACTACCGCACAGAGATAATCCCTTTCGATAAGTTGAATGGATTTAGGTTTATTATCAGAGAGTTGTAATATTAATCATAAAAATCAAATCCCAATAAAAATAATGAATACATTTGATAAAATAGAAAAAACTATAGGGAATTGGCTAAACAGTTCTTCGGGTTACATTGCTATTGCGTGTTTGTTTTTGATTTTTGGTGTGGCTATTTTTATTGTAGTCATCAATAAATATATAGAATATCGGAATTTCAAAAAATACGGCGTATCGGTGCAAGGTATGATAAGTAACATAGAGAGCAAAAATGTTTACGTAACATTTATGGTAGAGGACAAGGAATATACTTTCAAGAGCCACTACTACGATTCTGATATGAGATATGGGGACAGCTTGCCTGTTTTATACTATCCCGATAATCCGAATAAAGCCATAGTAGCAAAAGCTAATGCAGGAGTTATCATATTTTTTGTTTTTGGGATAATTCTTGTTTTTTGTGGGATTGGTCTTTTGCGAACATACAAAATGTATATAACTTAAAAATGCAAAAGAAATCACAATGAAAAAAACAGTAATTATGTTAAGTTTTCTAACATTCATCGCAAACAGTTGCAAGCAAACAACGCTAAAAGACAACGAAACTTACAGTATTTGGGAAACAATGCATTACTCTTTCAACGATGAAAATGGAGATGAGGCATCTGATACTTCAATGAAGATATATTACGGCTTTATCAAATCTCTACCAATACCTGTAAAAAGCATTATTGCTCACTTTTCTATTTTTATCTCAAACGAATATGCACACGACTTGGCACAAGCATTGGGCAACTTCGCCACACTCGAAGAGGCGCGACAAACGTTGTTGAAAAATTGGAGCGAAGTCGAACCCATTTTGAAAGGTTGTCCTACTACATTGAGAATGAAAAAAATGAGCCAATCGTTCTTTTTTGATGTTTATGGAGCGTATGGTTTTGTAAATGACGTTTATGTGCATGGCTATACATACGAATTTATAATTGATAAAAACGAAAAAATTACTTTCCAAGGAGCAACTGAAATAAAATCACAATAAAAAAATAATATCAAAATGAAAAAAATAATCCTTATTTTAATCGCCCTTACGTTCATCACAAGCAGTTTCGGACAGGTAGCGAAAAATCAGGTAAAAGCAAAGGAATATAAATTACAAACCACTTCCGACACGGAAGACAAAACAGGTTCACGTATGAAAAATATAGATGAATTAAAGGAAAACGATCTTTTCGGTATTCCCGTTACTCGTTGGGTTTTTGAAGGTGCCGATGGTATAAATCAATATCAATTTGAACACGGTTATCCATTGCCTGCACAATCCATAACAGCCGATTATGGTTATTATTTTAATTTTGAGTATCCAAATAATGCTTATTATACATACGCTACTCCAATAACATTTCAAAATGGTGATTTTCTTTATACAAAAGTTTTTAGAAAAGGCACATTCGAACTTGAAGGCGATATTTTAACAATTCATTTTACGGAAGTTACTCATCAAATACCCAATACATTTGGCAAACTCGGCGAACCGATGCAGGAAAGTTTAACAATTACGATGAAAGTAGAAACAGACGGCAGAACTGAATTATTTTTAAAACAAATATCAGGAGAAAACATATTCGAAGAAAATGATAAAAATAAAAAAATAAAATTCGTAGCCTCAATAAAAGAGGTATTAAGATAAAATGCAAAGAAAAAAAGAAATGAAAATTAAAACAATGACAGATGAATAAAAAACAATTAAAAATTAAGAATTAAAAGAAAACAACAAAACAGAACAATTAACGTTCGTTTACAAATAATAGTAACGTCTGAGAGAACAGAGAAATGTAAAAATAATATCCCAATGAAAAAAATAGTAATAATTTTAATAATCCTCGCACTTATCACAAGCAGTTGCAGCGGGCAAACCCAAACGCTCATAGCAACAAATTCCTGTAATGGACAACGAGAAATAATAACAACACAAAATAAAGATATTATGGCAGAAAGACTTGATTTAGAATTATTGGAACAGAATGCAAAGAAAATTCCATCGGGGAAAAGTTTTAGTTACAGATGGAAGTTCGTAACAGATGATGGAACCGAAATAGAAATAGACGGTAGTGAAGAAAAAGGATTTAACGAAAAACAGTTTCCTCCCAAACCTGCATTTTTCTTTATATACAAAGAATACTACGAAAATGGCAACTTAAGATTGAAAGGTAAATGTATGGGGGGAGGCGCTACCAAAATCGGCGAATGGGAATTTTACAATAAAGAAAATGAATTAGTTTCAAAAATGAATTTTGATGAAAACTATGGTAAATTTGGTTATAACGAATTGCTGTTGTTTTTGCATCAAGAAGGACAGATCAATCTCGAGACAGGAAAAAATAGAGAAAAAGTTAGTTTTGGCTACGAGGATAAAAAATGGTGGGTAAGTTTTATGGGAGCAGGAGGTTTGAGAACAGAATATGAACTTGATGGAGAAACAGGAGAAGTATTAAGCAAAAAAGAATTTCGACTTAAAATGTAAAATCATGGGGAAAAAAGCAATCATCATTTTAGTAATAATAAATTTCAGTATCATGAATGCTCAAGTCAATCATTTGGAAACACTTAAAAATGAATATTGGTCAAAACCATGGGAGCCAAGGCCTACTGCACATTTTAGTAATTTTTATTTTTTTGAAGATGGCACATTCGCCCATGAATTTGGTTATTCGGGCGGTGTATATCGGGTAAGTCACGTTTTTGGAAAATATAAGTACAGCAGTGAAGAAAAAAAAATAATGTTAGAAATTGAAGGAAGTCATCTCGCAAAGTTCGAGAATTTTGACAATACTCCGTCAACAATAAAGATTATAGAAATAACGGATAACTCAATAACATTTACCGAAGATAATAATACCGATAAAATAACCATGAGCAGAAGAATAGGAATTACATCCGAGTCTTACTGGTTTGAAGGTGAAACTTCATCCCATAACAAATTTAGTTTTCAGCGAAATGGTTATTGTCAAATACGGCAAAACGAGATAAACTATACATGTGTATATTGGCTTGTGGGCGGTATTTTATATTTGGAAGTTATAACGAGCAGGCCTAACGAGGAATGACAAATAAATACGAACCTCATGTAAGAACATTTTTAAAGGTAAAAATTGGCGAGGAAACAGTAATGGTCGAGGATGTGAATTTTGAAAAAATAGTAGATTGGAGCCGAAATTGGAATTATAGTAACGGACAATTTAAGATACAGGAAGCAGAAACAAAAACAGCATGGAAAGAGTATAATCGTAATGTAAGACATAAAGAGTGAACGGACAACGAAAAAATATGAAAAGATGAAAAAAACAGCAATCATTTTAACCCTCTCCCGCTGGCGCGAATTTGTAATTCGTGCCGATAAATGCACCGATTGCAAATCGGCGCAAGCGGAATCTTTTGCGAACATACAAAATGTATATAACTTAAAAATTCAAAAAAAATCACAATGAAAAAAACAGTACTCATATTAATCGCTCCGTTGGGCGGACGTTGCACGCAAGCGGGACAGCATAGTTGGCAACTAAACAAAAAATTGAAAATTAAGTATAACAAATAGTAAATACGAAAAATATGAAATATAAATGTTTGTTCTTGCTGAATCTTTCCCTTTGCTTTCTCATTGGCTGTAAAAGCATACCAATGTCTAGCAAAAGGACACCGACTATGTTGGTTGGTGAAATTGTCTTTATTAACAATGATTATGTGAGTGCTCAAGGAATATCGTTTAAAGGAGTAACTACTTCTGGTATAGAAATAGTTATAGTAAATATAGCCACCAATGATGTTTTTTATTTACGTTCTGACAAAAATGGTTTCTTTTCCGCTAATCTGCGAGAGGGTAAATATAGGATTCAAAGATTCCACATAAAAAAGGAACGTAATGATGGTGCTTGGTCAACTCTTTTCACCACCCCTGTTCTAAGGATATTGGAAATTGAAAAGGGGAAAGTGAATAATTTAGGAAAAATTCAATGGGTGTTTGCGAATAACAGGCATACAGTAGTTCAAGAGGATAGTCCAGACATTAAAAATGAGGCTTCACGATGCATCAGCTTTAATTGGAATCAGGAATGGAAATATAAACAATTGACTTTTTTAAAAGAGCCTTCAGAACCGACATACAGCGAAATAAATTTAACAACCTTGTTAGTTGGTGAAGTTGTTTTCACAGGAATCAATTTAGTGAGTCCACACGGTGTATCGTTTGACGGTATCATTACTTCCGGTATTGAAATATCTATAAGGAATACAGCCACCAGTGAAGTTTTACGTTTTTCTGCCGATAAAAATGGTTTGTTTTACGTAAATTTGCAAGAAGGCAAATATTGGATTAATGAAATAGCCATAAAAAAACAAAACGACGATGGTGCTTGGGCGTATTTTTTTACAAATCTCAACCCACCAAAGATATTTGAAGTTGAAAGAGGAAAAGTGAACAATATCGGAACAATTCACTGGTCGGTTATAGACAGAAAGCATAATGTAGAGCGAGTAGGCAATTCATCAATCATAAAAAACAAATTTTTGATACAGTTTCCCGGATCCATTTGGAATACGAAAGAATGGAAATACATCCCATAATATTTCTATTGACAAAAGAATGCCTGCGTGCAACTTGCGGTTTGGCGCAATGGCTACTGGGCTCCGCCGAAACTTCAAGGAGATAAAAAACATCACGCCGGACAGCGTAGCCACCATAGAAACGCCACCACTTCACCAAGCCGCCGGGTCGTCGTCGTTAATCAAAATATAAACTATCCGACAAGGACATAAAATTAATCATAATTGAAAAAATACAAAAACAAGGAGGACATAAAATGTTAGTAAGTGAATTTTCTTTGGAAACAAAGGCATCGGAAGCCAAAATATGGCAAATATTTACAGATGTCGAAAACTGGAAAGAGTGGATTGACGGTATCGAATATTCAACCATCGATGGAGATTTTGAAGATGGTGCGTTGGTCACCATAAAAAATATCAACAAGCCAAAATCGTCATCGCCTTTAAAAGATGTTGTTGTAAATAAAGCGTTTACCTTGCATTGTAAAATGCCTATGAGCAAAGTGGATTTTATACATGAAATAGTTAAAGACAACGATGTGGTAAAAATAAGGCTTGCAGTTGAAGCATTCGGGACATTGGCATTCTTGATCAAAGCCATTTTCAGAAAAAGTGTTGCAAAAAGTTTGCCCATAGTAGCAAAGAAATTGGGTGAATTGGCTGAGAATGATAAAACATGAAAGTACACACAACAAACTATTTCAACACCTTCATCGAAGTATCAGCCGACACCAAAGCAAGTTGTGGCACCAAACCGCCAATCAAAGACAAACCAACAGTTGCGGAAATGCAGTATAATTTGATTGCTAAAAATCCATATACATATACTTCGGATGACGTGTTTTTTCAAGTGTTTGCAGATAAAAACGATTTGATAAAAGAAGAATACAAACAAGCCAGAGAACAATTTTTTGCAAAGGGACAACCTTGCTTCCGCACTTCGCCTTTACCAAAAACTTACGGGTTTGGTATTCACTGCGATAAAGACGGAAAAGTTGCCCTCTACGGCATGGAAACAGACGAATACCAGAAATTTTTGGACGACCCAAAAATCCAAAAAGTTAAGGCAATGAAATCAAATAAATAAAGGTTCAAGATTAAAATAGCCTACAGATGTCTCGCTCCGCTCGACATGACGAATAACAATTTTAGAGGAGAAGAGGAAAGCATAGATGTTATATCATAAATTTCATTTTTTTTTGTATCTTTGCAAAAAAAATCAAAAAACAATGGACACCTGTAAAAACTGCACCAACCCCGTCACCGGAAACTACTGCTCAAATTGCGGACAATCGGCAAAAATGAGAAGAATTGACAAACACTATATTTTCAAGGAAATCGGCGATTTTTTTTGTGCCAATAAAGGATTATTATATACCATAAAAGGCATGCTCTTACGCCCCGGAAAGAGTGTTAGACAGTTTGTTGCGGAAGATCGATACCGGTTTGTAAAACCTATTACGTTTGTCATTATTACATCGTTAATTTATACGGTTATCAATCATTTTTTTCAAATGGGAATAAAAGATTATACTATACACCTTGATACACCGGAAAGCCTTACGACAAATCTTATTATGGAATGGATAATCATAAAATATCCGGGCTATTTCAATATATTTATGGGATTCTTTATCGCATTTTGGATCAAACTGTTTTTTAGAAAATCTAACTACAATCTTTTTGAAATTTTCATTTTGGTCTGCTTTGTTACCGGTATAACATCATTAGGTACATCCGTTATTGTTATTCTTCAAAAAATAACAAGTTTGGATTTAATACAACCGCTAAACCTCCTTTTGATCATCTATTTTATATGGGCTACCGGACAATTTTTTGGTGAAAAGATCGCTAAAAACTACGTGAAGGCTTCTTTGGCTTATATGGTTGGTCTTCTCGTATTTGGAATTTCTGTAGCCATAATCGGAACTATAATTGACGTATTTAACGGCAATCTACAAATTACATAAAAAAAACTTTTTCCCTTCACCTTTTACCCAAATAATGACACCATACTTAGAATTACTCTCAAAAATATTAGAACACGGCACCGATAAATCTGACCGCACAGGAACGGGTACACGCAGTATTTTCGGACACCAAATGCGATTCGATTTATCCAACGGATTTCCCTTGGTAACAACAAAAAAATTGCATTTAAAGTCCATAGTTTATGAATTGCTATGGTTTTTGAAAGGCGATACAAATGTTCAATATCTGCAAGAACACGGCGTTCGAATTTGGGACGAATGGGCAGATGCTGACGGTAACTTAGGCCCTGTCTACGGCAAGCAATGGCGATCATGGGGCTGTAAAGACGGCAAAAGTATGGATCAAATCAGCGAACTCATTCATACTATCAAAACCAATCCCGATTCCCGCAGAATGCTCGTATGTGCGTGGAACGTTGGTGAACTCTCGGAGATGGCTCTCCCACCCTGCCATATTTTATTCCAATTTTATGTGGCAAATGGTAAATTATCATGTCAATTGTATCAACGTTCGGCAGATGTATTTTTAGGCGTTCCGTTCAACATTGCTTCGTATGCCTTGCTAACCCTAATGATTGCACAAGTTTGCGATTTACAACCCGGCGAATTTATTCACACGCTTGGCGATGCGCACCTCTATTCTAATCACTTCGAACAAGCGAAAACCCAACTCACTCGAGAACCTTTTCCTTTGCCACAAATGAAACTTAATCCTAATATCAAAAACATTTTCGAATTCACCTACGATGATTTTGAATTATTGAACTATCAGGCGCATCCGCATATTAAGGGCGAAGTTGCCGTTTAAAAAAAAGGTCGTTTCGACTACGCTCAACGACCGGTGGCTGAGCGAAGTCAAAGCCACCAATCAAAACTCTTTAACCCTATGTATTTAGCAGGACATTTACTCGCCTCAATCACCCTCGCAAAAATAGCGCACAAACCCTTGAAAGTGGGCTTTTTCCCATTGGCAATCGCTGCAATGGCTGTAAATTTAATTGATGCCGATCATTTGGTGTATTACTATCGCGATTCTGGAGTCGGCAATTCGTTTCTACTTCATCCGTTGCATCAAACTTGGGCGTTTCTCGGACTTGCCGTGTGCATGTTGGCATTGGTGCTGAAAACTTGGCAAAATCTGATTTTCGGGATATTTTTTGCATTGATGCTGCATTATGGATTGGATCTTTTAGGAAATTTGGTTAACTACAATTTGGAGTTTGTTTTGGGCTTTGAAGTGCTTTGTCTTGTCGTGTTGATGCTGTTATTCCGAAATGATGAACAGCGATTGAAATATTACATTTTTTTCGTTAGTTTGTGGTTAATTTGTAATGCTGTGTTGGGTTTTCAAACGATGATTTTGCATTGGCAACCGAACGAAACCAGAGCTGTTTATTTGACATCCGTAATTCTGAATGTGATAGTTATTGCGATATTCTGGATATTATTTAAACCAAAAAATGAGTAATACAACTTTTAGCAGTGTGGCTTGGACCGGTGTGGAACGGTTTGGAACGCAAGTGTTTCAAGCCATTTTCACGATTGTGTTGGCACGTTTGCTGATGCCTGAGGATTATGGGTTGATAGCCATGGTTTTTATTTTTTTGATGGTGGGTTGGATGTTGATGGATGGCGGATTATCGCTGGCGTTAGTGCAAAAAAAGAATCCTACGGAAAACGATTTTTCAACTGTTTTTTGGTTTAATATCCTGTTCGGGTTAGTTCTTTACGGCGTATTTTTTTGGTCTGCGCCGTTTATTGCAAGATTTTATGAACAACCGGAACTCATTCCTATCGTTAAAGTAGCCGGGTTGAATGTTGTGATTTGGTCGTTTGGAACTGTTCACGGTGCAAAATTGGACATCGCTTTAAAGTTTAAAAAACAGGCTTTTATCGGCATGTCGGCGATGCTGATAAGCGGATTATTGGGCGTTGGATTAGCCTATTACGGTTATGGCGTTTGGGCGTTGGTGTTTCAATTTTTGACCAACCATTCATTGAGAATTGCATGTTATTGGCTATTTGGTGAACGTTGGCGTCCGCGATTAGTTTTTAGTTTGACATCGTTGAAATCATTGTTCCGTTTTGGGTTTGCAGTTACATTGTCTTCATTGTTGGATACGATATACAAAAACATGTATGCGGTCTTCATCGGAAGACGCTATACGGTTGGCGAATTGGGGCTTTTTCAACAAGGGTACAACCTTAGTAATTTATTGACGACCAACATCGCCTATACCATCACGCGGTCGTTTATTCCTTTGCAATCCACACATCACGATAGCCCCGACAAGCAACATATTCTTTTTTCCCGATTTTTATCGTTGGCGTGTTTTATTATTTTTCCTCTTGCTCTATTGTTAGCGGTTTTGGCAGAGCCGTTTGTTTCGTTTGTATTGACCGATAGGTGGCTACCTGCGGTGCCGTTTCTACAAATTTTGTGTATTTCTTATTTGTGGTATCCGGTGTTGGTAACAAACGAACGAATGTTGTTGGCGAAAGGGTTTAGCAGACCATATTTAATATCGCAAATCATCAAAAAAGCATTTGGGTTTGCCGTATTTTTTATTTGTTTGCCTCACGGAATCTTTTGGATTTGTGCGTCAATTGGGTTCTACGCATTTTTCGATATGATTGTTTCTGTGATTTTTTCGCAAAAATATCTATCAATCCGGTGGATCGAACAATTAAAAATTGTATGGCCGGTGCTTGGATTGGCTGTGTTGTCTGGTATTGTAGCGTGGTTGGCGGTATTGGGCATAACCTATTATGCTCCTACATGGGACTTTATGAAATTAGTGTGCGGGGGAATTTCAGGTTTGGGTGTTTACGCGATTGGCGCGCACTTGTTGAAATTCGACGAATGGAAATTTATGTTGAATTACCTTAAAGAAAAAAAGTATGCCTAAAATTTCGATATTCACTCCTGTATTCAATGCACAAAATTATCTTGAAGAATGTTTAAATAGCCTTCGTAATCAGACTTTCAGCGATTGGGAATGTCTGCTTATAGATGATGGTTCTACGGATAAAAGCAAACAAATTATAGATGCGTTTACAAGTTCCGACTCTCGATTTATAGCATTTTTTTTAGAGCATTGCGGAAACCCCCAAAAACTTAAAGGTTTGGTGCGTCCGGAAGCAAACGGAGATTGGTTTTTCGATTTGGATGCTGATGATTTTTTAGAAGTCGACTGTTTGGAAATCCTTGTCAACCGCCAAAAACAAACTGGTGTAGATACTGTCATACTTCAACTTAAATTAGTCGACGAGCAAGGCGTCAAAATTCTAAAAAAAATTCCGGAAGACAATTTTAATTTCGACCAAATTCTTTCAGGTAAAGAAGCCGGTATGTTAACCATCGGAAAATGGGGAATTTCAACAATGGGGATTGTTTCAAGAGATTTGTATACATCTGCAAACTTTGATCTTTCCAATAATTCGTTAAATCTTGATGAATACGTTTCGCAAGCAACATTGTTCGCTTCCCGGTCTGTTGCCTTTTCTCAAGCGGGCTATTTTTACCGCCAACACCAGCAGGCGAGAACAAAAACGCCAACTCCTGTACGTTTTGCCATTTTACACTCCGATAAAATGCGAGAAAATCTTGTCATATCGCACTTTGGCGAACATTCAAATGAAGCGAAAATAGCAAAAACAACATCCTTGAAACGTTTTTTAGGCATGTATACGCTGTTTTTTCGATTCCAAAAACATTTTTCAAAAGACGAACAAAAGCGCATAAATACCCTGTTTTTAGAGACGTTCAAAAGTTTTTCAAAAAAAGAAATTTGGCATAGCAATTTACATGTTTTGAAAAAATGTTTGTTAATCTTGCCTCGACCTTTTGTTGCTCTCGGCTGTAAATTCTATGCGTTTTTGAGAAAGATGCGTCCTTGAAACGTTTCACGCTCAGCTAAGCGTTTTTCAAATCGCATCATAATTTGATCGTTGCGAATACCGCCCCAAACCGGACCAATCTGAAATCGCGGTGGAACTTCGCCTGCAATGCGTTCGATGATGATATCGGGACGAAGTTGTTCGACAAAATCTATAACAAAATCCAAATAGTCGTCCAATGCGAAAAACAACGGCTTGAAATTTGAATCGTTTTCCAAAAATTGCTTTTCCATTTTTGTACCTTTGATGATTTGCAGCTGATGTAATTTTATAGAGTAGATGGGCAGTTGGTTGATTTTATGAACTTGTGTCAACATTTTTTCACGTGTATCATCGGGCAAACCAAAAATGAGATGAATCCCGACCTTTATTCCCAAATCAGCGGCTTTTTTAATCCAAAATTCAGCATCTTCAAAGGTGTGACCGCGATGGATTAATTTCAACGTATCGTTGTAGCAAGATTCTAAGCCAATTTCGAGCACAATATAATGCGATTTCGAAAGTTCGGCGAGATAGTTCAATTTTTCATCATCCAAACAATCACAACGTGTTCCAATGACTAATCCAACTACATCAACATCGCTCAAAGCCTCTTCATACAAGGCTTTCAACTTATCAATCGGTGCATACGTGTTGGAATACGCTTGAAAATATGCCAAATATTTCGGCACATGTTTGTAGCGAAGTTGATGAAAACTTTTACCTTCTTGAATTTGTTGCATAACGCTCTTTTGAGGCATACAATACGACGGATTAAACGCATCATTATTACAGAATGTGCAACCTCCTACCCCAATCGTTCCATCGCGATTAGGACATGAAAAACCGGCATCTATAGACAATTTTTGCAATCTAACGCCGAATTGTTGGATTAGATTTTTGGAATAATTGTTATATCGTAGTGATGAAATTTTTGACATGTTTGTTTTGCAAAGATACAAATAAATATCTCAAAAAATGATAGATTCAAATAAAAATTTTGAACATGTCTTGAGATTCATATTTTTTTTGTATCTTTGTATAATTTTTTTCATATCTTAAAAAAATCAGTCCAGACAATGAATACAAAACCTTTTCAAAAAATCTACACAAAATTAGAAGGCGTAACCAAAGCTACCGTTACTATTAAGGCGGAAAACGTGATGAACGACGAACTTGCGATGGTTGGCGACCGTTTGGCGCAGGTTGTGAAAATCAACGGCGACCAAGTTGTATTGCAAATATTTGCCGGCACAGAAGGCATCAACACGGCCACAGAAGTAACATTTTTAGGCGAATCGCCAACTTTATATGTGAGCGACGATCTTTCGGGACGATTTTTCAATGCCTATGGACAACCTATTGACGGTGGCCCGAAGGTGGACGGCGAAAAGCGTGAAATCGGAGGACCGTCCGTGAACCCGTTCAGAAGAAAACAGCCTTCGCAGTTCATTCCAACAGGAATTGCAGGCATTGACTTGAACAATGCGTTGGTTTCCGGACAAAAAATTCCATTCTTTGCCGATCCCGACCAACCCTACAACGAAGTGATGGCCATGGTTGCGCTTCGTGCGAAAGTTGACCGTATTATTCTTGGTGGAATGGGCATGAGTAACGACGATTATTTATATTTCAAAAAAACGTTTGAAAGTGCCGGTGCGTTGGATCGAATTATTTGTTTTATGAATACCACGGAACAACCGCCTGTAGAGCGTTTGCTCATTCCCGACATGGTTCTCGCTGCTGCGGAATATTTTGCAGTAGATAAAAACGAAAGCGTACTCGTTCTCCTCACGGACATGACGCTTTATGCGGATGCACTAAGTATCGTTTCCAATCGTATGGATCAAATTCCGTCGAAAGATAGTATGCCCGGATCGCTTTATTCCGACCTTGCAAAAATCTACGAAAAAGCTGTGCAATTGCCGAATGGTGGTTCAATTACGATTTTGTCCGTAACTACACTCAGCGGTGGCGATATCACACACGCTATCCCTGATAATACCGGATATATTACCGAAGGACAATTATTTTTACGTGCAGATACTGACACCGGAAAAGTGATTATCGATCCGTTCCGTTCGCTATCTCGATTGAAGCAATTGGTAATCGGTAAACAAACTCGCGAAGACCATCCGCAAGTGATGAATGCTTGTGTTCGTCTTTATGCCGATGCTGCCAACGCTAAAACCAAATTGGAAAACGGTTTCGAACTTTCCGATTACGATAATCGTACGCTCGCTTTCGCGAAAGATTATGCTACAAATTTACTCGCCATTGACGTCAATATTGACACCACAGAAATGCTTGATATAGCTTGGAAACTCTTTGCTAAATACTTTTCAAAAGAGGAAGTTGCGATCAAACAGGAGTTTGTAGATAAGTATTGGGTGAAAAACTAAAAAAAAGGGTCGAAACTTCGACCCTTTTTTTTATTCGACAGATAGTCCTTTGACTGTTCGAGAGTTTTTAGTTTTCCTGATTTTGGAACTTTCCCGAAACTTCAATTTTGCTGTAGCACCTTTCTCAACCGTCCATGTTTGTCCGGCATAAGACATTTGTGCACCGTTTTGAATGTACCCGCCTCTTCCCATCAGTCTGAAATACTTACCACTTGCGTTTTGGCAAAAAACAATCGTTCCGGCTTGTTCAAATGCAATTGTTAAACAATCTTTGTCCTCAATAGCCAATCGTCCTTTTGTATGTCTTGGAAAAATAATAGATTCGAAGTGCATTCCTTTTCTAACATTGACCGTTCCTTTTGCAGTTCCTACTTCCGAAGAAGATATTTGTCGCTCTAATTTTATTTTTTTGCTATTGTAAAATTGGACATCTTTGGTAGATATTCCACTTTGCTGAAGAGCCACTCTATGCTTAGGTGTAAATACTGCTTTCCCGCAAGACGTTAACAATACTAATATCAATGGAACAAAAAAACTAATTACCTTTTTCATATCGTTTTGTTTTAATATGTTTTCCTATTTATTCACTTGGAACGTGGTATCTCCCGTTGCGAAGAATTTGCAGATTTGGTTTGCTGCTGCCAAACCAGCGTTGATATTGGCTTCGGCTGTCTCGGCACCCATTTTCTTTGGAGTAGCGAAAACACGAATACCAAATTTTTCATTAAGTTCGGCTTGGTTACCGGCTTCGATATCCGTTGCATATTTCAAATCTGCGCGCTCGGTCAAAACTTTTACCAATTCTTCTTCGTGAATCACCTCTTTACGGGCGGTATTAACCAAACAACCACCTTTTGGCATTTTGCTGAGCAAATCGTAGCCGATAGATTTTTTGGTTTTATCATTCGCAGGAATATGCAAGGAAATGTAGTGACACGTGCTGTACAATTCTTCAATAGAATTTAATACATTCACACCGTCGGCTTGAATAGCTTCGGCTTTAACGAACGGATCAAAAGCATACACTTCCATTCCGAAACCTTTGCCAATCATAGCAACCAAGCGACCTACGTTTCCGTAAGCATGGATACCCAATTTTTTTCCTTTGAGCTCAGTTCCTGCTCCCGGTTGGAAGCAATTACGAGCCATATACACCATCATACCAAGTGCCAATTCGGCAACAGCATTGGAGTTTTGACCAGGCGTGTTCATACACACGATGCCTTTAGCCGTACATGCAGCAAGGTCAAGATTGTCAAATCCGGCACCTGCACGAACTACAATTTTTAAGTTTTTTGCAGCATCCACAACAGCAGCATCCACTTTGTCTGAACGCACGATAAGTGCGTCAACATCTGCAACTGCTTTGTGAAAATCCGAAACGTCTGTGTATTTTTCACACAAAACCAATTCATGACCTGCTTGTTCTACAACGGCTCTGATGCCGTCAACCGCTACTTTTGCGAACGGTTTGTCGGTAGCTATTAATACTTTCATTTGTATATTATTTTTTTGATTAATAAATTTTGGTGCGAGGTGCGAGGTGAGCTTCGAGAAAACCTCGCACCCCGCACCTCATACCTCGTACCTTTTAAGCGTGCATTTTTTCGAACTCTTGCATGCAAGCAACAAGCGCTTGAACACTTTCAAGCGGACAAGCGTTATAGATTGAAGCGCGGAAACCACCTACTGAACGGTGACCTTTGATACCCACCATACCGGCTTTTTTCGCGAAATCCATAAATGCTTCTTCTTTCTCTTCGTGTCCTTTATTCATCACAAAACAAACATTCATTAACGAACGATCTTCTTTTTCTGCAGTTCCAATGAACAATGGATTGCGGTCGATTTCGTTATACAACAACGCTGCTTTTTCAACGTTTTTCTTGTACATACCTTCAACACCACCGTTGGCTTTAACCCATTTCAAAGTCTCGTACATCGTGTAAATCGGAAGTACGGGAGGTGTATTGAACATAGAGTTATTTCTTGGGTCAGCGTTGTCGAAATGCGTGCGATAATCAACCATAGTTGGCAAAGACCCTTTTTCTTTTTTAAGAATATCTTCGCGAACGATTACAAACGTAACACCTGCCGGCCCTACGTTTTTCTGCGCACCACCATAAATCAACGCATATTTCGAAACGTCTACCGGACGACTCATGATATCCGACGACATGTCAGCCACCAAAGGCACAGGAGAGTCCATGTCTACGTGAATTTCAGTTCCGTAAATCGTGTTGTTTGTCGTGATGTGAAAATAATCCGCATCTGTTGGAATGGTGTAACCTTTCGGAACGTAGTTGAAATTTTTGTCATCAGAAGATGCAACGATTTCCACGTTACCGAGTTTTTTGGCTTCTTGCATGGCTTTTTTCGCCCAAACACCTGTTACCAAATAAGCGGCTTTTGTGTTCATCAAGTTCATCGGAACATTGTAGAATTGTGTGCTTGCGCCACCACCTAAGAACAGTACACGATAACCTTCCGGAATGTTTAGAAGTTCTTTCCAAAGTTGTTCGGTTTCAGCCATAACTTTTTCCCAACCCGGTGTACGGTGAGAAATTTCCAATAGACCAATACCTGTTCCGGCGAAATCGCGGATAGCGTTGATTGTTGCCTCAATTGCCTCTTTTGGCAATACAACAGGACCTGCGTTGAAATTGTGTTTCATGATTTTTGAGTTTTAATTATTTTTGTTTTTATTAAGTTGACATATATTCTGCAAAATTAGGCAAAATTTCTCATCTTTCCAAACTTCTTTGAGAATTATTTAAATTCATCGAAAAATCCTGAACAAATCATTACCAAAAGCAAACACCATCAAGGTTAAAAGAATAATCATACCAATTTGTTGCGTAGCCATAAGGAATTTATCGCTCGGCTTGCGACGAGTGATAATTTCCCAAAGGGTAAACAGAATATGGCCGCCATCCAATGCAGGAATTGGCAAAAAATTCATAAATGCCAAAATCAGCGAAAGAATTCCTGTTATATACCAAAATCTCGACCAAATCCATTCCGAACCATAAATTTGTGCCATACCGATAGGGCCTTGAATGCTTTCTCTGGCTTTTTCTTTGCCTGTAACCACTTTTCCAAGTCCTTTTGCGTTTGCTTTCAGCAAGTCCATTGCGTCTTTGTAGCCGTAAGTAAGTGCCGAACAAAACGTATAGAAAGTTGGTTGATACGGATACGAACGGTTGACAAAAATGCCTAATCTGCCCGTGGAATCCAAAGTTGTATGCAGTAATACAATATCTGCATCACGAATTACAGCAACTTGAATTTCCTCATTCTTGTAAGTATTCAGAACGCTTTGCAACGTTCCGAACGAATGAATGGTATCGGAATTGATTTGTAGAATCTGGTCATTGGCAAGCATCCCCATTCGTTCGGCAATAGAGCCTTCAATAAGATTATCCACAATCACAGGAAAATTGTCGATATCGAAAAACGGCACGCCTTCCTGCATCACACGACGATACGCATCTTTCGGAATTGTAATTTTTAAGGTGTCGTTTCCTCGCAATACTTCCACTTTCGCACCAAACAACACATTCATACTTTGTGCATCTTGAAAACGCTCTATTCTTTTGCCGTTAATACTTAAAATTTTATCACCGTTTTGAAATCCGATTTCTCGTGCTATCGGCGACGGCGCAATACCAAACTTCGAAACTTCATCATTACTCAAATAGCCTTTTGATGAGCCAAGCAAAAGAAAAGATAAAATCAAAATACCGGTTACGAAATTCAAAAATATACCACCAAACAACACGATCAGGCGTTGCCAAGCAGGTTTCGAGCGATATTCCCAAGGTTGAGGCGTAGATGCCAAATCATCGGCACCCTGCGTTTCATCGATCATTCCGGCGATTTGGCAATAACCTCCAAACGGAAGCCAACCTATACCAAACTCGGTTTCACCAATTTTGAAACTAACTAATTTAAAGCCCCAAGCATCAAAAAACAAATAGAATTTCGTTACTCGAATACCAAACGCGCGTGCAGCCAAATAGTGTCCCATTTCGTGGATAAATACCAAAAGGGACAATCCTAAAAGTAACTGCAAAGTCATCATTAATCCTGACATAAATTATTTTTTTTGGATTTTGGTTGGTGTACGGGCGTTTCGACTACGCTCAACGATCGTGCTGCGGTGGCTGAGCGTAGTCGAAGCCGCCTTTTACCGATTTAGCGTTTGAAGATTTCTCTTATACAAATAATTAACAAAAATAAGTGATGCCATCATAATTGCACAAATGATGTACGCAATGTTAAAGTTCTTATGAATATCGTAGAAATAGTCTGCCATAATTGGTGCTGCAACCCCCGCAAGTCCCCATGCAAGATACATTACACCATAATTTGCGCCATAGTTTTTGAGTCCGTACTGGTCTGCTGTAATGGCCGGGAATACACTCAAAAGCGTTCCATAGTTGAATCCAACCATAATTATTCCAAAAACTAATAACGCTAAATTTCCATAAAATATAAAGCCGACCATGTTTAATGCTTGCAATATAAATACCACAAACAAAGCATTCACTCTACCGATTTTATCGGACATATATCCGCCGGCAATTCTACCAAGCGCATTCGTAACAGCAAGAAAAGCTACTAATATGGCTATTATTACCGTATCTGATATTTCGGCTTGGTCTTTTGCAATTTTCGACATGTTTCCAATGATCATCAATCCTGCGGATGATGAAAACAAAAACATAGGGAACAAAAGATAAAACCGCTTTGTTTTCATCATTTCTCCCCGTGTATAATCAACAGAAGGAGCACTTTGTGCAATGGATTCTTTTAAGTTTGCAGGAGCTGGTGGCACATAGCCTACAGGTGGATTTTTGATGAGTTGAGCGATAGGCGTACTGATAACAATAGTTGCTATACCTAAAATCAGCAACGTTGTCTCTATACCAAATTTATTGAGTAAAACGTTTGCTACCGGAGCAAAATATACCGCTGCAACTCCGAAACCACCGACAATTAGTCCGCCTACCAAGCCTTTTTTGCTTGGATGAAACCATTTTATAGCAGGAGGTAAAACGCTACTGTAGCCGAGTCCGATACCCGCACCCGTTATAACACCGAATCCTATTGCAATACCCATTGGATGACTATTGCCAACAAGTCCGGAGATAATTAGTCCAACTCCGACTAATATGCCTCCGCATGTTACAACTTTTCTCGGTCCGATTTTATCTTGCATTCTTCCACCGAAAAAGGCGGCAAGTGCAAAACATACGATTGCTAAGGTGTAAGGCAAGCCTGCTTCACTGCTTGTCCAGTTCCAATCGTCTATTAATTTTGTTTTTATTACGCTCCATGCATACAAAACACCTATGGATAAGTTGAAAAGTACGCCGGCTATGAGGATTATGTTAGCTTTTTTTTGTGTTTCTTTAGAAAGTGTTGTCATTTTATGAGTTAAAAGTTAAAAGTTAAGAGTTAAAAATTAAGAACTAAGAGTTAAAAAATGAATGCGATTAGGCGAAGCTACTTTTAACTCTTAGTTCTTAACTCATAGTTTATTCGTTAATACCAAATAATTCAACCGTAAAAACTAACGTAGAACCTGCCGGAAGCTGAGGGCCTATCGCACGATCACCATAAGCCAAATCAGACGGGATGTAGAAGATAAATTTCGAACCAATAGGCATCAATTGCACGCCTTCAGTCCAACCTGAAATCACTTGGTTTAGTGCAAACGTAATATCTTCGCCACGCTCGTAAGACGAGTCGAATATTGTACCGTCCAAAAGTTTGCCTTCGTAGTGAACTCTTACTCTGTCGCTTGGAGACGTAGGTCTTGGACCTGTACCCATTGTTACAACTCTATATTGTAATCCAGACGGAGTTACATGCACATCTTTATTTTGTTTGTTTTGCTCCAAAAAGGCTCTGCCTGCAGCTTTGTTTTTTTCCATATCTGAAGCGGCACGTTGTTGATGTTCGGCTTGCATACTCATTTGCCATTCTTGTAAGATTTCTTGCATTTCTTCTTCGGTAAATTCAATTTTCTGATTGTCGTCGAATGCGATTCTCATACCTTGTAACACAGCATCAAAATCGAAATCAAATGGCTCGTTCGACACGTTTCGGCCGATGGTATAGCCAAGGATGTAACTAACTTTTTTTTCGAATTCCGCATTTGCGTTTTGTTGTCCGGATTGCATACCCATTTGCCATTCTTGCATAGTTTGTTGGATTTCTTGGTCGGAATATTGAAACGGTTGATCGTCAAACGCAATTTTCATACCTTGAATCATAGTGTTTCCATCGAAATTAAACGGCATTTGATTTACATCGTTACCGATATTGTACCCGAGAATGTAACTGATTTTTTGTTCGTAAGTCATAGTGTTTTGTGAGATTAATGTTGTTGTGATTAACAGTGTTAGTGCGGTAGTTAGGATTTTTTTCATGATGATTTAATTTTTTGAGGTTGATATTTTTTGAGGGGCGACCGCAAGGGCCGCCCGTACGGAGTGCATTATGGTGTATCGTAGGGGCACACCTCGCGCGTGCCCTTATCTATGAAATTCGAGCAGTCCATTTAATGGTGTTTGTTCAATTTTAGAAATTTCGAGTCCGTGTTTTCTTGCGGATTCGTGAAGTTCATCGGCAAAACCGAAACTTACCGAACCTACAAAACAAAGCGGATATTTATCATAATTGTCGTAACGCAACACTTGTTTTCTAAAGAAATCATCAAATGCCAAACCTACCAAATCTTTTACAAACGTATCTGATTTATTTTCGATCAAAAACTCTACAAACGAAGCCAAATAACGATTTGGAAAAGGTTGCCGATAAACTTTTTCTAACACTTCTGCCAATGAAGTCGGGTATTTTTGTTCAAATATTTTCTTCAAATGATCCGGCAATTCATTATTGAAATAAGCCGACACCAAGTTCCTGCCGAGGAAAGCTCCACCGCCTTCATCGCCTAACAAATAACCCAAAGACGGTAAACGTTCAATAATTTGTTTTCCGTCGTACACGCACGAACTTGAGCCTGTTCCCAAGATGCAAACCAAGCCGCTTTCCGATCCACACAACGCACGTGCAGCACCCAAAAGATCGTTCTCTACTTCAATATCGGCATGAATAAAGAAAAAATCCAAAGCATATTCCACCTCTTGTTTTTTATGTGGAGTGGCACAGCCTGAACCGTAAAAAAACACTTGTTCCACTTTTTTGTTGTCTAAAAATGGATATAAATCTTTTTTAAGAATATTCAAAATGCCATCTGCGTCTAAGAAATACGGATTCAGTCCGATGGTTTGAACAGTTTTTAGTTCTCCCTTCGAATTTATCCAGTACCAATCTGTTTTTGTTGAGCCACTATCTGCAATAACTACCATAAATTTACAAATTTTCTCTAATTACGTTTGCAATTTCGGCAATCGCAATGCGGTCTTGCTGCATGGTGTCGCGATATCGAATGGTTACGGTATTATCTCCCAAAGTCTGCGTGTCTATAGTGATACAAAATGGTGTGCCAATGGCATCTTGACGGCGATAGCGACGGCCGATAGCATCTTTTTCATCGTATTGACACATGAAATCGCCTTTCAATGTATCCATGATTTCACGTGCTTTTTCAGGCATTCCGTCTTTTTTCACCAAAGGTAAAACAGCAATTTTATACGGTGCTAAAACAGGCGGAAACTTCATCACCACGCGAGTCGAGCCGTCTTCCAAAACTTCTTCATTATAAGCATGGCTTAGCATTGCCAAACACGTTCTGTCTAATCCAATCGAAGTTTCAACCACGTATGGAATGTAACTTTCGTTTAATTCAGGATCAAAATATTGCATTTTTTTGCCCGAAAATTCTTGGTGTTGAGCAAGGTCAAAATCCGTACGAGAGTGAATTCCCTCCAATTCTTTGAAACCAAACAAAAATTCAAACTCTATATCTGTCGCAGCATTCGCGTAATGCGCCAATTTTTCATGGTCGTGAAAACGGTATTTTTCCGCAGGAATTCCCAACGATTTATGCCATTCCATACGAGATGTTTTCCAGTATTCAAACCATTCCATTTCCGTTCCGGGACGAACAAAAAACTGCATTTCCATTTGCTCAAATTCACGCATACGGAAAATGAATTGACGTGCTACAATCTCGTTGCGAAAGGCTTTTCCGGTTTGCGCAATGCCAAATGGAATTTTCATTCGAGAAGTTTTTTGCACATTCAAAAAATTCACAAAAATACCTTGTGCTGTTTCGGGACGCAAATAAATTGTGTTCGCTTCTTCGCTCAATGACCCGATTTGTGTGGAAAACATCAAATTGAATTGCCGAATATCCGTCCAGTTACGACTTCCCGACATGGGGCAAACAATCTCCAATTCCTCAATCAACGCTTTCACATCTGCCAAATTATTTTCCGCTAAACCTTTGTTCATGCGGTGCAGCGTATTTTCAATTTTTTGTTGATATTCCAACACTCTTGGGTTGGTTGTTACAAACTGATTTTTATCAAAACTATCGCCAAAACGTTTGGCTGCTTTTTCAACTTCTTTGTTGATTTTATCTTCAATTTTTGCACAATAATCTTCAATCAATACATCGGCGCGATAGCGTTTTTTACTATCTTTGTTGTCAATCATCGGATCGTTGAACGCATCAACGTGTCCAGAAGCCTTCCAAATCGTAGGATGCATGAAGATTGCACTATCTAAGCCAACTACATTTTCATGCATCTGTACCATAGATTTCCACCAGTATTGACGAATGTTATTTTTGAGTTCAACACCATATTGCCCGTAGTCGTAAACAGCCGCTAACCCGTCGTAAATCTCGCTTGACGGAAAAATAAAGCCGTATTCTTTAGCATGTGCAATAAGTTTCTTAAATTGTTCTTCGTGGTTTGCCATATTTCAATTACTTTACCTTGCAAAGGTACGACTTTTTTTTGAAATACACAAATTTTTCCCAATAATCAAAAAAATCGTATCTTTGCACCTATGAATGCAGCAACAATTATTGATTATTTAAATATGTCCGACCCGTCTGATTTATTTGCAAAAGCCAAGCAAATCAAAGCCGAAACGGTTGGAAATAAGGTTTATTTGCGTGGGTTGATTGAATATTCCAATCGCTGTGCGAAAGATTGTTATTATTGTGGAATTCGTGTTTCAAATACTAATGTTTGTCGTTATGATGTAGATGATCAATCTGTTTTAGACGCTGCGGAATACGCTTGGCGCAAAGGGTTTGGCTCAATCGTTTTGCAGTCGGGCGAACGGAAAAGTCGAGAGTTTACGCTAAGAATAGAGACTTTACTCAACCAAATTATGACGTTGACCAATCACGAAATCGGCATTACGTTGTCGTTGGGCGAGCAAGACGAAGATACCTACAAGCGCTGGCAAGATGCAGGCGCTAAACGATATTTACTGCGTATCGAAACATCGAACAGAACGTTGTATGAAAAATTACATCCGAAAAATCACGATTACGACGCTCGTCTGAAATGCTTGGAGACATTGAAAAATCTTAACTATCAAGTAGGAACAGGTGTGATGATTGGTCTGCCGTTTCAAACTCTTGAACATTTAGCCGAAGATTTACAGTTTTTTCAAACTATGGATGTGGATATGGTGGGGATGGGACCGTATATTGAACATGTGGATACGCCGTTGTATTCAATCAAAAATCACGTCTCGACTCCGCTCGATGTCCAACTTCGGTGGCTGAGCGAAGTCGAAGCCACCAAATTAAAAAAACAAAATCGTTTAGATTTGACATTAAAAATGATTGCCCTTTTGCGCATCCAAATGCCAACCATAAACATCGCTGCCACCACAGCCTTACAAACCTTAGATCCCTTCGGACGTGAGAAAGCCATCGAAATCGGCGCAAACATCATCATGCCGAATTTGACACCTCTCAAATACCGTGAAAATTATTTTTTATACGATGGAAAAACTGTTGTCAAAGATACCTTTGATGATACAATCGCCGATTTGGAAGTTCGTTTGGCACAAATTGGCGCGGAGATTGGCTATAATCAGCATGGCGACTCTTTGCATTTTAAATCTAAGCCTTGATTCTTATACGATATTTAAGATTGGTAAGACTTCATTATTGGCATCTTGGTATTTTTTTTATCTTGAAAAATCATGGTTCAGACTTTTTTTCGTACCTTTGCAAAAAAAACATGTCCAATATTTTAATATTAGGTTTCGGTAGAGAAGGAAAATCCACCTACAAATACCTGCGGAAATCAAACCCGATGGGACTTTTGACCATTGCCGATAAAAATCCGAATATTGCCTATGATGAAATTTTTAATTGTGGTAAAGACGCACTGCCGTGCGTCTCTACAGACCCAAACGTCGCATTCAAACTCGGCAATGATTACCTGCAAAATTTAGACGAATACGATATCATCATCAAATCGCCCGGAATTTCGCTAAAAGATTTTCCCGAATTGATGAACGATGAACGAATCACATCGCAAACTGATTTATTTTTACAAGAATTTCACAAACAAATCATCGGAATTACAGGAACGAAGGGAAAAAGCACAACCACCGCATTAATTTATCACATTCTGAAAAAACAATCCGACAATGTAATTTTAGTTGGAAATATCGGTATTCCACCATTCGATTTGTACGAAAAAATAAACGAAAATACAAAAATTGTTGCTGAACTTTCATCTCACCAATTGCAACATGTTCAAGCATCTCCGCATATTGCCGTATTACTGAATATCTATCAGGAACATTTGGATCATTACAACTCTTATGAGGAATATCAACAAAGCAAATGGAACATCACGCGCTATCAAAACGATGATGATTTTTTTGTATTTAATGCTGATCATGAATTGTTGAATGAACTTTGGAACTATGTTGGAATCAGTAGAAAAATCTACACATTTAGCGCTTCAGAATTTCAAGAAAAAGGTTGTTACATTCGTAATAACTGGATTTATTTCAACGGTGAAAAATTCTACAATTGCTCTGAACCTCGCTATTTGAAAGGCGAACACAATTTGCTCAACATTATGGCAGCTATCAATGTTTGCAGAATTTGCAATATAGATGATGAGATTATTCGTTCCGGAATTGCAGATTTCAAAGGACTTCCACACCGTTTGGAATACGTAGGAACGTATCACGATATCACATTTTACAACGACAGCATCTCAACCATTCCCGAAGCAACAATTGCCGCAGTGAAATCACTCGGAAACGTTCAAACCCTTATTCTCGGTGGATTTGACAGAGGTATTGATTATTCGCCATTGGTAGAATTTTTAATACAAAACCCGATAAAAAATATCATTTTTATTGGCGAGGCAGGTCAACGAATCAGTAATTTATTAATTAATAAAATCTTGGAAAATCCGCAATTACGAAATAATTCGCTTAATTTTTTCGACGCAAAAAATTATGATGAAGTCGTGGATTTAGCGTTTAAAATTACAGAAAAAAATCACACATGTTTGCTTTCGCCTGCTGCTTCGAGTTATGATATGTTTAAGAATTTTGAGCATCGAGGTGATTACTTCAAAGAGAGGATAATGAAAAAATAACCGTCATGTCGAGCGTAGTCGAGACATCCCATAGCAAGGGGATTCCTCGACTGCGCTCGGAATGACAACGCTAATTACTATGCAAACATTACAAGAAAAACAAGCATTACTAAATCACCTACGTCAATTCGTAGAAGAAAGGCGTGCCGAAAAATTCGAACAGATTATCCAATTTCGAACACGATATTTAACGGTTGCTTTGGAGAATATTTTTCAATCGCAAAATGCCAGCGCAGTTTTGCGTTCGTGTGAATGTATGAGTGTACAAGATGTGCATGTAATCGAAAATTCATACAAATTTGAAACTCACCCCGATATTGTTTTGGGTGCAAATAAATGGCTTGATATTTTTCAATACAACAATCCCGAAACGAATAACACATTAATTGCAATAGAAAACTTACGCAACCAAGGCTACAAAATCGTAGCAACAACGCCGCATAAAAATGATTTTTCTCTCGAACAACTTCCGATTGACAACAAAATTGCTTTGTTTTTTGGCACAGAACAAACGGGACTTTCAGAGGATGTTATTGAACATGCCGACTATTTTATGCAAATTCCCATGTTTGGTTTTACTGAAAGTTATAACATCTCGGTTTCGGCAGCAATTTCGATGTATGAATTGACTAAACGAATTCGTCAATCATCAGTAAATTGGTACCTTTCTGAAGAAGAACGTGTTGATATTTTATTGGAATGGTTCACACGTTCCATTCGAATGTCCGACAAAATTATTGCTGATTGGCAAAAAAAAATCCAACCTTAAAGGTTGGATTTTTTCAGAATCGAAAGTTGTGAAACTTATTTCACTTTTTTCGCCAATTCAGCACCAGCTTTGAATTTTACCACTTTTTTTGCAGCGATAGAAATTACTTTACCAGTTTGTGGGTTACGACCTTTGCGAGCAGCGCGTTTGCTAACTGAGAAAGAACCGAAACCTACTAACGCAACGCGATCACCTTTTTTTAGAGCGCCTGTAGTAGCAGCGATGAAACCGTCGAGAGCTTTTTTAGCATCTACTTTCGTGATTTTGGCAGAAGCTGCCATTGCATCAATTAATTGTGCTTTGTTCATAGTTTTTGTTTTTGGTTAAACAATTAGGTTTGTTAATTACGCTACAAATGTACGACTTTTTTTTGAATAAACAAGCGTAAAACCAAAAAAAAAGTAAAAAAATGTTAATAAATCGGCATTTTGTTAATAAAAAGTTGAATTATTGAGTATTTTTAGGGATTTGGAAGCATAAAAAAATGAAACTTGTCGAAAGTAAAGCCTTTTAAAACGTCTTCAATATTCAATCGCTTTTTACCACTGAGTTGTATCGACTTCAAAGAAAGCCATTGTTTGTCACCACAACATATATATAGGTATGATTTTTGGTCTGTATGAATTTCAGCGGGTTTTCCGACTCTACTAAAATTGTGCAAAAGTTCAGCTTCAAATATTTTCACAGACAAATCATCGCTAAGCCTTGAAAATGCTGTAGGATACGGAGATAGTCCACGAATAAATCGTTCAATATCTACGGCGTTTTTTGTCCAATCAATTTCACAATCTTGTTTAAATATTTTCGGTGCAAGATGTAATGTTTTTGAAGATTCTATAGTTTGCGGCTGTGCTTTAACACTTCCTGTCAACAAATCATGAGCTGTTTTTACGACTAATTTTGCTCCGATTTCCATCAACTTATCATGCAACGAACCTGCAGTCTCTACAGGAGATAGAGCGATTTTTTCACGATACAAAATATCGCCTTCGTCAATGTTCTCATTCAATAAAAACGTAGTTACACCACTTTCTGTTTCACCATTAATAATAGCGTGATTAATCGGTGCAGCACCGCGATAATCGGGTAAGAGAGAGGCATGCATATTAAATGTACCGAATCGCGGTGAACTCCAAACAACTTTTGGCAACATTCGAAATGCAACAACAATTTGCAAATCGGGTTTCAAAGCGTTTAGGTCATCAATAAAACCAGGGCTTTTCAGATTTTCGGGTTGCAACACATGTAAATTATGTTCCAACGCAAATGTTTTCACCTCCGACTGATGCAGTTGTTTTCCGCGCCCAGCAGGTTTATCTGGCGATGTAACAACACCGACAATATTAAAACCTGCATCCAAAAGGGCTTTTAGACTTGCAACCGCAATTTGCGGAGTTCCCATAAATACGATACGATGAGAAGTATTCACTATACAATAATTTTTTACAAAGATACAAAAAAAAATATTTATCTTGTTATTTTGACTTTTTTTTCGTATCTTTGCAATAATAAAATTATTCTCACGAATGAACAAAAAACTCAGATTTGTATTTTTTCTCGCTGGTTTGTGCTGTTTTTGGATGGTTTCGTGTACACCCAAAGTTCCACACGAAGCTGAGATAGTAATTCTTTCGTACAACGACCTGCACGGTGATTTTGAAAATTTGCCTAAATTATCGGCACTTGTGAGAGAAACCAGAGCAATGCACAAAAACGTGATCGTTGCAAGTGCAGGCGACCGTTTTACCGGAAATCCTTACAATGATTATCACGAAAAAAGCCAGTTCCCAATTATTGATTTGGAAAACCACATTGGTGTTGATATCGCAGTAATTGGCAATCATGAATTTGATTTTGGTGTTGAACTGCTCAACGAGCGACTGAAAGAAGCTAAAAGTATTGCCATATCAGCGAATATTAAACTTGAAGGTTCTGGTTTAGTCGGCATTAAACCTTATCATATCTTTAAAAAACATGGTATAAAAGTTGCGTTTTTGGGTTTAACGGAAGTGGACAGTCTGACGGGAAAACCTTCGACTTTACTGGAACGAGTTGCTGACATCGAATTTTTTGACCCGATCAAAACGGCTGTAAACTACAGATTTCTCAGAAAAAAATCTCATGTATTTGTAGCGCTAACACATATCGGATTGCGCGAAGACCTCATTTTAGCAGATTCCATGCCAGAATTAGACTTAATCATCGGCGGACATTCTCATACACTGCTTAAAGAGCCGGAAATTCAAAATGGTGTGCTGATTACACATGCAGGTAGTCGCGCCAGACATGTTGGAAAAACAACAATTCTACTCAAAAAAGGTGTTGTTTCGCAAATTACTAATGAGATGATTGATTTGGCAACTTGGGAAGGTGCTGTAGATTCTGTTATTGTTGAAAAAATCAAAAATTATGAAAACAATCCCTTTTTGAAAGAACCGTTTGTAACTTTACAATACGAAATTCCAAACCATAAACAATTGGGTCATATGGTAGCCGATGCAGCACTTGTGTTGCCCGGTGTTGATTTTTCGGTAGTCAATTGTTCGAGCATTAGAACGGATCGTTTGAATGCAGGGCCGATAACGTATGCCGATATTCTTCGTGTGTATCCGTTCAATAATTATTTGGTTATTGCCGCATTGAAACCGTCAGAAATTCGAAAACTTATTGAGATGGAATTTACAGACAAAAGAAACTGCCTGATGTTGCCTGCAGGCTTTGAATACGTAGCTCAAAGAACACCAGGAGATAATATTAAAGTTGTAAAAATGACATATCCGAATGGAAGAAAATTAGATGAAAATAAAATATATCACGTTGCAGTAAACAATTATTTGTTTACAAAATATTTGTTACCGGAACACCTTGCAACTCTTAACGTTGATATGTCTGTACTTGATAATATTGTAAATTTTTTGCGGAATAATCCGAATATGGATTATCGAAACGTACCTACACGTGCGAAATTCAACTGATGATTGTTCTGAAACCAATTATTAAAATATTTGTTCTCACTTTGCTTTGTGGCATGATGTTTCCGGCGTTTACCCAAACGGATACGAATATCCATACTCCAAAAATTACTATATTTGAAAGTGCAAATGATAGTATGGATTTAGCAACGGACTTTTGGACGGAGGTTTTGGAAGAAGACGAGAAATGGCTTTTTGGCGAATATGCATCTTTTGATAGAGAAACGACACATTATCCTATGGTGGATTTTTCTAACAAAAAAGATACGACGTTTATTACTTTGCTTTCGGGTGATCAGCGTTATGTGCATCCATGCGATTGTCCCGTTACATCAAGGTTTGGAGTGCGTCGCTTTCGCTTTCATTATGGTGTTGATACGAAACTTCGAACCGGAGATCCGGTTTATTCGGTTTTTGATGGTGTGGTGCGGATTGCGCGTCGAAGCCCGACGTATGGTTTTTTTGTTGTAGTGCGCCATCCGAATGGTTTGGAAACCTATTATGCGCATTTATCCAGGCTTTTAGTTAAACCCGAACAGGAAGTCAAAGCCGGTGAATTGATCGGATTAGGCGGAAACACAGGGCGTTCAAGAGGCAGTCATTTGCATTTTGAAATTCGGTATTTAGGTGCACCGCTGAACCCCGATGATTTGATTAACTTTGAAAAACGCGAATTGTGGAATCCGACATTGGAATTGAATGCACATCATTTCCGTCATTTATCGGAAGTTGAAAAACTCAAACAAGCTGTATTTCATACCGTCAAGAGCGGCGAAACGCTGGGTGGCATTGCTCGCCGATACGGCACAAGTGTCAACGCCATTTGTCGTTTGAACGGAATTAAATCAACATCTATTATTCGGCCCGGACAGCGTTTGCGAGTGCGATAAATAGGTTTTTTACCCAAAAAATTTTCCCTGCAACGGCAACAAATCACGTATGCTGTGAAACACAAAAATCTGTCCTGTCGAACCGCGTAAAATGCAACGCATAGGTTGATTATCGCGAATTTCGTATTCAATCAATACCTGTCGACAAGCACCACAAGGCGGAACAGGTTTATCCGTAGTAAAGTCCTCCGAAAAAGCCGTAATGGCAATGGCCATCAATTTTTGATCGGGATGCAAGGCTGAGGCCGAAAAAGCCGCCACACGTTCGGCGCAAAGTCCCGAAGGATAAGCCAAATTCTCTTGGTTATTCCCAACAACGATATCGCCGTTTTCAACTAAAACAGCCGATCCAACATGGAATTTCGAATAAGGTGCATAAGCGCCTTTTGCCGCTTCCGTTGCAGCTTTGAGGAGTTTTTGATCATCCGAAGGTAGACCTTCCAAACGCTCGAAAACATCGTATGAAATATTGATCGTTTGTTGCATAACTACAAATTTTTTTACAAAGATACAAAAAATTCATGGTTTAGACTTTTTTTTCGACTTTTTTTTTCGTATCTTTGCACAATATTTAATTCATTTATAGGTATAACAAACACAATCACTTTACAAATGGCAATTGATCAGGCAATTATGAATAGTGGCGTACTTCTTAACGCCGGTGGCGTAATGGGCGGTTACAGCACAGGTCTCACGGTAATCACTATACCGCAAGTTATCATGTTAATGATAGGCTTGTTTTTTATATATTTAGCTGTTGCAAAAAAATATGAGCCGTTATTGCTTTTGCCATTGGCTTTCGGCATTATAATTGCTAATATACCTGGTGCGAATCTTTCGGCGTATGATGTTTTTGAATCGGCAGGACAAACACGACCAGGATTATTGAACTTTTTATACGGCGGTATCATGAACGTGATTTACCCGCCATTGATTTTTCTTTGTATTGGTTCAATGACCGATTTTGGTCCGCTGATTTCTAATCCGAAAACCGCATTTATCGGGTTAGGCGGACAACTCGGAATTTTTGTTGCGTTTGCAGGTGCTTTCTTATTATTAGGTCATGGGGCGTGGCTAACGTCTCTTATTCCCGGATTTGACGGATTCTCCGCCGGACAAGCAGCATCTATTGGTATTATCGGAAGTTCCGATGGACCAACTTCGATTTTTGCAGCCAGTCGAATGGCACCTGAAATACTTTCCACTGTGGCGATTGCTGCTTTTTCATACATGGCATTGGTACCTTTTATTCAGCCTCCGATTATGAGATGGCTCACTAACGATAAAGAACGAAAGATTGTTATGCCTGCACCGAGAAATGTGTCGCAAAAGAAAAAAATCATTTTCCCGATTATTATAACACTTGTTGTTTTGCTCTTGGTTCCTGCTGCAGGGGCTTTGGTTGGAATGTTTATGTTGGGCAATTTAATTCGCGAAAGTGGTGTAACAGGACGCTATCTTGAAACGCTTCAAAATGCGTTTTTGAATATTTTGACGCTTTTAGTTGCCCTTTCTATCGGATCTTCCGCCACCGCAGACAAGTTTCTGACTACAACAACCATAATCGTTATTATTCTTGGATTGATTGCCTTTGTTTCTGGCACTATTGGTGGTGTTTTGATTGCCAAACTACTTTGTAAAACGTCCGGCGGAAAAATAAATCCGTTAATCGGCAATTCGGGTGTATCGGCAATGCCTATGGCAGCACGTATTTCCCAGAAATTGGGACAACAATACAATTCTCAAAATCACTTGCTCATGCACGCGATGGGGCCAATCGTTTCCAGTACGGTTTTTTCTGCTGTTGTGGCAGGGATTTTCATTGCGCTTTTTAGCTAAAAAACAAATAATCCGCTGGCGCGGATTTGCAATCCGTGCCAACACTAATCAAACCGACAAATTAACTAACTTTGAAATATAAACCATCATGAAAACAAACATTCTAAAACTCACAGCAATTTTGCTGATTCTAGCAGGAGTTTTTACATCTTGTAAAGACAAAAACAAACCATTTTTAACGGTTGACAAAACTTCCATAACTGCCACGGCAGAAGGTGGTGAATATTTTATTGCAGTAAGAAGTAACGTCGAATGGACTGCCGTTGCAGAACCTGGTTGGTGGTGCACGCTAACCAATACATCGGGAACAAACAATGGTGTGATTACCGTGAATGTTGTCGAAAATCCATCTCACTACCCAAGAAGTAAAACGATAAAAATCACTTCGGAAAATTTAACAGAATCAGTATCGGTAATCGTCAATCAAAGCTTAGATACTACCGAACATAGAGTGGTCTGTGCTACAATCGCTAATTGGTGGGGTCCTCCTTGTTGGATCATTTTAATTGATTCTGCAGTACCGATTGGAAACCTCGTCCCCTTTGATGATTTATTTATTTTTTTAATGGACCATTTACCAGATGAATTCAAGGTTCGTGATATGCGTGTAACAGTAACATTTCGCCTGACGACGGAAGATAGAAAGTGTGGATTTTCGCCCTACAGAGTTATAGAACTACTGACTATAGAAGAATGTAAAGAATTTTAAAAACAAAAAAACATGAAAAGAGTAGTATCTTTATTTATTTTAACGTTGGTTATTGTTTGCACAGGATTACAAGCACAACCAAAAATTTCAGGTGGAGACTCTATCCCTATAACAGAAGCACCATGGCAAGTGCTTGTATCAGTATTAGTGGATGGAGACCCTAATCCCAGATGGTGTGGCGGTAGCATTATAGCACCTAATTTTATTTTAACAGCAAAACATTGTCTTACTCATAATGGTGATACGACGGGGGTTATACTTGATACAAGTGTTATACAAGTTATCGCCGGTATTACCTGTAAAAACGAAATCAATAGCAGCAATACGTTTAATGTTTTCGACATTATACCTCATCCCGACTTTGGTGTTGATGCAGCATTGCTACAATTATCAAGAGACATTATCTACGATAGCCATAGACAACCTATTGATCTCTGGTCTCCTGTAGATCATACACTTTACAATGTAGGAAACTTAGTCCGTGTTTCCGGTTGGGGAGATACTATACGAGGTGGACTTCCTGCTCATTGTTTGCGGGCTGTAGATTTAAATGTTATTTCAGATCAGGCTGCTTTTATTGCATTAGATAGAGATTTACTTGCTCATGAAATAGCAGCAACAGGTTCCGGACCTATTCGGCAAGGGGCTTGCCCTGGGGATAGCGGAGGTCCATTGACCGGTTTGAGTGCTAAAAATAAGCCTGTGCTTATTGGTATTGTGCATGGAGGAAGTAAGTATGGATGTGCTGGAACTAATGAAAATTCCCCATCGGTATTTGTGCGTGTTTCACATATTAGAGATTGGATTGATTCCCACGTATCATCCATCATCTCCAATCCCATTCTCGGTCCCGCCACCATCTGCAACGAGGCCACCTATACATTAAGCGACAGTAATTTGCGGGCTACCTGGAGCATTTCCCAAAACTCCGGCTTTATCATTACTTCCTCATTTATCAATGTCAATTCAGTAACAGTAGTGGCTACAAGCCTCAATGGGCAACCTGGAACACTTATGGCAACAGTGGCTAATGAAGCTTATCTTAGGGATATTAACGCCTGTCGTCTTAGTGATATTTTCATCTCTGGACCTCTTTCCCTCGGTAATTCTTCCCCCTGCAATACAGAGTATGAATTTACCGTAAATAACCTTCCCTCCGGTATTACCGACTGGAATTGGTGGAGTAATGCAACGGGATTTCAAGAGGTATCAAGCAACAAGACTACAGCTAAATTCAAACGTATACAAAATACGGTAAACACACCGTTACCGTCAGATTTTACGATTAATTACAGTTTTAAATTCAACGGAAATTCTCACTCCGTATTCATGATTGTTTCTTCGGGGATAGGCGGCACTATTTTTGGCGTTATGGACGCTGCAACCCATATGGCGGTTACCGAAGTGCACACAAACAAATCCTATTATTTAGTCGGACAAAGGCTCATGTCAAGTACGTTGCCTTCGCACTGTCGTTGGAAAATTACACCACCCTCTATAGGTGGCCAACCGGCGCTTCCTGTATTCTATGGAGGATGGTCAACTGAAGGTCAACAGTTCAATTTTTCTTCGGTAGGTCTTTACAAAATAGAGTTGATCACATTCAATGGCTGTGGATGGACTAAATCGGGTGAAAAATATATTATGGCTACGGGACAGCAAGGACCAATTTGGCCACCGATTTGCAAAATATGCATTACCTATTCACCCAATCCCGTAAACAGTGAACTTACTATTGAGTTTGAAGAACTTCCTGACACAGACGAGTCAGTAGAGTATACAGTCAAACTTCTTGATAACCTCGGCAACGCCCCAAGGCAAACACGATTTAGACATCGCCACCGCGATGGTAGACCTCGTCCGGTAAGATTCAACACATCGTCGTTGCGACCGGGCACGTATTACCTGCATGTGGAAGGTGGTGGAGAATTAGTTAGGGAGCAAATCATTGTTACACGGTAATTAACTCGCTGGCGCGGATTTGCAATCCGTGCCCATATAACACAAATTAAAATTAAAGAAAAAAAATTATATGGCAAAACTTAAACTAAGAAACTCCACAGAACTCCTTTTAGACACAATCTTCGAGGCGATGCACGAGAAAAAGGCTGAAAACATCCTCTTGCTCGACTTGTCGAAAATCAAAGGTGCAAACTTCGATTATTTCGTGATCACACATGGAAATTCGACTTCGCAAGTTAATGCGATTGCTGAAGAAGTGCGTCGAAAAGTGAAAACAATCCTTCACATGAATCCTGCGCACGCCGAAGGATTTGCAAATGCCGAATGGATTTTATTAGATTATTTGGATGTGGTGGTTCATATCTTCCAACACGAAATTAGAGAACATTACCAACTCGAAAATCTTTGGGCAGATGCGATTATTACACCTATTGAGGAAGAAATTCCCGTCAGAAAAACAGTTGTAAAGAAAGAGCCAACAACGAAAGAAGTCATCAAAAAAGAAATTGCAAAGAAAGAACGTAGAGATGCACGTCCAAAAAAAGAACCAGCGAAAAAAACAGTTAAAGAACCTGCAACGAAGACACCTAAACCTCATGAACGGAAATCAACAACATCAAAATCAGCAGCGAAATCAACCCCAAAATCCAAATCGACAAAATCCTCAAAAAAAGCCTAGATTCAGTTTCTATTGGATTTATGTGATTGCTATCGCTGCCATTTTGGGGCTAAATATTTTTGGAAATCAATGGGACGCAAAATCGTACGACATTACTTGGGGCGAGTTGCAAGGCATGCTCGAACGTCGTGATGTGGAAAGAATCGTTGTGGTCAACAAGGAATTTGCTGAGATTTTTATCAAGCAAGACCGTATTGCTCAAGATACACTCTACGCTCGTTTGAAATCAGACGATGCATTGAAGTCGAATAAATTTTTTGTTTATAAATTTTTAACTTTAGAGACATTTCAAAACGATGTTCGTCAAGTACAATTAAACGCCGAAGAACTTGAACGTTTGCGCATGACGCCGGAGGAGTTGGAACACTACACCCCACGTCCATGGTTAGAACCTGTTCCCGAAACTCGTCGAAGTTTTTGGGAAGGAATCGGAGGATTTTTCTGGCCGTTTTTTATTATTTTGATGATGATTTTCTTGTTTACTCGAATGATGGGTGGCGGTATGGGTGGTTCCGGTGGTGGCGGAGGCATGGGTGGAATTTTCAATTTTGGAAAATCGAAAGCCCAACTTTTTGATGGAAAAAATGCACACATTACATTCAACGATGTTGCAGGGTTAGCCGAAGCCAAAGTAGAAGTGATGGAGATTGTCGATTTTCTAAAAAATCCAAAAAAATATACCGATTTAGGTGGAAAAATTCCGAAAGGCGCATTGTTAGTTGGGCCTCCGGGTACAGGAAAAACCTTGTTGGCAAAGGCTGTTGCGGGCGAAGCAAAGGTTCCGTTTTTCTCAATTTCCGGTTCTGATTTCGTGGAAATGTTTGTGGGCGTTGGTGCTTCACGTGTACGAGATTTGTTCCGAAATGCTAAAGAAAAAGCGCCGTGTATTATTTTTATTGATGAAATTGATGCAATCGGTCGTGCTCGCGGAAAAAATGCCTTTACGGGAGGCAACGATGAGCGTGAAAACACGCTCAACCAACTTCTCACAGAAATGGACGGTTTCGGCACAAACAGCGGTGTGATTATTCTTGCAGCAACCAACCGTGCGGATATTTTAGATAAAGCGCTGATGCGCGCAGGGCGCTTTGATCGAGAAATTCACGTTGAACTACCGGAACTCGAAGAGCGTAAGGCCATCTTTAATGTACACTTGAGAAATATCAAAAAATCATCGTCATTAGACATTGAGTTTTTAGCCAAACAAACACCCGGATTTTCGGGCGCAGATATTGCCAATGTGTGCAACGAATCGGCTTTGATTGCAGCTCGAAACGGGAAAAAAGAAGTTGACAAACAAGATTTCTTGGATGCGATCGACCGAATTGTAGGTGGTTTGGAGCGTCGTAGTAAATTTATTTCGCCCGAAGAAAAGAAAACGATTGCGTATCACGAAGCAGGTCATGCTTCAGTGAGTTGGCTACTGAAATACGCACATCCGTTGATCAAAGTAACGATTGTTCCGCGTGGACGATCGCTTGGTGCAGCGTGGTATTTGCCCGAAGAGCGACAAATCACCACTCGCGAACAAATGTTCGACGAAATGATGGCAACATTAGGTGGACGCGCCGCAGAAGATATTGTGTTTGGACAAATTTCTACCGGCGCCATGAACGATTTGGAAAAAGTAACTAAGCAGGCTTATGCGATGGTGGCGTATTTTGGTATGAATGAGAAAGTCGGGAACATCAGTTATTATGATTCGCAAGGTTCACAAGACATCACGTTTTCCAAACCATACAGCGAAAAAACAGCAGAAATTATTGATAAAGAAGTTCACGATTTGGTTGAGTCGGCGTATCAAAAAGCAAAAGATATTTTGAACGAACATCGCGATAAATTGGATATTTTAGCGGAAACGTTGATGAAACGAGAAGTACTTTTCAGAGATGATTTGGAACATATTTTCGGACCTCGTCCTGCTGATGCAGAAAAAGAACCCAGCGAATGAATAGTGCCAGTGCCAAAGAAAAAATGCTAAAAAGCATTCGTGATGCGCTCATTGAGCGTGCTCCGGACACGTTTCATAAATTAGATTTGAAAACGTCGGTTTACCACGATTTCAAAAATACTTTGGATGTTGAATTTGCAGAAAATTTTATTCGAAATGGCGGAAAATTTGTGTATTGCGAAGGTGTTCAGGAAGCAGTTGACAACATTCGATTTTTTACACAACAAGAAAATTGGGATAAAATTTATTGTGCCGAAGAAACGTTACAACGTATTCTAACCTATGCCGGACTTCCCTTCACAGATAATCCGCAAGAACTGATTGTTCGAAAAGTGGGCATGATGACCTGCGAGTTTTTGATTGCGCGAACGGGAAGTATCCTATTCTGTTCGCACGCATCAGGACGACGAATTCTTAGTGTGTTGGATACGCAAATCGTTATCGGAACAGTAGCACAAATACAACCGGATTTGAAATCCGCATTTCAATTGATTAAGGAAAAATATACTACAAAAATGCCGTCGATGTTTTCCATCGTAAACGGCCTGAGTAAAATTGAAGATATCGACGGTGAAGTGCAACAAGGGCTGGGTGCAAAACAACTTTTTCTCTTTTTGATTGATACCACAAACGGCAAGCCATGAACCCCGCATATACAAGCACCCTCACAAAGACACAAAAAACGGCCTGCGGGCTCCATACGACCTTAATGTAAAAATAAAATATTTATCGTATGAAAATACAATCAAATTTCCTTATGCGAACGATTACGGGAAGTGTTTTTGTAATCGCTATTCTCGCGTCAATGCTGAGTTTATGGAGTTTTTCAATTGTGATGGGTATTTTATGGTTTTTAATGATTTTTGAATACGGAGCATTACTTAAAAAAAACGGAACACCAAGTCAAATTAAAAATTTGTGGTATTCGTTTTTTGCTTATTTTTATATGGCTTTACCGTTTGTTTGTTTGATGTACCTGTATGTCGAAAATCCACTGTATGCCTTGGCATTGTTTACATTCATTTGGGTAAACGATACATTCGCCTATTTGTTTGGAATCACATTCGGAAAACATAAATTATTTGAACGTATTTCTCCGAAAAAAACATGGGAAGGTTTTTTTGGAGGACTTATTTTTGTAATTATTGCAGGATTTTCATTCGCCCATTATTTCATACATGGAAAGATGGATGTGATGTATGGTGCAGGTAAATGGGTTGGATTAGCAATTGTAGTAGTGATTTTCGGAACCATCGGCGACTTGTTTGAGTCGTATCTCAAACGCAGTTTGAATGTCAAAGATTCCGGCACAATTTTACCCGGACACGGCGGATTATTGGACAGATTAGATAGTATTTTATTTGCTGCACCAGCAGTAATGATTTATTTGATGTTGATATAAAAATAGCTGGCGAATGTCTCGCTCCGCTCGACATGACGGTTTATAGTGCATGTGTGGTAGGGAATGTAGGGGCGTTGCATGCAACGCCCCTACATTCCCTCTTTTCCCAGCTAATACTCGTCATTCCGAGCAAAGTATGCGAAGTCGAGGAATCTGTTTGCTATCACAGTTCAGATAACATCTTTTCTCTCTGCTTTTTCAACTCATTCAACAATGCATCATTCTGTCTCGAAAGTCTGAAATAGCGCCATTTTCCCATCGTTCGCTTGTAATGCTCAACGTAAAACAGCATCAATCGTTCAGCATACAAAATCAACGCAAGAAAGAACGCAAGTAGAATGATTTTGTTATAGCACGTTAACACCAAAATTATAATCAAAATAAAATTCTGTAAACTGCGAACGACCATAGCTACAACATATTGTGTCGAACTTAAAAACTGCGGATCTTTAATCATTTTCTCATATTTTTTTGCCAAAGATAACGGCAAAAAACCAAGAATGGCACCAATTACAGCAAATGGAAATCCAAGTATCAAAACGCCAAAATCTTCAAGCAATTCATACCATGGAATTTTGGAATATTGCAACAACCTCGAACGAATGTTCAACTTCTTTAACCCGCTTTGGTATTGAGAAAACGTTTGTTCTAAGGCTTGCATTTTCGGTTCGTTTGTTTCTGCGATATGGTCTATTTTTTTCACTAATTCCTGCTCGGCTTCCAAGCGTTCTTTCGGATGGTCAGGGTCGCACTGTATGGCTTTGGCGTAGTCGTAACCAAAGGTTTCACGAATGTTTTCGATCGTTGTGTAATGCGTCTCGCTATGAATATCAATCATCAATTTTCGCAATTCCTCGACTAACGTTTCTTGCATTTTTAAATATGCTTTTGCAGGATTTTCCTGATAAAGCGCGAAATATTCGGCAACCGCAATCGGTTTTCCATAAATAATCGTTACATCTTTAAAAAATTTTCTTGGATTTTGCCAATTCAATCCAATGGGTACAATTTGCACGCCACCTGTATCCCCGTAAGCTTCTTGCGCTTTTAAGGCTGTTCGGAAAATTCCTTTTTGAAGTGTATTCAAACGTTTATATGGATTGAACGCGCCTTCGGGCATAATGCCGTGCACCATGCCTGCACGAAGCAGTTTGTCAACAATTTCAAACGTTTCTTGATTGTTATCGTAGTTATCGTAGCTACTGCCTCCGTCGCGTTTGCGATAAATCGGTAAAATCCGAAAAAAATGCAAAATTTTGATGATTAACGGTTTTTTGAAAATATCAGCACGCGCAACGAACACCGTTTGATGCTTCTGAGTGCACACAATGGCCATCGCATCCATAAGTGCGTTTTGGTGATTGCCCGCGTAGATCAAAGGGCCTTTTGATGGAATATTTTCTTTTCCAATAACGTGAATATGGCGAAAATATCGTTTAAAATGCGGTTTTGCCCAAAACCAACGAGTTAAGGCATATTTCCAATCGTTTTTACATAATTTTTCAGTTAATGTTTTTGCCATATGAATAAAAGTCTGATTTTTTTTGCAAAATTACAATTTTTTTCGTACTTTTGCAATAAATATTGTTTTTTAACATTTGTGAACAGAGTAAATAATGGCTCAAAAACCGTCTATACCCAAAGGAACACGCGATTTCGCTCCACAGGAGATGATGAGACGGAATTACATTTTTGAAACCATCAAACGAGTTTTTGAACACTACGCCTACAAGCCGATTGAAACACCGGCGATGGAAAATCTATCCACTTTGCTTGGAAAATACGGCGAAGAGGGCGATAAACTATTGTTTAAAATTCTCAATTCGGGCGATTTTTTGAATGGAGTAAATTTAGATATTTGCGAAGATGATGACAAATCAAAAAGGCTCAGCACAATCATTTGCGAAAAAGGCTTGCGTTATGATTTAACCGTGCCTTTTGCACGCTTCGTAGTGCAGCACCAAAACGAATTAACATTTCCGTTCAAACGCTACCAAATACAACCTGTTTGGCGTGCCGACCGTCCGCAAAAAGGACGTTACCGCGAGTTTTTTCAATGCGATGTGGATGTGATTGGAAGCACATCATTGCTGAATGAAGCGGAGTTGTTGAACATCATTGATGACGTTTATAAAAAACTCAACATTCGTGTTGTAACAAAAATTAATAACAGAAAAATTTTAGCAGGAATTGCAGAGACCATTGGTTTTCCTGATAAAATCATTGATATCACCATTGCGATTGATAAACTTGATAAAATCGGATTGGAAAAAGTAAACGAAGAATTAAGTACAAAAATTTCAGCGGAAGCGATTGCCAAATTACAGCCGATTTTATTGATGAAAGGTGATTTCTTAGAGAAAGTTGAAACGTTGAAAACAACCTTGACACATTCGGAAATCGGACTAAAAGGAATCTCTGAAATGGTCGAATTATTTGATTATATCAGTGATTTAAAATTGTATATGCCGTGTGAATTGGACTTGACTTTGGCGCGAGGATTGAATTATTATACTGGTGCAATTTTTGAAGTAAAAACGCTGGATGTCGCTATGGGAAGTGTTTGTGGAGGAGGACGATACGACGATTTGACCGGAATTTTTGGGTTGAAAAACATGTCGGGTGTCGGAGTTTCGTTTGGAGCAGATCGAATTTATGATGTGATGAACGAACTCAACGTGTTTCCGGAACATTCAATTGTCAGTTCGCAAATTTTGTTTGTAAACTTCGGACATGCGGAAACTCGCTTCATTCTTCCTCTTTTGAAACGTTTGCGAGAAAAAAATATCGCTTGCGAATTGTATCCTGACGCTGTAAAAATGCAAAAACAATTTAATTATGCGAATGACAACCACATTCCATACGTTGCCATTATTGGCGAAGACGAGATAAAAACCAGTTCAATCACTGTAAAAACCATGCAAAGCGGACAACAGCAAAAGATGTCCGTTGAACACTTAATAGACTTTTTAGCTCAAAAATGAAACCATTTAAAATTCTTTCAGAACCTTTAACCATCGAGCTCATCGAGGAAATCATATCTGCAAAAACACCGATAGCATTATCGGAAAAGGCTATCGACAACATTGAAAAGTGTCGCCACTATTTGGATGAGAAAATGGAAACGCAAAAAGAGCCAATTTACGGAATAACTACGGGATTTGGATCGCTTTGTAACCATGTGATTTCTTACGAAGAATTGGCACAACTTCAACATAATTTAGTTGTTTCTCATGCTTGCGGAACAGGCGATGAAGTGCCGCTATCTATTGTAAAAATCATGCTTTTGCTAAAAGTTCAGTCGTTGTCGTATGGGCATTCCGGAGTCCAGTTGGAAACCGTTCAACGTTTGATTGACATGTTTAATAACAATGTTTTGCCGGTGGTTTATCAACAGGGTTCTTTAGGTGCGTCAGGCGATTTAGCGCCCTTGGCTCACCTGTGTTTGCCGTTGCTTGGACTTGGCGAAGTGTACTATAAGAATTCGCGCTTAAGCTCCGGACACGTTTTTGATGCTTTTGACTGGCGTCCCATCAAATTGAGAAGTAAAGAAGGATTGGCGCTTTTGAACGGCACGCAATTCATGAGTGCTTATGCAGTTCACGCCTTAATTCATAGTAAGCGAGTATCCAAACAAGCGGATTTCATTGCTGCGATTTCGTTAGATGCTTTTGATGGACGCATCAGCCCATTTCATCCACTCATTCAAAGCATTCGTCATCATAAAGGCCAGATTGAAACAGCAGAAAATATTCGAACTATTTTAGAAGGTAGCGAATTGATTAATCGTCCGAAAGAACATGTACAAGATCCTTATTCATTCCGTTGTATCCCTCAAGTGCACGGGGCTACAAAAGATACGCTCAACTATGTTTTAGATGTTGTAACCAACGAAATTAATGCCGTTACAGACAATCCAACGGTATTTGTTGAAGAAGATTTGGTTATTTCGGCAGGTAATTTTCACGGACAACCGCTGGCATTGGTCATGGATTTTCTCGCCATCGCTATCGCTGAATTGGGGAATATTTCCGAACGCAGAACGTATCAATTAATTGGAGGGAAACGCGGATTACCGCACTTTTTGGTTGCAGAACCGGGTCTGAACAGCGGCTTCATGATTCCACAATATACGGCTGCATCCATTGTCAGCCAAAGCAAACAACTGTGTATGCCGGCTTCGGTGGATTCCATAGAATCTTCGCAAGGTCAGGAAGATCACGTGAGTATGGGCGCCAATTCAGCAACAAAACTCTATAAAGTGCTTAGAAATACCGAACGTATTTTGGCTATTGAACTCTTCAATGCTGCACAGGCATTGGAGTTCAGACGTCCAGCAAAATCATCACCGATGATTGAGTCATTTGTGAAAGACTATCGAAAAATTGTTCCATTTATTGAAACCGATGAGTTGATGTATCCGCATATTCAAGAAAGCATTGAATTTTTAGATTATACCAAACTATCTTTTTAACGCATAAATGAAAACTCCGAACACCTCAAATTTTCTCAAAGAAGTTGCCCAAAAGCGAATCATGATTATTGGCGACGTGATGGTTGATTCGTATTTGTGGGGGCAGGTTAATCGCATTTCTCCGGAAGCGCCTGTGCCTATCGTAGATGTTACCAAACGTGAATATCGTTTGGGAGGAGCGGCAAATGTTGCGTTGAATATTCAAGCGATGGGAGCAACTCCCATTATTTGTTCAGTGATTGGAAACGATCCTAAAGGAGAGATCTTTTTTGACTTGTTGAAGGAGTCAAAAATTTCGTCTCAAACCGTTTTCAAATCTTCCGAACGCTGCACTACAACAAAGTTTCGGATTATTGGAAACAACACCCAAATGCTTCGTGTCGATGAAGAAAATCGACATGAACTCAGTGCAACAGAAGAAAAAAAATTACTTGCAATTATCTCCAAAGTTATCCAAACACAATCGGTTGATGCCATTATTTTTCAAGATTACGATAAAGGTGTAATTACAAAATCATTAATTGAAAATGTTGTAAAATTAGCAAAAAAACGGGGTATCCCGACTTGCGTAGATCCGAAAAAACATCATTTCTTGGACTTTAAAGATGTGACATTATTCAAACCCAATTTGAAAGAACTTTCGGAAGGGTTGAACATTTCTTTCGATGCAAAAAATCTGAAAGAAGTTGAAAAAGCAATGAAATTTTTGCAAAAACAATTGTCCGCAGATATTGTTTTTACAACACTTTCCGAACTTGGCGTGGCTATCATGGACAAAAAAACGTTTTTTCACAATCCCGCACATATTCGTCAGATTGCTGATGTCTCGGGTGCCGGAGACACCGTTATCAGTGTAGCAGCGTTGTGTTTGACTTTAGGTTTACCGATTCAACCCCTTGCAAAAATCGCAAATTTAGCCGGAGGATTGGTTTGCGAATCCGTTGGCGTTGTTTCGGTAGATAAACATCGACTATTGAGCGAAATAAAAATTCATAAATCCTTATAAATTTTACCGTTTTGCAGTTAAAGAGAATCATCATAGTATCAATCGCCATTTGCTTAGGATTTGGGCTTTTTGCACAAAGAAGATCGCCTATTCCGAACTTTTCGTATCAGGATGCAAAATCTTACAATTTTGGTTTCTTGCTTGGAATCAATCAAATGGATTTTCGAGTAAAAACGAATGATTATTTTACGAGCAGTGAAACTCTTTCCGGCATCCGAACCTGGGGAAATGTCGGATTTACGGTAGGAGCGCTTGCCAACAAAAAGCTTCATGAATTTTGGGATCTTCGCAGTGGGGTAATTTTTTCTTTTGGCGGGCGCGGCCTAATTTATTACATGCGCGAAAGCCCTATCAGAGTTGTGGAAATAAGGAAAGGAGTTGAGTCTACAACGATTGACCTTCCATTGGAATTGAAGTGGAAAGGTATGCGAGATTACAGTCTACGCCCTTATGTTATTAGTGGTTTTCGATATAGTATGGATATGGCTTCAAATGCTAAGAAAACACAACAAAATGAAGACGACTTCATTGTAAAATTGAAACGAGATGATTTTTTATTTACCACCGGAGTCGGATTTGATTTTTATCTGCCTTACGGCAATAGAGTTGGCATAGAAATCAAAATGGCATTTGGGATGGTCGATTTACTCGTTCGAGAACATAATATTTTCACGGATGGTATTGGGCGGCTGACGTCCAGAAGTCTACAAATCTCGATAAATATTGAATAATGGTTAAACACCTTGAAATTGCTGTAAGTCCCGAAATTGCTATAAATTCGGAACAATTAAAATCTTTTGTTTCTCAAAAATTAGGCATTAAACGTTCAGAAATTAATGATGTTCGAATTCTTAAACGCTCTATTGACGGACGCTCCAAGCGTGTTGTGATTCGATTAAAAGTAGACGTTTTTTGTGGAGATTCAAAATTTGAAAAAGAAATCATCACTTTTGATTATAAACATGTCAACGAAACATCGCGACAAATTTTGATTATTGGTGCCGGCCCTGCCGGATTATTTGCTGCGCTAAAATGTTTGGAACATGGCTTAAAACCTGTTGTTTTGGAACGCGGGAAATCGGTGAGCGAACGTAAAAAAGATATTGCCGCATTATCTGCAAAAGGTATTTTGAATGAAAATTCAAACTATTGTTTTGGAGAAGGTGGAGCAGGAACCTTTTCGGATGGCAAATTGTATACACGTTCGACTAAACGCGGCGATGTTTCGGAAGTGTTGAAAACACTGATATTTCACGGAGCAGACAAAACTATTTTAATCGACGCATACCCCCATATCGGATCCGATAAGTTACCAAAAATCATTCAAAATATTAGAAACACCATTCTTTCCTTTGGTGGTGAAATACACTTCGATACACGGGTTTGCGATTTTATTGTTCACGATAAAAAAGTTGTTGCAGCGGTTGATCAAAACGGTGTTGAAATTCCTTGTGAAACGGTTGTTTTAGCCACCGGACATTCGGCAAATGATATTTACGAATGGTTCTACAAGCATCATTACGCTATCGAAGCAAAGCCTTTTGCTATGGGCGTTCGCGTGGAACATCCACAGGCAATCATAGATAAAATGCAATATCACGAATTGCCTCGTAACCCGCATTTGGAGCCTGCAACGTACAGTTTGACCGTACAAGTTGATGGGCGCGGTGTATTTTCGTTTTGCATGTGTCCGGGAGGTGTGATTATTCCTGCCTCAACAATGGAAAAAACATTGGTGGTTAACGGAATGTCTAATTCTCAACGCGGTTCTTCGTTTGCAAATTCGGGAATTGTGGTAACAGTCAATGTGGAGGATTTCGCTGGTGCTGATGTGGCTTCGACTCCGCCCCTCGACTCCGCTCGGGGAGCATTCAACCACCCTGATCTTTGTTCCCTGAGCGGAGTCGAAGGGAACAATAAACGAGCTATCGCCTTATCAGGACTGCGCTTTCGAGAGTCTATCGAACGTCGTTTCTTCGAAATCGGAGGCGGAAACTACAAAGCCCCTGCGCAAAAAATGTATGACTTTGTAAAAGGAAAAATCTCTACTCACCTAAATCCAAGCACTTATCATCCTGGCTTGATTTCCGCAGATTTCAACACTATTTTACCCGATTTTATTGTTTCCGCTTTGCGAAGTGCATTCTACGAGTTCAACAAAAAAATGCGTGGTTTTTTGACCAACGATGCCATGTTGATTGGTTTGGAATCGCGCACTTCATCGCCTGTCAGAATCCCCAGAAACGAAAAACGTCAACATCCCGATCTCTACAATCTTTACCCTTGCGGAGAGGGCGCCGGTTATGCCGGTGGTATCACATCTTCGGCAATAGACGGAATAGCAGTCGTTCAGATGCTGGTGGCGGAATAATAGTGCAAATCGGTTTTATCATTGAATAGAAAAATTTATTCAACTTTCCTTTCTGCAATGATTTCAGCTAATTCCCGCACATAGCGGTCAAACATCGCACTTTGATACTCCGAATAATTCATTTGTTTGCAAATGTTGATGATGCGTTTGTAGAACGTGGCGCATTCTTCGAAATTTTTGAAATCGAAAGTCATATCGCAAATATCAAGAATTTTGTTGTACATAAATCGTTGTCGTTCGAGTGGACAATTCGCATCTGTTTTGTCAAACGCATCTTGCTGCAAAATCACAAAATCTATCAACTCCGATTTCCAAAAACGATCATGAAACTCAACAGGCACGCCATCATCACCCAAAATATTGATTTGGTCGTTCACTTCTTTTCCACGCTGCACAATGGTTTTACCTTTATACACTTTTTCGACCCATCCTTTTTCAATACGTTCGTCCAAATATTCAACAATTTCGGGATACTCCAAATATTTCGAATAACTATCCACAGGATCAATCGCTGGATAACGCTTGCTATCTGCACGCGATTGCGCCAAAGCATAGAAACAGCGTGCAGTTTTTTTGGTAGCTTCCGTCACCGGTTCTTTCAAGTTTCCACCTGCGGGCGAAACTGTTCCAATGAATGTGATTGATCCTGTTTTTCCATTATTCAAATACACAAATCCGTTGCGAGCGTAATAATTCGAGATGATTGCCGGCAAGTCCATCGGGAATGCATCTGCACCGGGTAATTCCTCCAAACGGTTCGACATCTCACGCAAAGCCTGCGCCCAACGCGACGTTGAATCTGCCAGTAACAACACTCTCAATCCCATTGAACGGTAATATTCAGCAATGGTCATTCCCGTATAAACCGACGCTTCGCGGGCAGCAACGGGCATATTCGACGTATTACAAATAACCGTTGTACGTTCCATCAACTTCCGGCCTGTGCGAGCATCTTCCAGATGCGGAAACTCGGTAAAAATCTCCACAACCTCGTTCGCACGTTCACCGCAAGCCGCCATGATAATCACATCGGCTTCCGCTTGTTTGGAAATACCGTGTTGCAATACGGTTTTCCCTGCACCAAACGGACCGGGAATAAAGCCTGTACCGCCTTCAGCAATGGGATTAAATGTATCAATTACACGAACGCCTGTTTCCATAATTTTGAACGGACGCGGTTTGTGGTCGTAAGCTGTAACCGCCATTTTCACAGGCCATCTCTGAGTCATGGTGAGTTTTTCTTCATTGCCGTCAACATCAACAATTGTAGCGATATGTTCGTTAATCGTGTAATCGCCTGTTTTTGCAAGCCATTTCAAGGTGTAATTGCCTTTGCATTTAAACGGCACCATGATGCGATGAGGCAACCAACCCTCTTTCACTTCGCCAAGCCACGACGCGGCTTCCAGCGTATCGCCTTCTTTAGCAGTAGGTGTGAAGCGCCATCTTTTTTCGGTATCAAGTGGTTGCGTATATTCACCGCGTTTCAGGAAAACGCCATCCATTTTTTCGAGATCGTTTTGTAATCCGTCGAAATTCCGCGAAAGCAAGCCCGGTCCCAAAGTTAGTTCAAGCATGTGGCCTTGAAATTCCACATGACTACCTACTTTCAAACCGCGCGTGTTCTCGAAAACCTGCGTATAAGCCTTATCTCCGACGATTTTTATCACTTCTGCCATGATTTTGGTGTCTTCCACTTCAATCATACAAATCTCGTTTTGCCCTACGGGACCGTCCACCTGCACCACCACAAGGTTAGAAATAATACTTGTTACTTTACCTGTTGTCATATGTTTATATTTTTTTGTTCTACTAATGTTTTCACAAAGCCGTCAAACAATACGGCACCGTGTTCTTTATCCAGTTTCAACCAACGATCTAAAATTTCTGCTTTCGCTAAATAGGCAAGCACTTTGTCGATATCAAAGTAATTAAATGTGGTCAATTCATCCGCCATTTGCCAACGAATTTGATCGAAACGAAATTCGCGTTCCAACATACCTATTTGCTCGTCAAGCAAATTAAAAATCTGTTCGCCAAGTGTTATTTCGCGCCGCAAGCCGAAATCCGGCAGATTATTTTTGACAAAAAAAGCAATGTCTTCTGCACATCCAACCAATTGTTCTTGCACAGATAAGTCCAATTTTCGACACATCCAAGCGCTTTGAATGTTGCGCAGCAGTTGGTCAAATCGAAACCAAGAGCGAATAAACTTATTTTTGGATGTACGTTCTATTTCTTCATAAAAATGTTGCCAATTCTCACGACTTTGTTGTATATCGGAAGATTTTTCAACATATTGTGTTGAAAAAAGTTCACGAATACAACGATGATCTTCCTTTGCCGTGTGCTCGTAAATTTCTTCAAGAAGGGCTTTCAGGTCGAAGTTTTTCACATCTTGATCAAGCGTTAAATCAGGCAATGCCGCTATTAAATAGTGATATTCTCGCTTAAACATGGCTATGGAGTTCCAAACAAAAAGTCAACCAACTTTGAACGAATATGACTTTTAAATAGTTCTGTAAAATCAGCATCTGTGAATGTCAATTGGTAACCGCCTTTTCCTGTGCCAATGCGGAATCCGGACTTGATACCACGATCAAATTTCACATCAACACCCTGTCCAAATGCGGTTTGCATGTTGCCTTGAATCACATTCAAAAATTCGATTTCTTTGTTGGCCGGTAAAATCACAGTTAAATCGCCATTTGCAGGCCTATTTGCGACAACGGTTTTGATTAAATCTTTCACGAATGCAACATCATCAAACGCTTTTGTAACAGGCGCTTCAATGGTTTTCGCAACAATCAGATTTTCCACAGTTTGTTTCACTCGTGCGATGGTTTGGCGTGAAGCCAAATCAATTTCCGCATCTGTATTACGTTTGACTTCAGCAGCCGATTTTTGAGCCTGTTCAAGGATTTCAGCAGCTTGATGTTTAGCTTCTTTGATGATTTTTTCGGCTTGATGATGTGCGTGCTGCACCAAATGTTCGGCTTCTGATTTGCCTTTCGAAAGCCCTTCGTTGTAGAGCTTTTCTGTGAGTTGTTGAAGTTTGCTTTCCATATTAAAAAAAATCTATTTTTCGGGAAGCAAAGATACGAAAAAAAATTGAAAATAAAAAGTCCGATTTCACTTTTGTTCGTTTAATCTTCAATAATCGTTAACATCACTTTTTCTATTTTTGCGTCGGTGGCTTGCAGAATGCGGAAGACAAACTTGTCGTTAATGTGAATTTCTTCGCCGGTTTGCGGAATGTCTTCGTGATAGTTCATAATCAACCCGGCCAAGGTTTCATACTCGTCGGATTCGGGCAAATTCAAGTCGAACTCTTGGTTCAAATGATCTATTTCCGAACGTGCCGAGAATACATAATGCTTATCATCAATCTTCCGTTCTACCGAATCACGCACATCAAATTCATCCTCGATTTCACCAAAAATTTCTTCCATCAAATCTTCTAATGTAATCACGCCAGACGTTCCTCCAAATTCATCCACAACCACCGTAATACTACGCTTTTTATCAATCATCTCCTTCATCAATTTGCTGCCGAGCATGGATTCTGGAACGACTTCAATTTTTCGCAAAATATCGCGAATAGTTTTTGGATTTTTGAACAAATCAAACGCGTGAATATAACCGATAATATCATCGATCGAATTTTTGTAGATCAATATTTTCGAGAACCCCGTTTCCGTGAATTTTTGTTGTAATTCGGAGAGCGAAGAATTCACGTCAACAGCCACAATTTCCTTGCGTGGAACCATACATTCGCGCACTTTCGCATGTTGCAAATCCATCACATTCTGCACCAATTGAATCTCTTGACGAATTTCGTTTTCCTCTTTCGGCACATTACTAAATTCTTGTATATAATAATCAACATCAATTGCCGAAAACGTAATCTTTTTTACTTCTGTTTTCTGTTTTAAAAAACGTCTGAGAAGCATATTGCTCAAACCCATAAACAAATATACAACCGGATAAAGTAACACATAGATCAGCGTAATTGGAATGTAAAATGCCGACAAAACTTTATTCGAGTTGATGCGAAACAGCGTTTTTGGAAGAAATTCAGCAAATATCAAAACCACCAATGTTGCAATGGTGGTTTGAATGATGAGTTGAACCGACGGCATATTTAATGCTTCAGGAAGCCAAGTATCAATCCACGGATCTAAAAGTTTCGCAGCAAATATTCCATAAATAACCAACGTGATATTGTTCCCGAGAAGTACAAATATAATAAACTTCGAAGGCATCTTTGCGAAGCGCGACAATAAGCGTGCCGAAAACACATGGTTCGATTTATCAACCTCTATTTTTAACTTATTTGCACTTACGAATGCTATTTCGATACCTGAAAAAAAGGCCGAAAACACTAAAACAATACCAATAATCAATAGCGTATTCATTTAGTCCATCACAATAGTGAAATCCGGCTTAGTAATTTTAAAATCAGTCATATCTTCGTTTGCTTCAAAGCCTGTCCCACGGTATTTAGAACCATATTTGTCAATTTGCAAAACAGGTACAGTTGAAAAAAGTCTACCCTTGTCTTGATCCCAAAAAAACTCCTCGGTATAGGTTATTTTACCTTCTCGAAGGTCGTTAATGACCACATTTTTCCGCAGACGCATCAATTTTTTCTTTTGCCAATTGGTGGATTCATCGGCAGTAATGATAGATGTTATTTTTCCGCTTTCTACGTCATAAAATGTGGCTTTGACGCCTTTTGGAAATTCTTGAGTCTCGTCTTCATCATCAAAATTTAAAATTTCCTGTCCAAATGTAATCATCTTCAATCGTCCCGAATCCGTATACATGATCGTTGCATTTTTCATGGTTTGATCCGGAGCATTTTCATCCAAAACTAACGACGAATGTTGTTGGCGACAACTTACCGCCAACACAGCAACGAATGCAACATACAGCCAAATGCGAAATTGATTAAACATCATATACAGAGGATTATTACGGACGTTTGCGAACAATTGTATTTTCTTGAATCCAGCAACCTACGCGATATGTACTGCCTTCTGCAATACCTTGAAAAAACAAATCATCGCCTGACGGAAAATGTCGTGAATACATGGTAATCAATTCATCTATTTGTCTAGTTCTGTTCGGATCAACTTGTTTAGCCATCCTCAATTTATCAACAGCAGCCCAATATGCTGCTCTTTGCGATACTTGCGGCTCATCGCCACATTCTTTTGCACTCTGAGCATACGCCATAGCAATGAAAATATAGGCCAAACCTTCATTCGGATTAATTTTCAAGGCTTCTTGTGCAGCTCCACGGCCTTCCCGATATCGATGCTCACTCACATACGCTTTTGCCAACAACAGATAGGCTCTCACGCGATCGCGATCATTATCCAACTGGGCAGCATTATCTCTTAAATACTCAATAACCTCGCGAAACATTCTTTTGCCTTCAAGCATTTTTGCCATTAAATAAGCCGTCTTTGGATCGGGCTTCAATGTGTGTAAAGCCTCCGTAGCTTTGAAAAAAAGTTCACTATCGTTACAATCTTTATGGTCTAAAACTCGAGTTATTTTTTGCAAAAATTCAATGTCGTCTTTGTTTTGATCCCATTTTCTTTCAAAAATCGGAATGATTTCATCGCACGTTGCATAAGGCTCAAACGCAATATCCAAGTTAGCAAGTGCATTCATGATTTGCGTATCTCCGGGTTGAGCTTTAAGTATTCTTTCCAAATAGGCACTGGCTATATCGTAAACATCAAATACCTCTTCTTTGTCAATATTTCCTGCTCTTTCGTTTATCATTGCATACTCAAAGTAAAAAAACGGTGCAATATGATCACTGCCAACACCCAGTTCCATAGCTCTTTTCATCAATTCATAAGCTTCTTTTATTCTATCCGGTTGAAAAGCCACCATATCTATGGCTTTACGGCTTAAATTGAAGCCCTCGTTTCCAAAACACCTGGTGCGTGTAACCCATGTTTCAAGCAATAAATCTATCAATTCCTGGCGTTTTTCTCGGTCTCTTTCTTGAGCAATTTTTGTTTTTAAAATCGTAGATCCGCGAACAAAATTATTAACATGGTTGCACGGGCAAATTCTGTAAACCTCCAACCAAGGTTCATAAGCGCTAATGAAATCGCGCTGATTAAAAAATCCTTGAGAAAGAGACAAGTTCTTGATGCATTCAATGCTATCTTGTTCGGTTCTACCAAATCTTTGGGCAGAAGCGTTCATGCAACTTAAAGCAAAAATCAATACAATAATCGGTTTAAATGTTTTCATCATAAAAAAGTTATAAGTTCTATTATTTGACGTTTATTAATTTGAATAGTTTAATGTTTAATCGAATTTTCCACGTATAAACCAGCGATCAAATGCGGATAGACCTATTACAATGCGTCCGTAATTCTCTTGAATTTGTCCGGCATCAACACGTCCTTTTCGCCCGATTTCCACAGCAAAATCGACTCTTGTTAAGCTCCTACGAATAGGTACTCCAACACCGAAACTAACTCCGAATTGCTTGATTTCCCTATCGTCAAAAATAATATAATTCGTGCCATAATTGTAACCCAATCGGTAACTTAAACGATTCAAAAAATCATTATCCAACCGTCTGCCTTTTAGCTCCATGCCTGCACGAAACGTGTGAGCCTTCGATAAGTTTGCATCGCTTTGCGAAAATTCTCGATAATTCTTGAAATTCACCGCTGAATATTCCACTGCAACAACCCAGCGATTTAGTTTTTCAAACGATAATCCCAACGCATATCTATCAGGCATTCGCAAGGTTCCCTTTTCAGTATCACCGGCAGAGATGGTATCTACGGAATAAAGGCCTATTGATAATTTCTGTAGATTTCTTGATGCATTCAGATTAGATTTCGGCGTGTAAGTGAAGCCAAAACCAAGTTGATAACCATTAGGCAGCGGATGTCTGTATTGAAGTCCTAAATCCCAAGAAAATCCTCCTGCTTCGATATAATTGTTTTGACGAGTTCCTGATGGTGCTATTAAAACAGTGTCTTTAAATGCTAATTCCGCAGTACGAGTAAATGATCCAAACTGATAATTAGCGTTAGCGCCAACGGATATACGGCTTGTTCCTACTGCAAATCCGAGAAACACTTGGCTAAATCCCCCTTCTCCGTAGTGATGAAGTTCATACTTACCTATTCGTGGAATGGAATCCATATCAGGAATTTCACGAACGACATGGTAACTCATGTTGGAGGTTGGTGTTAATCCAAAACTGGATTTCAGCCAAGGTGTGATTGGGAATGCAAGTGAAATTTGTCCTAACGACACACTGTTCGTGTTTGCCGATACAAGTTCCGAATTTGGCTGTTTTTCGTGTAATCTAGAATAAGTTGCTTGCAAACTCACTTCAAACGTAACCCATAACGAATCTAAATTCAGATAGGAAGCCGGATTTTTTACGGATAAATTTGATGTCCCGGTTAACCCGACAGACAACCCGCCCATAGCCACATTCCTTGGCGTTTGAATCGTTTGTAAATCTCCGATTCCAATGCGAGAATATGGTGAGTTAGATAGATTCTGAGCTTGAGAATTTATTGCAAAAAAGGCAAAAAACAGGAAAGAAAGTAGCTGTTTAGGATTGTTTAATATTATGTTGTAGAATTTCATTAAGTCCGATTAATACCATGTTTGAAATGTTATAAGTTGCAAAGATACGATTTTTTGTTGAATTGACCAAATATTTTTGATCGCCACCTGTAAAAAAAACTTTTCCAGTTGGACTTTTTTCTTTAAAAAACAAAATTTTAGCCTTTATTTCATCTTGTGTACCTTTTAATAATCCGGATTGAATGGCGGAGGTCGAATTTGTACCGCAATAGTCAACATCAATTGGCAAATCTACCAATGGCAGGCGTTCCGTGTATTCATGCAAAGCGCGTGCACGCATTCGCAAGCCCGGAGAAATTGCGCCACCCATGTATTCACCTTTCGATGTTATAAAATCGTACGTGATGCACGTTCCGGCGGAAATCACTAAGGCATCAGTTTGCGGAGCCAGTTTTGTAGCAGCAACAGCCAGCGCTAAGCGGTCTAATCCCAAAGTTTCCGGTGTTTCGTACCTATTGATGATTGGAATGGGCGTTTGATGATCAAAATTCACGTGTTTCACGCCCTTTAGCAGTTCGTGTATAAAATCGGGTGTTTTTGCAACCGACGATACGATGTATCCGTCCAAACAAAATTGTTCCAAAATTGTACGAATATGAGTCGTTTCAAAACATTCAACGCTTTGAAAATTCGACATTTCATCATTTTGAAAAACAGCGAATTTGGTTAACGTATTTCCAATATCAATGGTTAATGTTGTCATAAAAAGTTATGCAAAGATACAAAAAAATTTGGTCATTTCATTTTTTTTTTGTAACTTTGCACCCCAAAACGGATGGCGTCGTAGCTCAGTTGGTAGAGCGGAGGACTGAAAATCCTTGTGTCGTTGGTTCGATTCCGACCGATGCCACCATTCGAAGAAGACCTGCATTTTGCAGGTTTTCTTATTGCTGGTGGCTGAGCGAAGTCGAAGCCATAGTTCCCTTCGACTCCGCTCAGGAAACGGGAACTGCTCCACTCAGAAAACAAAGGAGCACACCTATTGAAAGCCACATGGATGTTGGGCGGACTCGAAACAATTGTGTGGCTTTGCTTAAGGAACATTTTTACAGTGGCTCTCATTCACACATTCAGATAATTTGTGTAATTTTTCAAGTGTTCCGTTTATCAACGCTTCTTTTTTCTTTCTACTCCAACCTTGCACTTGTTTTTCTCGATAAAAAGCATGATCTATTCTTTGAAACTCCTCAAAATACACCAATTTTACAGGTAAATGTTTTTTTGTAAAGTTAGCACCTTCGCAGTTTTGATGTTCTGCTAATCTGCATTCTAAATTGTTTGTGCTACCTGTGTAATAATGTCCGGTAGCACATTCTAAAATGTACATGTATCCTTTCATAGAATATTGTTTTTTATTGTCGGTCGTTAAGCGTGGTCGAAACGACCTCTCATTTTTCGTCTTGCATATATCATTTTTTTTTTGTATCTTTGTTGAGAAATTTTAGATTTATTCACCATAAAATTAAAGAAAAAACTATGAAAAAAGTTGTTTTACTTCGCCATGGCGAAAGCACTTGGAACAAAGAAAATCGTTTTACAGGTTGGACTGATGTGGATTTGACTCCCGCTGGCGTTGAAGAAGCCCACGAAGCTGCACGGTTAATGAACGAAGCCGGATTTCGTTTTGGCATAGCATTTACGTCCTATCTCAAACGAGCCATCAAAACATTAAATATTGTTTTGGAAGACATGGATTTGTTGCAAATTCCTGTTGAAAAATCATGGCGTTTGAATGAAAAACACTATGGCATGTTGCAAGGTTTGAATAAAGCCGAAACTGCCGCTAAATACAGCGAAGAACAAGTTTTGATTTGGCGCAGAAGTTACGATGTTGCACCCAGCGAAATTCCGGAAAATGATGAGCGCAACACACGTAAAGATCCGAAATATTCTGATGTAGATCCAAAATTAATTCCATTGACAGAATCGTTGAAAGATTGTGTCAATCGTGCTGTTCCATACTGGAACGACCACATTGTTCCATCGCTAAAAACATACGATCAAGTGATTGTGGCTGCTCACGGCAACAGTCTGCGCGGAATTATTAAATATCTCAAAAACATCTCCGATGAAGAGATTCCAAAATTGAACTTACCAACAGCAATGCCTTATGTTTTCGAATTTGACGATAACATGAACTTGGTTAACGATTACTTCTTGGGCAATCCGGAGGATTTGGCAAAACGTATGGAAGCTGTTGCTAATCAAGGAAAAGCAACGTAATAAAAACCTTAACTTGCGTCGATAAAGAAAACATAAAAATGCGCGTTTCAAGGATAAAACATATCATCATTTTTTGGATTACAATTTTGTTCATATTGCAGGATGGATTCGCGCAATCCTCTGTTTTATCAGATGGCTTGTGGCATCGCATTGACGTTAGAAACGATGGTATTTATAGAATTCGATACGAAGATTTACTCAGTAGAGGTGTTTTGCAAAATCCTGTTCCATCATCGCGAATTGCGTTGTTTGGAGGGCCAAATGGTGCCCTTCCTCTATTCAATCGAAGTGGCGAAACATTCGATTTGCAAGAAATAGCAATCCTTGTGATAGACAATGGTAGCGGAACATTTGGCGCAGGCAGTTATATCTTATTTTACGGACAATCGCCAAGTAGTTGGATTTGGAATTCGATACAAAGAAGATATACCTTTCACATGAATGTTTTCACAGATGAAATGGCGTATTTTTTAACTACAGATTATTTAGTCGGCACACGAAAACGACTAACAAATAAGTCCATTGAACCATCACCGGCAACATTAACTATCACCGAATTTCAAGACCATTACCGTTACGAAAAAGATGAGGTTAATCCGTTTAAATCAAGTCAAGAGTGGTATGGCGAACGGTTGGATCCGGCAAGACCAAACCTAACTATTGATTTGAATTTGCCGGGGTTGGTAATTTCTAAACCTGTTAACGTCAGAACCCGTTTGGTGATTAATGAACCCGCAAGAGTTGAGATTTCTAACCCGAGCAATCCAACGCGAACGTTGTCGCGATCAACCGCCATTAATGATTGGATGGTAGAACTGTTGGACGAATTTTCTTGGACATTTACAAACGCCTCACCCAGCATATCGTTTGCCTACACAAGGCTTTCAAACAATCCAAGTTGGGCGCATTTGGATTATTTGGAACTTCATTATCGACGACAATTATCATTTATTGGAAATGCGCCCTTTCAATTCCGATTTGTAGACTCCGAAACGTCTGAAATAGGCGAATTTAGAATTAGTTCAGCAAATTCAACATCGCGTTTTTGGGATATTTCCAATCCACTGGAACCGCAAATTATTCAAGGCACGCTTTCCGGAAACACGTTTTCGTTTACCTCTTCGCTTTCCAGAAGATCTGAATTTATAGGATTTTCCGAAAGTTCAGTAACTTCGATAACTCAATTTGAACCCATCAAAAATCAAAATTTTCATGGAGTGGATTCCGTAGAATATGTGATTGTCGTACATCCTCTTTTTCGCAGCGAAGCCGAGCGATTGGCGGAATTTCACCGCAATCGAAATCTGAATGTTTTAGTGGTTACACCAACCGAAGTGTTTAACGAATTTTCATTCGGGCGTCAAGATCCGATGGCCATTCGACGCATGATGCGACATTACAGAAACAAAGCATTGGCGCAAGGTTCGGACATTGTTCCGAAATATTTGTTACTTTTTGGTTCGCCATCTTACGACTATCGCGACCGAACAAACCAAACAGGACAAGTACAAAATTTTGTATTGAACTACCAGTTTCCAACGGGATTGAGAGAGAGTGAAAGTTTTTCGACCGATGATATGTTTGGTTTTTTGGCAGACGGCGAAACAGGATTACCAAGCCCCGGTAATACAGACAGGTTAGCTATCGGTATTGGTCGTTTTCCTGCACGAACACTCGAACAAGCACGTACATTGGTGGATAAAACCATTTCTTATGTAGGTCCGAAATTCGGTGATTGGCGAAATGTGGTCGCTAATTTGGCAGATGATGGAGATAATGGAGTCTTCGTTAAAATCTTTGAATCTACTCATAATAGTAGGGTTTATTTTGAGAATGATTTCAGAAAAAATTTCAGAGAAATCAACATTGATAAAATCTACTTTGACGCTTTTCCTCAAGTTGCCACGCCAAGCGGAGCGCGCTTCCCTGCCGCAAAAGAGGCGTTAATACGGCGCATTGAACGCGGCACATTACTTTTGAATTATCAAGGACATAGTGGCGAAGTTAGGCTGGCAGACGAAGATATTTTGAACGTATCCGATATTCAAAATCTTCAAAACATTGATCAATTGATGGTATTTTTCACAGCTTCTTGTTCGTTTTCACGGTATGATAATCCGGATTTGATTTCGGGTGGCGAATGGTCGGTCATATCGCCGAAAGGTGGTGCTGTTGTGCAAATTGGGACATCACGAATAGCATGGGCGAGTCCTAACGATACGCTCCACGGCCTATTTAATCATTTGGCATTGATGCGCGATAACAATGGCAATGCGCGAAGTTTAAGTGAATGTATGAGATTAGCTAAAAATGCGAGTAATAACTTGCGCTCACTTCAACAATTTGTTTTGCTTGGAGATCCTGCTATTTCATTAGCTTTACCTCAATACAAAGTAATCACAACGCACATTAACGATAATCCCATAGAAAACGGCATTGATACCATCAGAGCTTTGGATTACGCAAGTATCTCCGGAAAAATTGTAGATTTCAACAATAATTTTTTATCCGATTTCAACGGAGAAGTCAGCATTACCGTATTTGACAAGCCTACACAAGTACAAACGTTGGGCCAAAAAAACAGCACATCGTCTCACAATAATCCGGTTATTTCTTACAACGTTCAAGAAAATGCTTTGTTCAGAGGTCGAATTCCCGTAATTAACGGCGAGTTTAACGTTCAATTCATGGCACCGAAAGACATCAATTATAACTACGGATTTGGAAAAATCAGTTATTACGCCTATTCGGATTCTGCTGACGCAACAGGTGTTTTCGATAGTGTGGTTATTGGCGGATTTGGTGAGTTTTTTGGAGATTCCGCAGATCCTCCGGTCGTTCGATTGTTTCTCAACGACACCAATTTTCGGAACGGAAACATCGCTACATCAAACCCCATTTTATTGGCGAAAGTCAGCGACAAATACGGAATTAACTATACCGGAGCAGGCATCGGACACAATATCAGTTTGGTCATTAACGATGATTTCAGAAGACAAATCTACCTCAACGAGTTTTTCGAAGAATTGCCCTCTGGGCCTAACGGTGAAATGCGTGGAGAAATACGTTATCCTATGTTTAACCTGTTGCCCGGAGCCTATAATCTGAAATTAAAAGTTTGGAATGTTTTCAATATTTCAACAGAAGCAAGTTTAGATTTTAATGTTGTGCAATCGGACAAACCAATCATCGGACAAGCCTTCTGCTTCCCAAATCCGATGATTGATCATACTAAATTTTATTTCACTCACAATGCTCCCCAAAAAATCAAACGCGTGGAAATTGACATTTTTGATATGAGTGGACGATGGATGGTGCGACTCTCAAAAAACGTTAATCCGGACGGATTTGCCATTGATCCAATCGAGTGGAATACGAGAGATGCCAATGGACACAAACTCCGCCAAGGGCTTTATCTATACAGACTTCGAATTGTTTTGGAAGATGGGCGAATGGCAGAAAAAACAGAAAAATTAGTTATTGGTGGTGGTTAATTCATTTTTTTTTCGTATCTTTGTAACCCAAATTTGAAATTATGTCGTTTTGGTTGAAAAATATAACAGTTGTTTTTTTCCTGATTTTAGCTTCAGGAAAGCTTTTGGCACAGATTCCCGGTCATAATGCTGACGACCGTTTAAGATACACCGGAGGTTCTATTTCCACAGCAGTTCCTTTTTTGCTCATTTCACCCGATGCACGAGCCGGAGCCTTGGGAGATGCGGGCGTAGCTTCTTCACCGGATATCAATTCCCAACATTGGAATGCTGCAAAATATGCGTTTATTGATGACCAATTTGGGGTTTCGTTAACTTTTAGCCCTTGGTTGCGCACGTTAGTTCCGGATATGAATTTGTTGTATTTGGCTGGCTATTATCGTATCGACAACGATTGGGTACTTGGAAGTTCGATACGATATTTTTCATTGGGGAAAGTTGTATTTCGAATTGATCAGGATGATCCCGGCACGACATACAGTCCTAACGAGTACGCAATTGACCTCAGTCTTTCGCGAAAATTATCGCCTAATTTTTCTCTTGCCGTTGCCGGACGCTACATTCGTTCCGATTTAACAATGGGATACCAAGGTTTGGGAGCGTCAAAGTCTTCGGCGGCAAACTCAGGAGCTGTTGATATTTCGATGTTTTATACGCGAGAAATCTCAACATCCAATACCGAGGCCAGCTCGTTTGCTTTGGGAATGAACATTTCCAATGTCGGAGCAAAAATATCGTATTCACAAAACATGGAAAAGGATTTTTTACCAGCAAACTTGCGATTAGGCGGCTCTTACACCGTACAAGTTGATCAATACAATGAATTCACAGGAATGATTGATTTCAATAAATTGCTCGTCCCTACCCCACCGGTTCGAAGAGGTGATACGATAATTGCCGGAATGGACGACAACGTAGGTGTTATTCAAGGAATTTTTCAATCGTTCCATGATGCACCCGGTGGTTGGCGTGAAGAATTTCATGAAGTCAATATTAGTGTCGGTGTGGAATATGTGTATAACAAAACATTTGCTTTTCGAGGCGGTTATTTTCACGAAAGCGGTCACAGAGATTTCGGTAAAGGCGGGCGCCAATTTTTTACACTTGGTGCGGGTCTGCGGTTTAATGTGTTTGAAGTGGATTTTTCCTATCTTATGCCGCGACAAAGTAATCCTAACAATCCGCTAAAAAATACGCTGCGATTTACGTTGAAATTCAATTTTGCGGAATATATGCGCAGACAAAACACACAACTCAACACAAATTAAATTCGATGGAAATTCGCATTGGACAAGGATATGACGTACATCGCTTGGTTGAAGGGCGAAAGTTGATTCTTGGCGGTATCGAAATTCCTCATCACAAAGGCGTTTTGGGACATTCAGACGCAGATGTATTAATTCACGCTATTTGCGATGCCTTACTGGGTGCGGCAAATCTAAGAGACATTGGATTTCATTTTTCAGATAAAAGTACACAATACAAAGATATTGACAGTAAAATATTACTGAAAAATGTTGTTTCAAAAATTTACGAAAAAGGCTATACGATTGGAAATATTGACAGCACGATTGTATTGCAAACACCAAAAATTTCCGGCTATATTCCACAAATGAAATCCACGTTAGCTGTTGTCATGAATATCGACGAAAACCGCGTTTCCATCAAAGCCTCAACCACCGAAAACATGGGATTTGAGGGACGAGAGGAGGGTGTTTCGGCACAGGCGGTAGTCTTGCTTACAGTAGACCCGTAAGGGCGACCCTTATGGAAAAGGGCAACCGCAAGGGGTGTCCAAACAAACAAAACAATAACAAAACCCAAATATCATGAAAAAACTCCTCACCTCAATCGCATGCTTGGCTCTATTAGCTGGCTGTTCAAACAAAAAAAACATGGATGGACTTGACCTCACAAACTTAGACACGAGTATATCTCCTGCCGAAAATTTTTACCAATTCGCAACAGGCGGTTGGCAACTTAACAACCCAATTCCGGACGAGTATGCACGTTTCGGAACCTTCGACAAATTGGCTCGCGACAATCAAGTCATCGTTCGAGAATTGATCGAAAATTTAAGCAAAAGAAATCATCCGAAAGGTTCAAATGCACAAAAAATCGGAACACTTTTCGCTTTGGGTATGGACACTATTCGCTTAGACAAAGAAGGCATTACTCCGATTGTCGATGAACTCAAAAAAATTCAAGCCTTAACTTCGCTTGAAGATGCAATCCAATACGTTTTGACCCAACATCAACAAGGTTTTTCGCCATTGTTCGGCTTATATGCTGCTGCCGATTTGGAAAACAGCGAAATGAACATCGCTTGGCTCACGCAAGGTCGTTTGGGTATGGGTGATCGCGATTATTATTTAGACAATGATCAACGTTCGATTGATCTGCGTAATGCTTATCAAACTATGCTTACAACAATGTTTGAATTGAGTAATTTTTCGAAAGAGCAAGCTGAAAAAATGACAATCGATGTGATGAAAGTAGAAACTAAGTTGGCTGAGGTTACAATGCCGCGTATTGATCAGCGTGATCCACACAAAACATTCAACAAAATGAACATCGAAAAACTCCAAACAATGACCCCCATCATCAATTGGACGCAATACTTCGAAATGCTTGGTATTAACGATGTTAAAGAACTTAGCGTAAGAACTGTAAATTATTTTACAAACCTTTCGAAAATTTTAAGATCTCTTTCGATGGACGAAGTAAAAAGTTATTTAGCATTTAACTGCATCAGCAACGCTTCGTCGTATTTGTCAATGCCATTTCAAGATGCAAGTTTTGAATACTACGGCAGAGCTGTTCGTGGCACTCAAGCCCAACAAGAACGCTGGAAAACAATGGTCAATGTTGTGGATAATATGCTCGGTGAAGCTGTTGGCGAAGAATATGTTAAACGCTATTTTCCTCCGGCTGCAAAAGAACGCATGTTGGGATTAGTTAATAATCTTTTATTGGCCTTCGGCGAACGTATTGATAATTTAGAGTGGATGGGTGATGAAACTAAAGAAAAAGCACATGAAAAATTAGGCACATTCCGTGTAAAAATCGGTTATCCCGACAAATGGATCGACTACTCTGCATTAACCATTGATGCTGCTGATTCGTATTTTGAAAATATCAAACGTGCAACCAAATTTCACCACAATCGTATGCTTGCTGAAATCAACCAACCGGTTGACCGCGACAAATGGTTGATGAATGCACATACTGTTAATGCGTATTACAATCCAACAACCAATGAAATCTGCTTCCCTGCAGGTATTTTGCAACCTCCGTTTTTCTTCATGAATGGTGATGATGCATTAAATTACGGTGCAATTGGTATGGTGATTGCTCACGAAATTAGCCACGGTTTTGACGATCAAGGCAGCAAATTTGATAAAGACGGAAACCTTTCAAACTGGTGGACTTCTGAAGATAGGGAGCGTTTCAACGAGCGCACCAATGTTTTGGTAGAGCATTTCAATGCAATTGAAGTAGCTCCGGACGTATTTGCCAATGGTCGATTGACATTAGGCGAAAATATTTCCGACAACGGTGGTTTACATGTGGCTTACACCGGATTCCAAAGAACCACGCAGTATAAGCAAGACCAACCGCTTCAAGGTTTTACACCTTCGCAACGCTTTTTCATTGCGTATGCAACGGTTTGGGCATCTAATATCCGCGAACAAGAAATTTTGCGTCAAACCAAAGAAGGCGTTCACTCATTGCCGAAATGGCGTGTGAATGGATCTGTACCGCACATTGATGCTTTCATCAATGCGTTCGATGTTCAACCCGGCGACGGCATGTGGTTAGCACCCGAAAAACGTGCGAGGATCTGGTAAATGGCGTATATTCTCGGTATAGAATCCTCCTGCGACGATACGTCTGCAGCAATTTTGGAAAACGAACATATTCGTGCGAATTTGATCGCCAATCAAAAAGTTCATGAAGCTTATGGTGGTGTTGTTCCCGAATTGGCATCAAGAGCACATCAGCAATGCATTGTTCCCGTTATAGATTCGGCCTTAAAACAAGCCGGATTGACCGCTCAAGATTTAGATGCGATTGCATTTACGCGAGGTCCGGGATTGTTGGGCTCGTTGTTGGTAGGCACATCGTTTGCTAAATCCATGAGTTTGGCACTGAATATTCCACTTATCGAAGTCAATCACTTGGAAGGGCATATTCTGTCTCATTTTATCAAGGAAACCGAAGATTCGCCTGTGCCTGAATTTCCGCATTTGTGCTTGCTCGTTTCGGGTGGACACACGCAAATTGTCTTAGTCAAAAGTCCGTTCGATATGCAAATTATCGGACGGACTATTGATGATGCCGCCGGCGAAGCTTTTGACAAATCTGCTAAAATCATGGATTTGGGCTATCCGGGCGGACCGGTTATCGACCGTCTAGCTAAAGAAGGTAATCCGAATGCGTTTGTATTTGCAGAACCTCGAATTTCAGGCTACGACTATAGTTTCAGTGGATTGAAAACATCAATCTTATATTTAATCCGCGATCAATTAAAAGTTGATCCCGATTTCATCGAAAAAAACAAAAACGACTTGTGTGCTTCGATTCAGTACACTATTGTGAAAATTTTGATGAAAAAATTATGTTTGGCAGCAAAAGATTTGAATATAAAAACCATTACCATCGGAGGTGGTGTTTCAGCCAATTCCGCTATGCGAAGCGCCATTGTAGAAACCGGTCAACAATTAGGTTGGACTACATTTGTTCCGCCGTTTCAATACACCACTGATAATGCGGCTATGATTGCTATTGCCGGATATTTTAAGTATTTGAACCACAATTTCTGCGGATTAGACGTTGTTCCTTTTGCAAGATGACGTTTGATTTTGAAAAAGTTGTAAGGTTTTGGTTAAATTTTGTTAAGTTTTAACACTTTTTAACTTAAAATACTTTTAACATTCATTTTTTTGTCGTAATTTTGCAGTTGGATTCTTTTTAAATGTGTATCTTTGAAAAAAAATAGAAAAAAATGGATAAAATAAAAATTCTTTGGGTCGATGATGAAGTCGATTTATTAAAGCCCTACGTCTTATTTTTAGAAGCTAAAGATTACGAAGTTTTAATGTCGAACAATGGTGCGGAAGCCTTAGATATTGTGCGTACGGAAAACTTGGATATTGTTTTTTTAGATGAACAAATGCCGGGACTTTCCGGTCTTGAAACCTTGACAGAAATAAAGAAATTAGCTCCCATGCTCCCAGTCGTGATGATTACCAAAAACGAAGAGGAAAACATCATGGAGGAGGCTATCGGTTCTAAAATTTCCGACTATTTGATCAAGCCCGTTAATCCGAATCAGATTCTGCCTTGTTTGAAACGAAATTTGGAGGGCAAACGCTTGGTTAACGAGAAAGCTACACAATCTTATCAGCAGGAATTTCGCGAAATCAGTATGAATTTGTCAGCCAAACTGTCGTTTTTAGAATGGGAGAAGTTGTACAAAAAGTTGACGCGTTGGACAATAGAATTGTCAAAAACGGAAGATTCCGGCATTTTTGAGATTTTGCAAAACCAAAAAGATGAAGCGAATACTTTGTTTGCAAAATATGTCGAAAATAATTATTTAGATTTTCTAAAAGGTAATGTTAACGAGGGATTAACGATGTCGCACACTGTTTTGAGACAACATTTTTTGCCTTTATTATCAAACGACAAACCAACGTTTTTGATTTTGATTGACAACTTGCGTTATGATCACTGGAAAACTCTCCAACCGCTGATCGAGGAATATTTTCGAGTAGTTTCGGACAGGCTTTATATGAGTATTCTGCCCTCTGTTACGCAATATGCGCGAAACAGCCTGTTTGCAGGTCTTTTGCCAAGCGAGATTGAAAAAAAATATCCCAACTTGTGGATCAATGAAGATGAAGACGACCACAAAAATCAATACGAATCTGATTTGTTTGGTGAATTTATTCAACGTCACGGAAAAAAAATGCGATTTACATTCAACAAAATTTTCAATCAATCGTTCGGAAAGAAAATGGTAGAAAGCATTCCGCAAATGATGGATTCCAAATTGAATGTGCTGATTTATAATTTTGTGGACATGCTTTCGCACGCCAGCACAGACGTGAATTTAGTAAGAGAAATGACGGAAGGCGAAGAGGGTTATCGCGGTTTGGTTTTGTCGTGGTTTGAACACTCAATGTTGTTTGAGTTTATCAAACAATTGGCAGAAAAAAATGTGAATGTAGTTATCACAACCGACCATGGTTCTGTACGTGTGAAAGATCCTGTTCGGATTAAAGCAGAGCGCGATACAAGTTTGAATTTGCGCTATAAAACAGGTCGAAAATTAGATTATGATCCGGATCAGGTTTTCTTGATCAAAAAACCCGAAGATGGCTATTTACCGAAGCTCAACGTTTCGTCGAGTTATATCTTTTGCAGAGGCAACGATTTTTTTGTATATCCCAATAATTTCGCCCACTATGCCAATTATTACAAAAATACCATGCAACACGGCGGAATTTCCATAGAAGAAATGTTAATACCAATCATCATCTTACAAAACAAATAAAATGCAAACTTTTGAAAAAGACATCACGAATTTAGAACAACTTCCATCGGTTGCCAAAGAGTTGCTGACAGCGTTTCCACAAGCCCGCGTGTTTGCATTTTACGCTGAAATGGGCGCAGGAAAAACAACGTTTATCAAAACACTTTGTGAAGCATTGAATGCTGTGGATGTAGTGAATAGTCCGACATTTGCGATTATCAACGAATATCGAACCCAACATCATCAGCCAATTTTTCACTTTGATTTTTATCGTCTCAAAAATCTTCGTGAAGCTTGTGATTTGGGCTGCGAAGAGTATTTTTACAGCGGAAATTATTGTTTTTTGGAATGGGCAGAACTCGTAGAACCTCTTCTCCCACAACATTTTGTAAAAATAGAAATTACCGTATCCGATTCCAAAACTCGACGAATTTCGGCAACACAAATAGGCAATGACTGCAACTCCGTATGACATATTCATTAGAGCCTATCATGGTGCAACAAAATTTGTACTGGTAGACGACCATACACGTAAATACTGTTTACCGTATTTACTGACTGTGGCCGATATGCATAATGTCAAAATTATAGAAATTCCAGACGGAGAACAACATAAAAATCTGCAAACATTTTCGAGTATTATTGAACAGTTAAGCGAAGCCAACGCTGATCGAAAATCGGTAGTGATAAACTTGGGCGGTGGTGTGATTTGCGACATCGGCGGATTTGCAGCAGCATGCTACAAGCGCGGTATTGATTTCATTAATATTCCTACAACGTTGTTAGCTATGGTTGATGCCGCTCATGGCGGAAAAACAGGTGTAGATTTTCAAAACTTTAAAAATCAAATCGGTATTTTTGCCTCGGCAAAACACGTGATTATTGATGTGGCGTTTTTAAAAACACTTTCAAAAACCGAGATTTTATCAGGGTTTGCGGAGATGGTGAAAATGGCGTTGATTACAGATGTTGATTTTTGGAATATTATAAGAAATAACGATTTGGAAAATTTACAAACGCTGGAACCTTTGATAACTATGGCAATTGAAAAGAAAATGCAAATTGTAAACGCAGATCCAACCGAACAAAACATTCGAAAAATTCTGAATTTCGGACACACATTCGGACATGCTTTTGAAACATTTGCATTAGAAAACGGCGAGGAACTTTCTCACGGGCATGCTGTTGCAATGGGTATGTTATGCGAGCTTTGGCTTTCTGAAAAAATGCTAAAATTCGATTCTAATCAACGGCAAATCATTTCTAATTTCATTTTATCCAAATATCCGAAATTTCCAATTCAACCGGCAGATTTCGAACGACTGTTCAATATTCTTTTGCAAGATAAAAAAAACCATAACGAAGAAATCAAACCTGTAATTTTAGAAAAAATCGGACAACCTCGATACGATTTAAGTTGTTCAAAAGAGCTTTGTTTAGAGGCTTTTCAAGTATACACAACATTTAAAAAAGTATGATTTTAAACAAGTGTTCATCTCATTTTTATACAAAAATTGATTTGCCGGCTTCAAAAAGTTTATCAAATCGATGGTTGGTTCTGAACGCTTGTATGAATTCGATAATTACGCTTAAAAACTTGTCTAAATCCGCCGATACAGCACTAATGCAAAGTTTATTAGGCAAAATTCCACAATCTATTCCTTCTGAAAATCCGGTTGAAATAGACTGTAAAAATGCCGGTACGGTGCTTCGGTTTTTGACGGCTTATCTTTCTGTAACGCCCGGAAAATGGATAGTTAGAGGTGATGAACGTTTATCGGTTCGACCGATTGCCGGTTTGGTTGATGCATTAAAAACTTTAGGTGCGGAAATTTCTTACGTTAATCAATCGGAGCGACTACCTCTTATGATAACAGGAATTTCAGAATTTACGCATTCTCGCCTGAAATTGGATATGCAGAAAAGCAGTCAATTTGCATCCGCATTGATGTTGATGATTTCCAAATTTCCGAACGGATTGCAAATGGATTTTGAAGGTGAAGTTATTTCAAAACCGTATATGGAGATGACCGCTAAAATCCTTGAACAGTGTGGTGTTGAAGTCTCTTGCAGGGAAAAACATATAACTCTAAAAGGCACACCAACTTATTCATCTGAAATTTTTATGGAGTCGGATTGGAGTGCGGCGTCTTATTTTTACGCTTTTGTCGCCCTTTCGCAAACCGGAACCGTGGAAATTGAAAATTTGTGCTCAAAAAGTATACAAGGTGACTCCATATTGGTAAAATGGTTTGAAAAATTTGGTGTTGAAACTACGTTTACATCGGCAAAAGTCATCATCAAAAAAGTTTCAAAGCCCTTGTTATCCAAATTGGAACTAGATTTCACCGATTACCCTGATTTGGCACAAACAATGGCAGTGGTATCTGCTACACTGAATATTCCTGCACGTCTAACAGGTTTGTCATCGCTTCGAGATAAGGAAACCGACCGTCTGCAAGCACTTTCGCAAGAATTGAATCAAATCGGTGCAAAAAATAGCATCGAAGAAAATTCGTTAATCCTCTACGAGCACGGCGAACTGAATTTTTCAAAACCTATAAAAACTTATAACGATCATCGAATGGCAATGGCTTTTTCGATTTTTTCGGGATTGTATGATCAGGTTGAAATCTTACAGCCAGAAGTTGTGAGTAAATCATTTCCGGACTTTTGGACACAAATTGATAAGTTAAACTCTTATTAACTATGAGATACAAAATACTTTCTGAGGAAGAACTGATAGAAGAGGCTTTGAATGGCAGTGAGGCGCATTTAAATTTGTTGATTTCGATGTACGAGCCATTTATCGTGGAACATATAAGCAGGCAAATTAAAAACTACCAAGACTTATTGGATTTACGACAACATGTTTGCTGCCGAATTGCCAAACAAATTTCTGAAAAAAATTATGTTCACCAAGATAAATTCTCGAATTGGGCGGGCAGCATTATCAAAAACGAAGTAAACAATTATTTTCGACGAAAAAAGCAAGGCATTATTTTGCACTATTTTTCTCCTGATTTTTTGGACGAATTCACCGAAAACCACTTCATGGCAGCCGAAGACACGCTTGCCTTTACTCCAAATCTGTCGTTTTATGTGGATCAATTGCCCGACGAACAAGCCGCCGTTGTGAAATTGAAATGTTTTCAAGATAAAACATTCCGAGAAATATCCGAATTGCTCAAAGTTCCGATCAACACGGTTATGGGTCGTTACCGTTATGGTATCGAACGGATTAGGGAAATGATAGGACATTAGGATACGACGAAAACTCTAATCGAAAAAGGACAAAAAATAAAATTAAAAGCCCAAAAGTCTTATTTATTGACAATTAGGCTTTTTTTTGCGGGATGGACGGGACTCGAACCCGCGACCCCCTGCGTGACAGGCAGGTATTCTAACCAAACTGAACTACCACCCCAGCAACCACATTTTTTCAAATGGGAGTGCAAAAATACAACTTTTTTTTGAAATAACCAAATTTTTTTTGTATTTTTGCAAAAAAAAATATGTTATGATTGTTATCACAGGGGCAGCAGGATTCATTGGAAGCGTTTTGATTTCCAAACTCAACCAAGAAGGTTTTAAGAATTTGGTCTTAGTTGATGACTTCACGAAAGTGGAGAAAAAAAACAACTATATTCACAAAGCGTATTTGGAATTGATTGATCGTAAAGCGTTTTTTACGTGGTTTGGCAAACACCACCAAGAGGTAAAATTCGTGTTTCATATCGGTGCACGAACGGATACCGCAGAATTTAACACCGAACTTTTGAACGAACTAAACCTTGATTACACTAAAGAACTATGGAAACTTTGCACCAAATTTCAAGTTCCGATGGTATACGCATCTTCTGCAGCAACATACGGTTTGGGCGAATTCGGATACGACGATAATCATGAAATTATTGATTTATTGAAACCGTTAAATCCTTACGGGATTTCGAAAAACGAATTCGATAAATGGGCGTTAAAACAAGCGGAAACACCACCATTTTGGGCTGGTTTGAAATTCTTCAACGTGTATGGTCCGAACGAATATCACAAAGCTCGCATGGCTTCCGTGATTTTTCACGCGTTTTATCAAATTGAAAAAACAGGCGGCATGAAACTGTTTCGTTCACACAATCCAAACTACAGAGATGGCGAGCAATTGCGCGATTTTGTCTATGTAAAAGATGTGGTTGATGTCCTGTTTTTTATGATGGAAACCCAACCGACTTCGGGTATCTACAATCTTGGGACAGGCAAGGCTCGTAGCTTTTTGGATTTAGCCAAAGCTACGTTCAAAGCGATGGATATTCGTGAAAATATTTCATTTATCGATACACCTGAAGATATTCGCGACAAATACCAATATTTCACGGAAGCCAATATGCAAAAACTTATCAAAGTCGGATATAACAAGCCTTTCACAAGCTTAGAAAACGGTGTTTCGGATTATGTAGAATATTTAAAAGACGAACGATATTTATGATAATCGTCATGTCAAGCGTAGTCGAGACATCCCATAGCAAGGGGATTCCTCGACTGCGCTCGGAATGACGGTATAAAAATAAACCATAACCATGCTCGAAAACAAAACTCCCTCAAGAACAGAATTAAGCACACTCGGTGAATTTAAATTAATCGAACATTTATCACAGTTCGTAAAACTCTCGCAATCATCAACCATTAAAGGCATTGGCGATGATTCAGCAGTGATAAAAAACGAATTGGAAACAACTTTAATTTCGACAGATTTATTACTCGAAAACGTGCATTTCGACTTAACTTATTTTCCGCTCAAACATTTGGGCTATAAAGCAGCCGTTGTGAATTTTTCCGACCTTTTGGCGATGAATGTGAAACCTCGCCAAATCACAGTTGGATTGGCAGTTTCCAACCGTTTTTCGTTGGAAGCGATTGAGGAAATTTACGCCGGATTACTGTTGGCTTGCGAACGTTATGGTGTGGATTTAGTGGGTGGCGATACATCAGGAAGTCAGGCGGGGCTTTGCTTAGCGATTACAGCTATCGGACAAGCCCAACAATCCGATATCGTGTATCGCCATGGCGCTAAAGAACACGACTTGATTTGTATTTCCGGAGATTTAGGTTCGGCCTACGCAGGTTTGCTTTTACTCGAACGCGAAAAAGTCGAATTTTTGGCCAATCCCAACATGCAACCCGACTTGCAAAACAACGATTACGTGCTCGAACGTCAACTAAAACCCGAAGCGCGATACGATATTTTAGATGTATTCAAAGAAAAAAATATCAAACCTACTGCAATGATTGACATTTCAGATGGTCTAGCTTCCGAATTGTTGCACATCTGCAGAGAATCTAAAGTCGGTTGTATGCTGTACGAAACGAAAATTCCGATTGATTCGACGACGTGTTCAACGTTGGAAATATTCAATATTTCACCGACGATTGCAGCACTCAACGGCGGCGAAGATTACGAATTATTGTTTACCATTCCGCAAAGCGATTACGACAAAATCAAGGATTCACACGATATCACCGTTATCGGGCATATTGTTGACGAAAATTCGGGCTGTATGCTCGTTCCCGAAAATGGTGCGATGATTGAATTGAAGGCGCAAGGAATGTAGATATTCCGTAGGGACGAAGCATGTCTCGCCCCTACATTTTATCGCAACAGCGTAACAGTCCCCGACAATACCCTTTTGTGATGGCTTTCTAACCCTCGTAAAATTAATTCTGCAACATAGAAATACGTGCCATCGGGGCAAGGCTGTCCGGTTCTCTGGTTATTACCGTCCCATTCAAAATTTGGGTCGTTACTTTCAAAAACAACATTATTCCAACGGTTGAAAATTTTGATTGTAAACATGCCGGAATATTCATTTCGAATGGCTTTAAATACATCGTTGATGCCATCGCCATTTGGCGTGAAAATATTGGGCAATTCATATTCCATACATTCTTGGAGAACTTCCTCCGGAGTTATGCAAAACATATTTGACGGTTCGCTAAACCCTCTAATGTTACTTGATACTACATAGTAACATCCCACATTACTCACCAAATTGCGGTGATCAAACGTGTTGTAATTTTGTGTTTGAATTTCTCTGAACTCCTGACTCTCAGAGGGCCTGTAGAAAATGTGGTAAATGGGGTTTTCGTCCAAACACTCATAGTCCATAGGCTCCCAACTCAATCTATTTTCTACCGGACTACAAATAAAATCCACAGTCAATTCTTGCCGACAAGGTGTGTCAATTTGCGGTGTGGCTCGTACTTCCTGCGACCAGTTGATCAACACATAATCATTAATTCGTTCATCGTAGTGACGACCAAAAGCCTTGATTTTGTATGTATAAGTACTATCATTAATTACATCGGTATCTGTGAAATTGGGTATATTTGTAAAGGAAATAGAATCAAAGTCCGATTGAGAATCCTTTTTTCGGTATACCGCAAAGCCTTCTACTCTCCATGGATGCGTGTATTGCCACCACACATTAACGCGCCTGTTTCGTCCTGTGGCACTCGCAAAAACAGAGGTTACAACATTCGAAAACCCTACGGAAACCCATGATTCCGCTTGTTTTTGAATTAATTCTATTTTATAGTGATAATAATTTTCGAGAGTATTAAATCCCGCTCGTTGATCCAAGTAAGTTGTGTCAACACTGTAAAGTGTATCGATGGCTTGAAATTGGCCTGCACCAAACAAACGGTGAACAACATAACGAAAACCGCTTCCATCGGAAGTTACATCAAAATCCAAGGGTTTTCGCCAAGTCAATTCTATTTTTCCGCTGTACAAACTTGTTTCAACAACGCTGACTTTCTCTAAAATCGGGGTATTTGATAACAGACTCACACAAATTTCAGCCGACATTTGTGTTTCCATATAATTTTTGTATTCCGCCACAATGCGGTAACAATACTGCATATTTTGCTCTACTTTGGTATCAGTATAACTCGAAAGTGTGCGATCGTATAAGGTATCAATGGGCTGATATGTGCTATCATTAAATCCAAAATCGCATGAATCCTGCGTTATTCCGGTTCTTGACTGCGCTCTATAAATTCGATACGCATAAATATTTGTATCTAAAATCGGTTGCCAATGCAAGGTAATGGATTGATAAGTTGGAACTGCAGAGTCCCATTGCGGTGCATGTCCGATAACGTGAATAAACATGGTTTTCAAGGCAGTCAAGCTAGGGTTACCGTTATCTTTCACTTGAAAATAAACCGAATACGGATTACGCTGAACATGGGCGTGTTGCGGCGTCCACACTAATGTGTCAAACAATGGCGATCTGCCAACTGCATGTATTGGAACTGCATTGTGTTGAGGTAGAAGAAAAATTCCACCTGTTGCCGATAAGGTCAGAATATCATTCGCATCAAGGTCTGTAGCCGATATCGGCACTCGCAACGTATCACCTGCAAACACACAAACCTTTTCAGGAACGTGCAATTGCGGCTGTTGATTAGTACAGTTATTTACAATCGTAATCTGCATATCTCGTAAAACCGAGCCTATGGGGTCTGCCCTACCTCTGCGGTATTCCTCAATCAATATCGCTACATTATACTCGCCATGCCTTATCGGCGAATGCCAAATCAAATCGCCTGTTACAGGGTTTATACTAATTGAATCCGACGCTATAGGTAACGTATAATCTCGAATGGGCAAGCCATACTCGCCGCGACAAGTCACTAATTTGTATGACAAACTGTCGCCATCCGGATCAAAAGCACCCGGATTGTGCATAAATGGAATGCCTACACATCCTCTATCGATGGGCTTATTCAAAAGTACAGGCGAAGAATTGGGCGGACTAACAAACGGACTGATGACAAGTTTGCTTTCGACGTATATCGGTGTATTGATCGAATTTGGCAAGTTCACCACTCCCCCATTGCGATTGGGGTCTTCCATCGAAATATAGTAGGTTCCAGGACCGGGAAACGTATGAGTTGTTTTATAACGGTTTTCATTCGTTTCCGAATCCACTGAAAGAGGAGGATTCGGGTCACGGAAAACCTCCGTCTCTCGACCTTGATAGCCCCAACTAATAAATAAACTCGGACGATCAGCCAAACTTCCTCTGTAAGTGTAAGTTACAATCGTAAACTCATAGGTATGTCCGGTCAAGTGCCGATACGTGATTTCAGCCGCTTTTTGATGCGTCGCATGAAGTGCACCAACATTCAAAACAAATAACCATATAAGCCAATTTTTTTTCATCGCCGTTTGAGTTCCGAACAGAGAATTGCCGTTGCTATTGAGACATTCAATGACTCCGCATGCTTCGGTTCGTTAGAAAATGAAGGAATATGAATTTTTTTTGTAATCAAGGATTCTAAGGATTTCGAAATGCCGTGTGCTTCGTTACCAATTATGATACAGGCTTTTGGGTTCAGTTCGGTTTGATAAATATTTTCACCTTCCATAAATGTGCCGTAAATGGGAATATCTGTTTTTTTATCTAACAAAAAACGTGCTAAATCGCCATAATGCACCGAAACGCGCAAAAACGACCCCATGGAAGCCTGAATGCACTTGGGGTTGGTGTATTCCACACTTTCGTTGGAACAAACCACGTGCTTAATGCCAAACCAATCGGAAATTCGCAAAATTGTTCCCAAATTACCTGGGTCGCGAATATCATCCAACATCAAACAAGTATCTGAAAAGATGGTTTCTATATCAATCGAAGTTTCTGCTTTTTTGACTACGGCAAGCACCTGATTAGGCGTTTGCAAGCCACTGATACGTTCGAGTTCTTTGGGTGAAACTTCTTCTAAAGTGTGTCGCGCGAAACGCTTCCAATTTGCGTCTATCCACGATTTCAAGCCATAAACAGTTTCCACCGAATAGGTATTGCTGTTCAAAATTTCTTCAACAATTTTAGGCGTTTCTGCAACAAAACAGTGTTCTTCTTCTCGGAATTTCTTTTGTTGCAAGGATTTTACGCGTTTTATAGTTTGGATTGAAATCATATCTTCTTAATCTACAAAGGTACAAAAAAAAAATGAAATATGCAAAGACACGAATATTTTTTATGTCAAAAAAAAATTGTTAATTAAAAAAAAAGGGTGTATACCACATACACCCCAAATACTAGAGTTCAGAATCAATTAAAATAACGACCACGATACCGTTAATCCCGTCATTACAATCGCCACCATACTCATCAATTTAATTAACGTGTTAAGCGATGGTCCGGACGTATCTTTAAACGGATCGCCAACCGTATCACCTACAACAGTAGCGTGGTGGCTGTGCGAGCCTTTTCCGCCGTGATTGCCTTCTTCAACGTATTTTTTCGCATTGTCCCAAGCACCGCCTGCGTTTGCCATAAAAATAGCCAAGACAAAGCCGGTTCCCAAACCACCAACTAAAAGTCCCAATACACCGGCAACGCCAAAGAACAAGCCTGTTAGTGTTGGTGCAATAATCGCCAATAAGGAAGGAAACATCATTTCACGTTGAGCACTTTTGGTCGAAATTTCCACACATTTTGCATAATCGGGTTTACCTTCGCCTGTCATAATGCCTTTGATTTCGCGGAATTGGCGACGAACCTCTTCCACCATTTTCTCAGCTGCACGTCCAACCGCATTCATCGTCAAACCACAGAATAAAAACACCATCATCGAACCAAGAAACACACCAATCAACGTTTTCGGATTCATTAACGTTACTTCATAATAATGTATAATATCATTGAACGATGCATTAACGGTTTCAATTGTTCCTCCTGCCAACTCCAAAGCCGTTTCACCGATACGCACCAAACCGATTTTGATTTCTTCCACATACGCAGCCAAAAGCGCTAAAGCCGTAAGTGCAGCAGAGCCAATAGCAAAGCCTTTTCCGGTTGCTGCAGTTGTGTTTCCGAGAGCATCCAATGCATCTGTGCGTTTACGAACTTCATCTCCGAGTTCGCTCATTTGCGCATTACCTCCTGCGTTGTCGGCAATCGGACCGTAAGCATCTGTTGCCAACGTAATGCCGAGTGTTGAAAGCATACCTACGGCAGCAATACCGATACCGTAAAGTCCCATATTCAAGTTTTCGGTTGCCAAAAGACCTGCACTGAGGTCAAATTGAATCGCGCAAAGGTAACTCAACATAATCGTAACCACAACGGTGAGCACCGGAACAAATGTCGAAATCAGACCCAAGCCCATTCCCGAAATGATCACGGTTGCGGGACCTGTTGCTGCGCTTTTCGCCACTTTCCGCGTAGGACCGTAAGAATGCGATGTGAAATATTCCGTACCTTGACCGATAATAATTCCAGCAAACAAACCGCTAATCACAGAAAGTGAAAGTCCCCACCAATTTTGAATATCTAATATAAATAGAATGCCGAACGTAGCAATAGCAATCAGTATCGCACTCGTATTAACACCGCGATTCAATGCAGCCATCAATTGTTTCATGTTTGAATCTTCTTTGGCTTTCACCAAAAATATACCAATAATTGAAAGGAAAATGCCAACCGCTGCAATCAACATCGGTGCAAACACAGCCTTCAACTGTAGTTCCACATTCGTCATAAACGCTGCTGCACCAAGCGCTGCAGAAGCCAAAATCGCCGCACAGTACGACTCATAAAGGTCAGTTCCCATACCGGCAACATCGCCCACATTATCACCAACGTTATCCGCGATAGTCGCAGGATTGCGAGGATCATCTTCTGGAATACCGGCTTCAACTTTTCCAACCAAATCCGCGCCAACGTCAGCGGCTTTGGTATAAATTCCTCCACCTACACGCGCAAACAACGCTTGCACGGAAACCCCCATACCAAAGGTCAACAGAGTGGTTGTAATGATTAACGTTTTGTGTGCAGGATCAGAATCTTTTACAAAAAAATCAAGAATCATATACCACACCGAAATATCTAACAGTGCCAAGCCAACTACGACTAAACCCATCACAGCACCCGAACGGAAAGCCACTTGCAAACCGCTGTTGAGCGAGCGTCTCGAAGCATTGGCGGTTCGTGCCGAAGCATAAGTTGCCGTTTTCATACCGAGAAAACCGGCCAAACCTGAGAAAAATCCTCCGGTGAGAAATGCGCCCGGTACCCATGGATTTAGCAAATCAAAAAATGCCATCACCGTAAAGATTAAAGCCAAGACGATAAATACCCAAATCACCACTTTGTACTGTTGTTTGAGGTACGACATGGCGCCTTCACGTACGTGTTGAGCAATTGACTTCATGGTATCGGTGCCTTCGCTTTCCTTCATCATTTTTTTGAAGAAATAATAGGCAAATCCGAGAGCCGTTACCGCTGCGAGCGGAATGAGATAAAAGAATGTGTGTTCCATAAAAAGTATTTGGTTTTGATTTTTTGCAAACTGCAAAAGTAATAAAAAAATGTGAATTGACAAAATATTTTCAAAAAAAATATTTATTAACAAATTAACAAACCGTTTGATTATTTCCAAAAATTAACCTAATTTTGCAATTTGAACTTCACATTAATTCTACATATTATAAACATAGAGTTCATAAACTTTGACTAATTTTGCGGGAAATTTTCACAAACCAAACCAAAACGGTTAGGGTATTTGCCGAACGTTGAAACCAAAATTTTTGAACAGAATCCAATATAAACAACTGAACAACATGCAAGACTACATCGACTCCCTCCCGCCAAATCTCATCGACTTCTTCTTAGTAACGGTTTTTTCGTTACTCATCGGATTGTCGCAACGACGAATTAATTTACAAACCGACAGCAAAAAGTTTTTTGGTTCCGATCGAACGTTTACACTGATTGGAATCTTGGGGTTTATTTTGTATATTTTAGACCCTGAAAGCATGATGCTGTTTGCTGGTGGAGGCTTGGTACTGGGCATTTTGCTGGGCATGAATTACTATTTTAAATTGTATCATCTCCGACGTTACGGCATCACGTCAATCGTTATTGCCTTTCTAACGTATTGCATTGCACCGCTTGTGATTACGCAACCGATGTGGCTCACACTTTCAGTAGTTGTAACGATTTTGCTGATTACGGAAATGAAAGAAACATTTATCAATTTCGCTAAACAACTTAACAACGACGAATTTATTAATTTAGCTAAATTTATCTTGATAATAGGAATTGTTTTGCCGATGCTTCCCGATGATCCGATTATTGAAGGCATTTCGTTGACACCATACAGAATTTGGTTGGCAACAGTTGTGATTTCAACCATTTCGTATACATCCTATTTGTTGCACAAATTTGTATTTCCGAAATCGGGTATTATCCTTTCGGGCATACTAGGCGGGATTTACAGCAGTACGGCAACCGTCATTATCTTAGCGAAAAAATGTAAAGTGGCACCGGAAGGCGAAGTCAAGCAATACGCCGCTGCAGTGATGGCAGCGATTAGCACGATGTATGTGCGTGTGTTGGTGCTACTCTCAATTTTTAATCAAGAATTGTTTACGAAATTATTGGTTTATTTCGTTATTATGATTGCTGTTTGTGCGGTTATTGCACTGTTTTTACATATCTACAAACGAGATAAACAAGTTCCTCACGAAGACATCGAAACCAAAGTAGACGAAAATCCATTAGAATTCAAAGTAGCTTTGCTTTTTGCAGTGCTTTTTGTAGTATTTACAATCATTACCAAATACACCATTGAATATTTCGGAACACAAGGTTTGAATGTGTTGTCCATCATTGTCGGAGTAACCGACATTACGCCATTTTTGTTGAATTTGTTTGAAGGTGGATATGCAGTATCCAACACAGCTATTGGTATGGCAACATTTCAAGCAATTATCAGCAGTAACGTATCGAAAGTATTTTTTGGCATTGCATTTTCGGGCAATCGCAAAACCTTTTCACGACTGCTGTTAGGCGCCCTCGGGTTCATTGTTGTGTTTAATATTGTGTTGTTGTTTTTTATGTAAAGTTAATAGACACGTCATGTCGAGCGTAGCAAAGCGAAGTCGAGACATCCCATAGCAAGGGGATTTCTCGACTTCGCTCGAAATGACGACCATTAATTCAAAAACTTTTCGTATCTTTGCAAGTTAATTTTTTAATCCAACCCAATGTCAATCTATAGTAAAAAATCCAAACCGGAATGGAAAAAAGTGATGGTCAAACCCTACATTCCGAATAAACTCAAAAAACTTCACGACCTTTCTCAAAACCTTTGGTGGTGCTGGGATTACGAGGCTACGAATTTATTCAAATCCATAAATCCGGATTTGTTTAATCATTTGGAACAAAACCCTGTTGCTTTGCTGAATGAATTGAGTAGTCCTGAAATCGAAATATTAGAAAATGATACAGAGTTTTTAAGTCAATTAGATCGCATTTATGAACGTTTCAAAGCGTATATGGACGCAAAAACTGACCAAACGCCGAAAGTAGCTTATTTCAGTATGGAATTCGGTTTGCACGAATCGATAAAAATTTATTCGGGCGGTTTGGGAATTTTAGCAGGCGATTATTTGAAAGAAGCAAGCGATTGCAACTACAATATGATTGGCATTGGATTGCTTTATCGCTACGGCTATTTCAATCAACAAGTTTTAATTAGCGGTGAACAAATTGCCCATTCGATTCCTCAACTCTTTTCACAACTTCCGTTACAGCCTGTTCGAGATGAAAACGGAGATTGGCAGGAGATCAGTATTTCGTTGCCGGGTCGATTGTTGCATGCCAAAATTTGGCGTTTGGATGTTGGCCGTGTGCCTTTGTTTTTGTTGGATACAGATATTGAAAGTAATAGTGAAGAAGATCGTTCCATTACGCACAATCTCTATGGCGGAGATTGGGAAAATCGTCTAAAACAAGAGATTTTGCTTGGCATTGGCGGTATTCGTGCACTCCAAAAAATAGGAATTAAACCAGATATGTTCCACAGCAACGAAGGCCATGCCGCTTTTATCGGTTTGGAACGCTTGAGACAGATGATTGAAGATGAAGACAAATCGTTTGCTCACGCTAAAGAATTGGTTCGTGCATCAACGCTGTTTACTACGCACACGCCAGTTCCGGCAGGACATGATGAGTTTTCCGAAGATTTGATGCAAACTTATATTTCGGATTATCCGAGACGTTTGGGTATCACTTGGGAAGCCTTAATGGCACTTGGACGTTGGCATGAAGATAATATGAACGAAAAATTTTCGATGAGTATTTTAGCAGCCAAACTTTCTCAAGAAATGAACGGTGTGAGCAAAATTCACGGTAGAGTGTCGCGTGAAATGTTCGTTGGCATGTACGACGGTTTTTATCCCGAAGAATTGCATATCAGTTATGTAACTAACGGCGTTCACTACAAAACTTGGACAAACGAAAATTGGCAAAAACTTCACGCCAAATATTTCGGGGAAAAATTCGAACAAGATATGTCGAATCCCGAATATTGGAAAGGCATTAAAAATACAACAGACAAAGAGATTTGGGATATTCGTACCAAACTTCGCACCAAATTGATCGACCTTTCCAAAATCAAATTGGAAGAGGACATGACCATTCGTGAAGAAAATCCGACCACCATTCAAAAAACCTTGGAAGGTTTTGATTACAAAAAGTTGACGATTGGCTTTGCTCGCCGTTTTGCAACCTACAAACGTGCTCAATTATTGTTCACCAATCTTCCAAGATTGGAAAAAATTGTGAATCATCCGAAACGTCCGGTGCAATTTGTTTTTGCCGGAAAAGCGCACCCCGCAGATGGTGCCGGACAAGACTTGATAAAATTGATTTTAGAAGTTTCGCGTCGTCCGGAATTTATCGGAAAAATTTTCTTTTTGGAAAACTACAATATTGAGATTGCCAAACGTTTGGTTCAAGGCGTGGATGTTTGGATGAATACGCCCATGCGTCCGCTCGAAGCATCGGGAACATCGGGCGAAAAAGCGATTATGAATGGCGTTCTGAATTTGAGTGTACTCGATGGTTGGTGGGCAGAAGGCTATCGCAAAGGTGCAGGCTGGGCGCTGAAAGAAGAACAAACATACCTCAACAACGATTTCCAAAATGCATTGGATGCCGAAACCATTTACAATTTAATCGAAAACGAAATCACAGATGCGTTCTATGATACTGACAAAAAAACTAAAATTTCCAAGCGTTGGGTTGAATTAATTCGAAAAAATTTCATGGAAATTTCACCGAATTTCACCATGAAACGTCAATTGGATGATTATATTAAACAGTATTACACACCGCAATACGAGCGTTCGAAGCTATTGTTAGCAAACAACGGACGCTTGGCCGACGAATTGGCACAATGGAAAGTGAAAGTAGCACAAGCATGGAACGATTTAGATGTGTTGAGTGTGGATTATCACAATTCAACACAAAAACCACTTCAAATGGGTGATGAATTTAAAGCTGAACTGGTGATTGATTTGAAAGAACTCAACCCCGAAGACATCGGCGTAGAGCTCATTTACGGACAAAAGAACAACGATGTTGTTGAAAAGCTTTTGGGCGTTTATAAAATGAGATTAACCAAAACCGACGGTTCGATTGCAACATTCCACCTATCATTCCCCGCAACAACTTCCGGAGTTTACGATTTCGCGTTCCGCATTTTTCCAACGCATCCGTTGCTGCCGCATCGACAGGATTTTAATTTGATTAAGTGGGCGTAGGGATGAATAATTGAATTTATCTGATGAACTGTAGGGGCGTAGGTATTGCATACGCCCCTACAATTATTATGCACCAATATGCGTTTTGTAGGCCGCAGCATCAATCAATTCGGAAAGTTCCGAAGGATTGGCTATTTTCACCTTGATGATCCAACCATGGCCGTAAGGATCGCTGTTGATCACAGCAGCGTCTGATTCCAAAGAGGAGTTGAATTCTACGACTTCGCCGCTTATCGGCAACAAGAGGTCGCTAACCGTTTTTACGGCTTCGATGGTTCCGAAAACGTCGCCTACGGCAAGCGTATCACCTTCGCAAGTTACGTCAACAAAAACGATGTCGCCGAGTTCTTTTTGTGCATAGTCGGTAATGCCGATTGTGGCAATTTCGCCTTCAACTTTGATCCATTCGTGATCGGTGCTGTACTTTAATTCTGATGGGATGTTCATAGTGATTATTGTTTTAATGATTATTGATTAATTGTGAATTTCAAACTGATACCGCCGCTGGTAGTGGAGTTATAGAACATGGTGGGTAATTCGGGACGGTTCATGGTTTGGTCGTAGAACAATCGTACAACAAGGTTTTGAGCCAATTGGTAGTCGGCTGAAAAATTCAGAGTTGTAATTCTTGAACCTGCTGATGCCACGTTTATACGCTGGTCGATCCGCCTGAGCATAGTTACATTCGAACGAATGGAAACACCGGCTCTGACATTGATATCGCTTCTCACATTGCGCCTGCTATTTCCGGCCAGAACATTAAAGCTAACATCTTTGAACACATAACCAAGTCCGAAAATCCAGTCATCCGAACGGCTTTCCGTAAGTTGATTATTGGTAAAACTCAATCCTAAATTTCTCATTTTTCTCATTTCAACATCGAAGCGGAAATTGTTCTTCAATTCAACGGCAATTTTTGCCAAAGGCGCAAATTGTTCAGAAATCACAATATTTTCATACAAATTTTCGGAAATAAAATTGCCACTCATATCGCGATTAGGTTCACCGTATTCATCAAATAACGGATTCATATTTCGAGCATAAGAACCAATGGTATAGCTTGCTCGATACCCGTGTTGAAGTTGAATTCGATTGAAATATTTCTTAAAAAAGTCAAATCTGGTCAATCCATTGTACGTTATACTCCAATTCGGGATAGGTATTTTTGGGAAAGGCGACAACGAAATTTTATTTACATCTTTACCTGTGTAAGCCGCTATAAATGCAGGAATCAAAACATCTTGCGAAGTTGGTCCATAGCCGTCCGGATATAATATTCCGGTATTTGAATCCACAATTGATCCTTGAGAAAATGGATTTCCTACAGATAAACGCTCGGCAATAATTACACGATTATCCAAAAAGTCTTCGAAAATCGGACTTTCTCGATTTGAGCGCTCTCTTACAAATGCCGTTCTCCAAGCCAATATGGTGATGTGATAGTTTCCTCCCATTTGCTGTGAAAAACGTCTGAAATGCTGTTCATGTTCCGGCAAATTCCAATCCCATTTGAAAAATTCGCTGTGATTTTCGGCGCTTGTCTTACCGGCATTGAGTTGTACGCGAAACTCTGCAAACGGTTCAAATAAAGCATTTATAGCCAACGATCTGCTATATTTTTCCATGTAAGGCTGGTTTTGTAAGGAATCTTTACTCATCAAACCGCGAAGCACAGCGCGATCTCGAATATCTTTCGTACTTCCGAATGCAAAGGGCAGTCCGGGAAGTCCAGAATTGAAATTGGTTCCTAAAATCGTTGGAGTTTCCATAAATCCGGGCATCAAAATACCTTCCGTTATTCGATATTCCACATTTATGTTTCTAACGCCCATCAACATACGGAAAAATCCTTGATACAAGGTTTCCCATGTTGAAGTTTCGGATTGCTGCGGTTGCGGTTGTGGAGGTTGTCCGGGACGATTAGGAGGTGGAGGTCGACTTGGTGTAGTTCGACGTGGCGTATTAATCGCTCTCAAAAATGGAATTTTATTGTATAATCGCACAAAATCCGCATTTCCACGAAGGGCTTGCGTATTCGCATTTTCAATAGTATTTCCCAAATGCATGGTGGCATTCATTGCGCCTTCCCATCGGTAATTGCTGTTGTAGCTTGCCGTTGCCGTAATCCAGTCTAACATCGGAATTTTGTTGATCGGAATAGTCCACACCAAGTTCGCTATTTGATTGAAATTTCGTAGACTTCCAAAACTGAGTACGCTTTGCCAAATGGAGTCTTTTTTCTCGCGCGTGTCGATTTTTCCAATAGGTTCTTCAATAAAAGCAATTGCCGTAGCCGTGTAGTCGAATTGAAGACTCTTAGCAAAATCCCATTTCAAATCGTAATTTCGCATCCAATCAAATCGTTTGAAATACGTTGGTCGAATAATAATGTCTGAAAAACTTTTGTTTTGAAGTTTATTTTCGTTGAATTCGCGCAATACTTCCGTGCTAAACGCAAAGGATTTCGGGAGATAACTGAAATTGAAATCCGAAAATATGGCCATTGATTTTCTATTTGCCATAGCGGTTTTGGCGAATGGCGTCACAGACTTGGCAGGAATATTATAAGCATAAGTAAATCCTCCTCTATGAAGATGTTTGTTATTGTATTCTATATCCACATTCCGTGCGCTTACACCGGAATACGAGTACGATGCAGTGAAGTTTTCAATATCATAAAAACGTTGTCTGGCATCTTTATCTGTATACTCTTTCCGAACATTCATAAAGTTAATATTCTGACGAACAACCAAATCCTGTATTTTTGCTTTGACTTCGCTTCGTTGTTCTTTCGGATAGGTTTCCAAATCACGTCTAGTCCTCACATCCGGATCCAAAGGATTGAATTCGGGATTGTTCAAACTCCGTGAATAATCGAAGTGAACCGGTATTCTTATACCGCTTTGGGGCGGAAGGAATTTTCCAAGTTCGAGATTGGTCGAAAAGTCAATGGTTGTTGTATTGTCTTGTTGCAATTCCGTGATACGCGTTTCCAGCTGTCCAAAATTTGCAGACGTATGCGAAGTTGCAAGGTTCACATTTCCTAAATCTCCGAGAGACGCCTGCACTCGTCCGAGCGCTGCCCATCCGCTTTTACCAATGAAATCCGTAACGCGCAGTTCGTTTATCCATATTTCTGCAGATTTGGATTTGCCGTCATCATCATCACCCGGTCGAAGTTTTTTGGGATTTCGAACGCCGATCATAATGGATTTTACACCACTCAACGAAGGCGAACCTACAACCGTGTATTTTCGTCCGTTGATAAATTTGGAGAATGGCGTTGAAAACGATATACTCGAATTGGGTGCACGAAGTAGTTTATTGCGTTCTTCTTTGAGGCGAACGATGTCTTCAAGACTGAAATTCACTTCATTTTCCTCCGGCCATATCTCCGATGGGCGCGTTGCAGGCGTTCCCCAAGGCGTGAGCTTCAACGGCACTTCATATTCGTAGTAATTATCTTTGAAATCTGAACCCAAACGAATAAACAAAACTAAATCATTGTCTTTCAGATGGTCGTTTGCAAAAGCGGCTTCAGCGTGAACAAACATACGAAGATTCTTGAACTGTCGCAAATCCAAATCCGAAATTTTATAAATAGCTCGGGCATCTCCGTCGGACAAATCCAACACTCGCATACTCAATGATTGCTCATTCATTCGGACATTATTGATCGAACCATAATTTATTTGGCGTTCGATACCTGGTGGGATCACGTAAGGAATCGGTTCTCTGCTGCTGTTTTCCTCAATATTTACTGCTGATATACTAAATTCCGTTTGATCGGTCGGCGTTGTAATATAGATACCATCTTCGAAAAGCGAGCTGTTATATTTACGCCATTCACTTCTCACCAATTCCAGCGTTGCAAAACGCAGCACAACATCGTCGCTCCATTCTCTCAAAAACATTCGAATAAATCGAATAGACTGAAAACTTGGAGTTTGTCCTCCAGGCGCAATCACTTTATCCGGATTGCGAATTGGAATTCTGAATTGATACCAATTTACTGTAACGCGTTCGTCGTTTCTGAGGCGAACATCTGTTGCAACTCGAACATCGGTGATATAGGGATGATTTCCAACATCCATATCCGGAAACAATTTGACTTCGTATTGAAAATAGTTTTCAGCTTCATTCAACGTGTTGTCGCCGTTGATATCTTCCGTATTCGGACGCGTAGTTTGCTGTTGTCTGAAATCTTCGGTCGTTTGTGCAGACGATGGCGAGTTGCCATCCGGGCCTGTGAAATATTTATAGCGTTCCAAGATGCTTCGACCGGCCTGACTGTTATCCCAATCACTACCCAAAAAATGGCGGAAATTGTCTGACGACGGGTCTTCCAAAGCTCTCAGGAATGCCTCATGATCCACGTCAGGTCTAAAACGGATTGCATCCGTAAACCACGAAAAAAAACTTCGCTCGTCATCGTCGCTAAGCCCATCATAACCCACATCTTGAAACCGTCGCGAATTCGGATCATTGTCGAATGCATTAACCAACGATTGAAGCCTTGGCACACGCCCCCAAATGGTCGTGTCTACATCTACAACTTCTGCAGTGGTAGGCAATCCGTTTTCAAAACTTTTTCGTCCATCGCGCAACATATCTTCCGAAACATCACCCAAGTTGAAATACAGTTTTCCACCGGGATTGAGGATATCTCTGCTGTAATCGTCTCTTAGAAACGGGTCCATCAACCAAAATTCGATATACTCCACATTACTGGCTTCAAAATCCGTATTGTCGATTCTGCGCATGATTCCACCCCATCGCGATCTGGGATTGAGCAACTCCCCTTGCCTACCGATTCCGTATGAAACACCGGTTGGAGCAACATCATAATTGTAAGGCCCTCTCTCTCTCGGATAAAAAGCCAGGTTCAACATAGATTGCCGCTGGTCTTGCGTAGGATCCACATCTCTGTTTGGAAAAATTTCTCTAACTAAAACTTCTCTCGAATACGGAAGCGAAAGATCATCTCTGCTAATGTTTCGAGGACGTGCACGCTCTTCATAAAAAATACGGTCGATGATGTACCACGAAAGTTTGCCCACATTGTATCTGTGAGCATATCCCAATCGGTCGCCAGCTGATCGGTGTATGTCATTGACCGTTGAAAAACTTTCCGGAAACAAGTCGCGTTGCCATTGCGGCGTACTTGCTAAAAACCAAGACAAGTGATCTCTTAAATTGATCGAAGATTTAGTGCCTTCGAAATCGTCGACATAGAGCGTTCCAGAGCGTCCAATAGCGCGAGAATGTCCGGGTATAAAATGTGCAAATTCACCGTAAAGATTCAATCTCGACGTTGTTGCGCTGGTTTGAAATGGCAGAATTTTATCAACCATTCTCGTCAAAAAGCGAGACTCTTTCTCATACGCTACATCAAATCCGTATATCGTGTTGGAAATCGGCTCTTCGCCGATGTTTACTTTTTGTGTGATCGGGCTTTGATGCAGATTCATTATGGTTGCACCGAAGGTTAAATTTTTATTGTACAAGTGGTCTACGCGAAGCCCCATCATGCGTTTGGTCATGATGTTGAACATTGAATTGTTTTCGCTCGAAATATTGATGGGAACGCCCGAATTCAAAATACCTTCATTGATAATTCGAACACGTCCGAGCATATAATCCACTGTATAGTCTACACCTTCCACAAGTGGTGTATTTCCTGCCATTACACGTACAGAACCCTGAGGAATATTCATCGAACCAATTGAGATTTCATTGCTAAATGATGACTTAAAAGCACCTTCGAAATAATATTTGTTGCGATTTGGAAACTGTTGGGCTTGGATACGTGTATTTTCGTATAGTTCTCTAAAAACATACCGTTCGGCAGCCTCAACGGCAGCAGCTTCATCGCCACCACTTTTTCTCGCCCTGTCTCGAACAATTTCAATCAAATCCTCTCCGAACGGCTCAATGTAGGGCATATACACTCTACCGGTTGCAGCTTGAATTAGTCCACCCGTATGCGCTGCATTATCAATGAAGTCGAATACACCATCAGGAACCATGTTTTGCTGAAAATCCATGCGATCCAATCCGAAAAGTTCAATTAGCGGAACGCCTTTTATTATGCCTTCAGGCCCATCTTTGAAATAACCGGTCATAATACCAAGGTCATCACCTGCATAAACGATATTCAACCGAAAATCTTCGGAACTAACTTGAAACGCGTGCAAATTGTAAATGTTCTTCATCATCAGTTTCCAAAGGCTACTTTGGGTATTCAACGATGAACTTCTTAATAATTTTACAACCAACGTTGCAGGATCTATGAGCCCTTGATCAGAAAATTCGCCGACTTGATAAATGGTTTCATCGCCAATCAGTTGGTATTGGTAGGCAACCGCTAAAACTTGGTCTGAATTCAAACGTGTGTTCAACGAAATAAATCCCAACTGTCTGTTGAACGTATATTCATTTTCATTCAATCGACGCGCACTTTCAATTTTCTCAAAATCTCTGCCAAGCGTAAACCCCTTTTCAACCGTCAAATAATTTCCTAAGCCGTTAATATTTCGAATTTGATTCACATCAACAAATGGTTGGCTAGCATTAACCGGCAAAATGAGGTTATTGGTACCATCGGTCGGAAGTGGATTGCCATTCCAAGTCAAAGGAATATTGGGGTTTGCTTCACCCAAGTCGGTAAATGCAACGATATTGCGGTTATTGGTAACCGGTGCACCGACATTAGTTACCCAAACCTCCACTCTCAAAATGTTGATGTTGGAATTAACGATGGGAAGTGTAGAAAGTGCTTTGTTGTAGTTATCACGAAAATAATGGGCAATAAAAAAATGTCGATCATCTTCGTATTCATCGGCTTTAAACTGGAATGGACTGGTTTGTCCACCACCTTGCACCGTAACTGTTGTCGATTCGCTTCGTTGCTCCGAAAACACAGCTGTTACAAATGTATTTCCGAATTGGAGTTTCGTGTTAATTCCGAACAAACTTTGAGCGCCATGTATCAACGTTGTGGGCAACGAAAAACTAACATCACCAACTTGAATGGACTTGATAATTTCATCTTCTTTCCCTTCGTATTGAAGTTTGAGTTTATTGTCAAATGCAAACAAGGCTTCGGTGTTGTGATTTAATTTTAAGTCGAATTTGTTTCCGATTTTTGCATTCAAATTCACTTCCATTTTGGCATCAAAATTCAAATTGGTTTGGCGTTGATTTCTGATATCAATTGCAGGATCGTCGCGACGATTTCGAATAAATCCTAAAATCAATTCGATTGAGGCGTTGACTTTGTAGTCAATCAATCCTCCACCCATCAACTGGTCGAGAATATCGTCTTTATTGAATCTAAACGCAGGTATCAAGTCGTTGAACGAACTTTTGTTCTTTCCGGATTGCGCAGCACTCTTGGCTTTCCAATAATCTTGTAGAGATTGTCTCAAATTATATTCGGAAAATTCTTCAAAAGTCATGGGTTGCCCGCCCAAACGATAGCCGCCCAAAGTTCGTTCCAAATAGTATTGGTTAGTTTTCGGGTCATATTCTACGTTAGTCTCTGTTCCCGCGGGATCTGGTCCTTGCATGCCTCCTGCGGGAGGTGTCGAGCCATCGGGTTCCTCTTTGGGTAAAGGAAACCTAAGCGGAATTGTGTCTGAATTGTCCACAAAAAAATCAGCATCAATAATGGTTTCGAGTGTATTTGAGAAATCGGAAAATACCGAATATGTTCCCATCGACAAAACGAATTGTCCAATTAACAAATATTTCCAGAAATTACGCAAGCAGATTGACTTTTTTAGATTTTTATAACATCCGAAGTGCCTCTTTAATCAAGAGTTCTGCGGAAAGGTTCGGGTTTATTTTCAGGATATTTTGCAAAACTTTTTCTGCAGCAATGCGATTGAAACCCAACATAACGAGGGCCGACAAAGCCTCGTCTTTGGTTGTATTTGCCGAAGTTGTTTCTGCAGATGAAAAGCTTGTTCCCCAATCTTCTTTGGCAAGGCGATCTCTCAAATCAACAATAACGCGTTGTGCGGTTTTAGCGCCAATTCCTTTCACCGACTGAATTTTATTCACATTTCCAGAAAGAATGGCTTCTGTCAACTCCTGTGGCGACATAGATGATTGCATCATGCGTGCCGTATTTGCGCCAACACCCGAAACACTGACAAGATGCAAAAACAACTTGCGTTCGTGTTCGTTGCTAAACCCATAGAGCAATTCCGCATCTTCCCGCACAAGGTGATGGGTGAGGATTTTTGCCTGCGTTTGGTCTTTGATTGCCGCGTAAGTGTATAAGGAAATATGGATAAGGTACCCTACCCCTCCGCAATCTACAATGACGTACGTCGGCGTTAATTCACTGATTTTCCCTTCGATATATGCAAACATAAATTGGCTACTCGTTTTTGCGTATCATATAACTTGCAAAAATACGAAAAAAACTTGAGAATTCCAAACTTTTCAATGTTTTTTATACTGTTATCGTACGGCTTCCACAGTGTAGCCGGCTTGTTGCAAACCGTATAATATACCTGCTTCGCCGGCAAGATGCAAGGCTCCAACAGCAATAAAACTTGGTTTATCAGCCATGATAGCAGGTAGTTTCTTCAACCACCGTTTGTTTCGTGCATTGTTGAGAGCGTATTCTAGTTCTGCGTTGGAGGGACAAGGATTCGGACTTTCCTCACGGAGCAATTCGGCGATTCCTGTCAAATCAGCAGATTGATAAAGATCGTTCAATCGTCTTGCCGATAATTGTACAAATTCAATATTTCTCATAACACATACCAAATCGGTTGCTTGTTGTTTAAGGGACCCAACACCGATAGCATTTACCTGATCTTGTATAGTTTCCAAACCAAGAACAGGAAGCCCCTTGCCGATAGCCTGTTGCTGAAACCATGAATCCATAGACTCGTTCGGATTTACTTCGGGAAATATCGCTTGATAAAGTGTGACTGTAAATATCATACTTACCATAAAGGGTTTAAATGCTCCTAAAGCCTGCAAGCCCACACCTAAAAACACAGTCAATTGTGCATCAACAAAGCGATAGTCATCTTCAGAGAATAACATTTGCCATGTCGTATCGGAAGGCATCATGCTTTTTCTTTGTATTTCGGCTTGCATAGTGGGCATATCTTGTATTACTAATTCGCCAACCACTTGTTTGCTTGATGCAAACGCCTCTTTCAAACCGGCAACATTATCTAAAAAACTTAACGGAAAAAGGTGATGTGTGCCGAAAATGTACGACGGCTGCGTCAATCCGTTTCCTGAAATCTTCCATAAAAGCGAACCGGTTTTTTCAGTGCCGGTTTGCGCAAAGGTTAGACTCACAAAGAATACCAATATCGGTATGATGAATATTTTTTTCATTTTTTTTACCCCTTAAATCAAACAAAAAACTGCCCTAAAAAGATTACCATTACAATCTTTTTACTTACGCCTGCGCAGCAGGCATCGCATACGTTATAGCATCTCCACGCTGTTCGCTTTCGGTGATTTTGCCGAAATGCTGTTCGTATTTGTTGACATTGTCGTTCAACGCTCTCATCAAACGCTTGGCATGTTGAGGTGTAAGAATAATTCGCGATTTGACGTTGGCTTTCGGTTTGCCCGGCATCATATTGATGAAATCAATAATAAATTCGGCATTGGAATGGGTGATAATCGCTAAATTCGAATACACACCTTCCGCTACATCGGCGCTTAGTTCGACTTCAATTTTTTGTTCTTTTTGTTGTGTCATCGGTTTATTTTTTTGCGGTTACTTTTTCGTATTGATCTTTATTGGCTACAATCAATTCTTTATATTCGCGCAAACCTGTTCCGGCCGGAATCAAATGACCCACCAATACGTTTTCTTTCAAACCTACCAAGTGGTCGCTTTTTCCGCTAACAGCAGCTTCCGTAAGAACTTTCGTAGTCTCTTGGAACGATGCTGCCGACAAGAAACTTTTGGTTTGCAACGACGCACGTGTGATACCTTGCAGGATTTGACGTCCTGTGGCAGGATCTGCATCGCGAGCTATAACTTCGCGTTTGTCTTTGCGTTTGAGAATTGAATTTTCGTCGCGAAGTTTACGTGCCGTGATCAATTGTCCGGCTTTTAATTCTTCGGAGTCTCCTGCATCTTCAACGAGTTTCATACCGAAAATACGATCATTTTCTTCAGCAAAATCAAGCTTATTCACCAACTCGCCTTCTAAGAAAATGGTATCACCCGGATCCAAAACTTCGATTTTACGCATCATTTGACGAACAATCACTTCGAAATGCTTATCATTAATCTTCACACCTTGCAAACGATACACCTCTTGAATTTCATTCACGATATACTCCTGAACTTTATTCGGACCTTTAATCGCCAAAATATCGGATGGCGTGATAGCGCCTTCTGAAAGCGATGTTCCGGCTTTTACGAAGTCGTTTTCCTGAGCCAAAATTTGTTTAGTTGTTGGAATGAGATAAGATTTTACTTCTCCCGTTTTCGAGGTGATGATGATTTCACGATTACCGCGTTTGAGTTTTTTTCCGAAACTTACAATACCATCAATTTCCGCAACAACAGCAGGATCCGAAGGATTACGCGCTTCGAACAACTCCGTTACGCGAGGTAAACCTCCCGTGATATCACTCGCTTTTCCAAACGAACGCGGAATTTTCACCAACACATCTCCGGCTTTGATTGATTTTTTATCATCAACAGCAATGTGCGCACCTACAGGAATATCGTAAATTCTCAATACCGAACCATCCTTGGATACAATATTGATCGATGGGTTTTTCGATTTTTGACGAGATTCGATAATTACTTTATCTTTGTAGCCGGTCAAATCATCGGATTCCACGCGATATGTTACGCCTTCTACGATATTTTGGAACGAAACAGTTCCACCAACTTCGGAAATAATTACAGCATTGTATGGATCCCAATCGGCAATCATGTCGCCCGGTTTAACAGCATTTCCGCTTTTGAAATACAAATTAGCACCGTAAGGAATATTATTGGAGTGTAGCGTAATTTTGCTGTTTTTATCAACAATACGCATTTCGGCAGAACGACCAATCACCACATCTACTTTCTTACCTTCTGCTGTCTCTGAAGGCACTGAACGAAGTTCCTCAATTTCCAAAATACCTTCGAATTTGGATTCGATGCGCGATGAGCTTCCAATATTTCCTCCGGCAACTCCACCGACGTGGAACGTCCGTAAAGTCAACTGCGTTCCCGGTTCACCAATAGATTGTGCTGCGATAACACCAACAGCCTCACCTTTTTGAACTATTTTTCCTGTAGCCAGGTTACGTCCGTAACATTTGGCACAAACGCCCTGTTTCGATTCACAAGTGAGTACCGAACGAATCTCAACTTCTTCAATAGGTGATTTTGCAATAATTTTGCAAATATCTTCTGTCAATTCTTGATCTGCAACAGCAAGCACTTCTTTGGTGAGCGGATTAACAACATCAGAAACCGTTACACGTCCCAAAATGCGGTCGGCAAGCTGTTCTACGATTTCTTCGTTTTTCTTCAATGCCGTAACATTCAATCCGCGCAACGTTCCGCAATCTTCTTCACTGATGATCACATCTTGAGCTACGTCTACCAAACGACGAGTTAGATAACCCGCATCAGCCGTTTTCAAAGCCGTATCCGCCAAACCTTTACGAGCACCGTGTGTAGAGATGAAATACTCCAATACCGAAAGACCTTCTTTGAAGTTTGATAAAATTGGATTTTCAATAATTTCACCGCCGGAAGAGCCCGATTTTTGAGGTTTTGCCATCAATCCACGCATTCCGCAAAGCTGACGAATTTGTTCTTTCGATCCACGAGCACCTGAATCCAACATCATGTAAACAGAGTTGAAACCTTGATTGTCGCTCGTCAATTCTTTCATCACTTGCGTAGTCAGTTTGGAGTTGGTATGCGTCCAAATATCAATAATTTGGTTATACCGTTCATTGTTGGTGATGAAACCCATGTTGTAACTGTTCATCACTTCATCAACATCCTCATTGGCTTGCGCAATCAGCGTTTCCTTGATTTCCGGAACGATCACATCGCCCAAGTTGAACGACAATCCGCCACGGAATGCCGTAATATAACCCATATTTTTAATATCATCCAAAAACTTCGCAGTAGCAGCAGTACCAGTCTTTGCCAGGATTTCAGTGATGACATCGCGCAACGATTTTTTCGTTAAAATTTCGTTGATAAATCCGAAATTTTTGGGAACAACTTGGTTGAAAAGTACACGTCCAACCGTAGTTTCAATCAGTTCGGATTTACCGCCGCCTTTTTCAATACGCACTTTGATCCAAGCGTGCATATCCACCTGTTTTTCGTTGTAGGCAATAATGACTTCTTCGGGTGAATAAAATATTCTTCCTTCGCCTTTCACAGGATGTTTCTTTTCGGATTTGCGACCTTTGGTCAGATAATATAATCCAAGAACCATGTCTTGCGACGGAACCGTAACCGGCGCGCCATTCGCAGGATTCAAGATATTGTGAGAAGCCAACATCAAAAGTTGGGCTTCGAGAATTGCAGCATTTCCAAGAGGTACGTGAACCGCCATTTGGTCACCGTCAAAGTCAGCATTGAACGCCGTACATACCAACGGGTGCAAACGGATGGCTTTACCTTCAACCATTTTAGGCTGGAACGCCTGAATACCCATACGGTGTAGTGTCGGCGCACGGTTAAGGAGAACCGGATGACCTCTCATAATGTTCTCCAAAATATCCCAAACCACAGGATCTTTGCGCTCTACAATGCGTTTCGCGGATTTCACGGTTTTCACAATACCGCGTTCGAGCATTTTGCGAATAATGAATGGTTTAAATAATTCCGCTGCCATATCTTTAGGAATACCGCATTCGTTGAGGTCTAATTCAGGGCCTACTACGATAACCGAACGTCCAGAATAATCCACACGTTTACCCAAAAGGTTTTGACGGAAACGGCCTTGCTTACCTTTCAAACTATCCGACAACGATTTCAACGCACGATTGGAATCTGTTTTCACAGAACTTGCTTTGCGCGAATTATCAAGCAACGAATCCACAGCCTCTTGCAACATACGTTTTTCATTACGCATAATCACATCAGGCGCTTTGATTTCCATTAATTTTTTCAAACGGTTGTTGCGGATAATCACACGACGATACAAATCGTTCAGGTCGGAAGTCGCAAAACGTCCGCCATCCAAAGGCACCAACGGACGCAAATCGGGTGGAATCACCGGAAGTGCACGCAAAATCATCCATTCCGGACGATTTTCGATTTTTTGTTGGGATTCGCGGAACGACTCAATCACGTTCAAACGTTTAAGAGCGTCGTTTTTGCGTTGTTGCGATGTTTCTTTGTTGGCTTGGTCGCGAAGTTCGTAAGACAATGTATCCAAATCAATGTTGATCAACAATTCATAAAGGGCTTCGCTACCCATTTTGGCAATAAATTTATTCGGATCGGTATCGTCCAACATGTAGTTATCGTTTGGCAGGTTGTCGATGATATCAAAATATTCATCTTCCGAAAGGAGTTGAAATTTCTCAATGCCGTCTTTTTCCTTGATACCAGGTTGAATAACGATATGTTTTTCGTAATAGATAATGCTTTCAAGTTTTTTCGTAGGAATTCCGAGCAATGCTCCAATTTTGTTAGGCAACGATCGGAAAAACCAAATGTGTGCCACGGGCACCACGAGTTGGATGTGTCCTGTACGTTCACGACGCACTTTTTTCTCAGTAACCTCAACACCGCAACGGTCGCAAACAATACCTTTGTAGCGAATACGCTTGTATTTTCCGCAATGACATTCCCAATCTTTGGTAGGACCAAAAATACGCTCGCAAAATAAGCCGTCGCGTTCGGGTTTGTAAGTACGATAATTGATGGTTTCGGGCTTTACCACTTCGCCGCGAGATCGTTCGAGGATGGCTTCCGGTGATGCCAAACTGATGGTAATTTTTGAGAAATCGTTTTTAACCGGAGTTTCTTTTTTTACAGCCATTTATGATAAGTTTTTATAAAATTCGTATTCCCTTTTATATTATGGTGCATAAAAATAGGGGTGCAAATTTACGAAAAAAAAATGAAAAAAGCAAGTTTTTTAGGAAAAAGGCAATTATTTTTGACATAAAACACATTTCGGGCGAAAAACTCAAGACAAAAACACCGCTTATTGACTTATAAGCACGTTTTTTCGAAAAAATAATTTTATTTGGGTTTTTCGCCAAAAACTATGAATTTTAAAATTTTATTTGTATCTTTGTAGGTGAATTTTGAAACTTTGTTAAAATTAAAAAACTTTTCCTGTCTAAAAAAAGAGTCTACCATTCAATCCAAAACTAACCAACAACCCAAAACCAACAAAAAATAATCCAAAATAAACTAAAAAATATTAATTAAAAAATCAAACATTATGAAAAAAACAACATTCAAAATCATCGCAATTTTGATGATTTTGACGGGAGGAGTAGCTTCTTGTGAAAGAAACAAAAATGAAAACCCTTGTGAAATAAAAAGACCGACAAACCTAAAACCCATTGACTGGGAAAACTACAACGATGTGTATACCGTTTATTGGACGTATCACAAGAGAGAGGTGTTGGTATATGAGGATACTGCAAAAATTATTAAAGTATATGGTTGGGTAGCTCAAAATTATGAACATAGCGATTTTGACTACATGGGAGGAGATGCTGATTTTTTCCTTCTTGGTAACGAGGCTGGTGGTAATGATGCTCCATTCGTCCCTTTTGTAATTGTTGGAGGTTCAGAAATTATAAGTTCATTAAAGGAAAAATTAGCAACGGCAGATTTGACAAAAAAGTGTTATGTTCGAGGCAAACTTACTATTCTTTTTACAAAGTGTATAGATGGCATTGATTGGGGTTGTTGTTTGATGTATTCTGCAATAAGGATTTATAGTGTAAATGATATTTATTTTGAATAAAATTATACAAAAACAAACTAAAAAACAAAAAATATGAGAATAAAATTTATATTTATATTAGGTTCAAGATTAGAATAAAATGCGTATCTTTGCATTATCTAATTGAGAATTAATGAAAAACAAATACATAAAACACGCTAAGATTTCAGAGGCAAAATTTAAGGTCATTTTGAAGTTGTT
>WRCN01000002.1 GCA_009783885.1 Bacteroidales bacterium | reverse complement strand
TAGTCGCTGTTACACAACTAACGCCTTTGTAGCTTGGAGATTCCTCGACTTCGCATACTTCGTATGCTTCGCTCGGAATGACGGTTTATTATATGTGGGGGATAAGATGAAAGCAGCGGTGGCGTAGCCACCGCTGCTTTCATCCTCCCTTCTAAGATCATTACTTGTCATGTCAAGCATTGCGAGACATCTGCCGGCTATTCTAATCTTGAACCAATACTTAAACTATGCACTAAAAATGCAGGGTCGTTTAAGTTGTTTCATATTATTCGTTGTTCTATAACATAGATTCTAGTGTCACGACACCCGTGTATTTCCACACCTTGTTTGATCAAATCTTCCAAATAGTCAATATGTTCTTTCGTTAGGATTTGACTGGGCACTAATACCGGAATTCCCGGAGGGTAGGGGGTTACAAGCCTTGAAGCGATATATTTTTTGTTGGTTAAGCCTTGTTTTAATTCATCTAAACTACGACTCACAGAATCTTTACAATAAAATGCACTGTATGGTGAAAATTCGGAATCCAATTCAATCTCTTCCGGAACACCGGGCACACCCGAATTTCCTTCATATTTATGATTACTGTCTTCATTACGTTTTTCCAATTTAATTAAAGCGCTGTACAATCGATTGACTTTGTCTTGTTCCACGCCAATAGTGAACAGCACGGTAATCGTCGAATGTGTATATTTTTCAACTTCCAATTTACCTTCTTCTCTCAAAAATTCATGTATTTCACGTATGGGTTTGTTTAGCCCTCTGATATCTAAGGTTACCTTCAAAATATCATGGTCAACACGGTCAGTTTTTAGAGATGGAAAAAAGGTTGCGAAATCATCACGATTTAAGACCTTTATCGTCTTCAAATTGGTGTTAACATCGTTGATAAATTTTTGTGCTTTTTGTCGTGCAATTTGCACCAATTTATAGCCTTCCATTTCCATTTGCATGCTCGCTACATCAAGCGAAGCCAGCATCTGATATTGCGGCGAAGTGCTGGTGTAAATATTAAATATTTCTCTGAAAAAATCCTCGTCAAAATCCGGATCATTAATATGTAAATAAGAGGATTGACTGAATGCGGAAAGCACCTTGTGCGCGCTATGTGTAACGTAATCTGCTTTCGAACGAATTGCGGAATGGTATTCATAAGCCGGATGAAAACCGGAATAGGCAAACCAGGCTTCATCAATAAATACGTTTATTCGGTGATCGGGTTTGCTGTATTTATGGGCTAAAGCGATGACGGATCTAACATCAATAAGCAATCCATCATACGTACATCCTGTGATCACGATAACTTTTGCATCCGGATGGTCTTGTAATTGTTTTTCGATTTCTTGCAAAGCCGGAGGTGCAAATATGCCCAATTCGGAACTGTATTCGCTTTTCAAATAGGCCACATTAGCGCCGGCTTGAATACAGCCGTAATGTATGGATTTATGACAATTTCGATCCACAATAAGTTTATCTCCGGGCTTTATAATGCTTTGAAGCATAATTTTATTGGACGTTGAAGAGCCGTTGGTTGAAAAAAACGTATGTTTGGTACCAAATGTTTTTGCGGCTTTTTTTTCTGCATCTCTAACAAATCCCGATGTATCCAATAAGGAGCCGAGATATTCAACAGAAACCGATAAATCCGATGCAAACGTTTTTTCTCCCCAATAGTCGTAAAACGCTTTAAGGTATTCGGAATTTCGGAAACTTGCGCCGCGAGAATGCCCCGGCGTATGCCAACTATCTGAAAAATCATCGACATAGTTTTCAAAAGCACTCCAAAATGGAGTTGCTCGTCTGATGTCGAAATCATGTAGGATTCGACCTAAAATATCTTGCGGCTCTACTTTCAGCTCGTTTTTTGTAAAATAATCATCGTATAAATCTCCGATTTGATTGGCAATGTCTGTACCATCTTCAGTACCGGCCAAAATGTACACCGGAATATGCGGTCGAAATTGCTTCATCCATTTCAATAATTCTGAGGAATTATCAAGTTCCCAATCCAAAAAAACAGCATTTATATCAAGATTGTTTATATAGTGTTGTTGGGCTTCTTCCGGACTTTTTGCTACAGAAAGATCACCTTCTTTTAACGCCGAATGTTTTACAATAGATGATTTTATTTCGGATAATTCGTTTTCGGAATGATCAACAATAAGGATATGTAATGTTGGATGTGGTTTCATTTTTATCGAATAAAATTAGTAGAAACTCGCTGTTCGCGTTCGGGTAGTTCAAGTCCGGCTTGTTTTCCGGCTTCGATGGATTTCAGCAGCCACGCCATGTTTCTGCCCAATGTACGCATGATTTGCATACCTTCAAGGTCTTTTTTCACTTCTTCAGCATTATTGCCGTAAACCATATTCCAATATTGTGAAGACACAACAGGCATTTGGTTAATCGTAAAATACTTGTTTAATTGGTCTAAACTTGCTGTTGTCCCTGCACGACGTGCAGCAACCACAGCAGCACCGGGTTTGTGCGCAAAATACTTGCTTTGTGAATAAAACAAACGATCCAAAAACGCACTCATCGAGCCGTTTGCAGACGCGTAATACACCGGAGATCCAAAAACAAAACCATCAGCTTCTTTGGCTTTTTCAGCTACTTCATTAACCAGGTCGTCAAAAATACACTTGTCGGATTCGCCTCTGCACTTGCGGCAAGCCGTACAACCCTGCATGGCGTGTTTGCCGATGTGAATGATTTCGGTTTCAATACCTTCTTGGTTCAAAGTTTTGGCCACTTCGCTTAATGCTGTGAATGTGCTTCCGAATTCATTCGGACTGCCGTTGATGAGTAGGACTTTCATGGCTCTTGTTTTTTCGGTGATAGATGTATTTGTAACTGTTCGTTCTGTTGTTAAAACTACGGTTTCAGTGGATTCTTTAGCCTTTTTTTCGGTGCAGGAAATACATAGACTGCTGCCGACGAATATGGTAATTAAAATGCAAATTGGGGTAAGGATTTTTAAGGGGAATTTCATAATGATATTGATACTTATTGACATTTTTTTGCAAATTTACGAAAAAAAATGATATTTAACCAAAAATAATTTGATTTTCTCAAATATTTATTGTACCTTTGTGGGGAAATTTCAGTTGTTCGGGGAAGAAAGTCAGCCGTTGTTGGTATGCGGTCTTCAAGAGTCCCAACTGTATTAACCCGAATGATTGCAAGAACCATTCGGGTTTTCTATTTTCATCACTTCATAAGAATAGGCTTTACTTCCCTCTATTTGCGAAACTTTAATTGTAATTTTTACAGGGTAAATATTTCCTTCATAAATTATCGCTCCATATAAACGCTGAATTTCTTTAATATTTTTATCTTGATTGGTATCATCGTGTATATCTTTTAGAATAGCAGTCTTTATAAGTTCGGGAATTTTTATTAATGCTGACAGATGCGCACATTGACTCACACTTTTTTTAATTGCACTTTCGCTTAAATATTTATCAATAGCTTTGCTTGATACACGAATATCCTCATCGGTTATATCGTTTTTGTAGATGCCGACAATGTTTTTCTTTGCCCATTTTCTTGCCTCTTTAATGTTTTTGAAATTGTGCTTGAGTGTGTAAATGGCTGTTGTCCCTTGGAGCATTTGTTTTAGCTTCGCTGAACTCGCATTTCGTGTTTCGGTTGTTTTCATGATTTTTGTTTTTTAGATTTCTAACCTATATAACGCTCAACTTTCAATTTTCGTATATTTTTTATGGAAAAAGTGTCAAATTGTTAATAAATTGTCGAGTTATTAACAATTTTTTGTATCTTTGCAAAAACAACAACAACTTAAAATTAAGCACTATGAAAAAGATTTTAAAAATCACAGTGATTTTGCTGGTTCTAACGGTTTTTTTTTCCTGTGATAAAAATGATGGTTTCCGTATTGAGCCTATTACTCCATTATTTGACTATTCATCTGTAGCGTTTATTGCAAGGATTACGCATAACAGTTCAGACTGGAGTTTGTGTGTTATGGATAAATCGGGAAATGGAATGCAAAAAATAGTTGATAAAACGGTTGCTTGTCAGAAACCGGTTCGTTCTAATTCTGGAACACAATTGTTGTTTACCGCTGTAAAATTCGAATCTTGGACAAATCCGGATAATTCTTTTGGATCTAGCTCTGAATATGAATTGTATATTATTAATACCGACGGAACTGGACTTACTTTAATTGACAGGATTGACAAAACAGAAAAGGGAGGTTTCGGAAACTTTGATTGGTCACCAGATGACAAACAAATTATTTATGTTAAATATACATATTACAGCCCAGGGAGAGAAAATGATTTGATTCTTTATAATATTTCGAATAAAACACATAAAATTTTGCAAACAGAAGGGGATATATGCAGTCCGAAATTTTCGCCTGACGGCAGGTGGATTGCTTATTGCTCTTCAGCTGGAAACGATCACCATATTTACAGAATGAATGTTAATGGAGCTAATAACCGACTAATTATTCGTAATGCAGCCTCTCCGAAATGGTCTCCTCAAGGAGACAAGATTGCATATTCAGCTTCGGGAGAAGAAAGAAGTTCACAGATATTCGTGGCAAACGCAGATGGAAGGAATCAGAAACAATTGACATTTACCGTATCTCCTCGAATATGGCCGGGATGGCCACCAGATGGAAACGGCAGCCCTCAATGGACACCGGATGGAAAGAAAATAGTGTATGTGTCTCACGAAAATGAAAAATCGGAGATATTTATCATGAATGCCGATGGGAGTGCACAAACGCGCTTAACAAAAGCAGAATATAATGATAATTCACCTGAAATAACGCCAGACGGTAAATATATTTTGTTTAGTTCGAATGTGATTGGTATACAGATTATGACCTTGGATGGAAAAAATCAGAACGTACTTTCTAATGTGGGAACATCTCAAGCATACCCTATTGCATGTAGGTAATTCATTACGAAACCTTGCGAGAAACCAAACTCTCTATCCGAAACACCAAATATCCAATCCCCATTCCCCACAAAGCCCCAAAAACCACATCACCGAGATAATGAACACCCAAATAAACTCGGCTATACGCGATAATTCCTGCCCATAAAAACAACCAACCGATCCACGAATATTTTTGTCGCATTTCAAAAAACAAAAATGTGGTTAAAGCAAATGTATTGGTTGCATGCGACGAAATAAATCCGTACGTCCCGCCACATTTTCCATTCACCAAATGCAAACCTTGCGCAAGCATTTCGGGATTATGACACGGTCGTAATCGCATGAACACATTTTTGAATACATGTACGGAAGTTTGGTCTGCCAAAAAAATCAACACCACGATAAACAAAAGTTTCAACCACGTGTGCTTACCATATTGTCGGAACAACAAAAAAATTAATAACGCGTAAAACGGCACCCAAATAAAAGTTTTGCTGATGTTGAACATCAACACGTCGAAAAACGGCGAATGTAGCGAATTTATCGCTATGGTAAGTTGCTCATCGAAACGGATAATACTCATTGATTTTGCTCGTTTTTATGGGTGTTCACAATAAATTCGGCCTACAAAGATACGAATTTTAATTGAGAATTGAAAATGAAGAGTAGAGAATGAAAAATAATTCTCAATTTTCAACTCTCAATTTTCAATTTTTTTGTATCTTTGCAAACCATTAAACCCTAAAAAATCAAAACTATGAGCACACGTTGTGAAAGCTGCGGAATGCCGATGAGCAAAGATCCGCAAGGCGGTATGAAACGCCTACCCCGCTGGAAAAATAAATAAAATAATGTAAGGGCGAATCTATGCGTTCGCCCAACCAAAACAAAAAATATGCTTTTAGAATCCGACCAAAAATTAGACTTCAACGATGTATTAATTCGCCCCAAACGCTCTACACTCGAAAGCCGTAGGCAAATGATTTTGGAACGCAAGTTCAAAACCAAATGGGCTCAACGCGAATTCACGTGTGTGCCGATTGTTTGCGCAAATATGGCAACGGGTACATTTCGTATGGCCGACGTGTTTAGCGAATACAACATGTTGGTAGCCATTCACAAATTTCACACGAAAGAAAATTGGCTGAATGCCTCTAAAAATGCGATTTCTGCATCAATGTTCACGATAGGAATGTCAGATGAAGAATATGAGAATTTCAAAGACATTCGCCATGCATTAGTTGATGCAAAAAAGATTGATAATCCTGACGATTTGTTTTTGTGTATAGATATTGCAAATGGCTATACACAGCGATTTGCCTCGTTTATTCGCAAAATTCGCGAAGAAAATCCGAATATCGTGATGATTGCCGGAAACGTTGCAACGCCTGAAATGGTGCAGGAATTGATTATCGCCGGTGCAGATTATGTAAAAATCGGAATTGGTCCGGGAAGTCAATGTACCACGCGATTGAAAGCAGGCGTAGGTTATCCGCAGATTTCGGCTTCGTTGGAATGTGCCGATGCCGCGCACGGATTGAATGGTGGAATTATTTTGGATGGCGGCGTTCGTTCGCCCGGAGATGCAGCCAAAGCATTCATCGCAAATGCGGATATGATCATGATTGGCGGCATGTTCGCAGGAACAGACGAGCAGGAAGGCGAACTCATCACACGTCGTTTTCTAACCAACGAATTGGACGAAAATAATCAGCAAATCATCGAAGAAAAACAATACAAATTATTCTTCGGAATGTCGTCGGACTATGCGCAAGAAAAGTTTATGTCGGGCATGAAAACTTATCGTACCAGCGAAGGACGAAAAGAGGAAATCCTCTACAAAGGTGCAGTTCGGGATGTGATTGATGATTTGTTGGGTGGTTTGCGCTCGGCAGGAACTTACATTGGTGCATCCGGTATCAAAACATTCGGAAAGTGTGGAACGCTTATTCGCGTGGGGCGGCAGCACGACAGGTTTTAATTTTTTGTAAAGAAACAAAAAAATAATTTGGTTTTTTCAAAAAAATGTTGTAACTTTGCAGTACAGATTTACGACCAATAATTTTAAGAGGGATTGAAATAGCTCGAATTTTATTGGTCGTTTTTTATTGCGGTTACGCAGTATTGTATTTTTTCCTTTTTTCCTTTTTTTATACCAACAATAAGCTTTATTGTTCCAAATTCTTTTTTGCAGTATTCCATTATAATGATTTTTTCAAATTCTTTTTGATTTTTCTTTACAAGGTTAGGTTTTTTAGGTACACCTTTTTGCACAGCATTTTCTAAAATTTCAGAAAGAAACATAATTGCCAATGTCGAAATATATCGACTTGATGCGTGTCCTGACGTTTCGTGAACAGAGATATGTCTAACATTGATAAAATCATTCAACGATTTATTGAATACTTTTTTTGATGGATTTATAATTTCCCATAGGCGATAAAAATCCTTGATAAATTGTTTACGTTGTTTTTTCGCCTCTTTTGTGTCTAAATTCATAGAGTTGTTGATTAAGTTTTTCATAGCATTTTAGGGTTTAATAATTAATAAAATTTCTTACACCTATTATAACGCTCAAAAACTGTTTTCGTATATTTTTTTTGTGGAAGTTTTGAACAGAGTTATTAACAAGCACAAAAAAATCGCAAAAATCCATTCTTAATTTTCAATTCTCATTTTTTTTTCGTATCTTTGTAAGATGATGGCTAAAAAAATCACATACATTTTATTTGCATTTCTGCTGATGGCTTGCCGTTTGCAAGCTGCAATGATTTTAATTCCGATGGATGAAACGCAGCGAAATCATCTGAAAGCATATGGAATTGCGTATTGGGTGCTTTCGCAAGATGTAGAAGTGGATTGGTTGTTGAATTATCGAGGTGGAAGTTTCATGATGCAACATTCGCCGAGAATTGAACGGGAATGCCAGCTTCGAGGGGTTTCGTTTCAAGTGATTGCCGATGTTCAAGCAGCACAAATCTTGCGAGAAATTAGCGAACCGGATGTCAATATGGATGTTGTGAAACTTCACAAAGCACCGAAAATAGCAGTATATTCACCGAAAAACAAACTACCTTGGAATGATGCTGTAACTTTAGTATTGAGTTATGCCGAAATTCCGTACGATGTGGTTTACGATGATGAAGTTTTGGCAGGCGTGCTTCCGATGTACGATTGGCTGCATTTGCACCACGAGGATTTCACCGGACAATTCGGCAAATTTTGGGCAAATTATCGCAATGCGCCTTGGTATCAAGAAGATGTTCGTCTGCAAAATGAAACCGCAAAAAGACACGGATTTAGCAAAGTTTCACAGCTGAAATTAGCGGTTGTTCACAAAATTCGTGATTTTGTTCAAGGCGGTGGTTTTATGTTTGCAATGTGTTCCGCTCCGGATAGTTTTGATGTAGCTTTGGCTGCCGAAGGTGTGGATATTTGTGCAGAACCGTTTGATGGTGATCCTATGGATCCAAATGCACAAGAAAAATTGGATTTTTCGAAAACCTTTGCATTTCGCAATTTTACGCTTGTGAAAAATCCTTCGCAATACGAAATTTCGAGTATTGATGTAACCGATACGCGTCCGCGAAATCTCACTCGAAACAACGATTTTTTCACACTGTTCGAATTTTCTGCGAAATGGGATTGGGTTCCAACGATGCTCACGCAAAATCACGTGCAAATCATTCACGGATTTATGGGACAAACCACGGCATTCAACAAAAATTACCTCAAACCCCATGTGATTATTTTGGGCGAAAATAAAGCGTTGAACGAAGCCCGCTACATTCACGGCACATACGGAAAAGGCACATGGACATTCTACGGCGGACACGATCCTGAGGATTATCAGCATTTCGTCGGCGACCCTCCAACGGATTTGAATTTATATCCCAATTCGCCCGGGTATCGCTTAATTCTAAACAATATTCTTTTCCCTGCTGCGAAAAAGGAAAAACGCAAAACTTAATCAATTATCAAGGGCGCGCAAACCGCGCCCCTACGGGCATGTACGGGCGGGGTTCGCCCGCCCCCGTTTGCAAATATCGAAATTATCAACTTATGAAACAAATATCCATCATCGTCGCCATCGCCCAAAACAACGCCATCGGCAAGGACAACGACCTCCTTTGGCATTTGTCGGAAGACTTAAAACGCTTCAAAAAAATCACGCTCAATCATACGGTTTTGATGGGTTTGAACACGTTTTACTCGCTGCCTGTTCGCCCCTTTGCAAATCGTCGAAATATCGTTATCGTCGATGATCCGAGCGTAAAAATCGAAGGTTGCGAAATGGCGTATTCCATTCAAGAAGCCGTTGATTTGTGTGATGAAGATCAAGAAAATTTCATATGCGGCGGCGCTTCGATTTATCGACAATTTTTACCGTTGGCAGACAAATTATATTTGACCGTAGTTTACAAAGACTTCGAAGCCGACACGTTTTTCCCCGAAATCAACTACGACGAATGGAAGCTCATCGAGGAAAGCGAACGAATGACTGATGAAAAAACGCAATTAACTTACGCTTATTTCATTTATGAACGAAAGTAATACGAAATGAGATCAAATGAGTAAAAAAACAATCGTCCAACTCATTACACTGTTCGTTGTGCTAATTTTCACCGGTGCAATCGTATTTTGGCATTTCTACACACCCGATAGCAACATTGTCATTCAAAACCCCGGGGCAGATAATCGTCCGGAAGGAGGCGCGCGCAAAGCCGATGAGGTGGTTATTGGGGAATTTTTTATGCGTTTTTCCGATGTAGAGACGCACGGCCGTGCGTCTCTACGTGGCCAATGGCCTTGCTTCAGAGGGCACGATTACAAAAACATCGCCCGAACAACCACAACATTTAATTTTTCATCCGATTTCCCCATACAGTGGAAAGTGGAAACCGGCGAAGGCTATGCAGCCCCTGTTATTTACAACGGTTTGGTTTATGTTTTGGATTATGACGAGAGATTAAGCTCGGATATGTTGCGCTGTTTTTCCTTAGAAACAGGTACTGAACTTTGGCGCAGATGGTATCGTGTGCCGATGAAACGCAATCACGGATTTTCGCGCACGGCGCCGGTTGTAACCGACAAATATGTGATAACCGTAGGCCCAATGGGGCATGTGATGTGTTGTGACCGAATTACCGGCGAATTGAAGTGGACGCTCGACATGCAAAACCAATTCGAAACCGAAGTACCACATTGGTATTCGGGACAATGCCCACGAGTAGAAAACAACCAACTGATTTTAGCACCTGCCGGAAAAGAAGTTTTAATGCTTGGAGTCAACATCGAAACCGGCGAAATTGCTTGGCAAACACCGAATATATTGAATTATAAAATGTCGCACTCCTCCATTATGCCGATGACACTTCACGGCAAAAAAACGTTTGTTTATGCCGGAATTGGTGGCATTTGCGGAGTTTCTGCCGAAACTGTCGATAAAGGCAAATTGCTGTGGAATGTGGCTTGGGCGCCTTCGGTGGTTGCACCTTCGCCTTTGCAATTATCGCCAGACAAAATATTGATGACAGCGGGTTACGGTTCAGGTGGCGCAGTGATACAAGTAAACTATACAAACGGCAAGTGGTCTGCAACAATGATCGACCGTTACAGACCTAACGAAGGTTTGTCGAGCGAACAGCAAACACCAATTTTGTACGAACAAATGGTAATCACCGTTCCGCCAAAAGACGGAGGTGGAATACGTGGGAAATTAGTGGCTTATTCGCCGGCCAATCTGCGCACGCCCATTTGGGAATCGGCAGCAGACGAGCGTTTCGGATTAGGACCGTATTTCATAATTGGTAACCATTTATTTGCTTTCAAAGACGATGGCGAATTGTTCGTTTATCAGCTTCAACAACGCGGAATGATCTTAGTAAAAAGACAACGCATTTTAGATGGTCGCGATGGTTGGGGGCCGATGGCTTATGCCGATGGTTACTTGCTTCTGAAAGATTCGGAATGGATTTATTGTTTAAAAATTGATGGATATGAATAAACCTTTGAAAATGGCATTAAACATTCTGATCTTCGCTCTAATCGCGGGTTTCGGATACTACATCATTCATTCGATGAGATCGAACGAAAAAAATAGTCTGCCAAATGTAGAAAACACGTTTGTTTCGCCTTACAAGATGACGCATAGTTTTGACGTCGATTCCGACATTTTGAGTTTCTATATTTTTGAACATAAAATTTATATAGCATCAGTCGATAAAATTTCTATTTTTGATTTATTGGGCAACCATCAACGTGATTTTGTAGTAAAATCAGGCATTCGCGACATTACTGTTGACCATTCTGCGATTTATGTGTTGTATCCTACGGAGATAATTTTGTATGCTTTCAATGGACAAAAAAAACACGAATGGCAAGCGTGTAGCGACAATTCCGATTATTGCGCACTCACAACAACAAAAAACTTCGTTTTTGTAACCGATGCGGAAAACAAAAACATCGTTCAATACGATAAAGAAGGTCGATTAGTGCGGTTTATCAGAAGTCCGAATGGTTTTATCATTCCGAGTTATACGTTTGATATTATCAACATAAACGACACGATTTACACTGCCAATTCGGGCAGACATCGAATAGAAAGTTATACACTCGAAGGCGAATTTATCACATCATTTGGCAAATCAGGTGCACAAGCCGGAGCATTTGCAGGTTGTTGCAATCCGGTGTATCTCGCCCAAACGGCAACCGGAAATATCCTCACCTCCGAAAAAGGAAATCCCCGAATTTCAAGTTATGGAAGAGACGGAAAATTCCGCACCATTCTGTTCGATGCCGAAATGCTTGGCGGTGGAACTGCTGCTTACAAAATGCAAACCTTTGGCGAAAATATTTACATCGCCAATAAAAAAACGATTTCTGTTTATAGTTTTGACGCAACGCTTTCGGAAAGAGCGTGTGTTAATTCGTGCGCAGGGTGTCCTTTTCGGTAAAATAATCACCCCTTCCTTAGCGAGCATTTTTGTAGCAAGGGGATTCCTCGACTTCGCGTACTTCGTACGCTCCGCTCGGAATGACGAGGAACGTGTGGTGGAGAGAAGGAAAAAGGGGCGACTTTGTCGCCCCTTTTTCCTTCTTGTTCTATAAAAACTGCCGTCATGTCGAGCCCTTCGACCGTGCTCAGGATAAACTCCGCGAAGCGAAGTCGAGACATCTCCTTGCTATGTTTCACTTTTTTTATTTTAGTTCCGGCGTCCTCAAATACCTGTAAACACAGCCCGCACAAATCGCACCGGCAATAGGAACAAGAATAAACAGCCACAATTGACATAACGCCCAATCGCCCACAAACACCGCCTGACTGATACTTCTTGCAGGGTTCACCGATGTATTGGTTACGGGAATACTCACCAAGTGAATAAGTGTTAATGTCAAACCAATGGCTAAACCAGCAAAACCAACTGATGCGGCTTTGTCCGTTACGCCTAAGATGACAATTAAAAACATAAACGTCATCACAAACTCCGTAACAACAGCAGCAACTACACCGTAACCGCCCGGCGAATGCTCGCCATAGCCGTTAGCAGCAAAACTGCCAATCTCAGAGCCGTTGCCTTTCACAATTATGAAAAGAACTGTTGCGGCGGCAAGCGCGCCCAAAACTTGCGAACAGATGTAAGGCAAAATATCTTTGCCGCCAAAACGCCCGCCTGCCCATAAACCAATGGTTACAGCAGGGTTAAAATGTCCGCCGGAAATGTGTCCTACGGCATAAGCCATAGTCAAAACCGCCAAACCAAAAGCTAAAGCAACGCCAAGAAATCCGATGCCGAAGCCCGGAAATCCTGCGGCTAACAATGCACTTCCACAACCTGCGAATACAAGCCAGAATGTGCCTAAAAATTCTGCTAAATTTCGTTTCATAATAATTATTTTTTAGGTTAATAATGTACAAAGGTACGAAAAAAAATTGAATTATTATAGGGGCGGAGTTCGCCTGCCCTGATAAAAATAAGGGCGCGCAGACCGCGCCCCTACAGGATTACGCCGCTACCCAAACACAACTGCGAATTTTCGTCATAAATTACGCCGAATTGTCCGGATGCAATGCCTTGAATCTTTTCGGCGGACTCAATCGTATAAATATCGCCGTTTTTGCGAAGTCTACCTTGTGTAAACTCAGGTGTGTGGCGAATTTTAAAGGTAATATCCTTTTCATCGGAAAAATCGCCCCAAGGATTTTTGGTGATGAACTCTACACCTTGTAAATGCACGATCTTTCCGTATTGTGTTTCGGGATCGTAGCCACGAGAGGCATAAATCACGTTGTTTTCGATGTCTTTTTTGATGCAAAACCAAGGTCCGCCGCTTAACCCCAAACCTTTGCGTTGTCCGATCGTATGAAACCAAAAACCCTTGTGTTTGCCGAGGATATCGCCGGTTTCGTTATCAATAATCAAGCCTTCTTTTTCGCCCAAATAGCGACGAATAAAATCGTTGTAATTGATTTTTCCCAAGAAACAAATACCTTGACTGTCCTTTCGCTCTGCACTCGGCAAATGCTCTCTAAGTGCAATGTCCCGAACTTCGCTTTTGAGCAAATCGCCAATCGGAAACATCAATTTTCGAACTTGCATGGTGTTGATTTGCCCTAAAAAATAGGTTTGGTCTTTGACTTTATCTTTGGCTGTGGAAAGATAGATTTCGTCAGCAATTTCAGTAGTTGTAGCGTAATGTCCGGTAGCGATTTTATCGAATTGATGTCCGTATTTTTCTTCAAAACTCCCGAATTTGATCATCTTGTTGCACATCATATCGGGATTGGGCGTTTGTCCTCTTCGAACTGCATCAATTGTGTATTTTACAACGTTTTCCCAGTATTCTTCATGTAACGAAACCACTTCAAATTTGCAGCCGTATTTTTTCGCAATGTAAGTTGTAATTTCAATATCTTCTTCCGACGGGCAGTCAATATAACCCTGCTCGTCTTCCATACCAATCCGAATATAAAAAATCGTTGGCTCGAAACCGGCGTCCTTCAAGCGATGCACAATAACAGAACTATCTACTCCTCCCGAAACTAATGCTGCAATGTTCATCTTTTTTTTATTGCAAAGATACGATTTTTTTTGTATCTTTGCAGATTAAATCAAAAAAATCACAAATGGACATTTTCAAAAAACGTTTAGAAAATTTCGGACCGTTAGGCAAATACGCTGATTTTGCCCATGGTTACTACATGTTCCCGAAACTTGAGGGACAAATTCAGGCTCGTATGACTTTCCAAGGCAAAGAAGTTTTGTGCTGGAGTTTGAACAATTATTTGGGATTGGCCAACCATCCCGAAGTTCGCAAAGCCGATACGGAAGCCACTGCAGAATGGGGTTTGGGCTATCCAATGGGTGCGCGAATGATGTCGGGACATACCAAGTATCACGAACAATTGCAAAACGAATTGGCAGCGTTTGTGTTCAAAGAAGATGCATATTTGTTCAATTTTGGCTATCAAGGCATGGTTTCGACGATTGACGCACTTGTTGATCGTCATGATGTGATTGTTTATGATTCTGATTCTCACGCTTGTATCATGGACGGCTGTCGCTTGCACGTAGGAAAACGCTTTGCATTTAAGCATAACGATATGAAATCTTGTGAAGAAAAATTGCAAGCCGCCACAAAAGTTGTCGAACAAACCGGTGGTGGAATTTTGTTGATTACCGAAGGTGTTTTTGGAATGGTGGGCGATCAAGGCGATTTGAAAGGTATTGCGGAATTAAAGAAAAAATACAAATTCCGTTTGTTGGTGGATGATGCGCACGGCGTTGGAACCATTGGCGATACAGGCGCAGGCGCAGGACAGTTCCAAGGTGTTCAAGACGACATTGATTTGTATTTTGGTACGTTTGCAAAATCGTTTGCACTGATTGGCGGATTTGTTGCGGGCGACAAAGATATTATTCGTTACTTGACTTATAACTTGCGTTCGCAAATTTATGCAAAATCGTTGCCATTACCTTTGGTTATTGGGCTTTTGAAACGTTTGGATTTAATGAGAAAACATCCGGAATACCGTGAAAAACTTTGGGAAAATGTGAATGCGTTGCAACTCGGATTAAAATCGAAAGGCTTTGATTTGGGTGTAACCAACACACCTGTAACGCCAGTCATGCTTAACGGAACGGTGGACGAAGCCACACAATTAACTTACGATTTGCGTGAAAATTACGGAATTTTCTGTTCGATTGTTACCTATCCGGTTGTTCCGAAAGGAATTATCCTATTACGTATAATTCCTACAGCTGTGCATAGTTTAGAAGATGTGAAATATACGGTGGATGCATTTGCCGCAATCAAAGAAAAACTCACATCCGGCGAATACGCAAAAATGGGCTTTAGAGAGATGAAAGTGAGTTAAGCACTCGCTCAACATCGCGCTGCAAGTCGATTATGGTTTTATCATTGGTAAACACATAATCGGCTTTTTTTATGCACTCGCTGAGGTTCTGTTTAGTGGGATTGGTGGTGGTCATTTCGCGTTTTTCGTTTTCTACGAAAGTTTCGAAATCAATGTTGTCTGTAGCAGATTGGCGTAGGAGAATACGGTCATAACGCTTACGAATATCCGCATCAACAGCGAATAAAATAAAATCTTTATGTTTTCGCAAACTGTCAATTTCGCCCACTGCACGAATGCTTTCAATAACGACATTTTTACCCGATTTCATCGCACGTTCAAACAATTGATCGGTAATATAAGACGGCGAATGTGTGGCACGCAAATCATTTGCCACAACCACCATTGTATCGCGATTGACAGGCAATCCTCGCCGTTCAATCTCCTCACTCAAAAAATCCCGCACCGAAAAATGCAAAAACCCTTTTTGCGAAACCAAATAATCTACGATAGTTCCTTTTCCTGCGCCGATGGTGCCTGTAATTCCTACGATCATGTTAGTTTATAAAGTTTGAAAGTTTGTAAAGTTCATAAAGATATGTTTGCTACTCTCTTTGTGTTTCTTGTTTATTTTGTACATTGTCTAACGAAAATCTAATTGGCATATTAAACTGTACGCGAACAGGTTTTCCGCGTTGTTCACCAGGTATCCAGCTGGGCATTCCCTCTACCAAACGAATGGCTTCTTTATCACAGTCTTCACAGCCACGAATACCGCGAATCACTCTAACATCTGAAACAACACCATCTGTTTCAATAACAAATGTTACATGTACAGTGCCTTGAATACCACTGTCAATCGCACTTTGAGGATACTTCAAGTTTTCAGATAAATATTTTAGTCGTGCTTTTTCGCCTCCTGGAAATTGAGGAGAAGTTTCAACTACAGACATTGTATATTGCTCATCTTCAATTTGAGAATAGCAAAAGCTATTCTCACAAAAAATCAACGTTAAAATGTAAAATATCGGTTTCATTTTTCATTTTTTTTGCAAAGATACGAAAAAATTGAGAATTGAGAATTGAAAATGACGACAAAATTCTTCGTGTTTCTTTGTGTCCTTTGTGGTTTAACCTTTTTGCGATTATTTTTTCTCCATAGTCGAAAGTAACCCACATGCAGCCATAATATCCTCGCCACGCGATTGGCGAATGGTACAGATAATGCCGTGTTCGTTCAGATAATCGCGAAATTCAATCATGCGTTCTTCCGATGAAGGTTGAAAATCGGATTTTGGATGGCTGTGATATTTGATTAAATTCACTCTGCAAAAAAGTCCTTTCAAAAGTTTGGTGAGTTCGTCCAAATGTGCGTGTTTATCATTGATCCCATCGAACATGATATATTCGAACGACAAACGGCGTTGTCCCGACCAATCATATTTTTTCAATGCTTTGATGACACTTGAAATCGGATATTTATTCTGAATCGGCATAAATTTCTGACGTTCGTAATCAAACGGCGAGTGCAAACTTATCGCCAAATGACATTCCGATTCGTTGATAAATCGTTCCATTTCGGGAATTAAGCCAATCGTGGAAACGTTGATACGGCGCGGACTCCAAGCATATCCCCAATCCGAAGTCAAAATTTCCAAGCTTTTCAAAACTTCATCTAAATTGTCGAAAGGCTCGCCCATACCCATATACACAATGTTTGTCATCAGCGTACTTTCGGGAATGGAACGCAGTTGGTTTAAAATTTCACCCGCTGTAAGATTGTGCTGAAAGCCCTGTTTGCCCGTTGCGCAAAATTCACAGCCCATTTTGCAACCCATTTGACACGAAATGCAAAGCGTGTGTCGTTCTGAACTTGGCATGTAAACGGCTTCAATAGCGCCGTTTTTCTGCGTTTTAAACAAATATTTTTTCGTTCCGTCAGATGAAATTTGTACGTTGACAGGTTCGGAAATCCCCATATCGTAATGCTCTTTCAGCAATTCACGAGTTTTCAGTGAAAGATTAGTCATTTCATCCACGCTCGAAACTTGCTTTTTGTAGAGCCATTCGCAAATTTGCCTTGCGTTGAAGCTCGGCAAACCATGGGTCTTGCAAAATGTTTGCAAATCTGATAACGTATTTCCAAAAAGCGATTGATGATTTGACATTTAAGTGTATTTTAGTGTTATGCAAAGATACAAAAAGTTTTTGATATAGCAAGGGGATGTCTCGACTACGCGATGCTCCGCTCGACATGACGGCTTATCGCGTGTGTGGAAAAAGAGAAAATCAGCGGCGGCAAAGCCGCCGCTGATTTTCTCCCCCCCCCTCAAAAAAACCACCGTCATTCCGAGCGAGCACACGAAGTGTGCGAAGTCGAGGAATCCACTTGCTTCAAGAGAGCATCCTATCTTATTAACCCCGGCCGTCGTTCCGTTGTACGCTGAATAGCTTGCTCTTGCTGCCATTCGCGAATTTTTGCATCATGACCCGAAAGCAAAATTTCAGGCACTTTCCAACCCCGAAACTCTGCAGGACGCGTGTAAACAGGGTAGGAGAGCAGATCGTTTTGAAAGGAATCGTTCAATGCCGAAGTTTCATCGCCAATCACACCGGGAATTAAGCGTGCAATAGCGTCAGTAATCAATACGGTAGGCATCTCTCCGCCCGACAAAACAAAATCACCAATCGAATATTCTTTCGTGATAAAATGCTCTCTCACGCGCTCATCAACGCCTTTGTAGTGTCCGCAAAGAATGATGATGTTTTGTTTCAATGAAAGTGTGTTGGCTTCTTTTTGATCAAAAAGTTGTCCGTCGGGTGTTGTGAATATAATTTCGTCATACGCTCTTTCCTCAGTCAAATGCTCGATACAGTTAACAATAGGTTCAATCATCATCACCATCCCCGCTTCTCCACCAAACGGATAATCGTCTACACGATGGTGTTTATCGGTCGCAAAATCTCGTAATTGATGTAGGCGGATTTCAACCAATCCCTTTGTTTGCGCACGTTTTACGATAGAATGTTCAAACGGACCTGCAAACATTTCCGGAAACAACGTGATGATGTCAATTCTCATCGTTGACGAATAATTTTCATTTTGGCTTCCAACAAAGCCAATTCTTGTTTTGCACGTAAAATCTTCTCTTCGACCTCTTTTTTCAGTACATCTGCGTTTTTCGATTTACTGAAAAATCCTAAATTATTTTCCCAAAGCAAAATATCGTCGCGCATTTTTGCGATTTTATTTTGAAGTGAAAACACTTCTTTATTGGATAGCCCATCGGCATCTTCGGGATTCTGGATGTTGGCGAATTTCCTTGCGAATTCAGACGCACGAAGTTCGCCCGGCATAATATTCAAGTTCTTCATCAGCGTGTTAATCGCTTGACGAAACTCGTTGTACAACCGATCCTTTTCTTTCAAAGGAACGTATCCGATGTTCATCCAACGTTTTTGAAAATCTTTGATAGCTTGCAGTTGGTGAGCCTTTTCAGTATTTTCGAAATTCGCCGATTTTACTTCGTTGATCAAGTCTTCTTTGAGTTTCAGATTATCCTTTTCTTGGGTTCGCGACTCGCTAAAGAAGGCATTTTTCTTTTCAAAAAACGTATCACAGGCTGTACGGAAGCGTTTCCAAACTTTTTCAGCGTGTTTTTTTGCAGTAGGTCCAATAGTTTTCCATTCGTTTTGTAACGCCAAGATTTCTTTGGTTGCATTTTTGAAATCCTCTTGCGCAGCAAGGGCTTCGGCTTGAATGCAAAGATTGATTTTGCGATTTAGATTTTCAAGTTGGACATCTTTAACTTGCGAGAAGAACAAGCGTTTACGTTCAAAAAACGTATTCAAAAGTTTTTTGAACTCACCCCAAATTTCTTCATTTTTTGCGGCAACGGCACGTCCGATTTTTTTCCAAAGATTGAGAATTTCGTTGATTTCATCGTTAGCTTTATTCCATTGATTAATGCTTTCCAATGGGCGTTCGAGCAACTCGCGAACGCGTTCGAAAAGGGCTTGTTTGGCCAAATAATTTTGCTCGGATTGTGCTTGTTGAGTTTCGTAAAGGTCGCGTCGTTTTTGGTTTATGGCATCGGAAGCGGTTTTAAAACGTTCCCAAATTTCATCTTTTTTATCTGCCGAAACAGGTCCGATTTCTTTCCACTTATCGTGATAGTCCTGCAATAATTTAAATGATTTATTGATAGAAGACTCCAAAAGTAATTCTTCCGCTTTTTCGCAAAGTTCGATTTTAGCTTCCAAATTTTTCTTCAAATCCAAATCTCGCAAATCCTTGTTGATTTTGACTTTGTCAAAGAATTTTTCAACTAAAAAATGATAATTTTGCCAAAGATTATTAACTTCATTTTTCGGAACAGCACCGATTTCTCGCCATTTTTCTTGAAGTTTTTTGAATTCGTCGTAGGTAGTTTTCAAACTTTCTTCCGAATCAATTAACTTTCGTAAATCCTCTAATGCCGCAAGTTTGAGTTTTAAGTTTTCTTGTCTGATACGCTCTTCTTCCTCCCTCAAACGGCGTTTTTCTGCATTTATTTTTGCATCGTCTTCGTTTTCGCCATCTTTTTCGTCGGTTTTTTCACTCGCATGGTCTTCATTTGTGTTTTCGTCAAGAATAATCTCCTCGTTTGAAGAAGCGGCTTCTTGTGCTTCAACTTCGGCTAAATTCGACATAACAGTTTCGTGTGAAACGTTGGATGCATCTGTTTTTTCAGGCTTTTCACTTAATTCTTCATGTTTTTGATTTGTAGTTTCGTTAAGAATAATTTCCTTATTTGAAGCTGCAGTTTCCTGCGCTTCAACTTCGGCTAAGTTTGGTAAAACAGTTTCATGTGAAACGTTGGACACCTCTGTGTTTTCAGATTGTTGATTTAGTTCTTCGTTCATAATTTTAGATAGTTTTAGCTTCGCTGAGCTTGCGCTTCGCGTTGCGGTTCCCTTCCGTCGAAACGGAATTTGTGATTAGTGTTACAATTTTTTTGTTATTTAATTTACAAAGATACGAAAAAAAATTGAAATACACAAAATGCTTTTGTTTGCTATTTTCACTTCCCGAGTTATTAACAATTTGAAATAAAAAAGGCAGAAAAAAACCCTGCTTGAATAATCCAATAGTGATAAGAATCGCTGTTGAAGGGAAAAAAGACAAAAAAACATAAAAATTTCGAAACCTCCAATTTTTGTGAATTTTCTGTCTTTTGTAGTATTCGTTTTTTTTTCGTATCTTTGTAAAAAATTAAGACCATGGAAAACACAGACCCCGTTCGAGTCAGTTCGGAAATTGGAGAATTAGAAACGGTTATCATTCACACACCGGGCGAAGAAATTGAATTGATGACACCCGGCGATGCACACGAAGCCTTGTATTCGGATATTCTAAACATGGACATCGCTCAAAATGAGCATGCGCAATTATCCGGTGTTCTTTCAAAAGTTGCAAAAACGTTATTCGTAAAAGATTTGTTGTCTGATATTGTGAAAACTCCGGCAGCACGCCAAGACATAATTCGTCACATCTGTGGAGTTGATCCGATTCGCAATATGCAGGACTATTTGGAATCGCGAACAGCGGAACAATTGGTTAAAAATGTGATTGAAGGCGTTCAATACTCCGAGTTGCAAATCAAATCCGAACAGCGTTTTGCACACCGACCGCTTTACAATCTGTTCTTTACGCGAGATGCGTCTGTTACCGTGAACAATCGCATTTTAGTTGCCAATATGAGTCATCCGGTTCGTCAGGTAGAAACCCTTGTGATGGACACGATTTACAACCATCATCCGATTTTTTCAAATGTGGAAACATTTTCTTTGAAAAAGCAAAATCAGGCGGCAACGATTGAAGGAGGAGACTTGCTCATTGTTCGGGAAGATTTATTCTTATTAGGTATTCATCCGCGAACTAACATGGCCGGCGTGCAAGCTTTTATTGAAACGCAAAGCCAAGTAATGCCTAAATTTCAACTAATTACGCTTGAACTACCGATCGAACCTGCGTCGTTTATTCATTTGGATATGGCATTTACCCTATTGAATTATGACGAATGTATGATTTATGCGCCGTTGATTTTGAATGATCCTAAATATCGTACATTGCGCACAGTTGTTGATGGTCATACGATTCGATATCACGACGAACCCAATCTCCTGACGGCCTTGAAAAACGCGGGATTAGACTTACGTCCGATACATTGTGGAGGAACAAAAGAGGAATTTGCTCCGATACGCGAACAATGGCATAGTGGTGCAAATTTTTTCTGTTTAGCGCCCGGAAAAGTGATTGCTTACGGACGCAATCGCCATACCCTCGAAGTGTTGAATAATGCGGGATATAAGGTCATTACGTCAACGGACATTATCAGCGGAGAAGTGGATTTGTCGAAAGAAAAGAAAGCGGTTGTGACGATCCCGGGAGCAGAATTGTCGAGAGGTGGCGGCGGTTGCCGATGTATGACGATGCCGATCAAACGAAAAAAAATCTAACGAAACATGTCTATTGTTGCAAGTCATTTAACTAAATTTTATGGCGCACAAAAAGCGCTTAACGACGTGTCTTTTGAAATTCCAAAAGGGCAAATCGTAGGTTTGCTCGGGCCCAACGGCGCCGGAAAATCAACGTTAATGAAAATTCTCACCACCTACTTACCTGCCGACGAAGGAATTGCGTTAGTCAACGAATTTTCGGTGGAAAAAGCACCGCTAAATGTTCGCCAACACGTTGGTTATTTACCTGAAAATAATCCGTTGTATTTGGACATGTACGTTCGCGAATACTTAGCCTTTTCGGCTTCGCTTTATCTTTCCGGAAACCTTATCAAATCAGCCGTTGAAGAGATTATCGAAAAAACGCTACTAACGTCCGAAGCACACAAAACGATCGGACAATTAAGTAAAGGTTATCGTCAGCGTGTGGGCTTGGCGGCGGCTCTCATTCATCAACCGCAAGTGCTGATTTTGGATGAGCCGACAACAGGCTTAGACCCCAATCAGTTGTTGGAAATTCGCCAACTCATTCTCGAATTAGGCCAAGAAAAAACGGTACTATTATCTACACACATCATGCAAGAAGTTGAGGCGCTTTGCGATCGCGTTTTGATTATCCACAAAGGAAATTTGGTTGTGGACACCTTGAAAAAAGATGTGGAAAATATTGAACATTTGTTCCGTGATGTTACGAAATAAAAAACAACATGTAAAAAAGAGCAAGCAGATTGGCTTCGCCGAGCCCTTCGGGGTTCCTCAACTTCGCATACTTCGTATGCTCCGCTCGTCATTCCGAGCGAAGCGAGGAATCTGTCAGTTACTCTAATCTTTGACCTAACAAGAAAATCTGTAAACTAAAATCAACAAATTACATTATGTCTGTAAATCAACTCATATTATCGTTTTTAACGGCGCTTGCTGCGTTGTTTCCTGTTATAAATCCGATAGGAAGCGGTCTCATTATCAATAGTTTTTTAAAAGATTTAAATGCGATAGAACGAAAATTGGCGGTAAAAAAAATTATCATCAACTGCTTGATGATTTCGTTAGGAACATTGGCGGTAGGGCATTTTATTATATTAATTTTCGGTATTTCAGTACACATTATACAAATTGGTGGTGGAATTGTAATTTGTAAAACCGCATGGGATTTGCTTTCGGACTCCAAATCGACTGATGATTCCGGCGAATCCAACAAAAATATTAAAGTATCCATCAAAAACATTGAAGGAAAATTATTTTATCCTATTGCATTTCCCATAACTGTTGGTGCAGGTACTATATCCGTTATTTTTACATTAATGGCTACCGCTTCTGTTAAAGATAATTTACTGCTATCTGTATTCAATTATACGGGTATCATCGTTGCTATTTTTCTGCTTCTTGTTATTTTATATATTCTTGTTTCACAGGGAGATAAACTAACAAAAAGACTTGGTGTTTCGGGTAATATGGTTATCAACAAATTGGTAGCTTTCATTACGTTCTGTGTTGGGATACAAATTCTTGTAAAAGGTATAAGCAGCACTTTCATCTAAAGGGATTAGTAAATTTTTCGTATCTTTGTTTTTTCTTATGTTCACAAAATTACGCTATACCATTTTGTTTTTAGGCATTATGTTAAATGTTGGTCTGTTTGCGCAAACCGAATGGCGTAGTTTTTTACCAAAACTTGAGCCATCAACGGATTTTTCGGTATGGACTTCACTAAACTATAATTATTCTGTGATGCTTTATAACGCAGGAGCCGTAAATCCGATTGATTTCTTATCGAACAACCGATTGTCGCAAACGATAGGTTTGGATTATGCTTCGTACACACTACAATACACGTTCCGCTTGCCGTTCAACACGTTGGATAAAAACAGTCCGTTGTCCAATTATTACCGATTTTCGACCGGTTATGGTGCTGAAAATTGGGAAATAGATGCCTATATCAGCCATGTTCGAGGTTGGTTTGATGTAACCGACTCTAATATCTACAAAAATTCGATGGGGCAACATCGAGAGGATTCTCGCTATCGCAACGATATGCGAAAGTATGAGGCGGGTTTGACTGCATTTTATTTTTTAAGCGAAAAATATCGGTATTCACATGCGATGAAATACGCCTATCAGCAAAACCAATCGGGATTTACATTTTATTCGAGTTTGAAACATAAATACCATTGGCTTCGCGCGGATAGTGCGTTTTATCCGAGTTCGATGGAATTGATTGGAAATCCGATGAATGACCTTAAACGTCTGTTTGTCTTTGAAACCAGCATGACCTTTGGGTTTACAGGACTTTGGACGAATGGGAATTGGTTTCTTCGTGGATTAGTTGGATTTGGTCCCGGTATTCAAATTCAACGTTATAATAAGAATGGTCGCATGCGAAGCCGTCCGTTTATTTCGCCTGCAGGCGATGCTAAACTGAGTTTTGGTTACAAAACAAATGGTTTGTATTTATCGTTTAATCTTCCATTTGACGCGATTTTTGTCTATTTGCCCAATCAGACGTATTATTTTCAGATGAATCCGAATTTCAGTTTTTCAATCGGATTTCAAATGCACGATTTAATTCGATCGGCAAACCAACGCAATCTCCGCAATGAATTTCAAGCACTATAAAACCTATTTGCAATTGGAAAAATCGTTGTCGAAACACACGATTGACGCCTATTTGCACGATGTTTCTTTGTTGCAAACGTATTCCGAAATGCGACAAAACTCTCGAAATATGGAGATGTTTCAAGCCAAAGAGATTCATCAATTTTTAGTGCATTTAACCGAAATGGGACTAAGCGCACATTCTCAAGCCCGCATCATTTCAGGACTTAAAGCATATTATAAATTTTTGATAGTGGAGAATATCATCCAACAATCGCCAATGGATTTGATTGATGCCCCGAAATTAGGTCGAAAACTTCCCGATACGCTGTCGTTGGCGGAAATCGAAAAATTGATTAGCCATATTGATTTATCAAAACCTGAAGGACAGCGTAATCGAGCAATCATCGAAACCCTTTACGGCTGCGGATTACGTGTGACAGAATTAGTAGAATTAAAATTGTCGAATTTATTTTTTAAAGAAGGTTTTATTCGTGTGATTGGAAAAGGAAATAAAGAGCGGTTAGTGCCGATTGGAAACGTTGCACAAAAGCAAATTACAATGTACCTCGAACATTATAGAAATCATCAGAACATTACAAAAAATTCGGAAAATATTGTGTTTATAAATAATCGAGGCAGCAAACTTTCGCGCGTCATGATTTTTTTGATGATCAAACAGTTGGTAGAATTGTCAGGACTTCGCAAAACGATTAGTCCGCACACTTTTCGTCATTCGTTTGCCACGCATTTGATTGAAGGTGGTGCCGATTTACGTGCTGTTCAAGATATGTTGGGGCATGAATCTATTACCACTACTGAGATTTACACACATTTAGATCGTCGGTTTTTGAAAGAGACGATTGCATTGTATCATCCGCGGAGTTGATTTTAACACTTTTTAAGAAAGAAACGACATTTTTAAGAGTTTTTAACAATTTTCAAGTTTTTTTGTGGATTTTTAGGTGTAACTTTGCAGAAAATAGCAAGGGGATCCCTCGACTACGCTCGGGATGACGGTTATCTTTTAAATCCCAATTAAAAACACACAATTCTGCTTATGCAAATCCATCGTCTGCTTCTTCCATTCCGCAACGGTTTTGGTTTGATGAACAGCGTTCGATTGCGTGATATTTGCAGCAATTCCAACTTTTGTAGAAGGATTGCAGACACTCAAAATAGATTCGAAAAGATGATTATTCCGATAAGGTGTTTCAATAAAAATTTGCGTTTGATTTTTCTGAATGGCTTGTTGTTCCAACTCTTTCAGTTTGCGTTCGCGCTCTTTTTTGTCAACAGGTAAATAACCATTGAAACAAAAATTTTGTCCGTTCAATCCCGAAGCCATCAATGCTAAAAGTATGGACGATGGCCCCACTAACGGCACAACAGGAATGTTTTTCCGATGTGCCAACGCCACAATCGCCGAACCCGGATCTGCCACACAAGGTACGCCTGCTTCGGATAACAAGCCGATTGAACCTTCTGAAATGATATCTAAATAACTTTCAATTTCGCGAGTATCGATGTGTTCATTCAATACAAAAAACGTTACATCATCGAAATTTTGTGTGTAACCTGCACTTCGCAAAAAACGTCGTGCGGTTCGCAATTCCTCAACAATAAAGGTTTTCAGCGTGTTGATGTGTTGCGAAAAATTTGCAGGCAAAACATCCGAAACATCCGAATTTCCAATGGTTGCAGGTATGAGAAAAAGTTTGTTCATCTGAAAAAAAACCACCACTTTTTCAAGCAGTGGTTTCCCGTTATTAACCTAATTATTAACTTTTATTTTCTTTTCGATATCCTCAACATACACCTTGAATTGTTTATCGGTATCCAATAAATCCGATACGGTGCGGTAAGCGTGTAAAACCGTAGCGTGGTCTTTGTTTCCGCATTGCATACCGATATTGGCTAACGAATATTTGGTATGTTTTTTCGAGAAATACATGGCTAATTGTCGCGCTTGCACAATTTCGCGCTTACGTGTGCGAGAATTAATTTCGTCTACCGTGATTTGAAAATAATCACAAACGATATTTTTGATATAGTCAATTGAAACCTCCTTAGCGGAACTGCGCACAAATTTATCAATCATATCCCGCGCCAAATCCAACGTAATCGTGCGTTTGTTCAAAATAGACTGTGCCAAAATAGAATTTAAAACACCTTCCAATTCGCGAACATTGGCAGAAATACTGTAAGCAATGTACTCAATCACATCATTCGGAATGTCTATTTCACCGTTGTTTTTGATTTTATTTTTCAGAATTTCGATACGAGTGGGTACATTCGGAGCCTCCAAATCCGTCGCTAATCCCCATTTGAAGCGAGATAACAAACGTGCCTCAATATCTCCCAAATCTACGGGAGATTTGTCGGACGCCAAAATAATTTGTTTGCCGTTTTGGTGCAAATAATTAAAAATATGGAACAATTGATCTTGTGTTCCCGAGCGTCCTGCAAGTTTGTGCACATCATCAATCAAGAGTACATCAATAGATTGGTAGAAATGTGCGAAGTCGTTTTTTTCGTGGTTTTTCGAGGCTTCAACAAACTGCTGTGTGAATTGTTCTCCTGAAACATAAAGCACCGTTTTATCGGGAAAATTTTCTTTGGTTTGAATGCCGATGGCATGCATTAAGTGTGTTTTTCCCAAACCCGTCGGACTGTGCAAAAACAACGGATTGAACGACGTTTTGCCGGGGTCTTCTGCAATCGCATAACCCGCAGATCGTGCTAAACGGTTACATTCGCCTTCAATAAAATTATCGAACGTATATTTGAAATTCAAATTCGAATTCACTTTTGCTTTCATCTGCATTCCCGCACGAACCCAAGGATCCATTCGCACGGATTCATCGGTAATCGGGATTTTAATAAACGGATTATCCAATGCTTTGCGATTACCCGACTGTGCTTTCACTTGAAACGAATCCGTTGTATCCATTACAATACTGTATTGCAAACGTCCGCCTGTACCCAATTCGCGCTTGATCACTTTTTTCAAGAGATCAATATAATGTTCCTCCAACCATTCGTAAAAAAATTGAGAAGGAACTTGAATCGTCAGTACGCCTTTATCCAAATGCAAGGGTTTGATAGGTTCAAACCATGTTTTAAAACTTTTCGGATCTCCAATGTTGTCTCGGATAATGTCGAGACATTTTTTCCATACTGCTGAGTGATTGTTTTCCATGCTTTTACACAATTCTTTGTTAATTGTTTTTTCTTTCCATTCTCTAAACACCTGATTATTACTGAAAAATAGGGCAAGTGGTTGTTGTTAATTTGGTACTGCAAAGATGTGAAAAAATTTCTGAAAAAAAAAATGTTTTCCACTTGTTTTTTCAAAAAGTTTTTCGTAAATTAGCGCCAAAATTTTCTACATTATGTATAGTTTTGAAACTCAACTTAGACCTCGATACGGCGAAACCGATCAAATGGGTTATGTTTATTATGGTAACTACCCTGCGTATTACGAAGTGGTGCGAAATGAAAGTATGCGCGGTCTCGGAACGTCGTATCCCGAAATGGAACAGCGCGGTGTAATGCTACCTTGTCGAGAAATGCATATCGAATATAAAAGACCTGCACGTTACGATGAATTGCTGACCATAAAAATGTGGTTGGTAGAAATGCCTACAACAAAATTATTACACCGTTACGAAATTTACAATGAGCAAGGTGAACTTTTGAATAAAGGAATGACAGTGCTTGTGTTTGTAGATTCTACGACGATGAAGCCTTGTCGTTGTCCGGAATGGTTTGCGGAGAAGTTGAGACCTTATTTTGCGTAATTTTTGCTGGTGGCTGAGCGGAGTCGAAGCCACCGTTGTTCCCTTCGACTCCGCTCAGGGAACGTGGGGTAGTGGTCAGGGAACAAGGAACGTTTTTGCAATGACTCTCATTCATACACTCCGATAATTCGTACAACTTTTCAAGTGTTCCATTTATCAACGCTTCTTTTTTCTTTCTACTCCAACCTTGTACTTGCTTTTCTCTATAAAAAGCATGATCTATTCTTTGAAACTCTTCAAAATATACCAACTTTACAGGCAAGTATTTTTTTGTAAAATTAGCACCTTCGCAGTTTTGATGTTCTGCCAATCTGCGTTCTAAATTGTTTGTGCTACCTGTGTAATAGTGTCCGGTAGCACATTCTAAAATATACATGTATCCTTTCATAATGGTTTTGTTATTCGTTCGCTTCGATTTCGTTCGTTGAGCGGAGTCGAAACGAACGTGATGTGTAGCGATGGCTTCGACTCCGCTCAGCCACCGCGCTGTCCGTTCCCTGATCAAACCGCCACGTTCCCTGAGCGGAGCCGAAGGGAACATGCGAGTACAAAGTTACAACAAAAAAACCAAAGAAAAAACTTAAAAATTCTTAAAAAGGGTTAAATTTTTTTAACAAAAAAGGCAGGAAAAAAATCCCCTGCCTAAATACTGCAACGTCACTGTAAAATGCTAACAAATATATTATCTGTTTATTCTTTTTCTAAAAAAATGTTTTTGGGATTTGTGGCAGTCTGCGCTTTATAACCTGTTTTGAAAAATTCAACAACAGCATCCTTACAACCAAACACGCAACCGCCAAAAGGGCCATGTACCAAATACTTTCCAAGACTATCAGAATATTGTACATCGCTGCCATTTTTTACTACACATAACACACTATCAATAGGCTCTTCTGTTTTAGAATCATAAATTGTTCCCTCAGCCCAACGATGTCCTTCACAAGAACTGATAAAAAATATTAATCCAAAAATTACGATAGATTTTGTGAAATTTTTTAACATATTTATTACTCTAGTTTTAAATTACTTTGCATAATTCACTGCCCTCGTTTCCCGAATAACCGTAATTTTAATCTGCCCCGGATACGTCATTTCATCCTGAATTTTTTTAGATAAATCAAACGAAATCTGTGCGGCTTCATTGTCGCTAACTTTGTCTGCGCCTACGATCACGCGTAATTCGCGACCTGCTTGAATGGCAAATGTTTTCAAAACACCGGGGTAGGAGAGTGCCAACTCTTCCAATTTATTCAAACGATTAATATAGGCTTCTACAACTTCACGACGTGCACCGGGACGTGCGCCTGAAATCGCGTCGCACGCTTGAACGATAGGCGAAATCAGATTGTTCATCTCACATTCGTCGTGGTGAGCGCCGATAGCATTGCAAATATCAGGATGTTCTTTGTAACGTTCAGCCAATTTCATGCCGTGCAAAGCGTGAGGCAATTCGGGTTCGGTTTCTGCAACTTTTCCAATGTCGTGCAAAAGTCCTGCACGGCGTGCAAGTTTAGGATTTAAGCCTAATTCGGCAGCCATTGTTGCACACAAATTCGCCGTTTCGCGCGAGTGTTGCAACAAATTTTGCCCATAAGACGAGCGATATTTCATACGTCCAACCATGCGAACCAATTCAGTTGGTAAATTCAAAATTCCCAAATCAATACACGTGCGTTTGCCCGTTTCCATGATTTCGGCTTCGATTTGTTTGAATGTTTTTGTAACAACTTCCTCAATACGCGCAGGATGAATACGTCCGTCCGTAACCAATTTGTGCAACGACAAACGTGCTACTTCTCTGCGAACGGGATCAAATCCCGATAAAATAATGGCATCCGGCGAATCGTCAATAATGACTTCAACGCCCGTCAATGCTTCCAAAGCACGAATATTCCGACCTTCGCGACCGATAATTCGACCTTTCACTTCCTCGTTTTCGAGGTTGAACGTGGAAACGGTATTTTCCACGGCGTGCTCGGTTGCCGTGCGTTGCAACGTTTCGATAACAATTTTCTTGGCTTCTTTATTAGCGGTAAGTTTGGCTTCCTCAACAATGTCGCGAATTTGGTTTAATGCTTCAGTTTTTGCGTCGTCTTTAAGCGTTTCAACGAGTTCTTTTTTGGCTTCTGCTGCGGAAAGTCCAGCAATGGCTTCCAATTTTTGAACTTGTTTGCCGTGAAGTCCATCCAAATCCGTTTGGCGTTTAGCCAAAACTTCCATTTGTTTGGTCAGATTATCTTTGAGAGAAGTGGTTTCGTTTTGTTTGCGTTGAAGTTCTTCGAGTTTTTGATTGATGGATTGCTCTTTTTGTTTGATCGTATTTTCTTTAACTACAACTTTCTGATTGCGCTCGTTGATTTCTTTTTCGTGTTCGGATTTGAGTTGCAAGAATTTTTCTTTGGCTTGCAACATTTTTTGTTGTTTGAGGATTTCCGCTTCTTTTTCGGCTTCCGCCAAGACGTTTTTAGATTTTGATCTGTTGATGATGAGTCCTACGCCCAATCCGAGGGCTAAGGTTACTACTGCTGGTAGGATAATGGTTAGTGGTTCCATGGGTTTGGTATATTATAATTGGGTTTTTACTGTGTACTGTAAATAAAAAACCGCACCTGAACTTGAGTTTTGGTAAACTCGTGTAAGTAATTCTTAGGGCTGCCATCGCGGGCAAGGTTCTACTGTTGAACAAGGTTCAAAACCAAAGGTTTGTAGCCGCCTTTTCCGGATCTGAGCTTGACCCTAAATGTAAATCTGTTGAGTTTACAAACTGAATTGTTTCAGGTGCGGAGATGTAAGTGCGTATGTCAATGAACGCAGGTTGGGCTTAAAAATCTATACAATGGCGTCTAACATACGGTTTAGATTTACCAATTTCCCCTCCAATTCTTTGTCGCGAAACGCTAAAACACGCTCATTTCTCAAAGAATTAGTGGTGTATTGCAGAGCAACCATGGTGAGCAAATCCTGTCTATCCTTAAACGCAAAGTTCGCCGCATAACTCTTCAAGCGCTCATTGATGAACTTGGTCGCTTCTCTAAAGATTTCCTCATCCTCACGTTTGACGGTGAGTTTGTAGGGGCGGTCTGCTATCGTTACAGTAATGGATTGCTCTTCCATAATGATTGACTACTGATTTAAAAGTCCGATACACTTATCTATTTCTCGCACCAATTCGTTGATTGCCAATTTGGCTTTCGTCGAATCTTTACCGGAGGAAAACCCTCCGCTTATTTTTAGTACGTTGATTTTGTTTTCTAATTCGGTTATTTTTTGTTTTTGGTGATGAATAATTTGTTCCATGTCAGTACATTTTGTCTCCAATGTGCTGTTTTTTAGAGATAAATCAGCGTGTTTTTTGAGCAAACGGTGCACGTTCTGCTCAATTCCAACTGCTAAATCAATGATATTCCCCATAAGATACGAAATGTTTTGCAAAGATACGACAAATTAGTGAAATTTACAAATATTTTTTTTGCTATTTCTTATAAGTGTAATGTCCAATTATTTTCCAATTAAATAAGCAATCTTCCAAAACTTGTCCTGCGCCAATATTGTGAATAATCCGATGTCTTTTCCCGTCTTTTGATTTTTTTCTCGACACTATCCCAATGTGTGTTAGTCCTCCTCCCAAATCCCAGCACACGATGTTTCCGGGTTTATAGTCGCTTGCGTTTTGCGAAATGTTTTTTACGGTTCCATGTCTCGAAAAAAACACCATTAAATTAGGAACTCGTCTGTGGTCTATATTTCTGTCGGGTCGAGAAAGTCCCCAGTTTTTAGGGTATTTATTAAAGTTCGCTTTCATGTCTTCATGAACCTCTTTTTGTAAATCAATTCCTAATTTTCGGTATGCGCGTATCACCACATCTGTACAAACTCCCGTATTTGCGGGCACATCTCCGTTTGGATAAGCAATTTGAACGTATGCCGGGTCGTATGTAACTTGTTGCTTGGTTAGCGTAAAGGCTGAATCTGCCAATCGTACAAAAAAATCAGTTTGTCCAAAAGTTGAATTTATCGCTAATAAACCAACGATTAAAAAAAGTATTCTTTTCATTTGTGTTATTTTTATAATTCTCTGTATTCTTCCTGTTTCTTTTTAGAAAGACTGTTTATAACCTCTTCAACAGAATGTTCTATCAATTCTATAATTAACTTATCGGGAACATCGCTTTGAATATATACGGAATTCCACTTCAGATTGTTTCCTGCATAATACCCTTTCGTAATACCGTCGTATTTTTCCCTTAATTCCAGCGTTTTTTCGGGGGAGCATTTCATAACCACAAAATGTTCGTTATCTTTCGGATTTAACTGAAAAAATGCAAACATTTTATTCATAATTTTATACACCACCACGTCTTCTCCAAAAGGCATACATTCTTCTGCATGTTTTATTGCAAGGCAATAATTTCGTAATTCTTCTATGTTCATATAGTTTTCAAAAGGCTAAAATTTCAACATACCATTCTCGTCAAAAAGCAGATAAGGATTGTACTACGCCAAAGTTACTTCATTATTTTGGTACAAAGATACAAAAAAAACACAAATATTGGAATTTTTTCGTATCTTTGCAAGACCAAAACAGTAAAGATTATGAATACTACATTTCACTTCACATCCGCGCAAGAGCTTACTCCTGCTATTTTAGATATAATCCGACAAGCCTATCAAGAAAAACCTATCAATATTTATATTGAGGAAGATGAGTCGGCTATGTCCGATTGGGAAATGCAGGAACTCAGACGACGAGAGCAGATTTTTTTAGAACCCGACGATGACTTCCGTAGTGCAATTACAGGCGACGAACTTATTGCAGGTATTTGCGAGGATTTGGACACTTTTTTTGCAAGTAAGAAATGAAACAAGTACAATTTACGTCAAAAGTTCGGCAATATTTCAAAGACCTTGTTCCAACTCTTTACAATTTGGGGTATTTTAGTTATTCGGAAAGCAGTCAAAAATACGTGAGAGAACTTATTAAAGACATCGAAACTAATCTCCCAACACGCCCACATAAACCTGCCACCAAATATTTCGACCAATACGGAAAAGATATGCTCTACGCCACGTTCAGAAAAAATAAACAAACCACGTGGTATGCGTTTTTTACAAAATACAACGAAAACGGAAATACATTTTATTTAGTGCGACACATCGCCAACAATCATACCGTTGCACAATATCTATAAAAACATAACGCCACGCTTGCGCCAAACCGCTAGTTAGCTATACATTCCAGTCTATGTCAGATAATGCCGCCGCAATATGTTTTTTTAACCCATCTTCAATTTTTTGTTTGCCTGCTATTGTGTTTTCATAAAACAGTGTTCGAAATGGAGAAACATCAAATGGAAGTTTTGTCGTCTTTTCGGCGATTAATATTGTTGGTTTATTTAAAGCGTGAGCATAGCCAACCTCATAGAAAACATTTGGATTTGATTGCGAAATTTCAGCAATTATCAATCTACTTTCGTTGATTTGTTTAATAATGTCAGCAAGTATTAGTCCGGGACCATAAGTTTCATCTGCTCTCACAACATTTAAATCAAATTCTTTGCATACTCTTTTGATAACATCATCATAAAGTTCATTGTAAGGAGAACTAAATTGCATAACAACGAATGCTTTAGGCGTTTCTTTCTTTACGTTGAAATTTTTAACAACAATGTCATCTTCACTTTGACACCAAAGCCCTGTTTGACTGATAGGTAAATTGAAAGGTAAGTTTGAAACAGATACGATTATTCCGTCAACTTTCAATGTTACTGTCGAACCCTTGAGTTCAACCTCAAGTTTGTATGACTTTTTCGCTTTAAGATTTTTGTATTCTCCTACTAATGAATGATTAGCCCAATTTCCTGCAAAACTCCTTATCGAATACATACTTCCTGCTCCGCCGAGTCCAACAGAGACAAAATTCTTAGTCTGTGGGTCAAAATATATGATAATCTCACAAGCGGTAGGAGAGTTCACATTTGTGAATGTGATTTCTGCTGTTATTTTACCACCACCAAAATATTGGTCACAAATTAAGTTGGCAATTGCAGCCCCTTTTTGCCCTTTGTCGTATTCTTGAACATTTCCCTTAAAAGTCAGTTCATCTTTTTTTAGTGTAAATTCACCAAATATCGAAGTCCAATTGTTTGTCATATTAATTTGTTTTTATTGAGTTTATCATTTCTGTTTTATTGTCACTAATTTATAGAATATCCGCAAAGGTACAAACTCTACACCAACCCCGAAAACCCCATAAACGCCAAAGCCAAAATTCCTGCTGTAACCAAAGCAATCGGCACACCTTTCATGCCTTTTGGGACACCTACAAGTTCCATTTGCTCGCGAATTCCGGTGAAAAGAATGATGGCAAACAAAAAACTTAACCCCGTGCCAATGGCGAGAACAGTGGCTTTCAGCAAATTCAAATCGTTTTGAATAACCAAAATCGCAATTCCTAAAATTGCACAATTCGTACTCATCAACGGTAAAAATACGCCTAACGCTTGATATAAACTCGGACTTGCCTTTTTCAAAATAACTTCAATCGATTGTACTAATGTTGCAATCAATAAAATGAACGCAATCGTTTGCAAATAGCCCAATCCAAACGGCTCAAGAAGGTAGGTGTAAACCAAAAATGTGATGATGGTTGCCAGCGTAATCACAAATAGTACGGCGAAACCCATGCCGATGGCGGTTGACATTTTGTTCGATACGCCCAAAAACGGACATACACCCAAAAACTGTGCAAACACAATGTTGTTAATGAAAACAGCGGAGATGATGATTAAAATATAGTCCATGAGATAATGATTAATGGTTAATGGTTATTTATTATCCTTTGTAGGGGCGGGTTTTATACCCGCCCTTTTAAGATGATTGATCAACGCGATGAGAAAACCCAACGCAATAAAAGCTCCGGGCGCCAAAATAAAAATCAGAATTCCATCGCCTGCAATGAATTTGAAGTCGAAAATACTACCGCTACCCAAGAGTTCACGAATACTTCCAAGCATGGTTAGTGCAATCGTAAAGCCCAATCCCATGCCTGCTCCATCAAGTAAACTTTTCCAAACATTGTTTTTCATAGCAAACGCTTCGGCACGTCCGAGCACAATACAGTTTACCACAATCAACGGAATAAACACGCCGAGTTGTGCAAACAAATCAGGCGTAAAAGCTTCCATCATCAATTGTACGACGGTTGTGAATGAGGCAATAATCACGATAAACGCAGGAATTCGCACATTGTCGGGAATTTGAGTTTTGAGTGCAGAAATAAACACGTTCGACAACGTGAGAACGAACATGGTGGCAAGCCCCATTCCCATGCCATTCATGGCGGATGACGTAACGCCCAAAGTCGGGCACATGCCCAAAAGCAGCACGAATAGGGGGTTTTCTTTGAAGATGCCTTTTGTGAAAACTGCGAGATTATTCATATAGTTTTGTTTGTTAATAGTGTTGATTTTGGTTATTTAATTAGCTGGTGTTGGGCGGCTGGGTGCTGGGTACGAGGTGTGTCTTGTAGGTTGCTTGGTGACCTACCCGCACCCAGTACCCAGTTACCTTGTACCTGCGAGAGCGTCAAACGCTCGTTGTACGGCATCGGTGTATGCTCTTGCCGTGATCGTTGCCGCCGTAATCGCATCCACATCGCCACCGTCTTTTCTAACGCGGAGGTTGAAGGTTGCAGGATTTTGTCCTCGAAATTGTTGAGGCCAAGTGGATTTTCGGTGTTCGATTTTATCACCGAGTCCGGGTGTTTCGGAATGTCTGAGAACATCAATGTTGTAGATGGTTCCATCCGGAAGGAAACCCGCCATCAATCTGATTTGTCCGCTAAATCCTCTGTTGGAGAATGTTGCAATGGCAGTTCCTACAAATTCATCATTGTTATAAGCCATGTAAAAAATGAGTTCTCCGCCGTCAACGGTTATAGTATCAGGTTCTTCAAGACGGTCAAATTCGGGCAGCACAACTCGGATGGCAGCCTCTAATCTAGCTTGTTTCGCCAATGCGATGGGCTCTGCAGTAACAACATCTGCAATGCCGACGCTTAAAGCGGCTGCGCCTGCTATTAGTGTTAGTGAGACGACCATGTTTTTTAATGTGGAAGGCTTTTTTTTCATATCTTTGTTTTTTGGTCAAAGGTTTAAAGGTCAAGGTTTAAAGGTTTTTCACCTTTCACCTTTCACCATTTACCTTTTACCGTTTTTCAATTCTCATTCTCTTATTCACTAATTTATTTATTTCCCAAAAACTCTCGGTTTAAACGCGCGATCTATAAGTGGAACAAACGCATTCATAATCAAAATTGCAAATGATACACCTTCGGGATATGAGCCCCAAACGCGGATTACAATCGTCAGCACACCGCACCCTAAACCAAATACCAACTGCCCTTTTGGAGACATGGGCGAAGTGACCAAATCCGTTGCCATAAACACCGCACCAAGCATCAAACCACCGGAAAGCAAGTGTACCCAAGGATTGATGAATAGTTCGGGATTAATTGCGTTTAGAATAGTCGCAAACACAAACGCACTTCCGATAAAGGTTACCGGAATATGCCACGTGATGATGCGTTTCCATAACATATAAATTCCTCCCAACAAAATCGCCAATGCTGAAACTTCGCCGAGCGAACCGCCATTTGCACCAAAAAGCAAATTTGCATACGACGGAATTTCGGGCGATTGCATCAATTGGCTCAGCGGAATGCCTTGTGCAATGCCTTCTTTCAGAAATCCGAATGGGGTAGGGCCAGTCATCGCATCTACAACTGCATCGCCGAATAATGGACGAATAGTAGGCCAAGATGTCATCGCTACAGGAAACGAAATCAACAAAAATGCACGAGCCACCAATGCCGGATTGAATGGATTTTTTCCCAATCCGCCGAATGCCATTTTGGCGATACCGATAGCCACCAACGAACCGAGAATGGTCATCCAAACAGGCAAATTGCTCGGTAAGTTGAAGGCGAGCAAAAGCCCTGTGATTACAGCAGATCCGTCGCTTGTTGTAGGTGTTTGTTTGAGCAGATATTTTTGAATCGCCCATTCGAAAAACAAACACGATGCAACGGCAACTGCAACGGTAAGCAAAGCCTCGAATCTGAAGAAATAAACGGAGGCCAGCAAAGTCGGAATGAGTGCAATGACCACGCCCCACATGATTTTGTTCACATTTTGGGGACTGTGCACGTGGGGTGCTCCGGAGATTATTAGTTTGTTCATATATTTGGTTTGTAATTTTGTTGATTTGGTTATTTAATTATCTGGTGTGGGATTGCGAGGTACGAAGGGGGTGTCATTCTGAGCATAGTCGAAGAACAGATTCAATATCTTGGTTCATTTTTAATTTCATTATAATATGCTTCAACTCCACACTCTTTCATTTTTATGCATCTTGCTATCCAACGTTTCTGCAAATGTTCGTCAAAACCGGTATTATTACACGGAAATTCTGAACATTGGAAACAAAAATCAACTCCTTTATTTTCACTACACTCTCTAACGTTACAGCCTTTGAACACTGCACATTTTTCTTTTCGACATCCTTTACATTTTCCAAATGAAAAGTAGTTCAACATTTCTTTGAATTCAGAATAGTTCAGAAACAAAGGCTCATTTAATAAGTTTACAAATCGTTCTGCATATTCATCAAAATTTCCCAAGTTATTTTGCAAATCTTTACTTAATTCACAAATTTTTCCTTCTGAAAAGGCAAAACAATTTCCACAATACCCTCCACAAGGGGCTAATCTTGTTTTTATAAATTCGTAATCCATACTTTCAGTAGTTTATTTCATTTAGCAAGAGGATTGGCTTCGTCGAGCTTGCACTTCGTGCTTCGGTTTTTCGACTATGCTCGGAATGACAGTTTTTTCGTACACCACGTATCCAGCATCTTGCCACCTCGCACCTTTTCTATTTTATTTTCGTTTACTCTGCAAAACCCTCACAGTATACTTTCCAACCCGAATGCAGTCTAACAGCGGACGATACGATGGACATGTGTACAAACAACTGCCACACTCGATACAATCCATTACGCTTTCATTTTCAGCTCGTTCAAAATCTTCATTTTCTACCAAAGCCCCCAAGAGATAAGGCTCCAAGCCCATCGGACAAGCACTCACACATTTTGCACAACGAATGCAATTCGTCGGTTCGCCACGATGTGCGTCGCTTTCATCCATCAATAACAATGCAGATGTGCCTTTCGTAACAGCTGTATCCGTTGAAAACAAGGCTTTCCCCATCATCGGACCTCCGCTGATAATTTTGCTTGTATTCGCAGGAACTCCGCCGACAGCATCCAATAGCATCGAAATCGGCGTGCCGATACGAACAAACAAATTCGCCACTTTTTCCACGTGAAGTCCGGTAACCGTAACGATTCGGTCAATGAGCGGCTTGTTTTTTTGAACAGCTTCGTACACCGCATGAGCCGTACAAATGTTACACACTACGCAACCTGCGTCAATCGGAAGTTTACCTGATTGCACTTCACGACCGGTGATTGCATTGATCAATTGTTTTTCTGCACCTTGTGGATATTTTACATGAAGTGCAACAACCTCGATACCTTCGAACGATTTTGTCAATTTTTTCAAATGTTCAATAGCTTTCGGTTTGTTATTTTCGATACCAATGTACGCCGTTTTCACGCCAAGTGCTTTTTGCAAAATGGAAACACCGACCAAACATTGTTCGCCACGCTCCACCATAAGTCGATAATCGTCGGTCAAATACGGTTCGCACTCCACGCCGTTGATGATAAGGTATTCCGCAGTTTTTCCTTCGGGAATCATCAATTTTACGTGCGTTGGAAAACATGCACCGCCTAATCCGACAATACCCATTTCTTTTATTTTGGCAATGATTTCGTCTTTCTCCAACGAAATTTCACGTTTAATCGTTTCCGAACGGTCAATGTTTTCAAGCCATTCGTCACCCTCAACATCAATCACAATCGCTTCTTTGCGATAACCGCTTGCATCGTAAATCGTATCAATTTTATTCACCGTTCCGGAAAACGGACTATGTACATTGGCTCCGATAAAATTCTCGTTTTTTGTCAAAAGTTGTCCTACTTTGACCTTATCACCTTTCACCACAACACATTCCGAAGGTGCGCCCAAATGCTGGGAAACAAACACAATGCCTTGTTTTGGTAAGTCCAAAGTGATAGATTGGTCTTCTGCTTTAATCTTATGTTCATTGGGATGTACTCCGCCAATTTTGAAGGTTTTCATAGAATGTTCTTTTTTATTCGTTTTCTACTTCGCTTTTTTCTGCAACTTTCCTCTCCGGGAAATTCACTTCATGGATAGCATTTGTCGGACATTCAGGTGCACATTTGCGACACAATTTGCATTTGGTGTGATCAATATATGCCAAATTATTGTGTATGGTAATCGCTCCGAAAGGGCATGCTTTCTGACATTTTGCACAAGCGATACACACTACCGAACAATGTTTTTTACCCAAAGCACCTTTTTCCTTATTGATACAAGAAACAAAAATTCGACGATCTTTTTTGCCTTTCAATCGCAATTGTATCACACCGCGCGGACAAGTCGTAACGCATGCACCGCAAGCAACACATTTGTCATCAATAATTACAGGCAAGCCTGTTTCCTCATCAATATACATTGCATCAAACTGACAAGATTGCACACAACTGCCCAAACCTACACAGCCGCGCGGACATCCCGTTACTCCCGTGTAAAGATTAAATGAAAAACGACAACTCTGAAACCCTTCGTAATCCACTGTTCGCGGCGAGTTGACTTTACTTCCCGAACAACGAACCACCGCAATTTTCGGATCTTCAACAATTACCTCGACACCCAGAACAGGCGCAATACTTTTCATACAATCTGCTCCTCCGACAGGACAATTCAACCCATCCAAACTCCCTTGTTTGATGATAGCCTCAGCAAATGCTCGACATCCCGGAAATCCGCAACCTCCACAATTCACCCCAGGCAACAACTCATTGACCATATCAATGCGAGGATCTTCCTCAACATAAAATTTCTTTGCTACAATATATACAGTGATTGCTGCGATTGCTGCCAATGCAGCGAGTATTACAAAAGACATAATAATAATGTTCATAAAGACATAATTTTTCAAGATAATACAAACAACAAAGATACAAAAAAAAAATGAAAAAACGGAGGTATTTAACACAAATTCCTGGAATACAGTAAAATTATGTTTGCAATTCTCTTAGTCTTGTTCTTGCAAAAAACGTTCTGCTTCTATGGCAGCCATGCAACCAGTTCCTGCGGCAGTAATCCCTTGTCGATAGTGCAAATCTTGCACATCGCCTGCTGCAAAAACACCGTCAACACTTGTGCGTGTTGAACCGGGAATAGTTTTGATGTATCCTTCGGGATGAAGTTCCAATTGTTCGTGAAACAACGTTGTGTTTGGCGTGTGTCCGATTGCTACAAAAACGCCTGTAACATCAAGTTTGCGTTCGACATTTGTGTCGGAATGATGGAGTAGAATTCCCGTAACACCGCTGTTATCGCCCAAAATCTCTTTAGGTTTGTGCTTCCAAATGATTTCGATTTTCGGATGGTTCAACACGCGCCGTTGCATGGCTTTCGAAGCGCGTAATTCGTCTCTGCGAACAATCAAATACACTTTGTTGCACAGATTGGCTAAATACGACGCTTCTTCGGTTGCTGTATCGCCTCCACCAATCACACAAACATCGTGATTGCGATAGAAAAAGCCGTCGCACGTTGCACATGCGGAAACACCCATGCCTTGGAATTTTTTCTCGCTTTCGAGCCCCAGCCAATTCGCGGAAGCGCCGGTCGAAATAATCAGAGTTTCGGCCAAAAGTTGTTTGTTATCATCAACGGTTACTAAAAACGGGCGTTTCGACAAATCAACAGCTGTTACAATACCCGAACGAACGTCTGTGCCAAAACGTTCGGCTTGTTTGCGTAAATCTTCCATTAATTCAGGACCCGTAACGCCATTAGGATAACCCGGAAAATTTTCAACATCCGTCGTTATTGTTAGTTGTCCGCCTGGCTGAATGCCTTGATACAGAATAGGGTTGAGATCTGCACGAGAGGTATAAATAGCTGCAGTGTAGCCTGCTGGACCGGATCCGATAATTAAACATTTGGTGGTTTCCATGAAATTGGTTTTACGGTAGGGGTGAGGCATGCCTCGCTCCTACATCAATTATTAAGATATTTAAATTTAAGCATGAGTTCAAGAATCGGATAAGCGGATCTTATAGTTAAAAAGACACCGAAACCGATTAATATCAACCCAAAAAGCATATTGACTTTGGCCATCAGTTTATCGTTAATTCGACCTCTCAACTGGTTGGCAGCGTAAGCTTTTAGAATGTCTGTACACAATATGGTAGCCAGCGTACATGTAAAGAAAACCGTCAGAGAAATTATATCCAAACCTCCGTCATTCTTGGTATATTGTGTACTGATTACACCTACCCAGAATATCCAAAAAAACCAAATTGCGGGATTTGCTAAATTCAACAAAAATCCTTTTACAAAAAAGACAATAGACCTGGGCACTTTAGGAAGTATGATTTTTTTTTCAAATTTGACAGCTTCTTTTATTTCAACTTCGACACACATTTCCGGACGTTTGCATCGGTTCAAAAATGTATGAATACCAATTCCAATTAATATACCTCCACCGACTAATCCAACAATTTCTCTGGCCATTGGTTTTCCTAAGAGGGATGCTATTCCCAAAAACGTGACAGCAATTAAAAAGGCATCGCTCAAAGCAATTCCAATTGCAAATTGTATGGCATTTCGAAACCCTCTGTCAATACTTGTTTGCAACAACGAGAAAAACGCAGGGCCAAGCATAATTGCGATTCCCAATCCTAATCCAATACCGGAGATTATGGCTTGTATCATCGTTTATCTTTTAGATAGTTCAACCAATGCTCCATTTTTTCGCCACGCAACACACGCGGAAATTTGTTTTGTGCACCTTCTTTGCCGATTTTGCGCATGTAGTCGTAAAAGGCTGCTGTTGGCAGAACGTCTACTGTAACCTTACGAATGGCTTCCAATCGTTCAACACGATAATCATCGTTGATTTCACTCAAACACTGATCAATTTTTTGTGCTGCAATGTTTGGATCCAAAGGCTTGTCGCAAGCCAAAAACCAGCGATGAGCAAACATATTTCCATATTCTTCTCCAATCACACAAAATTCAGGAATTTCAACGTTTTCTGTATCACTCAATTTCTTAACAGCAACCGTCATATTATCCACCGACAAGTGCTCACCGCAAATGCTAAGGAAAAATTTTGTGCGTCCCGTAATTATAATCTCGTTGTATTTTCGGTCTACTAATTTCACCGTGTCGCCAATCAAATAGCGATATGCACCTGCACACGTTGTGATCAGTAGCGCGTATTCTTTGCCTTCTTCGATTTCGTCAATCGTAAACGTTTTCGGATTGGGTTTGAGATTGAAATTCTCGTCGAAATTTTCGTAGTTAAACGGCACAAATTCGAAGAAAATACCATTATCTAACACCAATTCCATGCCGGGTGCATTCGGACGACTTTGAAATGCCAAAAATCCTTCTGAAGCCAAATACGTTTCGATGAATGTAACGGGTTGGCCGAATAATTTATTTAAACTTTTGCGATATGGCTCAATCGACACGCCGCCATGACAAAAAATTCGCAAATTAGGCCAAATATCGTGAATGGTTTTCAGATTGTATGTTTCGATAATTCTTTCCATCAAAATCACGAACCACGCAGGAACTCCAACAATGGCCATGAGATCCCAATTCGGTGCATTTTTCACGATCTCGTCCAATTTCACTTGCCAATCTCGTTCTTTGGAAATACGTTTTCCGGGTTTGTAATAATGTTGAAACCAAAAGGGGATATTACCTGCTGTAATGCCCGACAGATCTCCCTCATAATAGGTTCCGTTGTATTGCAAATGCGTGCTTCCGCCCAACATCAACATCCCTTTTTCAAACATTTCACTCGGAAAATCGTATTTGGCCAATGTAAAAATTTGGCGAATACTCGTTTTTTGAATTTGTTTGTTCATATCCGATGTTATGGGAATGTATTTGCTTGATGATCCGGAAGTTCCAGAACTTAGGGCAAAGTGTTTGATGGGACCTGGCCAACATACATACGGTTCGCCAGTGAGTGTGCGATGCCACCACGCATTGTACAAACTATCGTAATCAAACGTAGGCACAGCTTTTTTGTAAGCCGAAATTAAATCTTGTTCTTTCAAAAGTTCGGGAAAATTATAAGCGTCACCGAAATGCGTAGAACTTGCTTTTATCAAGATATTTCGCAAAACTTTTTCTTGTGCTTTTCGTGGGTTTTTCACGCGTCCGAAATCAATCAACGAAATTTTACTGCGCAAATCTATCGCTGTTTTGATGATAGAACCTAACACGGGAATCTTTTTTTGTTTTTTTGCCATATTTTTGTTAATTTGATATAAAAAACATGCAAAGATACGAAAAAAAATTGAACTGTGATATTTCGATTATGCTCAATACGTTTTTTGAATAATTTGGTTGTTTCATTTTTTTTTTGTACCTTTGCACTCCAAATTTCATAATTTATTCATTTAAAACGAAAGGAAAAGGTATTTAGTATGATTATTGTCCCGCTAAAAGAAGGTGAAAACATTGATCGCGGTTTGAAAAAACTCAAACGCAAATTTGAAAAAACAGGTGTTGTTAAAGAGTTGAGACGACGCAAGCAGTTTGAAAAACCTTCGGTTATCAATCGGGCACAACGTAAGAAAGCCGTTTACGTTCAAAAGTTGCGCGATGCAGCCGAAGAAAGTATGATGTAGGCTTTATGCTAAATCGAAAAAAAAAGCGGAATGTAATATTCCGCTTTTTTGTGTTGTAAGGACAAAGCTTACACCAATTTCATCACTAAATCCACAACGCGGTGCGAATAGCCGGCCTCGTTGTCGTACCACGCTACAACTTTCACGAAATTGCCTTCTATCACTTTCGTCAAAGCAGCATCAACAATGGATGAATGCGGATTTCCGATAACATCTACACTAACAATAGGATCTTCGCAATACTCCAAAATGCCCTTCATAGCACCGTTTGCAGCCTCTTTCATTGCGGCATTGATTTCTTCGGCAGTGGTCGATTTTTCCAATTCGCAAGTCAAGTCTACAACAGAGCCGTCCGGAGTTGGAACACGCATTGCAAAACCGTCCATTTTGCCTTTCAATTCGGGAATTACCAACCCTACGGCTTTAGCAGCACCTGTGCTGGTTGGAATAATCGACATTGCAGCAGCACGTGCACGACGAAGGTCTTTGTGCGGAGCGTCCAAAATAATTTGGTCGTTGGTATACGAGTGAATCGTGTTCATTAACCCCCGTTTGATACCAAATTTATCGTTCAAAACTTTGGCAAACGGAGCCAAACAATTTGTAGTGCAAGATGCATTCGAAATGAATTGCAAATCTTTTGTAATCACGTGGTCGTTAACACCCAAAACCACTGTTGCATCAACGTCTTCGGCTTTGTCGGCAGGAACAGTGAGAACCACTTTTTTCGCACCGGCTTTAATATGCTTGCCCATTTTTTCACGATTACGGAAAACACCTGTTGCTTCAACAACAATTTCTACGCCGAGTTCTGCCCAAGGCAAATTTTCGGGATCTTTTTCGGCATAAATTTTAATGGCTTTGCCGTTGATTACGATTTTGTCGCCGTCTACGCTAACTGTGCCCGGAAATTTTCCGTGAACAGAGTCGTATTTGAATAAATGTGCTAACGTTTTTGCGTCAGTAAGGTCGTTGACAGCAACAACTTCAACGCCTTGTTTGTCTAAAAGATAACGGTAAGTGAGTCGTCCGATACGACCAAAACCATTGATTGCTACTTTTACCATAATGAGAGGTTTTTAATGAGTTAATAAATGAGTTGTATAATTTTTTGCAAAGATACAAAAAAAATCGTATCTTTGCAAAAAAATCAAGGATGAAAAGTTCAAAAACGAATATTACAAAAGTAACCACACAGGTTTTGCGTGAAATGAAAGTCCACGGCGAAAAAATCGCCATGCTCACAGCCTATGATTATTCTACGGCAAAAATTGTTGACCAAGCCAATATCGACGTGATTTTGGTGGGTGATTCGGCTGCTAATGTGATTGCCGGACATCCAACTACGTTGCCGATTACGTTGGATCAAATGATTTATCACGGTCAATCCGTTGTTAGAGCCGTAAAACGTGCATTGGTTGTAGTGGATTTGCCGTTTGGTTCATATCAAGGCAATTCGAAAGAGGCACTTTGTTCGGCTATTCGTGTGATGAAGGAAACAGGTGCCGATGCTGTGAAATTGGAGGGTGGTGAAGAAATTGTCGAATCCGTTCAACGTATACTTTCCGCAGGTATTCCCGTGATGGGACATTTAGGGCTTACCCCTCAATCAATAAACAAATTCGGAACTTATGTCGTGCGTGCTACCGAAAAAACAGAAGCCGACAAATTGCTCAAAGACGCGCTATTGTTACAAAAAATCGGCTGTTTTGGCCTTGTTTTGGAAAAAATACCTGCAAAACTCACTGCAAAAGTGGTCAAATCGTTGGATATTCCGGTTATTGGCATAGGCGCGGGTGCAGCAGCCGATGGTCAAGTACTCGTTTTCCACGATATGATGGGTATTACACAAGATTTTTCGCCTCGCTTTTTGCGTCGCTATACTAATCTGAATGACGTAATCGGCAATGTTGTGAGACGATACATCGATGATGTGAAAACACAGGATTTTCCGAATAATAAAGAACAATATTAAATACAAAAACTAAAAATACTTTTATGAAAACAAACATCATTAAACTCATCGTACTTTTGCTGGCTTTGGCTGGAGGTTTTTCATCTTGTTTAAATAAAACTAAACCAGAAGAAAGTAAGGCCTTTATAGTTAGCCGTCATTTTGACACTGCATTGCAAGACTCTGCGATGATACATGGCGAAGTGTTATCTTTAGATGGAGAGCGCCCTTTTGCGGGATGTGTAGAAATAAATGATACTATGAAATGCTCTTTTATAGATTGGATAATTTCAATTAAAGGAACAGACATCAGCACGAGGTGTGATAGCACTGGTTATTTTTCAATAAAGTTATTGCCTGGAACTTATACCGTTGATTGTATTTATCCAGGTGAAAGAGATGCTTCCGTGCTACTAAAGAATCTGACATTGCTTCCCAATGAAAAAGTGCGAGTTAAGTTTTTTATAAAAGGAATCTTGTCGTTCTAAACATTTTTTGCATATTTTACTTCGTTGAGGGCTTGCGCCGTTCATTTTTTTTTTGTATCTTTGTGGATTAAAACCTATCGAAGATGAATATTTCCGTTGTAGTGCCTTTACTTAACGAAGCCGAATCGTTGCCCGAACTTTGCGCATGGATTGAAAAGGTGATGAAAGACTATCATTTTTCTTACGAAATATGCTTGATTGATGACGGTAGTACGGATGGGTCGTGGTCGGTCATCGAACAGTTGGCATCTCAAAATCCGAACATTCACGGCGTTAAATTCCGTCGGAATTATGGAAAATCTGCCGCTTTGAACGTGGGATTTGAAATGGCAAAAGGCGATGTGATTATCACGATGGATGCCGATTTGCAAGATAGTCCGGATGAAATCCCTGAACTTTATCGAATGGTTACCAAAGATGGTTACGACATCGTTTCCGGTTGGAAGAAAAAACGCTATGATCCGCTTATGAAAACCTTGCCAACCAAGCTTTTTAACTGGGCTGCACGAAAAATGTCAGGTATTTATCTGCATGATTTCAACTGCGGGCTGAAAGCCTACAAATCGCAAGTGGTCAAGAGTATTGAGGTTTATGGCGAGATGCATCGCTACATTCCGGTTATTGCAAAATCTGCAGGTTTTGCGAAAATTACTGAAAAAGAAGTGGAACATCGCGCTCGAAAATATGGCGTTACAAAATTCGGATTGAATAGATTTATCAACGGTTTTTTGGATCTGATGTCTATTTCGTTTATCGGAAAATTCGGCAAACGTCCAATGCACTTTTTTGGCGGATTAGGTACGTTAATTTTTGTTCTGGGATTTTTTGCTGTAGTTTGGCTTGGTATTCAGAAATGGGTCTTTCTGACCCGTGGAATAGGTGCGCCTTTGATTACAAACAGTCCATTTTTCTACATTGCTATCATGTGTATGATCATTGGAACGCAGTTGTTTTTAGCAGGTTATGTTGCCGAATTGGTGTCAAGAAATTCGCCAACTCGAAACCATTATTTAATCGAAAAAACGTTATAAACCATGATAAACAAAGCCATTCAAGATTCTATTAATGTAAAAACAAAACTTTTATCCGACGAGAAATTGTTGCAAAATATCCAAAAGGTTGTTGATGCAATTGTAAAAACCTATCAATCGCCTCATGGTAAAGTGTTATTCTGCGGAAATGGCGGTAGTGCTGCTGATGCACAACATTTGGCTGCCGAATTATCGGGCAGGTTTTACTATGACAGACCACCGCTTCACGCGGATGCGTTGCATTGCGACACATCGTACCTCACCGCTGTTGCAAATGATTATTCGTATTACGAAGTGTATGCACGCTTGATCCGTGCGAAAGGTAATAAAAATGACGTACTGATAGGATTATCCACATCTGGAAATTCGGCGAATGTGATCAATGCCTTGAAAACCGCCAAAGAACGAGGCATGTTTACTGTTGCAATGACCGGCGAAACCGGCGGAGAAATGAAAAATCATTGTGATGTTTTATTAAACGTGCCTTCCAAAGATACACCACGAATTCAGGAATGCCATGCGCTGATTGGGCACATTATTTGCCAACTTGTGGAGAGTACATTGTTTCCAAAATAAATTTTTACTACACGGTGACCGGTACCGTGCACCGGACACCGTGTAACAATTTAAGCAACTAAATCAACCAATAAGCAAATGACCCTATTTTTAGATAGAGACGGCGTTATCAACCGCAGACTAATCGACGATTACGTCAAAACTCCCGACGAATTTGTGTTCGAAGACGGAGCGTTGGAGGCTATTGCCAAATTGTCGAAGTGTTTTGAACGGATTGTGGTTGTGACAAATCAACAGGGTATTGGTAAAAAATTAATGACAGAACAAACATTGCATGAGATACACGAATACATGAAAAATCAAGTGGAAAAAGCAGGCGGACGGATTGATGCAATTTATTTTTGTCCGGATTTGAAACACTCGAAAAGTATATTCCGAAAACCGAATGTCGGCATGGGATTGCTGGCCAAACGGCAGTTTTCAAACATTCGGTTCAAACAATCGGTTATGGTTGGAGACTCCATTTCCGACATGAAATTCGGTAAAAAATTAGGCATGAAAACGATATTTATTTCTAACGATAAATTGCTTGTCGCAAGCTATTCCAAACTGATTGATCAAAATTTTAACTCTTTATCCGAATACGCAAAAACATGTTAAATAAATTCAAAGTCGCTATAGTCTGCATGTTTGCAGTGTTTTCACAGGTTGTATTCGCGCAAGTGGCACGGCCTACGGACACTAATTTTATAGATGCAAAGGGTCTCAGACAAGGGCCTTGGAAAGTCATCAGGTCCGAAGGGATGAGTTATACAGGACAATTCAAAGACAACAGACCTTACGGACAATTCAGATATTTCGACAGATTTGACAGAACCATTTCCATTTTGGATTATTTCAGAGACGGATATGCAGCAAAAGTTACACATTTTCATCCGAATGGAACAATCAGAGCAACCGGATTTTATTTAGAGCAACTTCGCGACAGCACTTGGGAAATCTTTGATACGATAGGGCGGATCATCAAGCGAGAAAACTATTTCAACGGTATGTTACACGGTCTGTCAGAAGTATTCGATAAAGAAGGAAATTGTGTTGAAACCCAAGAATGGTACCGCGATTTGCGAAATGGCTTATGGTGGCAAAGAACGGAACGAGGAACGCAGACGACCACCTACAAACTCAATTTGTCGCACGGTATTTATGAAGCGCATTTTGCCAACGGAAATCTTTTTATCAGAGGTTTGTACGAAGACGGTTTGCATGAAGGGACCTGGTATTTTTATCATGAAGACGGACTTTTGGATCGGGTCATACAATTTAAAAACGGCCGACAACAGAGAAAGCATGTTGCCGTCAATGTAGGAGGAAATGATATGTTGTTAGATTCGGATTCGGTTGCCTATATGCACACCAACGGACGAGTTGTTGACATCGTCATGCTTGACGGTACAACATTGCGCCCAATTCAAAGTTTTGACAGATTGGTAAAGTCGTTTGATACCGATGCTTTTTTCTTAGCCAATCCGCAATTCTTTGTCGCGTTCAAAATGTATGATTCAATGATTATTCAGCCAAACGAAGATTTTCTCAATGAAGATGAGGAGCACAGAAACAAGCAAAAAGCTTTATTGAAGCTGAAAATACCAACTCCTTACAATGTTTTTATAGATGAAGAAGTGATCACCATGCTTCAAAGTTTTACAAGCTCTAAACCAGCAATAGAAGAATAATGAAACGATTTTTACTTTACGGATGTGCATTGATGCTTTCGGGATGCCTTTATTCACAAGGACTTCCGAATACGGCATTTCCGTCTTTGAATTTAAGTTCCTCAGCGCGTTTGGCATCGTTAGGTGGAAATTTTGCAACATTTCCGGAGCCGGACATTAATTTCGCGATATCTAATCCGTCGTTAATTCTGCCGTCGTTGGATCATTTTGCGATGTTGCATTATGCCGATTATTTTTGGGCATATTCCAATTTGCATGCTGCGTATGTTCGCGATTTACAAAAAGTTGGCGTGTTTTTGGCCTCCATGCAATATGTGAATTATGGGTCTATTGAAGCCTACGATGCAAGCGGATATTATTTAGGTCCATCCAATCCAATGTATGAGTTTGCGCTGAATTTGGGATGGGGTAAGGCTTTGGTGGACTCCGTGTTTAGCATTGGCGCAAATTTCAAATACCTATTTTTCCGTGGAGAAAATTTTTTCCAACACGGAGTAGCCGTAGATGTTAGCGGTACTTACACAAATGTCGAAAAACGCTTGGGGGTATCGTTAGGCTTTCGGAATATCGGTACGGTGCTGAAACGAGACCTTGTTACCGATTATGAAAAACTGCCGTTTGAAATCACGATGGCGGTGTACCAACGTATACAACACGCTCCATTTGCCTATTCGGTAGTGCTTTCGAATTTGCAAAGATGGAATCTTTCTGGCGTGGATGTTAATGCTGAAGAAGTTGATCCGGTAACAGGAGAAGTTACGAAGCCTAACAAATTTTCAACATTTGCCGATAATGCTATGCGGCACATTATTCCGGGTGCTGAAGTTTTTCTGTTCGGAAATTTTGCTTTGCGGTTGAGTTACAACTATCATCGACGTCAGGAGTTAAAAAACTCTGTACGTCCCGGATTTGTGGGTTTTTCGTGGGGAGTAGGGGCGAAGATTTACAAATTCCAAATTGATTATGCGCGCTCAACCTACAATTTGGCAGGTGCACCAAACTATATTACGGTTAGTGCAAATCTAATGGATTTTTTCAAGTAAATGATATATGCGTTGTAAGTTCATTAAATTAATAACATAGTAGTAAAGCAAAAAAATATTATGATAAAAAAACTTCTCATCATCGGCGCAAACGGTCAAATTGGTTCAGAATTGACGTTGGCTTTTCGTAAAATTTATGGCAATGATAATGTGATTGCCACAGACCTCAATCCCGCATTTAAAGCGGAAATCACAGATAATGGTCCTACCGACCAATTGGACGTTTTAGATCGCGCAAAATTGGAAATGTTGATTGATAAACACCAAATTGATGGTATTATCCACTTGGCTGCAATTCTTTCGGCTGTAGGCGAAAAAAATCCGCAATTCGCGTGGAATCTTAACATGAATGGTACGATGAATGTGCTCGAAGTGGCACGCGAAAAAGGTATAAAACGCATTTTTATTCCGAGTTCAATCGCTGCTTTTGGTCCAACAACACCGTTTGACCACACTCCACAAGACACGATTTTGCAACCCTCAACCATGTATGGTGTAACCAAAGTTGCTGGCGAATTGCTTGGCGACTATTACGTTCAAAAATACGGTATGGATATTCGCGGTTTGCGTTATCCGGGCATTATCAGCAACGATACGCTGCCTGGTGGCGGAACAACGGATTATGCTGTTGCAATTTTTTACGATGCGGTGAAACACGGCAAATACGAGTGTTTTCTGAAAGAAGATACGAGGTTACCGATGATGTATATGCCTGATTGTTTGAAAGCCACAACGGATTTATTTTTGGCGGATTTCGGAAAACTCAAACACCATGCGGGTTTCAACGTTGGCGCTTTTAGTGTAACACCAAAAGAATTGGCAGCATCTATTCGCAAATTTATACCGAATTTTGAAATCACTTACAAACCCGATTTTCGTCAAGCCATTGCTGATAGTTGGCCAAACTCGATCGATGACAGTGCTGCTCGCGAAGAGTGGGGCTGGAAACCGGAATACGATTTAGATGCGATGACGGAGGATATGCTTCGTGTGATTGGTGAAAAACATAAAAAGGGGTTGATATAATCTTGCCGTAGGAGTCGAAAATTTTCGACCCCTACTTTTTTACCGTAATATATCATAAAACATCTGCTGCAATTCCGGACGGAAATTTTGTTGTAGAAGTTTATTATTGGCAGCCGTAGGATTTACGCGATTCGAAAGGAAAATAAATATCAGTTGATTTTCGGGATCTGCCCATACCAAAGTGCCTGTAAAACCAGAATGTCCAAAGCTTTTTTTGGATGCGGATTTAGCTGCCGGACTTTTTGTCGGATCATCGGCAGGTTTGTCAAAACCTGCGCCGCGACGGTTGTTTGGGAGGATGCGTTGAGTAAATAAATCTATGGTTTGTGGGGAAATATAACGTTGCCCATCGTACTCACCACGATTGAGAAGCATTTGCATAATCACTGCCAAATCTTCGGCATTAGAAAACAAACCTGCCGAACCGCCCGCTCCGCCAAGCATGGCCACTGTTGGATCATGAACAAATCCGTGTACTAATTGCTTGCGAAAAACTGTGTCGTTTTCAGTCGGAATAATTTGTGAAAGTGGAAATTGTTGAGTCGGATGAAACGTGGTATGACTTAATTTTAGAGGTTTGTAGAAATTTTCAGTTACATATTGATCCAAGGTTTGGCCACTCAATTTGTGAATTAATTCGGCAATGAAATAAAACCCTAAATCGCTATATCTGTACGGTCTTCTTGGGATTAGCGGACTTTCCACAATATCTTTACGAAGAGTATCCAATGCCGCTTTCGATGTATAAAGCCCGGGTGCAACTTCTATCGAAAAATTGGAATCCGCTATGGTACTAAACAAAGAATCATTTTTATGAGTTGGTATAGACGGTGACAAACCTGCTTGATGACCCAATACCTGACGAATGGTCATGTCCGCTTTGTTCGTGTTTTTAAGATAATGCAAATGAGCGGACAACTTATCGCTCAGTTTGAATTTCCCTTCATCGTAGAGTTTCATCAACGCTAATGTAGTCGCAGCAACTTTTGTTACAGACGCCACATCGTAGAGATCGGTTAAGTTTACGGTTTGAAGAGTATCATCATACGTGTGAGATCCGAACGTTTTATTGTAGACAATTTTCCCGTCTTTTGCAACCAACACTTGACAGCCTGGAAACACACTATCCGCAATCGCTTTCTGCAACCGCGCGTCAATTGCAGCAAACAACGTATCGCGACGACCTGTTGTAACAGCTGCTAAACGCGTTTGTCTCAATGGAAGTCCTGAAAATATCGGATATTGTTCGGAAGCCGTAATCGGCAATCGGCCATTCAACGCACTCGCTCCAAAAAGCCCGTGAGCCGCAACTTCCAACGCAGTTTGTTGTTCCTGATAAGCAATCACCAAACCGTCTGTCGAGAATTTTTTTGGAAACGAACTTAACACATACGGACTTGCAAAGATTGTTAAAACTATAGGCTTATCAAGGGTTGCAAGTCTTTTAATCAATTGAATGGTTTGTGGTGTTACACCGTAATTTCGTCTTGCATTGATGTTCGTGTTCGTGATGGAAATAATCAATAAATCATGTTTTTCAAACATCCGGACCATAGAATCTATATGCTTTTCCGGAAAATCGCGATGAAAATTAAATATTGTCGAAGAACTATATTTCGATACTGTTCTTTGAAACAAATTCGGCTTTGTATCGCCGATATTAATATTAGCTATACGTGTGTATTTTTCAGGGTTTATAGGCAATATCGCGTTTTTATTTTCTAAAACTGTGATAGCATTTGCGTAAATTTTCTGATTCAGTTGTGTAATTCTGTCTGTATTCAAGTCCTGCAATAGATTCTCAGAACTTATAATTGGCGCTTGATGCAAAATACCTAAATCGTATTTGGCTTGTAAAACTTTTCGACATTTCTCATTAATCAAGTCTTCGGAAATTCGTCCCGAACGAACAGCATCTGCAATGGTTCTAATTGTTCTTTCGGTGTTGACGGGCAACAGCAAAATATCAACACCTGCTTCTAAAGCGAGCAACTCCATTTCGCCGTTTGTTCCGAACTTTGCAAAGCCTTCCATCTCCAAGCCATCGGTAAAAACCAAACCACGAAACCCCATATTTTGTTTTAAAAGCGTATCTACAATAAATTTGGAAACCGACGACGGGTATTGCGATTTGTCCATCACAGGAATATTCAAATGTGCAATCATCACACTCTTAACGCCATTTCTAATCAACATTTTGAACGGAAACAAATCAATGGAGTCTATACGATCAAACGCATGTTTAATAACCGGTAAATCGTAGTGCGAATCCACATCGGTATCACCATGTCCGGGAAAATGCTTGGCAGATGCCATCACATTTTTTGATTGTAAACCTTGCATGTAAGCAATCCCTTTGTTTGCTACATTCACACGGTTTTCACCAAATGAGCGTGTATTGATAACAGGATTTTTCGGATTGGAATTGACATCGACACATGGCACAAAATTAACGTGAATCCCCAGTCGCTTACATTGTTCGGCAACTAATTCACCCATTTCAAAAACCAAATAATCGTCTTGTAATGCACCCAGTGTTTGCTGACGAGGAAACGCCAAAACACTGTCCAATCGCATAGCTACACCCCATTCTCCATCGATACTCACCATCAACGGAGTTTTGGATACAGATTGATATAAATTATTAGCATAAACCAGTCCGTGTGGCGTTCCTTTAAAAAAACAAACTCCGCCAACACCATATTTTTTGATACTTTCCGCAATTCTTGCAAAATAAGCCGCATTGCCCTGCGCATCGGAACGAATCACTATCAATTGTGCAATTTTCTCTTCCAACGTCAGATTTTTCAGAACTTCTTCAACAGAATCACTCTTTTGAACTTGTGCAAACAACGGTACAATCGCACAACACCAAACTAATATACAAATTTTTCGTCTCATCATAACAAGTCAAATTTAAGTAAAACCGTAGTCCCTTCATGCTCTTTTGACAGAATTTCGTAGTGAATGTCGTTTTTCTCCAAAATGCGCAGAGCAATAGATAATCCAATGCCTGAGCCTTGAATTTTATTCGTATTATCGGCGCGATAAAATGGCTTACTGACGTGTTGAATTTGGTCGGGAGGAATACCGATACCATTATCGCGAATCGCCAAACAAAGCGTGTGGCCTTTTTTGAATATTTCAATTTCAACCGAATAATCGCGAGAGTATTTTACGGCATTTTCAATCAAGTTGAATAAGGCCATCAGCAGTTGAGTTTTATCTTTGTGAATGGTTAATACATGGGATTCGGCGGGTTCAATATTTATATTGATTAAGACTTTGGAATTTGGATAATTGTTTTTCAACTGGTCGATAATTTCCCAAATTAATTCGTCCAAACGCACGGAGGAAGTGACTTCTGCACTATTTCGCAAATCTGAAATTATCAGGAGTATGTCTAAAATTTTTTCTAATTGATGAACATCTTGTACTAATTTTTCTGCTAATTTTTTGTATTCCTCAGAATTTCGGTCTCTCATCAAGAAAACTTCCAGATGCCCGAATATCGCGGCTAACGGCGTTTTAAATTCATGAGAAACATACTTCACAAAGTTTTTTTGAACAATTACAGTTTCTGAAATTTTTGACAACAATTCATTAAATGTATCAATCAAAGCCTGCAATTCGTCTTCCGTTTGCGATGATTTGATTTGTACATTCAAATTTTGTGTAGACATATTTTTCACTTGGTTGATAACCTTGCTAAATGGCCGATACGCCATTTTCGCAATCCATCTGCTCGAAAAAATCACCGTCAAAATTCCCAAAATAAATGCCAAAACTAAAATCCAAAGCAGTGCATTGAGTTGTTCTGATAAAACCTCTTGATTTTCTTTTGTTACAACGATAAAATCACCTTGATTATCGTGATAAAAAATTCCATGACAGAAAAAATTGTCAGACTTAAACGAAAGCGCTTGTCTTTCGCGGATTTCCTGCAATATCAAATCACTGACTCTGGATGTTTCTACGCCTCGCCAAATTTGATTTTCCATGTCGTAAACCTGATAATTCATGTTGACTAACTCGCGGAACTGTCTGTGCACTTTTGCAAACTCTTCACTACTCAATTCATCCTCTTCGAGATAAAAAAAAGCTGTGATGTATGCAGTTTTTTCAAGCCCTCTGTAAATTGCTAGTTCTGCATTGCTGCGAAATAATCCATAAATAAATGCCGAAGCCACCAAAAAAATGATGCCAAAAATAACAGAGGTAAACAGACTTAAGCGAGTTTGAATTTTCATAATTTTAATCAGTTGTTCGAATGCGATAGCCTATGCCTTTAATAGTTTCAATCAATTTCGGCAAATCTTCTGTGTCAATTTTTGTTCGAAGATAAGAAATATAAACGTCGATAACATTCGTGTTTGTATCATAATTATACCCCCAAACTGCGTCTAAAATCTGCGTTCTTGACATAATTCGATTTTTATTTTCCATCAAATATTTTAGCAGCTTAAATTCTTGAGGTGTCAGTTTGATCTCTTTTTCACCTCTAACCACGCGGTGTTCATCAACATAGAGTCTTAAATCATCGCACAACAAAACATTTGATTGTTCGTTGTATTTTTGCTTAAATCGTCGTGTTAGCGCATGAATTCGTGCAACCAATTCCTTAAAATGAAAGGGTTTTGAAAGATAATCATCTGCGCCATATTTAAGGGCTTTCACTTTGTCATCGGTTTCGTTCAGAGCACTAAGCACCAAAATAGGCGTGTGATTTTCTTTGAAACGCGTGTATTGCAGAAGTTCGAAGCCATCGATATCGGGCAACATGATATCTAATAAAATCACATCCCACGTCTTTTCTGCAATCAACCGACGTGCATCCGTACCTATTTCCGCCAACACAACACTAAAACCGCTTTCTTCAAGGCCTTTGACCAAAAATTCGCTGAGACGGCGATTGTCTTCTATTAAAAGTAGTTCCATAAAATAGTGCTTCAAAAATTAGTACAAAGATACGAATAAATTGGAAAAATAACCTCAATATAAAAAATATTTTTCTAAAAATTGCAATTATTCACTAAATTATTTGTATTTTTGTAGGTTTATTTGCAAAAATTCATGGGATTAATCACGATAACAAGCGATTGGGGAGAAAACGACCATTATTTGGCAGCTGTAAAAGCTAAGATTTACAGGTATTTGCCGAATGCCGATATTATTGATGTTACCCATCTCGTGCCTGTGTTCGATATCGGCAAAGCGGCTTATTTCATCCGAAATGTGTATCCTCATTCGCCCGATGGAACTGTGCATATTGTAGGCGTAAATACCATTGCCGATAAGGATTGCGCACATCTAATCGTGTGTTATCGCAACCAATTTTTTGTGGGTACGGACAATGGAATTTTTTCATTACTTTTTCCAAAAAACGAAAGTCCTACCGAAGTCTATGAAATCACAGAAATGCAAGATCACGAGTGTTTCACATTTCCGGATCGAGATTTATTTGCCAAAATTGCTGCTTTTTTGGCATCAGGAACGCCACCGAACAAACTTGGAATACCAACACAACTCAGAAATCAAATAACACCGTCTTTTCCCATTATTCGCCAGGAAACGTCTAATGGTCAGATTTTATACATCGAGATTGTGGGGGATGTAACCTATATCGACCGTTATGAAAATGTAAATACAAACATCCATCAATCGGCGTTTTCGGAATTGAAATCGCAATTTAAACATTTTGAAATTTTTTTTGAAAGAAATACCGTTCGTAAAATTTCGTCGGCTTATTCGGATGTCGGAATATCGGATATTTTGGCTTTGTTTGCAAGCGACGGGTATATGCAAATTGCCATGAACCGATCGAATGCTGCGAGTTTGTTGGGAATAAAAAAGCATACGAAAATTATTGTTCGGTTTAAAAATTAATATTTTTTTGTATCTTTGTAACATGAAACACCTATACTTTAAAGAAATTTCAATGTTTTTCTCATCTGTGATGGGATATTTGGTGATTACGGTATTCCTGTTACTAACGGGGTTATTCTTATTTGTTTTTCCATCTGGCTATAATATTTTTGATTACGGCTATGCCACGTTAGACGCGTTTTTCAGTATGGCGCCGATGGTGTTTTTGTTTTTGATTCCCGCCATCACTATGCGAAGTTTTTCGGAAGAACGTCGAACAGGAACGATTGAAATTTTGATGACCAAACCGCTGAGCGATTTCCAAATCGTTGCTGCAAAATACTGGGCGTGTGTTACATTGTTGGTTCTGGCTTTAATTCCAACGGCAACCTACGTTTATGCCATTCAACAACTCAGTCAAATTAAGGGCAATGTCGATATGGGCGGAATTTGGGGCTCATATTTCGGATTACTCTTTATTGGCGGGGCATTCACGGCTATTGGGATTTTTCTTTCTGTAGTTTCGAAAAATCAAATTGTGGCGTTTATTTCGGGTGTGATCGTTTGTGGATTTATGTTATTTGGTTTCGACTTGATTGGTGGATTTTTTGGTCGCTACGAAACATTTGTTCAGGATTTGGGCATGAGCGTGCATTACACATCAATGAGCAGAGGCGTGATTGATATTCGGGACGTGGCGTATTTCATGGGAATTATCGCACTTTTCGTAACATTGACGTTAAACCGTTTGCAAGCACAAAAAAAATCATTTGTTAAACGTTCGTTTTTTTTCGGACAAGTTTTGTTTTGGGTGATTGTGTTGAACTTTGTGGCATCTTTCGTTTTCCTGAGGATGGACTTAACGTCAGAAAAGCGCTATACCTTGCATCGCAACACCAAACATTTGATCAAAAATTTGGACAAAGTTGTCTATTTCAAAATTTATCTCGATGGCGATTTGCCACCTGGTTTTAAACGTTTGAGAACTGCTACAAAAGAGATGTTGGAAGAGTTTCGTGCCTATAATGATAAGGTGCAATTCGAATTTATCAATTTGTACGATATTAAAGATGAGAGAGAGCGTGCTAGAACATCATTTGAGTTGGCACAAAAAGGCATTCAACCTGTAAATGTGGAAATGAGAGAGAAAGGCGGCATATCTCGAAAACTGATTTTTCCTGCAGCGGAAGTGAGTTATCAAGGGGAAAGTGAAGTCATGGAATTGCTACAATCTCAAGTTGGGCTTTCCTCAGAAGAAGCACTCAACAATTCCATTCAAACGCTGGAATACCAACTGATGTCCACAATTTATAAACTCACGACAAAAGATAGAAAAAGCGTTGCATTCATCGAAGGGCATGGCGAAGCAGGTATTCATGAAACCATAGAAGCAATGTTTGCATTGGGTGGCTTTTATGAAATTGAGCGTGTGCGAATGAACCAAAATCCTGCGATATTACTGACATTTTCGGAAGAAACCAATGAAATTTTACCTGCTTATGATGCAATTATTATCGTTCAACCCAAACAGCGCGTTTCGGACGTTGATAAATGGGCGATCGACCAATACATTATGCACGGCGGAAAAGTGCTTTGGGCATTAGATGCAAGCAATGCTTCGTTGGATTCTTTGAGGGGTAGTGACGAGCAGTTCGCCATGGAATTTCCGCATAATCTTAACGATATGTTGTTTCGCTATGGTGTGAGGGTAAATTCGAATTTGATTATGGATTTGAATTCCTCTTCAATACCTTTAATCACAGGTTATATCGGAGATCAACCGCAAACCGATTTTTTCAGGTATCCATTTTTGCCGATTTTAGTATCGCAAAATCAACATCCGATTGTAAAAAATTTAAATCCTATACGTTCCGAATTTATTTCGTCAATTGATACATTGGAAAACGACATTCACAAAAGCATTCTTTTGACAACTTCGCCTTATACGCGAACAGTGAGCCTTCCGGCGATTATCAATTTTGATCTTCTAAAACAAAATCCCAATCCCAACGATTTTCGAAGAGGCGAACTTCCTGTTGCGCTGTTGTTGGAAGGCTCATTCGAATCGCATTTTACTCGTCGTATGGCGCATGGCTTGGAGCGAATTACGATTCCAATGAAACATCAAAGCAATCCCACGCAAATGATTGTGATTTCGGATGCGAGTATTGTTATGAATCGTTTCAATTTCGAACAAGGTTTTCCCTTTCCGATGGGCTTCGACCCCTATACCAAACAGATTTATGCCAACAAAACATTCTTTGTAAATTGCGTGAATTATTTGTTAGATGGATCACTATTGTTGGATTTACGAGCCAAAACAATTAAACTGCGTTTACTCGACAAACAGCGTATCGATAAAGAAAAAACCAAATGGTTGCTGCTCACGCTCGGTTTACCAACAGGGTTGGTAATCTTGTGTGCCTTAGGATTTACGGGGTATCGGCGTTGGCGGTATACGCGGGGATAAAAATTACCCATTCATCGAAACCAAAAACTCCTCATTCGTTTTCGTGAATTTCATTCGATCGCGTAAAAATTCCATCGCTTCAACAGGCGTCATATCCGCCAAGTGGTTGCGGAGAATTTGAACTCGACTTTGTGTGTCGGGCTTCAACAATAAATCATCGCGACGTGTGCTCGACGAAACAATGTCAATCGCAGGAAATACACGCTTGTTAGATAATCTCCGATCTAATTGGATTTCCATATTTCCTGTACCTTTGAATTCCTCAAAGATAACCTCATCCATTTTAGAACCAGTATCAATCAAGGCAGTTGCGATAATCGTAAGTGAACCACCACCCTCTATATTTCGTGCTGCTCCAAAAAATTTCTTTGGTTTTTGCAATGCGTTGGCTTCAACTCCTCCCGACAAAACTTTTCCGGACGCAGGGCTTACGGTGTTGTAAGCACGAGCTAAACGTGTAATAGAATCTAATAAAATCACAACATCGTGCCCGCATTCCACCAAGCGTTTGGCTTTTTCCAACACGATATTTGCGATACGCACATGACGTTCGGCAGGCTCGTCGAATGTTGATGAAATCACTTCTGCATTCACACTACGCTGCATGTCTGTAACCTCTTCCGGACGTTCATCAATCAACAACACGAGCATATATACTTCCGGATGTGCGTGTGCAATCGCATTCGCAAGGTCTTTCAAAATCATCGTTTTCCCCGTTTTTGGTTGTGCAACAATCAAACCACGTTGACCTTTTCCGATGGGTGAAAACATGTCCATAACCCTTGTGGATAGGAAGTTTTGCGGATGCGATGTGATGTTGAATTTTTCTTCGGGAAACAATGGCGTCAAATAATCAAACGGAATGCGGTCGCGTGCAGCCTCAATGGTTTGCCCGTTCACGAATTCAACTTTGGTCAAAATGAAATATTTGTCGTGTTCTTTCGGCGGACGAATAAAACCTTGAACAGTGTCGCCCATACGTAAGCCGTACGACTTGATCTGTTGGGAAGACACATATACATCATCGGGCGAATTCAAATAATTATACTCTGCCGAACGCAAAATTCCAAAACCTTCGGACATAACGTCCAAAACACCTTCGTACGGCACAAAATCATCGAATGAGTAGATCGTTTCTTCTTTTTTAGGCGGGTGTTGTGATTTTTGCTTGTGTTGGTGTTGATGTTCGTGCTTTTCTTCGTTTGATTGCTCTACTTTTTGTTCCTTTTTTTGTGGTTCTTTCACGTCCGAAACAGTTTTATTTGGAGCGGTTTGCGGAGTATGTTCGCTGTTGGGTTGTTGAACTTTTTTTTGCGGTTTTCCAATCGGAGCTAAAATTTTTCGTGGACGCATTCCTGCAGAAACATCCACAGGCTTAGGCATTTCAGACGATTGAACAGGCTCTCCAGCGATCGGCAATTCTGGCTGCGGTTTTTGCAACTTAGGAGTTGGCGCAGGTTTTGGAGATGCCTCCGGTTTTACACTTTCTTTTGCATCTTCTGCAGGTTTTACTTTCGCGGGACGTCCTCTACGACGTTTTTCCGCCACGGGCGCTGGAGCCGGTAGTTCGCGTTGTGCAATTTTCAGAGCTTGTTGATCCAAAATTTTGTAGATCAATTCGGTTTTTTCCAAGCGTTTTACTTTTTCGAGTCCGAGAGATTGTGCAATTTCCACAAGTGCCTCAAACGATTTTTCGTCTAATTCAGTTTTGTTAAACATAGAAAATTAAAGGGTTTACTAAAAAAAACATCCCAAAAGGATAAATAATAAATTTGTATGAAATTTCAAATTAGATTGCAAAGGTACAATTTTTTTTCTAAAAATACAAATTTTTTTTGTATTTTTGCAAAAAAAATATAGCCATGATACAACGCAAACAAACTATTTTCTTGATTTTAGCCCTCCTTTCATTCGTTCTTCTGTTTAGATTTCCATTTGCAAGTTTTGAGTTGGGAACAGTAGGCACGTGTTATATCGGTATTTTAGGACTGACAAATCTGGACGGCTTCACCGAATATAACTATATGTTTATTATCATGCAAGTCCTAACCACATTCTTTATGAGCTTAACAGGAATTGCGATTTTCATGTATAAAAGACGTCAGTTTCAGGTTCGGCTTTGTGCGTTTGCACTTCTCGTTAATGCTTTACTGATTGGCACGATGTTTTTTACAGTAAGTATGGTTACAAAAGCCATATCTTTAGAAACTACTCCTGCAATAAGTTATTTGTGGATGACGTATGTTCCGATGGTCACGCTGTTGCCGATTAGGTTTGCAATACGTGCTATTCGCAAAGATGAAGCTATGGTTAAATCGTTGAACCGCCTTCGTTAAATGACGCGCATTGGTGTGATTTCCGACACACACGCCTCAACACATGAGCGCGTGTTTGAGTTTTTGAAAGATTGTGATCAAATTTGGCATGCAGGCGATATTGGAAATTTGACAACATTGCAAAAAATCGCTCAATTCAAGCCTACCGTCGCAGTTTTTGGGAATTGCGATGATGCGGAAGTGATGCGACATACCAAAAAACACGAATTTTTTAAATGCGAAAATAAATCGGTTTTCATGACGCATATTGGCGGTTATCCAGGGCGTTATCCCGAACATATTCAACAAATTTTGCGAGAAAAAAAACCGGACATTTTTATAACCGGACATTCGCATATTTTGAAAGTGATTTACGATAAAAAATATCAACTTCTTTTCTTAAATCCGGGTTCTGCCGGGCAATTCGGATTTCACAAGAGCATCACGTGTTTGCGGTTTTCCATTGATAAAGATGATATTTCAAACATGGAAATTTTAGACATAGAACGTTCAAATCTCCAACTATGAAAACATCTCGCTACGCTTATATTTTTCCGTTAACTTTTGCCATAATTTGGGGCATGACCTTTATTTGGTCGGAACAAATTTTGTACGTGTATTCACCGATAACGATGGCTTTTATTCGGCTGTCTTTAGCCAGTTTATTTTTGTTTATTTTCGTAAAAGCTACCAAAAAACTACAGAAATTTGAAGGTAAAGATTTTCGATTGATGATACTTGCTGCATTTGTTGAACCATTTTTGTATCAAATCGGCGAATCTTACGGTATTTTGCATTCGAGTGGAAGTTTTGCGGCGATTATGGTTGCACTTATTCCACTTGTTGTTCCGATAGCGATATGGTTTGTGTTTGGTATACGTTCGAGTTGGACGATTATTTTGGGTTTGATGGTGTCGTTTGGTGGAATTTTATATATGGTTTTGGGCGAAAATTTTGAGTTAATGGTGGATGTGCGCGGAGTTTTGTTCTTATCGCTGGCGATAGGTTCGGCGGTGGTTTATGTGTTGTGCATTCAGAAATTATCGACAAAATATAATCCTTTTACGATTGTTTATTATCAAACTTTTTTGAGTGCTTTGATGTTTTTGCCACTTTTTGTAGCCACCGGCTGGCAGGAGTTTCGCTCCGTTTCCTTTGATTTTTCGATTTATAGAAATCTCGTTATGTTGGCGATTTTTGGCTCGGGCGTAGCGTTTATTTGTTTTGTTGAATCCATCAGACAAATCGGTGCTGTGAGAACGCAATTGTTTACTAATCTCATCCCCATTATTACTGCTGTTGGTGCTTATTTCCTGTTAGACGAGCTATTTACTTCACAAAAAATTATCGGTATGGCTATCGTGATTTTAGGTTTGCTGATTTCGCAGATCGAGTGGAAAAAATAGTTTACTTTAGATTTTTTTTACTTTTCATTAAAAAAAGAAAAGTGTACTTTTCCGTATTTTCGCAGTTCAAAAAATTGCGAAATGGCAGAAAAATCGTATTGTTCCGAATGTTCTAAAATAAAATAACCGTTTGGATTTAGCAAGTTGTATTCGAAAATTAACGATGGTAATAAATTTATGGTCTGCAAATCGTAAGGCGGATCTGCAAAGATAACATCAAACGTTTGGCGAGTTTTAGCGATATAGGCAAATGCATCAGTCCGCATCACGTAAAGATTTTCGATGTGTAAGTGTTCCGCTGTTTGTTTAATAAAATCGGCACATTTAGGATTATTCTCGACCGCTAATACTGATTTAGCACCGCGTGACGCGAATTCATAAGAAATACTACCAATTCCGGCAAATAAATCCAAAACATCAAGATCGTCAAAATCCACGCGATTGTTGAGAATATTAAACAGACTTTCTTTGGCAAAATCTGTGGTCGGTCTTGTTGGTAAATTGGCCGGCGCTTGAATTCGTCGCCCTTTCAAAAACCCACTGACTATTCGCATAAGGCAGTATTTATCAAAGAAAGCCCCGCTTTAACAGGTACTCGCAAATTCAACGGATTTTCTATACCCGAAAGTTTAACCACCGACAAAAAATGCGATTCCAAAATAGTCGTCAAATGGCTTGAATTAACCGTAGAATCAATCACTCTTAGCGTCAAACCTCCCGTGTCGATTTTCAACCGATTAACAGCATGCAACAGATAATACAAAAAATCAGTTGAAGATTTATAGGCAAACGTGTTTACAAAAATCGGCTGCTGTTTTTCAAAAATAAACAAATCAAACGAATTTGGTGTGATATTGATGAAAATCTGATGCCGGTTTCGTTTCTCGGAATGAGCTAATTTTTCGAAGGGTCGAAAGAGGAGGCGATATCTGCTGCAATATTCGCCATTTGGAAACATCGATACTGCAAAATTATACATTTTTTTGTCAACTACAGACAAAAAAACAATATTATTGTAAGTCTCGATAAGAACAAACTGAGAATTTCGATCAAACTGAAAATTCAAATCTGCAATCATCTCACTCCATTCCAAACGAAAAAATTTACTTGGAATAAGTGTTGTTTGTGCAGGTTCGATATTAAACTGCTGCAACATTGCGTTACTCCCAATTTCCCTCGGTATGAGGATCGATCAAAGAGCCGAATTTCCTCCCCGGAAAACGATTGATGTCCATTGCTCGTTTGGTAGCATTAATAACGAGTTGTCTGTATTCGGGTTCAGGCATATAGTCTATCAAAAGAGCACTAACTTCAATAACGGGAACTTGCACATTACTGCGTGTGATAAAGTCCGTTTCAAGCGTAAACTCTTTGGTACGACCGGTAAATGGGATGAATTTTAAATTTGCCAAATGGTTCTGTCTATCAGGATGATTTGGAAACAATACCGAATAAGCATTCGTGAAAACCGTATCACGCTGAATAATTCCACGTTTTAAAGCTTCCGCTTCTGTCAGAGAATCAGGAATTTCTCCGGTTTTTCTTACAGTCGGTAATTTGCCGTTTTCTAAAAACATAACCAAGCTGTCTAACGTGCTGGTAAATCTGCCGTTAAGATTTCTATATGCTAATTGTGCCGTGCGAATATCTCTGAGACGGTTAACGACTTCAACTTCTTTTCTGGCTCTCAATGTCTCAAAACGTTGAGGTTTCATGATGCTTTCAAAAAGGAAATAAGCTAAAAGGAGGGCTGCAATGCCTAAAATAATTCGAGTGATGTTTTTTACGTTCATTGTGGTAATACGGTTTATTTGTTTTACAAAAATGTGGTTACAAAGATACAAATAATTTTTCAAATAGACGCTATTTTTTGCGAATAATTTTTTAGTCTTGTTCCCTGTGATTTATAATAATTTGGATATTAAAGTTTTGTGAAATTTTTTCAGCAAGTTTTTCGGAGCAATAAACAGAGCGATGTTGTCCGCCTGTGCAACCAAAATTAATTTGCAAATGTTCAAAATTTCGCGAGATATAATTTCGAATTGTAGGTGCAACCAAACGATAGGAAATGTCAATAAAATCAGCAACTTCCTCGTATTGTTCCAAGTATTTTTTTACCGCATTATCTTTCCCATTTAAGGTTTTGTATTCCTCGTAACGTCCGGGATTTGGCAATCCTCTGCAATCAAAAACAAATCCGCCGCCGTTGCCTGAAATATCGTCGGGATAACCTTTTTTGAAAGAAAAACTATTGATGCTTACAATCAAATTTAACTTCGTTGAGCTCGCAAGTTTATCCTGAGCGCAGTCAAAGGGCTCGGTTGAAGATTGTAAGGTTTGATGACGCAGATTTTTGCTGTTGATAATTTGTGTTAAAGTATCTTTCAAAACAGGTGTTTCCGTTGGAAAATCGAAATTTTTCAACAGAAATTCAATATTGTCAGTCGCAAACGGAATGCTATTCAAAAAATAATCTTTTCTTTCGTAGAATCCGCGAAATCCATACGCTCCAAGCGTTTGCATAATGCGAATAAAAACAAATGCGTAGAATTGTTTTTTGAATAAAACTTCGTCAACATCTTGGTAATTGCGAAGTTCAACGATATAAAAATCTAAGAGTTGTTCGCGAACTGTATGCGGAATGTCTGCTTTTGCTTGATAAATCAACGATGCCAAATCGTACTGCAATGCACCTTTCCGACCGCCTTGATAGTCGATGAAATATAATTTTTTATCGTGCAACATAATATTTCGCGATTGAAAATCTCGATACATGAAATACTCTGAAGGCGCTGTCAACAGGAAGTTTGAGAATATTTCAAAATCATTTTCCAGTGCTTCTTCGTCGAACGAAATTTTGGCTAATTTGAGAAAATAATACTTAAAATAATTCAAATCCCAAAGTATGGATTGTTTGCCGAATCTTGCTTGTGGGTAAGCGTGTGTGTAATCGAAATGTTTGCCTGCTTTGATTTGAAATTCTAACAAATGTTTGATGGCGGATTTGTAAAGTTGAATCAAATGTTCATCAAAACCATTGTCAATTCTGTATTTAGTAAGATATGAATACAGTGTTTCATCGCCCAAATCCTCAATTAAATATTTATTTTCGTCTAAATTTTCCGCTAATATTTTCGGAACATTCAAACCTAAAGCCTTGAATTGTCGTGTATAATCCACGAATGCCAAGTTTTCTTTTTTATCAACATTTTCAACACCTAAACAATGCTTAGTTTTTCCGTTGATACGATAATATTTTCGATACGAACCTCCTGATGCGGATAACGGTTCGATATGTTCAATCGATTCGTTTGCGTAAGCGAAAAATAGGTCTTCAAAATTCATAGAAAAGTTTTTGCAAAGATACAAAAAATAATTGAAATAGCAGGGGGGATGTCTCGACTGAGCTTTACTCGGCTTCGCCTTCGATGAACTCGCTATGCTGGGTTTGCTCCGCTCGACATGACACTGGTTTTTATATAGAGTAGTGAGAAAAATGGGAGCGGCTTTGTCGCTCCCATTTTTCTCCACCTTCTTACGTCACGCCCGTCATTCCTCGACTTCGCACACGCAGTGTGCGAAGTCGAGGAATCTCCTTGCTATAAAACCGATTTACACCAATTCATGAATCACCAGCCCCGAACGCAATTTAGGCTCAAACCATGTGGTTTTCGGAGGCATAATATTGTTGGTATCAGCAATATCAATAAGTTGTTTCATCGATACAGGATACAACGCAAAAGCAACTTTCATTTCGCCGTTATCTACACGGCGTTTGAGTTCGCCCAAACCGCGAATTCCGCCAACGAAATCAATGCGTTTGTCGGTACGCAAATCTTTGATGCCAAGGATTTCGTCCAACACTAAATTCGATAAAATCGTTACATCCAATACGCCGATTGGGTCATTATCGTTATAAGTGCCCGGTTTCGCAACCATCGAATACCACTTACCACCCAAATACATGCTGAATTCGTGCAATTTGTTTGGTTTGTAAATTTCCGCACCTTGATCTTTGACATCGAAAGACTTTTGTAATTTTTCAAGCAACTGTGCTTCTGTCAAGCCGTTCAAATCTTTTACAACACGATTATAGTCGATAATTCTGAGTTGATTATCCGGAAAATTTACCGTCATAAAATAGTTGTATTCCTCTTGTCCGGTGTGGTTCGGATTGTTGGCTTTCTTTTCTTTTCCAACCAAAGCCGCTGCAGCCGTACGATGATGACCATCGGCAACATATAATGCAGGAATTTCCTTTGCAAAAATTTCTTCAATGCGTGCATTAGTTGCCTTGTCTTCAACGATCCAAAAATGATGTCCGAAACCATCTAAATCAGCTACGAAATCATAAATCGGTTTTTCATTTTTAACGATTTTCTCAACGATAGCATCAATTTCTGCATGTGCAGGATACGAAAAGAAAACAGGCTCAACATTCGCATTCGTGATACGCACGTGAATCATACGATCTTCTTCTTTATCTTTACGAGTCAATTCGTGTTTTTTGATCACATTGTTGAAATAATCGTCAATGTGAGAACAGCCTACAATGCCGTATTGCGTGCGCCCGTCCATGGTTTGCGCGTAGATGTAGAATTTGTCTTCCGTGTCTTTTACCAACCAACCGCTGTCACGAAATTTCTTGAAATTCTCAACAGTTTTGTCGTACACTTCTTGACTGTGCTCATCAATACCTACAGGACAGTCGATTTCGGCTTTTGTAACATGAAGTAACGAGTACGGATTGCCTTTTGCTTCTTCGCGTGCTTCTTCAGAATTGAGAACATCATAAGGACGAGAAGCGAGGTCTTTCACAATGTTTTGTGGAGGGCGAATGCCCTTGAAGGGTTTTAGAATTGCCATGATTTTATTGATTTGTTGAATAATTTTTTGCAAAGATACGAAAAATAAACGAAATAAAAAAGACAGAGCACGTTCTACCAAAACGACTTGCTATACGCCATTTATATCTTTTTTATCATCTCAAATTGTTTCCCTGAGATTGCAATATTTTTTGCTTTAAGAAACTCTACAATTGAATTACAAGAAACATCTGTATTTATTAATTTCGTTTTTGAAATTTTATTGAGTTTGCTTATTTCATGAAATAATAAGGAGGCAATTCCTTTTCTTCTAAACGATTTGTCAACCGCTATTTGCGTAATATCTCCCGAATTAGGCTCAAAAACGCAATATCCTACGAGGGTTTTGTCCGCAAATGCACCTAAACTGATAAAATCTTCGCTCGCTCTTTCGATGGACTCAAAACTATTCTGCCATGAAGGATAAAAATCCCAAAAATCTGAAATCGAATGATGGTTCGAAAGTTTAATTTTCTCAATGGACAAAGGCATTTCAATGTTTTTTATATCATTATTAATGTCTTCATTTTTCCATACAAAATAGTTGAATTCGCGTGTGACTTCAAAGCCAATATTTCGATAAACCGAAACCGCTTTTGTATTATGTTGCAACACTTCCAACAAATAATGATGGATATTTTCCGCTTTCAAATATGGGATCGAATATTCAAAGATTTTTGTTGCCAAGCCTTGTCCTCTGTGTTCTTTCAACGTTCCGGTTCCTGTATCGTAAGCCATTTTTGTTCCGTTGAAATTTCCAATTCCATTCAGTGTAAAAGCTACAATATTTTCACCTTCAAATGCAGCAAATGACAAATCGGAGTTAAAACCACGCCTTTTCCACATGGTTCGGAGTTCTTCGGCATCTAACCGAATGTCATAATCGGCAAAAGCCTGAATAAATGCTTTTGCGATTGTTTCAAGATCTGTTTTTCCAAGTGATTTGATTTCCATTTTATTTCAATTTTTTCCTATAATCCCCATCGTTTATTTTCTCAAATCCATTGCTTAACAATGTTTTGATTGATATTACATTTCCTTCGCCCGGATCAGCAAATATTTCTTTACCGCCTGTTTCGATTATTTTTTCCTCTAATTTTTTGATAATTATTTTCCCAATTCCTTTATTCAAATATTCTTCTTCCCCAATCAAATACCCTATTTCGTACACAGAATTTATGTCGGGCGTGATACCATAGTTTTTCTGTGTGTATTCCTGCAAATAATAGCAATCAAAATACAAGCAAAAACCTATTTTTTTGTTTTGATGATATACCATAAAATGGTTCATAAAACTGTATTCATCGTGTCTATGGTTTATCTCATTGAGCCAGGCCTCTTTTTGCACATTTCCATCAGGGCAAAACCATTTGTAAATATAGTCTTTATTCAACCATTTTTTGAATATGCTTACATCATCGTCCGTTAAGGGTTTTAATATAATTTCTTTTTCATTCACTTTTTTCTATTTTGTCCTAAATATATCTACGAACGTTATTGTAATATGAATGATTCTTGTCTTGCATAACAGTTGCTTTGTTATCGAATTTATGGTCATGGTAATCTTTCCCTTTTCTTTCACATACAGATTTATTTTAGAATATACTATGCTTGATAAACTTTGACAAAGGTACACATTTTTCCGGAAACTACAAAATTATTCTAAAGATCTGAGTTGAGCATTTCTAAAAGGTTTAAGATTAGAATAGTGGGTTTTTCTGAAATTCTTTTGCAAAAAAATACGCATTATATTTCAATCCTACACTTTTTTATTAAAAAAAGTCGTATCTTTGTAGACGAAATTAGTTAGTAAGTCCATAGGATTAAGTTATGAAAAAATGTCTAATAACAGGATTGACTATTATTATCTGTGTAATTGTTTCGCAGGCGCAATCAGATGTTGAAGTGAGCTATATCACAGATACGTCTGTACGACCAAGCTTTGAAGCAAATTACATTACCGAATTCCAAACCAATTTTAACACAAAACACAATAAATACAATTGGGTAAATCTGTTGTCGTTATCTGCCGAATTACCGACAGAAACCATCTATAATCGCTGGAAAAACGGAAGTTTTCAGATCGAACTCCTCTCTATTTACAAACTTTTTCAAACTCCAATTGTTAATGATTTAATGGGATATTCCAGCATTGAAGACGAAAATTCACCACTCATTGCGTTTGTGTTGGGTTACGAACATCAATGGAAAAAATTTTCATTGTTTGGAGGCTTGCGAAATTTGAACCGAGATTATTTTAGCACGCCTTACGAATCAATCTTTACAAATGCCACGGCAGGGATGCCTCCAACCTTGTCAACTAATTTTCCGATAGCTAATTTTCCGATATCAGCGCTGGGATTACATGCCGAATATCAATTCACAGAAAATTGGACTTTCAAATCAAGTTTGTACAACGGCGTGGCTTATGACCCTAAAAAAACGAAGGATGAAAACTACAATTTTTTCCGCTCTTTCAGAGCCAATCCATCTCGTGACGGTATTTTCAGCATGTCGGAATTGAGTTATTGGCAACATAAATATGGTCTTGGATTTTATGCTTTGGGTATGAGTTTGAAAACAAAAGGAAACAGTGGAACATCGTTCTATGCTGTGATTGAACAATGCGTGGTCAAAAACGAAAAAACCGAAATAGAATTGCTTCTTTATGCCGGATATTCACCTCAAAAAAAACAACGGCTTCCGGAATTTCATTGCACAACTTTTTTTGCAGTGGGCGGTTATTTTGCAGGTTTTTTGAGTAAAGAAAAACGCGATAAATTCGGTATATATTTAAGCCAAGGGGAATTCACCGGCATAACGGAACGTGCGTTGGAGATCACTTGGCAATACCAAATTGTCAAACAAGTTGCCATACAGCCGGCATTTCACATTATTCGCACCGGTAACGAAACCAAAAACGTTGGATTGTTTAGATTTTTTGTTTCTGTTTAAAAACAGCTGTATTTTTGAATCTCAATTATTTTTCGTATCTTTGCAAGATTATTCCAAAAGCACATTCAAACTATGTCAAAAGAAATTCGCTTAAAGCGAGGATTTACAATTCGGATCGAGGGCGAAGCAGATAAATCGTTGATGTCTTCAACGTTTAAAATAGAGTCGTATGCGATTAAGCCGACTGACTTTTACGGTATGCGTCCAAAACTTTTGGTTGAGGAAGGAGTGGTTGTCAAAGCCGGAACTCCTTTGTTTTTCGACAAAGCAGACGAACGCATTAAAATCACATCGCCTGTGAGTGGCGTGGTTTCTGCAATTATTCGCGGCGAAAAACGAGTGATCGAAGAAATTCAAATCACCCCCGACGAACACATGCAGTACGTCGATTTTGAAAAACAAGAGCCTGCCAAGCTTTCCGCAGAGCAGATTCGTGCAAAATTACTCGAAAGTGGCTTGTGGGCGTGCATCCGCATGCGTCCGTATAATGTGATTGCAAATCCCGACGACCATCCGAAAATGATTGTGATTTCGGCGTTTGACACTGCTCCAATGGGTACGGATTACGATTTTGTTGCACACGGTCGTAAACAGCATTTTCAAGCCGGATTGGACGCTTTGGCGAAATTGACAGATGGCAAAGTGCACTTGAATACACATGAAGAACTCACTCACGACGATGCGTTTTTGTATGCGAAAAATGTTGAGATTAACAAGTTTTCCGGAAAGCATCCTGCAGGAAATGTCGGCGTGCAAATTCATCACATTAACCCGCTCAACAAAGGCGAAGTGGTTTGGTTTGTAAATCCGCAAGATGTGATTATTATCGGACGATTATTTTTGGAAGGTCACTTGGATGCTACGAAAATAGTGGCTTTGGCAGGTTCCGAACTCAGACGAACGGGCTACCACAAAATCATTGCAGGCGCATGTATCAAATCGTTAGTTGTAGAAAACTTGAACGACGATGCAACCCCGCGTTTCATCAGCGGAAATGTGCTTACAGGGAAAAAAATCGCACAAGACGGCTATTTAGGATTTTACGACGATTTAATCAGTGTAATTCCCGAAGGTGATTATTACGAGTTTGCAGGCTGGGCAATGCCCGGATTTGGCAAATTCAGTTTTTGGCGTTCGTTCTTTTCGTGGATGATTCCGAGTAAAAAATATGTGTTGGATACGAATTATCATGGCGGTCATCGTGCGTTGATTTTTACAGGACAATACGAAAAAGTTCTGCCGATGGATATTTTGCCGATGCAACTCATCAAAGCGTGTATCATTGAGGATATTGAAGCTATGGAAGCACTCGGAATTTATGAAGTGGATGCCGAAGATTTTGCACTATGTGAATACATTGATCCCTCGAAAACGGAAATTCAAGCCATCATTCGCAAAGGAATGGATTTAGTTAAACAAGAAATGTCTTAAACTATGTTAAGAAAATTTTTAGATCGAATTAAACCGAACTTTCAAAAAGGCGGAAAATTGCATTTTTTGCACTCTACATTTGATGCGTTTGAGACGTTTTTGCATGTACCGAACAAAGTAACTACAACAGGTGCACACATTCGCGATAGTTTTGATTCCAAGCGAGCCATGTCAATAGTCGTTATTGCACTAATACCTGCATTGCTGTTTGGTATGTGGAATGTAGGCTACCAACACTTTTTATCGCACGGGGTAACCGCTGATTTTTGGCAAATATTTTTCTACGGACTTTGGAAAGTACTGCCAATAATTGTTGTGTCGTATGTAACCGGCTTGGGTATTGAATTTGCCGTAGCCCAAATTCGTGGGCATGAAGTGAATGAAGGATTTTTGGTAACGGGAATGTTGATTCCGTTGCTTTGTCCGCCCGATGTTCCGCTTTGGATGGTGGCAACGGCGACGGCTTTTGCTGTGATTATCGGAAAAGAAGTATTTGGCGGAACAGGCATGAATGTTTGGAATCCGGCGCTGATAGCTCGTGCATTTTTGTTTTTTGCATATCCAAGTCAGATGTCCGGCGACAATGTTTGGGTTTCCAAAGGAGCGGATGCTTACTCGGGTGCAACACCGTTGGCACAATTGGGTGCGGGCAACATCGACATTACTTCTGCACAAGACATGTTCATCGGGTTAATTCCCGGAAGTATCGGAGAAACCTCGAAAATTGCAATTTTACTCGGTGCAATTATTTTGTTGTGGACAGGCGTTGCAAGTTTTCGAATTATGCTTTCCGTTGTGATTGGCGGTTTGTCGATGGGCTGGCTTTTGAATTTGGTGGGTGGCGAAAACGTGTTTATGCACATTCCGGCGTATCAACATTTGTTGATGGGCGGCTTTATGTTTGGAGCGGTATTTATGGCAACCGATCCTGTAACTGCATCGCAAACCGGCACAGGAAAATGGATTTACGGATTTCTGATCGGTGTCATTGCTGTATTAATTCGCGTGTTTAATCCCGCATATCCCGAAGGTATGATGTTGTCGATTTTATTGATGAATACATTTGCTCCGCTGATCGATCATTATGTGATAAATGCGAATAAAAAACGACGGTTGAAACGCGCAAAAAATGCATTACAACAAACGATATAGCGGGTGCGAGGTTGCTTGGCTTGGGTACGAGGATTAAAACAATTAAAATAATTAAACAAATATGATCACAAAAGTCAATTTCAAATAGACATCTTAACTATACATCACTCGGCACGATTGCTTGATGAAAATCTAATATAATATATGATAAAAAAGTCAATTTTAATTTGGGCACTAATCATTCCTCTTGCAATTTTAAATGGAGGATTACGAGAGAAAGTTCTGATTCCTTGGATTGGAGAACGTTGTGCGGAACCTATTAGTGGGACTATTCTTTGCATACTGATTCTTATAGTTTCTTTGATTTTTATTCCTCGAATTGGAAAAGGAGAATCAAAAATATATTGGAAAATAGGTATTCTATGGATTGCTCTGACTATAATTTTTGAATTTATTTTTGGCATAACAACAGGACATAGTTTCAGCGAATTGCTGAAAGCATATGATATAACGACAGGAAATTTATGGCTAATTATTGTTATTTTCACAGGAATTGCACCTTGGTTAGTAGCGAAAATTAAACGAATTATATAGCAAAGAGATTCCTCGCTTTCGCTCGGAGTGACGACCTCGCACCCAGTACCCAGCAACCTCGCACCAAATAATTTAAGTAACCAAACCAACAAAATAATTAAACCAACAATGTTCAGTAACCGATACATCTTCATCTACGCCACAATCTTAGTGGTTGTTATTGCAGCACTTCTTTCGACTACTGCGAAAATCCTGCAACCGCTTCAAGAACGCAACACGAGAATTGCTAAAATTCAAGATATTCTGGCTTCAGCGGGTATTGAATCGACGAGGGGAAATGCCGAACAATTGTTCGACAAACATATCGTTGACCAACGGTTGATCAATCGCCACGGAAAAGTTGTCAGCGACGGACGTCATGCGTTTGACATTGATTTAAGAGACGAACGAAGAAGACTCCAAGATATCGAAGTCGGAAGATCCAATGTAGAACCTGTATTTCCGTTGTTTGTAAGTGAAAATAACGGCCAAAGGCTATACATTGTTCCCGTGCTCGGTAGAGGTTTGTGGGGACCACTTTGGGGTTATGTGGCATTGAAAGACGATTTCAACACGATTGCAGGAGTTGTGTTTGATCACCAAGGCGAAACACCCGGATTAGGTGCGGAAATCTCAGAATATTGGTTTCAAGACCGATTTATAGGTAAAAAGATTTTCGATAATGACGGCAAATTTGTGTCTGTTACAGTTGTTAAAGGAGGTGTTGCAAACAGTTATATTCCAACGGAACATGGCGTGGACGCTCTTTCGGGAAGTACAATTACCAGCGAAGGGTTGAGTAATATGATTAAACAAAGTTTAGCAAATTATGTGCAGTATTTCGAAAACTACCGCCAAGAAATCCTCAGAGCAGAAGCCGCTAAAATTGAAGCGATCAGGCTTGCAGAAGAACAACGTGTGCAAGATTCGATAGCATTGGAACAAGCTCAGCAAAGAGAACGGTATCGCCGTTGGCAACAGCAGCAGCAACAATTGCAAGAGCAACAAGATATAGAAGTACAGAAAACGATAGAATAGAATAGTGGCTTCGACTCCGCTCAGCCATCGCAACACGGTCGTTGAGTGGAGTCGAAACGACCAATCAAAAAAAACAAAAATTATACTTAAGCAATCCCAACAAAAGATATGGAAGACAAAAAACAACCCTTATTCTCTCCGACAAATCTAAAATTGCTGACCAAACCGTTAGGAAAAAATAACCCGATAACGGTGCAAGTGCTCGGAATTTGTTCGGCTTTGGCAGTAACCGTAAAACTTGAGCCGGCTTTCGTGATGGCGGTTTCCGTTACGATTGTCGTAGCGTTGTCGAACTTGTTTATATCGCTTTTACGAACCACCATCCCACCACGAATTCGAATGATTGTGCAACTGATGATTGTGGCTTTCTTGGTGATTATCGTTGACCAGATTCTGCAAGCCTTTGTCTATGACATCAGCAAAAAACTCTCGATTTTTGTGGGCTTGATCATCACAAACTGTATTGTGATGGGACGTTTGGAAGCTTTTGCGATGGCGAACAAACCGTGGCAATCGTTTCTTGATGGCTTGGGTAACGGTGCAGGTTATGGTGTAATTTTACTGATTGTAGCATTCTTCCGCGAACTGATCGGATCGGGAACGCTTTGGGGTTATCAAGTTGTCCCTCAGGAATTTTACGACGCAGGATACGTGAATAACGGTATGTTTATCTTGCCTCCGATGGCGCTCATTATTGTAGGTGTTATTATTTGGATTCAACGCGCAAGAAATAAAGAACTCGTTGAAAAGAATTAATCGAAAAAGGCTATGGAAAATTTACTCAATATATTCGTCAGTTCGATTTTTATCGATAACATGATTTTCGCATACTTCCTCGGAATGTGTTCGTATTTGGCAATTTCTAAAACCGTTAAAACATCAGTAGGACTTGGGCTTGTAGTCATGTTTGTTTTGGTCATAACCGTGCCGATAAATTATTTGATTGATAACTATCTGCTCAAAAAAGGTGCTCTGACTTGGATCAGTCAAGATTTAGCGGACATCAATTTGAGTTTCCTCAGTTTCATCATGTTCATCGCGGTTATCGCGTCAATCACACAATTGGTGGAAATGATCGTTGAAAAATATACCCCAACATTATATAATGCATTGGGTATTTTCTTACCTTTGATTGCTGTACACTGTGCCATTATGGGCGGATCGTTGTTTATGCAAGAGCGCGAATATGCTAACATTACAGAAGCAACCGTGTTTGCATTTGGATCGGGAATTGGTTGGTTGATAGCTATTGTCGGTATTGCTGCCATTCGCGAAAAAGTTCGATATTCAAACATTCCCGCACCGCTTAGAGGACTTGGTATCGCCTTTATTATGACCGGATTAATGGCTATCGGTTTCATGTCATTTATGGGTATCAAATTATAGTAAGGTGGCTTCGACTTCGCTCAGCCACCGCTAAGGGTCGTTGAGCAAAGTCGAAACGACCGCACACCAAATCAAAAATTTTAACTCTTAACTCTTAGTTCTTAACTCAAAAATCATGCTAAACATAGACCCCATATTCCAACACATTTTCATCGGCGTTGCCGTGTTTTTGATTGTTATTTTGTTATTCGTCGGACTTTTGCTTTATGCCCGGAAAAAACTCACGCCTCAAGCTAGTGTCAAAATCACGATTAACGGGGAAAACGAACTTGAAGTTGAACCGGGTTCAACGTTGCTCACGACGTTATCCAACGAAAAGATCTTTTTACCTTCGGCTTGCGGTGGAGGCGGAACATGCGGCATGTGCCGTTGTCAAGTTTTAGACGGTGCAGGTGATATTTTACCCACCGAAACCGGTTTTTTCACTCGCAAAGAACAACAAGACCATTGGCGATTGGGCTGTCAGGTAAAAGTTCGTGGAGACTTGAACATTCAAATTCCCGAAGAAATTTTCGGTATAAAAAAATGGGAATGTGAAGTGGTTTCTAACCGAAATGTGGCAACCTATCTCAAAGAATTTATCGTAAAATTGCCTCCGGGCGAACACTTGAATTTCAGTTCCGGTGGCTATGTTCAGATTGATGTACCTGCTTGCGAAGTAAATTTCGGAAACGATATTTTTGTAGACGAAAAATTCCGTGAAGAATGGGATAAATATCGTTTATGGGATTTGGAAATGAAAAATTCCGAGCCTTGCTATCGGGCGTATTCCATGGCGAATTATCCTGCGGAAGGGGATATTGTGATGCTGACGATTCGTATTGCAACACCGCCGTTTGACAAGAAAACAGGCAGATTCATGAACGTGAATCCCGGCGTTTGTTCGTCGTACATTTTCTCTTTGAAACCAGGCGACAAAGTTATGATTTCCGGCCCATACGGTGAATTTCACGTGAAAGATACTAACCGCGAAATGATGTTTATCGGTGGAGGCGCAGGTATGGCTCCTATGCGTTCGCACATCTTAGATCAATTCCTTACGAAAAAAACCAATCGAAAAACCACGTTTTGGTACGGCGGACGCTCGCTTCGCGAATTGTTCTATGTGGAAGATTTCCGAGCGATCGAAAAAGATTTTCCGAATTTCAAATTCAATATCGCCCTTTCAGAACCGCGTCCCGAGGACAATTGGCAAGGTTACACAGGTTTTATCCATCAAGTTATTTTGGAAAATTACCTCAAAACACATCCCGAACCCGAAGAAATCGAATACTACCTCTGCGGACCACCAATGATGAACGATGCCGTGCTCAAAATGCTTGATGATCTTGGCGTTCCGAAAGAAATGATTGCGTTTGATGATTTTGGAGGATAATTGCTATATTTAATTTTTTTCGTATCTTTGCAAAGCAAAATAAAAAACTATGGGCCTATCATCCATCAGCATTCGTCGTCCTGTTTTATCTATTGTGATGTCATTAGTGATTATCATTTTTGGAGTGGTCGGATTTACATCTTTAGGTATTCGCGAGTTTCCGAACGTTGACCCGCCTGTTGTCAATGTGTCCACGACTTATGTTGGAGCCAATGCGGATGTTATAGAATCACAAATCACCGAACGTTTGGAAGAATCGATTAACGGTATTGCCGGTATTCGCGTATTGCGGTCGACCAGTCGCGACGGACGGAGTTCGATTTCCGTAGAATTTAATTTGGGTGAGGATATGGAAGCCGCCACCAATGATGTTCGCGACCGTGTTTCGCGAGCCATGTGGATGCTTCCGCCGGATATCAACTCTCCGATTGTTGCAAAAGCCGATGCTGATGCTGATGCCATTATGTTTGTGAATATTAAAAGCAATAGGCGTTCGCTTTTGGAATTGACTGATATTGCCGATCGCGTGTTCAAAGAGCGTTTGCAAACCATTCCGGGCGTTAGTATGGCACAAATTTGGGGCGAACGGCGCTATGCGATGCGAATTTATATTGATGCCGACCGTTTGTCGGCCTACGGTGTAACACCCGTTGATATTCGCAATGCTTTGCTTCGCGAAAATGTTGAATTACCAACGGGATCACTCGAAGGGCAAGCCACCGAACTTTCTGTTCGCACAGCAGGACGCTTAACTACCGAAGAAGAATTTAACAGTCTTATCATTAAGGAAGATGGCGGAAATATTGTTCGCATCAGAGATATTGGGATTGCTCGATTAGCCCCCGAAAACGAAAAAACCATCCTACGTCGCGACGGAGTTCCCTCTGCCGGCGTGGCTCTCATCGCTCAACCGGGTGTTAATCAACTAACCATCGCCGAAGAATTTTACAGACGTGTGGAAGAAATCAAAACCGATCTACCTGAGGATCTTATTGTTGAATATGGTTTCGACGATACGCGTTTTGTGGTTCGCTCCATCGCCGAAGTGAAAGAAACTGTTGCACTTGCGTTTCTATTGGTGGTGATCATTATTTTCGTTTTCCTCAGAAATTGGCGAACTACGCTTATTCCATCTTTAGCAATTCCCATTTCGTTGATTGGTGCATTTTTTGTGATGTGGGTTTTCGGATTTTCAATCAATGTGCTCACGCTTTTGGCAGTTGTACTTTCCATTGCTTTGGTGGTGGACGATGCCATCATTGTGATGGAAAATATTTACACTAAAATTGAAAAAGGAATTCCTCCAAAACAAGCAGCTGTTGAGGGTGCAGCCGAAATCTTTTTCGCCGTTGTTTCCACTACGGTGGTCTTGATTGCGGTATTTTTACCCATCATCTTTTTGCAGGGTATGACCGGACGCCTGTTTCGCGAATTCGCGGTTGTTATTGCCGGAGCGGTTACGATTTCTTCGTTTGTCGCGCTAACGCTATCGCCGATGTTGTGTTCAAAAATTTTGAAACGCAACGAAAAACAAAATTGGCTCTTTAGAAAAACCGAAAAGTGGTTTATTTTATTGATAGAAGGCTATAGTTCGAGTTTGAAACAATTCATGAAAAAACCGGTTTGGGCAGCCATTATTTTAGTTGTGGCAGCGGGAGTAACTTACCTTTGTTTCACCAATTTAAAAAGCGAATTGGCGCCACAAGAAGACCGCGATACGGTTTCTTTAAGTGTTACCGCACAAGAAGGCTATTCATTTGAAAAGATGGACGCTTTTATGTTCGACTTATTCGCTTTGGTCAGAGAGGTCATTGATGAAGATGAATTGGAATCGATTATCATGAATACCGCACCGGGTTGGGGTGCCGGAGGTTCCAATTCTGGAAATATGCGTATCATGCTCAAACCTGCTTCTGAACGTAGACAGCAAGGGGGGCGTTCACAGCAAGAGATTGCTGATGCATTGACTCGTGAAGTACGCATACTTAGTGCTGCACGTGTTATGGTTCGTCAACCGGCAACTATCAGAGTTGGCGGCGGTGGTGGTGGCGGCGGTGGAAACGCCGTACAATTTGTAATTCAAGCGCAAAATTTGGATAAACTTCGAGAATTTCTACCGATTTTTATGGATGAAGCCCGAAAAAGTCCAAAATTAGCATTTGTAGATGCCAATTTGAGATTTAACAAACCTGAGGTGAAGATTGAAATTAACCGCGACAAAGCGAAAACCCTCCAAGTATCCGTTCAAGATATCGCACAAACTTTGCAACTTGGGCTTTCCGGTGCACGTTACGGATTTTTTGTAATGAACGGTAAACAATATCAGGTCATTGGACAATTCGACAGAGTTAATCGCAACAAACCCTTAGACATTCGTTCGATCTATGTTCGAAACAGTCAAGGGCTACTCATTCAAATGGACAACCTCATCAATATGGTTGAACAAGCCAATCCACCACAACTCTACCGTTTTAATCGTTTTGTGAGTGCTACCATAACAGCACAAATGGCGCCCGGTGTTACGCTCGGCGAGGCAGTTGATGAATTGCAAGGTATTGCAAAAGCAACATTAGACGATACATTTCGAACCGAACTCACCGGACAAGCTCGCGAAATGCGCGACAGTTCGGGCTCTATCATGTACGCATTCATTTTGGCGTTGATTTTGGTGTATCTCACATTAGCCGCACAGTTTGAAAGTTTCAGAGACCCGATTATCATTTTGGTTCCTATGCTGTTTGCGTTAGCCGGAGCCTTGTTCTCGCTTTGGTATTTCAAAGAAACGTGGAACATTTTTAGTCAAATTGGAACCATTATGCTGCTGGGTTTGGTAACCAAAAACGGTATTCTTATCGTGGAATTTGCCAATCAGAAAAAAGCAAAGGGAATGTCGGTTTTACAGGCTGTTCAGGAATCTGCGCAACAGCGTTTTCGTCCGATTTTAATGACGAGTTTATCCACCATTTTCGGGATTTTGCCGATTGCTTTAGCGCTTGGTGCAGGTTCTGAAAGTCGTGTGTCGATGGGGATTGCTGTTGTTGGTGGAATGGCATTGGCCACGTGGTTGACGCTGTACGTGATTCCAGTGGTTTATATGTGGCTTTCGGATAAACGGACGGGAATTTCGGGTTAATTGTAGGGGCGCGGTTTGCGCGCCCTTTGTTGGGCGGGCTGACCCCGCCCCTACATTTTACGCAAATTTCACGGCTTCCGCTTCTTTGATTTTTCCAATCGCAATACTTGGTAAAAGCACGGCTAACAAAACGATTGCAAGCGTTCCAATGTTGCAAAAAATCAACCAAGACCATTCAAATTGTATCGGAATATGTTTGATGTAATAAACCGCAGGATCTAACTTGATTATGGGATAAGTTTTCTGTATCCAACACAGGGCTAATCCAATAAAATTACCGATTAGTAAGCCTTTTCCTGCAATATACATCACTTTCCAAACGAAAATTCGGCGAAGCGTAGCGAGCGACATGCCCATAGTCTTGAAAATACCGATTTCATTGGTTTTTTCGATGATCATCACAACGAATACGGAAATTAAACTAATTGCAACTACCAAAGCCATAATCACCAAAATTACAACCACATTCATATCCATCAAATCCAACCAATTGAAAATCTCCGGAAAGTCAGACGTGATGGGAATTGCAACCAAATCAAAAGGCAAAAAACTGTCAAACATTCGGGCTTGTTCGTTCAAATTGCGAATAGCAGAATTGGGCAAGACAATTTCAAAACCACCGACTTCATCGGCATCCCAACCGTTCAACCGTTGAATATGCCGAAGATCACCGATAATCATTTTTTCGTCAAACGTCGTAAATCCACTTTCGTAAATGCCTGAAATAGTGAAGGCTCGCGCTCGAACATCATCATTATTTACAAAATAGGTACGAAGTTTGTCGCCCAATTCCAAATGCAACTTTTGTGCTAAAGTTCGAGAAATCAAGACGTCGTTCGACGTAATACTGTCCGTCAAATCCGGAATATGTCCTTCAACTAAGCACGATTCGAAAAACGAAAAATCGTAATCTTGATCCACGCCTTTCAACTGAATGCCGTGATTATAAATGTCGGTTTTTATCAATCCGATTTGCGTCGCGAATGCTTGTTTGTGAAATTGTCGTAGGGGCGCGGTTTGTGCGCCCTTTGTGGGGCGGGCTGACTCCGCCCCTACGATTGCCCCCCAATCCACCGCATCCCGATCAATCGGCTCAGGCGCCTGCACAGAAGAGGTCTGATAATGCCCAATGCGCAAATGGCCTGAAAAACCAAACACTTGCCGACTCACTTCATTTTTGAACCCAAATGAAATACAAATAGAAAAAATCATCACGATACAGCTCAAAATCACGCCAAACAACGCAATTCGAACCACAGGACGCGTGTAGCCTGTGTTTTTTTGTCGAATAAAGCGGTTAAAAATGAGATATTCTACGGACATTTATTGTTTTTTGGTGCAAAGATACGAAAAAAATTTGACCAAATCATTTTTTTTTCGTATCTTTGCACCCCTATATTAAAAATTACAAAAAACACAATAAAAATGGCAGTAATTAGTAGAATCAGAAAACATTCGGGATGGTTAGTCGCTTTGATCGGCTTATCAATTGCAGGATTTATTTTACAAGACGCTTTTTCCGGAAGCGGTGGAGGCAGACGAATTCCAAAATTTGCAGTAATTAATGGAGAAGAAATCAAAATTCAACAATTTGAAGAAAGAGTTGAACAGGTAAGCGAAAATTTTCGTCTTCAACAAGGTGGTATGCAACTCTCTCCGGAAGATTTGTTCCAAATTCGCGAACATGTTTGGATGACCATGGTTGGTGATATTTTGTTAAACCATTCCATGAAAAGGTTGGGTTTGACCGTAACCACGAGAGAGATGAATGATATGTTCTACGGACAATTCATTCACCATCAAGTTCATCGCGCATTTGCCGACCCTGCAACAGGGATGCTAAACCGCCAACAAGTGTTGATGTTTATCAACAACTTTGATCAATATCCGGTTGAAACACAAATGCAATTTCGCGATTTGGAACTTATGATTAGAGAAGAACGCCAAAAAAGCAAATTCTACAATATCATTGCCAGTGCTTATCATGTGCCTTCGTTCTATGTTAACTATATGTACGAACAAGCCAATTCTTCGGCTGCCGCAACGGTTGCATCATTGAGTTATATGGACATTCCTGATCAAGATATAACCCTTTCCGAAGCCGATTTCAAAGCGTATTTCAACAAGCACAAACCATTCTTCAGACGCACAGAAGCTACGCGTGCCATTGATTTTGTTGTGTTTGATGTTATACCAACCGAAGAAGATATGTTAGCGCTTGAACGACATGCTCATGTATTATTCGAAGAATTTATGGTTGAACAGGATTTGCCGAATTTTATAAACGCTGTTTCTACTGAGCGTTTCGACAGTATTTATTTGGCAAGAGAAGCGTTTTCATATCCGTGGGATTCGTTACTTTTCAGATCACCGAAAGGCACGTTTTTCAAACCTGAGCTTCGTCGTGGTCGTTTCGAAATGGCAAAATTGATTGATGTTGCAACTCGTCCGGATTCGTTAAGAGCAAGCCATATTTTAATTGCGTTCAGAAATCCGATGACCGGTCAAACGCGTACAAAAGAGCGAGCAAAAAGCATTGCCGATAGTTTGAGAACTGTTGTTTTAAGAGACAGATTTCGATTTGCAGAACTTGCACAAACCTATGGTGAGGATGCAACGAGAGAAATGGGTGGAGACTTGGGCTGGTTTTTAGATGGTCAAATGATACGATCGTTCAACGAAGCCGTAGTCAAAGGTAATATTGGCGATATCGTTGTGGTTGAAACGGTTCATGGTTTTCACGTGGTAGAAATTACCGGAAAATCCAGACCTATTCAAAAAGTAATGGCAGCTTTTGTTTACGTTCCGATTGAACCCAGTGCACAAACGAACAAAGCCGTTTATACCGAGGTTAACCATTTTTTCGCACGAAGTCAAAATTTGGAATCGTTTTTGGCTGCTGCAAGAGAAGCCAACCTGCGTGTTCGCAGTGCGGATGATGTGACAGAAATGGATATGACATTACCTGGTTTGCAAAACGCTCGCGATATCGTTCGCTGGGCTTATGATAGAAGAACCAGAGCTGGCCAAGTTTCTCCGGAAATCCACGAATATGAAAATAAATATGTGGTTGCTGCGCTTCGTCAAATTCGTGCTAAGGGCTATCCTACACTTGCCGAGATCATGAATATTCCTGAAATTCAACATGCAGTTCTTAACGAAAGAAAAGCCGAAATATTGATTGAAAAAATGAATGGTGCTTTCAAAACCAATCGAACTATAGCAGCCCTTGAAAGCGTTAACGCAGAGGTAGAAACCGTTGATCATTTGAGTTTTAATGCTTATGGTTTTGGATCAAGAGGTTTTGAACCGGAAGTGGTTGGAACAATTTTCGGTACGAAAGAAAGTCGCGTATCCAATCCGATACAAGGTCGTTCGGGCGTGTTTGTTGTAGAACCTACGAATTTCACACCTGCCGAACCGTTGGACGATGTTAACGTAATTAGAATGCAAATGCAAATGATGTTCCAGAGAGGCATGGTTGAGGCTATACGTAGAGCAAAGGAAGAACGCGCTAAGATTATAGATAATCGGGCGTTTTACTTCTAAATTACAAAATTTTTCATATCTTTGCATTGTTTTTATTCAAAAGTGGGGAAAGTGAATAATCCTAAGCAGCAGATATGCCTTTATTAAACGAAATATCTTTTCCATCGGACTTGCGAAAGTTGCAGAAAAATCAACTTCCACAGGTTTGTGATGAGTTGCGCGATTTTATCATCGAAGCAGTGGCACTCAATCCCGGGCATTTGGGCTCAAGTTTGGGCGTTGTAGATTTGACCGTAGCTTTGCATTATGTGTTCAACACGCCTTACGACAAAATTATTTGGGACGTCGGACATCAAGCCTATCCGCATAAAATTCTCACAGGACGCAAAGAACGCTTTTACAGCAATCGAAAATACGGTGGTATTAGCGGATTTCCGAAGATGAGCGAGAGCGAATACGATGCTTTCGGCACCGGACACTCGTCAACGTCAGTTTCTGCAACCTTAGGAATGGCAGTGGCTTCAGCACTTCAAGGCGAAACCGATCGACAGCATATTGCTGTAATCGGTGATGGTGCGCTAACAGGAGGGATGTCGTTCGAAGCTTTGAACCACGCCGGAGTTGAAAGAAGTAATATTTTGGTGATTGTAAACGATAACGGCATTGCGATTGATAAAAATGTGGGCGGATTGAGTAAATATTTTACGCAAATCACGAGCTCGCATACCTATAATCGTTTGCGAAACCACATTTGGAATTTGCTTGGCGGAAATAGCGAATATCATCAAAAATCGAAAAACTATGTACGTCGTTTTTTCGCTGCTATCAAGGCTTTACTTTTTAGACGTAGTAACCTTTTTGAGAGTATCGGTTTTCGATATTTCGGCCCGATTGATGGACACGATGTAAAAAGTTTGGTCAAAACACTGAGCGATTTAAAAGATATAGACGGTCCGAAAGTTTTGCATATTATTACGAAAAAAGGAAAAGGTTTGGCGCAAGCTGAAAATGACCCTACTCTGTATCACGCACCAGGTATGTTTGACAGCGAAACCGGCGAAATCAATACAACTTCATCTTCCGAACAAACACCACCAAGATTTCAAGATGTATTTGGTTTGACTTTGGTCGAATTAGCCGAAAAAAATCCGAAAATTGTCGGCGTTACGCCGGCTATGCCAACCGGATGCTCGATGACGTTTTTGATGGAACGTTTTCCGAATCGCGCGTTTGACGTGGGAATTGCCGAACAGCATGCTGTAACGTTTTCAGCCGGTTTGGCGGTACAAGGTTTAGTTCCGTTTTGCAATATTTACTCGTCGTTTATGCAGCGCGCATTAGACCAAGTGATGCACGATGTTGCGTTGCAGAATTTACCTGTGATTTTTTGTTTAGACCGAGCAGGTTTAGTAGGGGAGGATGGTGCAACACACCATGGTGTGTTCGATTTGGCACAGTTTCGCTGCATTCCGAATATGATCATCGCATCGCCGTTGAACGAAGTTGATTTGCGCAATTTGATGTTTACGGCGCAATATACAAAACAGCCTTTCGTAATCCGCTACCCACGGGGGAAAGGCGTGACTGTAGATTGGAAAAAAAACATGCAAACCGTCGAAATCGGCAAAGGCGTTTGTTTGAAACAAGGTGAAAAAACAGCGATTGTTTCAATCGGTGCAATCGGTCAAAATGCTTTGAAAGCCGCTGAAATTCTCGAAAATTTAGGACAAAAAATATCCGTTTACGACATGCGTTTTTTAGCACCTTTGGACGAAACTTTACTTCACGAAATTTTCAAAACCCACGAACGCGTTATCACACTTGAGGATGGCGTGATTGAAGGAGGTTTAGGAAGCGCTGTGATGGAGTTTGCAGTAAAACATAATTACAATATTCCAATTCAACGTTTAGGCGTTCCTCGTTGTTTTGTAGAACAAGGCACAATTGAGGAATTGCAGGCGGAGTGTGGGTTTGATGTGGATTCGATTTGCAAGCAAATTCGATAGTTATTGTTTTTCTACAAAGATACGAAAAAAAAGTCTGTATTGTGATTTTTTTTGATTAATTTGATTATTTATGTTAAAAAGTATTTTGTGTTTTTTTGTGCCCTTTGTGGTAAAAAAAAGGGCGTATTATTAAATACACCCTTAATTCATCATAATCACAGTCAAGGCTATTTTATTTCTGTTTTCTTTCCGCCGCCCGGAGTTGCGATAGATTCACGCATTGAAGTGTCGGCTTTGATGTTTTGGAATTTGTAATAATCCATAATTCCCAAATTTCCGCTTCTGAAGGCTTCGGCCATGGCGCGTGGTACTTCGGCTTCGGCTTCGATTACTTTGGCGCGAGCGTCTTGCGCTTTGGCTTTGAACTCTTGCTCTTCGGCAACAGCCATCGCACGACGTTCTTCGGCTTTGGCTTGTGCAATTTTTTTGTCGGCTTCTGCTTGATCCATTTGAAGTTGAGCACCGATGTTTTTTCCTACTGTGATATCCGCAATATCAATAGATAAAATTTCAAACGCTGTACCGGAATCCAAACCTTTTGCGAGCACAACTTTGGAAATCGAATCCGGATTTTCCAACACGTCTTTGTGAGTTCGTGCAGAACCAACCGATGATACAATTCCCTCGCCCACACGAGCCAAAATGGTTTCTTCGCCTGCTCCTCCAACTAATTGTTTGATGTTGGTTCGAACCGTTACGCGGGCTATCGAAATAAGTTCGATACCATCTTTCGCTACAGCAGAAATGTTTTTTGTGGTGATGACTTTCGGATTTACCGACATTTGCACGGCTTCAAACACATCGCGACCTGCCAAATCAATGGCAGTTGCGGTTTTGAAATTCAAACCGAGATTGGCTTTGTCTGCCGAAATCAGCGAATTTACTACCGAATTGAGACGTCCGCCTGCCAAATAATGGGCTTCCATTTCGTTACGATTCAAATCCAATCCGGCTTTGCGAGCTGCAATCAGGTTTCGAACGATAATTTCTGGCGGTACTTTACGCCAACGCATCAAGATAAGCTGAAGTAGCGGCACTTTCACGCCCGATACTAAAGCGTTAAACCATAATCCCACCGGGATAAAATAAAATAAGAGCCAAAGAACGAAAATACCGCCAAAGGCAATGGCAACAATTAGTCCGATGTTAACACTGACTTCTTGTTGAGCTTGAAGGAGAATAGAATTAAACATAATGTATAGAGTTTTTTGCAAAGATACGAAAAAATTATGAATTACGAATTAAAAATTACGAATTGATAAAGAAAATATAACCTTGATTACTAAAATTCGTAATTGATAATTTGTAATTATAAATCTACAAAAATCAAAATTTTAAAAGCGATAACCAAGTCCGAACTCTAAAAGACCCTTTGTTCCGAAACCCAAACAAAAACGAGCTCTAAAACGATCCATAAAAATTACATCAAATCCGGAAACCCAAATCTGAAAAGCAAATGACGTTCTTTTTTGAGGAACAAGAACATCTTCGAATCCCCCTATATCATGCCAAAGATAGTTTATTCCGACTTCTATCGCCGAAAAAAGAGCAACATTTTTTTCTCTGATATAATCAAATTGCATGCCTGGCATCACTAGAAAAAGGTGAAAACGTTCGGTAAAATAATGTGGCGAATTTTCATCTATATACAAATCCCACTTTTGTGAGAGTTGCAGATAAGATAGGCTTGCCGTTAACGTTATTTCTTTACTCAACTGTCGTCCGTAAGCGACAGAAAACATACCTGATTTTTTTAATTCATAAAAAACGCCTTTCACGCCAAATTCGCCCAGCACTAAGCCAAACTTTATGCCGTCTGGTGATTTTTCATTAGTATGCCTCAAGTGCAGATTATTATACAATCCTATCATTGGCAGCGGATTGTAAGAAATTGTAATTGCTTGTTTTCTTTCACTCGTCAACTCTTTTTCAGGCGTATCCGATTGACAGAACAAAAAATTATTTCCCAAAATAATCAATCCTGTTAACACGATTTGTTTCATAGCTATTACCAATTAATAGTTCCTATTCTAACGTCGAAACGTCCTTTTCTGACTTGAATTTTTTTGTCTGGAATAAGTGTATGAGTTTGTCTATCGTAATAATCGGCGTCAAACATAAATGTTCCCGAAGCAATGCTGTCAAATCTTGTAAAATAGATATGCTGAACATCTCGTTCTGCATAATAATGTCCGCTCGCCGTCCAAAAGAAAACCGAATCAATTACGCATTGCCCTACTTTAGGTTGCGATATAAAAAATTCGAATGTATGCCTATACTCTACATAAGCCACAAGTTTAAAACGACCTTCCGAATCCTGTACTCCAAAAGGTGGCCTTCCCGGTCTCACATAAGGTCCGGGACCAACCCAACCCCAGCTTTTACCTTCTTGAATAACTAGTTCGCCATTCACCAAACAACCAAACATACCAAATCCTCCTTGTGTTTCTTCGGGCAATCTTGGTATTTCTTTTTCTTTTTTGCAACTCATCAGCATGAAAAATCCGACAAGTCCAATTAAAAATGTTCGAGAAGTCATAACGATTTTTTTGAAAGATACGAAAAAAACTATCAGTTAATTTTTAATTCCTAATTCGTAATGGATCACAATCCTACAACAAAAATCTTGCTATTCTCAATCTTTACAACCTTTATCGGTGTTTTTTGATCAATAAAACCATCCATGGAATGCACTTCGTAAATTTCGCCTGCGAACATAGCCTGCCCCATAGGAACTAAGCGAGACATAGCATGGCCTTCGTCGCCAACTTTGATTTTGTGTTCGTCAACGATGTTCACTTTACTTTCCAATTTGTCGTTGAGCATGATTTTTTTCCAAGATTTGGTTTTCATTACCCAAATGACTAAAATAATGCAAACCGCTAAAACAGAAGCTAAAGCGATCCAACCTGCTGTTGGTCCATGATCGGCAAATATCCGAATAATACCATAAATCCATGCCGAGAATCCGAAAATTCCGACTATTGACATACCCGGAACAACAAATATTTCGACTAATATCAGAATAAATCCGACTACTAATAATAAAATCCAAAGAATTTCCATAACGATTTATTTTTAAATTTTTATTGCATTTGAATACTCACACGTCGTCCACCTTCGAACGTTGCGATAAAACAGTTCTCTAAGCCAAGCTCTATAATTCTTTCATCAGTGGCTCTTTCTTGCACAAATTTTCTAATTCTGTCGCGCATGGCTACTGCTTCTTCGCGGGTAATTGAGGCTGGTGTTACATAATGATAATAATGTGGGAATCTGACATCCACATTTCGCAAAACTTCTATTCTCAAATAAGGTATAGCGTCCAACAATTCTCCAAACACTTCCAAGTGGTTTTCTATAGGAGCTGAAGTTGCCATGAGTTGCACACGGTATCTTATACCCGGATCAAATGCAGACACAACGGGAAGTGTTGGTGCGGGCTGTGTCGCTTGATTGTTAGCTAGTTTTGCCTGTGCAGCCTCCAATTCACGTTGAAGTCTAGCGAGTTCCTCATCTCTTTCTGAGGTTCTATGTTCTGAAACCATCGGTCTTTCTGTCGAAATAGCTGATGAGGTTTCGGCAGTTGTTGAAGGCGTTCCGGCTATTAGCGTATGTTGAATAGGAAAAACCACCGCCTCGTTCAACATGTGTGGCGGCTGCGAGAAATTGTAAATATTACTTCTATTTCTTCCTTGAAATAGACGGTTGGAGATGAGAAAACCGCCTCTTCCGTTTTGATTCATCAACAGTGCAAAGTCATCCGCACCCGAATTTATAGGCGCTTCGAGGTTGATCGGTATAGAAAACTCCAATTGGTTCAAATCGCTATTTCCAGAAACAGCATGTACTACGCCGTTAATCCCGATTTTAGTAAAAAAGATATCTAAACCGCCCATACCCGGATGTCCGTTAGACGCAAAGAATAGTATCGAATCGCGATACAACTGCGGATAACATTCGTTTCCATCCGTATTGATTACGGAACCTAATTTTTGGGGTGTTGTCCAAGTATGATTGGCCATTTTTTTTGCCATATAAATATCCGATTTACCACTTCTTGTAATCGTAAAAAACATTACCTTCCCATCTGAACTTAACGTTGGTTGACCAATATTGGCATTGTTGTTGTGAAACGATTGGGGTACCGGTTTGCCAAGCCTATCTTTTTCATCAATCTGGCTGGCGAAAATATTACAATTTCTAATTTTTCCGGTAGTGATACAACGCCCCACATAGCACGTTTGCGTGTGGCTGTCGAAAGCCATTGAAAGGTCATCTGCAAGAGGTCTGAGCGGTTTGAATTTTCGCAAAGGCCCCCAATCGCTTTGAAATTGTTCTGCAGCATAGAAACGCATCGGCCCCGGCTTTGTGCCTTTTTCTTTTGGAGATTTCCGATCCGATGAAAACACCAACGAATTCTTTAACCACGCCAACGCATACTGGTTGTTGTTATCTGTATTTAATCTCCTTTCGAAAGTTACAGGATTTTGTCTGCTTCTTGGATCATTTTTTGATCTCATATTAAACTGCGCTTTGTTAATACCATCCAAAGCTCTTGCGTTTTGAGGTTCAGTCTCCAAAACTTGTCGATAGATAGTTAGCGCTCTTTCCGCTTTTTCGTTTGCCAACAAAGCATCGCCGTAGTTAATAAGAAAATCTGTACTTCTTATTCCGTTTTCATGAGCCTTTGTAAAATAAACTTCGGCATTCCAATATTCTTTAAGGTGCAAAAAAGATTCGCCCAAACGTTTGTAAACCTCACCAAGATCAAATAGAAGTCTTTTTCTTGATTTTTCCGCATCTTTCACGATACGTTCGTATCTTTCCGCCGCTTGTTCATAGTCGCCCTTTTGGTATGCTGCGTCTGCTGCTCTAAGTGCTGCGCTGCTTTGAGCTGTTAGCGTAAATGCAAATGCGATTAACGCAAAAAAAGATATCAATCGTTTCATAATCTTATTTATTTTGAATGATGCAAATATACGAATTTTTTTTGATATTTATTGTTTTTTTGTAATGGCAACCTTTTTTGGACAGATTTTTGTGGTCTTTATAACTAAATTCCATCTTGCAAAGTTACAACTATTTTCCCATTTGACCAAATTATTTTTCTCAAAAAGTGTTAAGTCAAAAAAATATTGTATCTTTGCACTCTTCTAATTTTGAACCTAAAAGCATTATACATAATATTAGGCAGCATTTCGCTTGTATTGGGAACATTGGGCATTTTCCTGCCCTTACTCCCAACAGTGCCTTTTTATTTGTTAACGGCATGGTGTTACATGCGAGGCTCTGAAAAAATGTACGATAGAGTTATGAATAACAAATATTTTGGAACGATTGTCCGAGATTTTCAAGAGCACAAATCAATTTCCTTAAAAACAAAGATTATTAGCATTTTCACACTTTGGGGTAGCATTTTGCTTTCGGCATTTTTGGCGGTTTCCCTTTGGTGGGTTCGGTTGGTTTTGTTTGCGATTGCTATCGGAGTTACAATTCATGTTCTTTCGTTTCGAACAAAAACGTAAGGGCGGGTTTTACACCCGCCCCAACAATCAAAATTACAACCATCTCTCAAATTTCCGCAAATACCATTGTTTGATAAATTGCGTCAAAACGCAGTAGCAAAGCAACGTTGCAATCAGCCATGGGAAGAAAGCCCAAGGTAGGGGAACCAATCCGACTTTTGCACCAAGTGTTGAGTACGAAAACGCAATTCCTAATGCCATGATTGCAAAGGTTAATAGCATTACGGGATTTGATGCACGACTTTGGATAAACGGAATTTTTCGCGTACGAATCATGTGTACGATGAGTGTTTGCGATAACAAACTTTCCACAAACCAACCGGTTTGGAATAAGGCGATATAGGCCAATTTCATATTCCATCCTGCAAACACGCCTGATTGAATGATTGTTCCTGCTTCGATATGATGAAACAACAGTCCGCCAGACACAAATTGAGGACAAATAACAAAGAACATCAACAAATAGGTCGTAATGTCAAAAATAGAACTGATCGGGCCAATAAAAACCATGAAACGCTTCAAATCGGAAGAATCCCATTTGCGTGGTTTTTCTAAGTACTCTTTATCTACTCTATCGAACGGTGTTGCAGCTTGAGAAATATCGTAGAACATATTGTTGATTAAAATATGAATCGGCTTCATCGGTAAAAAAGGCAAAAACGCACTAGCTGCCATTACGCTGAACATGTTTCCAAAGTTGGAACTTGCCGTCATTTTAATATATTTCATGATGTTTCCGAAAATTTTTCGACCTTCAATCACACCATCATTAAGCACCATTAAATCTTTTTCGAGCAAAATAATATCGGCACTTTCTTTAGCAATATCCACGGCTGTATCCACGGAAATACCCACATCCGCTTGTCGTAGTGCGGAAGCATCGTTAATACCGTCGCCCAAAAAACCAACGGTGTTACCTTGGTGTTGCAACAATGTTATGACACGGGTTTTCTGCATGGGCGTGAGTTTTGCAAAGATTTTTACATCGCCGATACGCTTGCTCAATTCTTCATCGCTGAGGTCGGCAATTTCATTGCCGGTCAACGTATAGGTTGTATCCACACCAACATGCATGCATGTGGATTTTACAACATCTAAATTATCGCCCGAAAGCACTTTGACCTCAATACCATTTGCCAGCAATTCTCGAATTGCATGAGCCGACGATTCTTTAGGCGGATCAAGAAAAGCCAAAAACCCAATGAAAATCATTTCCGATTCATCCGCGATGGAAAACGCATGATTCTCGTCTGTTAAATTTTTTTGTGCAATACCAAGTACACGCATGCCATCTTTATTCATGTCGCGACTTTCACCTAAAATAAATTCACGCATTTCTTGTGTCAGCGGACGAATTTCGCCTTCATATTCGGCACGGTCACATATCGCCAACATCTCTTCGATTGCACCTTTGGTAATGATTTGAACCTTGCCGGAATCATTGTTTTTAATAACAACCGACATTCGACGACGTGTGAAATCAAACGGAATCTCATCTATTTTTTTGTGATGATCTTCGATATGTTCATAACCTAATTTTTTCGTGTGTGAAAGAATCGCAAGATCCATCAAATTTTTCAAACCCGTTTGGAAAAAACTGTTGAAATACGCATGCCGCAAGACTCGTTCATCGTCTTTTCCCGTAACATTCAGATAGCGTTCCAAAACAATCTGATCTTCCGTAAGCGTTCCGGTCTTATCCGTACAGAGAATATTCATGGCACCAAAACTTTGAATGGCATTTAAGTTTTTGACAATCGTTTTTCGTCTGGCCATCGCAACCGCACCTTTTGCTAAGTTTGAAGTTACAATCATCGGCAACATTTCCGGTGTCAATCCGACTGCCACGGAAATCGCGAAAAGAAACGCACCAAACCAATCGCCTTTGGTAATACCGTTAACTAAAAAAACAAACGGCACCATGACCAACATAAAACGGATAAGCAGCAAGCTAACATTATTGATACCTCTATCGAAACTCGTTTGTGCACGCACACCCGTGAGGCTTTTTGCGATTGTTCCGAGATACGTTTGGTGTCCGGTTGCAAACACCACACCAATCGCCGAACCGCTTACCACACTCGATCCCATGAAACACAAATTGTTGCATTCGACAACATTTTTTGTGTTTTTATTTTCATCGGTAAGTTCTGTCGTTTTCTCCACAGCGTCCGATTCGCCCGTAAGCGACGATTGACTGATAAACAAATCTTTTGATTCGATAATCCTCACGTCGGCAGGAAGCATATCACCTGCAGCAAGGTAAACCACATCACCCGGAACAATGTCCAAAATATTCACTTGACGGCTTTCTGTTTCTCCGTTGCGATACACCGTAGCAGTATTGTGTACCATTTTTTTCAACGCATCGGCGGCGATCACCGATTTTCGTTCTTGAATAAACCGCAGAATAGCACTTGCGAAAACCATCGTACTGATGATGATGATGGTAGTCCAATCGCGTTCATGAGGGGCTGCCATCACCACATCAATCACAAATGAAACGATCACCAACGCCATCAAAATTCCGATAAATGGGTTGATGAAGGCTTTAATGAATAATTTCAGACCTTTGTTATGAACTTCATGAGTAATTTCGTTACTGCCATATTGTTTTTGACGAGATTCGACCTCTGCATCAGATAAACCGGTGCGTGCGGTTCCGAAAAATTCACAAACAGCTGCTTTCGGTTGAGCCGCAACATTCAATGCCATTTCGGAATGGTATTGAATCTCGTTTTTTTTCTTTTTTGACTTTTTTTCTTTCATGATTTAGTCTTTAGTTATGCTGAAAATCCATTAGCCTACTTTGCTGATGTATCGCAATTTTTCAATATTGGTAATTTCGAGATTTTTTCCGGAAAACGAAACGATACCTTCTTGTTGCCATTTCGAAAGAGTCATAATGATATTTTCCACCGAACAGCAAGCAAATTCAGCAATTTCTTTTCTTGTTAAGGATAGTTTGAACGCTGTTCCAAAATAAATTTCTTCTGCCAAATAGATGAAAACATCGGCTATTCGCGCTTCTTTCTGCTTGTTAGCGACACTGATAAAATTCAAAATGGATTTTTTGAACATTTCGGAAGCCATCTGAAATAATGCTACGGCGTAATTTCCGTTCTCTTTGAGCAGTTCATACAACGCACTGGCTTCAATCAAAAAAATCTCGCAATCTTCCACTGCGACAATGGAAAATAGATTGTTGTCTTTGTAAAATAAGTTGGCACCTCCTAAAATTTTTGGTGCGGAAACTAAGGTTAGAATGGTGTTTTTTTCGTTTTCCGGCGACTGAAAATTAAATTTCACAATACCGCTTTGTAAATAGGCGATATGCGTAGGAGCATGCCCTTGTTTTAAAATCGTTTCTCCCTTTTTAAACCGTAAAAAAACAGCCGCTTTTTCTATTTTTCGAAATTCGTCGTCCGAGATAAATAGTGTGGAAATTTTTCTAAACCCACTGAAATTATCTTTGCTATCTTTGTTATCTAAAAAATTCATACTTATTGTTTCATTTTGCAAAGGTACAAAAAAAAACGAATATAGCAAGGAGATGTCTCGACTACACTTCGTTTCGCTCGACATGACGGCGTTTTTCATAGAACGGGAGGGGGGAAAGGAATCAGCAAAGCTGATTCCTTTCCCCCCTCCCCCCTGTAGGACGTCCCTCGTCATTCCAAGCGAAGCACGCGTAGTGTGCGGAGTCGAGGAATCTCCTTGCTGTCATAGCCTGAACCAAAAATATTGAAAATTCCATGTTTTGTTATGAAAAATATCTTAAAAATATACACCGTTTTTTTGCGTATTTATTTGTAACTTTGCAAAAACTTTTTTGATGAAGACTTTATACGAACAATTAGCTAAAGACGTTCGCTTTCAAGAAGGCATGAATGCCTGTATCAACTGCGGAACGTGTACGGCAATATGCCCTGCTGCTGAATTTTACGATTACGATCCTCGTCGTGTTGTAGATTTGGTGCAAAGTAAAAATGAAGTTGAGATTGAAAAATTGTTGCGAGAAGATACGATTTGGCTTTGCGGTGAATGTATGTCATGTGTAACGCGTTGTCCGCGTAAAAACGCACCCGGACTCATTATTATGGCGATGCGTTCGCTTTCGCAGGATTTGGGATATTTTACGGATTCCGAAAAAGGTCGCCAACAACTGGCCTTGAAACGCACAATTGGCAAAATGATTTTGGATACGGGCTATTGCTTGTATCGCCGATGGGTTACGCCCGAAGCACATCCCGAAGGAGGCCCGATTTGGAAGTGGACGTTCGATAATGTTGATGCACTTTATGAACGATTAGGATGCAACCTGGATGGCGAAGGCAATGGCGTTTTACGAAAAATTCCACAAGAAGATTTGGACGAATTGAAACGCATTTTCGAAGTAACTGGAGGCATGGATCGCTATGAAAAAATCGAAAACTATTCCGCCAAAAAGGCTGAGGAAATGGGACTTTCGATGGATGAATATATTACTCAGTCTGTTTTAGGAAAACAATAAACAAAAGGCACGTCATTGCGGGCTTGCCCCGCAATCTCTTAGCAAGGGGATTCCGTTCCAAGCGCGGAATGACGACCCAAAAGCCCGCAATGATAACAAAAACAAAAAAACAATGAGAATAGAAGGTAAAGAACAAATTTGGAAAGAGTATCAAAAGGAAATTCCTAATGACGATTTTTTCTATGTGAGAAGTTGTATTCGACAAAATTTATTTCCTGCATCGGAAGTTATTTTTCTAAAAATTCTTCGCGAAGAATTAAGCAAAACTATTTACGAAACACCGCACCACACCACGTGTGGAGGAATAGGCTATCACAGCGATATTGTTCCGATAGAAACCGTGATGACCATCATCGCCCGCCAATTTGCGTTGATGACAGAAGCCGGATTTGAAAATTATGCATGTTCGTGCATCACATCGTTTGGTTTGTATTCGGAGATCATCGAAACGTGGAATCATTTTCCCGAACTTTTGGAAAAAACTCGAAAATCCTTGAAAGAAGCTACAGGCAGAGAGTTTAATATTCCAAAACATTTGGCTCATGCGAGCGATGTAATTTACAAAGTTCGCAACGAAATTGCCGAAAAAGCCAAATACAAACTTATCAACAAACATACCGGAAAACCGCTGAAAGTGGTTGAACACATCGGTTGCCACTATTCCAAAATGTTTCCGAACAAAGGTATCGGTGGTGCCGAATATCCTTATGTTTTGACAGGAATGGTTGAGGCTTGGGGTGGCGAAATTGTGGATTATCCCGAACGTAGACATTGTTGTGGATTTGGTTTTAGACAATACCTGGTTCAAGCCAATCGCGGGTATTCGCTTGCAAATACGCACAAAAAATTTGAATCGATGGAACCCTTTGAGCCCGATATGATTATCACGAATTGTCCGGGTTGTCCGTTTTTCCTCGATCGTTGGCAGTATGTAATTGCCGAAACGGAAGGCAAATGTTACGGCGCAAAAGGGCAGGGGATTCCGGTGTTCACGTACGAAGAAGTGGCAGGAATGGTGCTCGGTTACGACCCTTGGGATTTGGGTTTGCAAGTGCATCAAATTGCCGTAGAACCGCTGTTAGATAAAATCGGCATTCCGTATAATCCCGAAACAAAATATCAAGGTTTGAATGGTAAAGACCTCGGAAAACCTGAGTTACCTAAAAATATCTGTAGTTGTTAAACATGTAAGGGCGGGGTTCACCCCAGCCCACCCAAAATAAAACTATGAAATCAATAGCCATCATCGGTGCCGGAATAGCAGGAATAGAAGCGGCATCCAGACTTTCGAAACAAGGACACAAAGTCTATTTAATTGAGAAAAATCCGGAAATCGGCGGACATGTTGCACAGTGGGATCGCTTGTTTCCTTCGCAAGAAGAAGCCGAAATTGTACTCAACGATTTAATTAAAAATTTGAATAATCGTGCGGAAGTTCTTTTCAATTCAGAGGTTCAGCATTGTGGAAAAAAAGATCGTCAATTTGAAATCATTTTAACCGGCAACAAAAATTTGTTGGTTGATGTGATTTTAGTTACAACAGGATTCGATACATTCCGTGCTCAACGAAAAGAAGAATACGGTTATGGCATTTACGAAAATGTGATTACATCCACAGATTTGGAACAAATGTTCAAAAAGCATAATGTAGTGTGTAAAAATGGAAATCCTCCGAAACGTTTGGCATTTGTGCATTGTGTAGGTTCACGAGATGAGAAAGTCGGCAACCGTCACTGTTCAAAAGTGTGTTGTGCAACAGCAGTGAAACAAGCGTGCGAAATCAAAGAACTTTATCCCGATTGTGAAGTATTTAATCTTTACATGGATTTGCGAATGTTTGATCGTCATTTTGAAGATATGTATCACGAAGCGCAATCGAAATATTATGTCAATTTCATTCGCGGACGATTGTCGGAAGCCGGTGAAAACAAAGACCATCAGGTTGTTTTGAAGACAGAAGATACGTTGGCAGGAAAACCACTGAAACTAACGGTTGACTTGCTGGTTTTGATGACTGGCATGGAAGCTTGTGATACACAAAAAACGCTGAACACCAAATTGGGCTTGCGTTCCGACACGGACGGTTTTCTTTCAACCAAAGACGTATTCACACAAAATAATTTCTCAAACACCGATGGCGTTTTCTTTGCAGGTACTTGCACCGGACCGAAAACAATTCCTGAAACCCTTGCGGATGCTCGTGCTGCAGCGAGTTTGGTGAATGCTTATCTCATGTCGTAATGTAAGGGCGGGGTTCGCCCGCCCAAAAACAAGGGCGAGTAGACCTCGCCCCTACAAAAAACTAAAAAATATGATAAATTTTGGATATAAACGAAACGAAAGCGCAACCTTAGATTTGGATGTTGACAACTCCGAATTGTATAAAAAATTGCTGAAAGAAGAACCAAGTGCGGCTACCTGTATCTCTTGCGGAACGTGCGCTTCAACTTGCTCAACAGGGCAATTCACCGACTTCAATTTGCGAAAAATCATGTTGCTTTGTAAACGCGGCGATACACAATCACTCGAACCGATTATCAATCGCTGTATGCTTTGCGGAAAGTGCCAATTCGCTTGTCCAAAAGGCTTAAACACTCGACATATTGTACTTATTTTAAACAAACATCTCCATGCAGGAAAGATTAGCTAGCAGTTTCGACCCGTTCGTTTTGCCTTATACCATCGGTTTGGTATTTATATTGACCTATTTGTTTATTGCGCTAATCCGTGTAGTTAAGGCGCTTCCGAACGATGATAAATTCAAATTATTGAAGCATATATTTTCGTTAAAAATTTTCAAATCTGGTTGGGAAATTTTTATGGAATGTTTGCTTCATCGCAAAATTTGGAAGAAAAATTGGACACTCGGTTATATGCACACCGCCTTTGCATTTGGCTGGTTTTTGTTGATTATTTGGGGACATTTGGAGGTGAATATTTTTGCTCCGCACCGCTTGAATTTGCCTTGGTATCCGATATTTTTCCGCTATTTCATGATGGAAACCGAAACCACTTTACAAGGTTCGTTTTTCTTTTTTATGATGGATTTAACCTTGTTGTATGTTCTTTCCGGCTTGGTTTTGGCGATATACAAACGATTTCGAAGAAAGGCGTTTGGAATGAAACGCACAACTAAATTGCGTTGGAATGACCAAGTTGCGATGTATGCGCTTTGGGCGATTTTTCCATTGCGTTTTTTGGCCGAAAGTTTTTATTCCGAAATCAGTGGTGGAAGTTTTTTAACTGCAGGAGTCGGCTCGATATTCCATTGGTTTTATAATTTTACGGAGAATGAAATTTACATACGCCCGATTTGGTGGGCGTATTCGATTTCTTTGGGTGTCTTTTTTATCATGTTGCCTTGGTCGAGATACACACATATTTTATCGGAACCCTTGTTCATTATTATGCGCAATGCAGGTATTCGTGAGGAACACAGAAACTCGGGATACGGAAAAGTTGAGATTTATTCATGTTCGCGTTGCGGAATTTGTTTGGATCCTTGTCAGTTGGTTTCTGTTGCATCTTTGCGGGATTCTGCGGCAATCAACTATACGCGGCATTTACGACTTTGGAAATCCGCAAAAGCACATCAAGCGGCGAGTACGTGTTTAATGTGTAATCGTTGTACAAAGGCATGTCCCGTAGGTGTTGATACCGCTGCGCTCAAACTCAACACTAAGCACGAGTTGGTGAATTTGCACACAGAAAAACAATACGATTATTTGAATACATCCGTAAAGGACATTTCGACTCCGCTCAATGCCCTGACGCTGAGCGGAGCCGAAGCGACCGATGTCGATGTAATCTACTTCGCAGGTTGTATGACGCATTTAACGCCCGCAACCAAACTCGCCATGACCAAAATTTTGGAGGCTTCAGGCGAACGTTTCAACTTCATTGATGCGGAGGGTTCGATTTGTTGTGGACGCCCTGTTTTACTTGCAGGAGCACGAAAGTCTGCAGATGAATTGATAAAGAAAAATACCGAATTGTTTAATCAAATACATGCTAAAACATTGGTTACATCGTGTCCGATTTGTTACAAATTTTTCAAAGAAAATTATGCATTGAATATGCGTGTTTTGCATCATTCGCAATACATTCAAGAACTTTTGAAAATAGGAAAAATCAAAATAAATCCAACTACTGCAAAAATTGTTTTCCACGATCCTTGCGAATTAGGTCGAAATTCGGGTGTTTACGATGAACCACGCGAAGTCTTAAAATCTGTAGGCCAACTTCAATCTACGGCTTACGATGGAGACGAGTCTTTATGCTGCGGCCATAGCATCGCCGCGGAAGCCTTGCCTTATCGCAAACGCCGTGTAATGTCCGATGATGTTGTTGAAAAACTTACGACAAACAATCCCGACATCTTAGCAACCGCTTGCCCTGCCTGCAAAAAAGCATTTTCGGAAACAAACAAAATCGAAGTGAAGGATTTGGCGGAGATTGTTGCAGAGAATTTAGTTTAAGGCCATCATTCCTGCGAAGGCGGGAATCCCCTTGCTTTTGGAAAGCTTCCTATCGCTTAGAGATTCTCGCTTTCGTGGGAATAACACTGGGGAAGACCTCGCGGGGCTGACGGTGCATCGTAAAAAAATAAGTCAATTTCATTTTTTTTTCGTATCTTTGCAAAAAAACTATTCCTATGAAACACAAAATCAAATTACTATTAGTAACAGCATTTGTTACAAGTACAGCAGGGTTGTATGCACAAAACATTTTTTTTCCTACCAAAACAGGAACCGTATTGTTGTTTGCACAAAAGGATAACAGTGGCGAAATAAACGGCTATCTGCAACAAACGCTCAATGCGGTGGAAGGTTCGAACGACAGTATGACCATTTCCTATCTGTATGAAAGTATGGATAAACATCAAAAAACCCTTGTGGAAGTGCCTTGTAAGATGCTTATAAAGGATGGTTTGATGATTTTTGATTTGAAATATCCTTTTGTCGGCAAGTTGAAAAGCTCAAACGAAAGAATAATAGATGTTACAGGCACACCCTTACAATTCCCGAATAATTTAATGCCCGGAGAAACGCTCAAAGATGCACACATGGTTGCAAATATAGGAAGAGGAATCATCAACGTGCATGTGGATGTAAGCATGACCGACGGAAAATGTGTGGGTATAGAGGAAATAACCGTTCCGGCAGGGACATTTAAAAGTCACAAAATTACACAAACCGTTACGATTACCAAGCTGGGATCAACCGATCACACCCACGTTATTTCGTGGGGTGCGCCAAATGTTGGTATTGTGAAGAGTGAAACCTATGACAGTAAAAACCAACTGTTAAACAGTATGGAGTTGGTAGAAATGAAATAAATATTTTTCATTTTTTGTAACAATCGAGCTTGGGAGCTGAACGAAGTTGAAAAACGCTTGAAAAAACATTTACATATATCAATTTTAAATTTCTTGTGTGTCGTTGCATTTGTAGTTTTGTGCGCTTGTCCGGGAAAACCGCCAAAACCTCTTCCACGACCTTATACCATTGAGATTCCTTTGCATTTTCCGACAATTTTGAACATTCCTTCGGATAATCCGATGACGATTGAAGGCGTGGAATTGGGTCGTCACTTGTTCTATGAAGGGCGATTGTCCGGGCGGTTTGAGTTAGATTCGATGATGAGTTGTTTTTCGTGTCATCGTCAGGAAAATGCGTTTGAAAGCGGGATGGACAACCAGTTTTACGATACTGAAACTGGACGAATGCTCGGTTTAACCGGAATAAAAACGCCACATGCGATGATGCCCTTGATAAATTTAGTGTTTCAACACGATGGCTATATGTGGAACGGCATGGTTCATTCATCCAACCAAAATTTGGGAAATGCTAATTATGGTGTTCCTGCACAAGAGCCGTTTAATCAAAAAAATCTCGAATCTTTTGTGTGGATGATGATTGCTGCGCCCCACGAAATTCATGGAACGATCGAAAGGAGTGTGAATGCCATTGCTTCGATATCGAAATACCCGCCCATGTTTGAAGCCGCTTTCGGAACGCCCGAAGTAACGATAGATCGCATTTGTAAAGCCATCGCACAGTTTGTTCGCACATTGATTTCAGCGGATTCCAAATACGACAGATTTAAGCAAGGCAGAGCGCAATTAACGGATGATGAATTTGCCGGATACCAGCTGTTTTCGTCAGAAACCGCCGATTGTTTTCATTGCCATGGCGGTGATGGAAATCGTTTATTTTCAACATACGGTTTTTCAAATAATGGATTAGATGCTGAACACAACGACCTTCGCGACAGATTTTTTATTACCCAAAATCCGCAAGATATCGGAAAATACAAAATTCCAACTCTTCGCAACATCGCTCTAACTGCGCCTTACATGCACGATGGACGATTTAAAACTCTCGAAGAAGTGATCGAATTTTACAGCACAGGCTTGAAATGGTCGCCCACCATTGATCCGAATATGAAGCAGGTTAACCAAGGAGGTGTACAACTTACCGATGTACAAAAACGCCAACTGATAGCCTTTTTGCATACCTTGACGGATTCTACGTTTATTACGAACCCAAAGTTTGCAAAACCCTAACCGTCTTATTTCATTCTTTTTCGTATCTTTGTAAAAAAATTGCTATGCCAAAAGTTCATTTCACATCCATAGGCGGCGCAGCCATGCACAATTTGGCTATTGCGCTTCATCTCAAAGGTTACAACGTGTCGGGCACCGACGACGAAATTTTTGATCCTGCAAAATCCCGTTTGCAAAAATATGGATTGATGCCTGAAAAAATCGGCTGGGATCCATCAAAAATCACGCCGGATTTAGATTGCATAATTCTCGGAATGCATGCCAGAAAAGACAATCCTGAACTTATGAAAGCACAAGAATTGGGTTTGAAAATTTATTCGTTTCCCGAATTTTTATACGAACAATCGAAAAACAAAACACGCATTGTTATCGGCGGAAGTCATGGAAAAACTTCAATAACCGCAATGATTTTGCACGTTTTGAAAGATTGTAGCATTGCTTGCGATTATATGGTTGGCGCACAATTGGCAGGTTTTGAAGTGATGGTGAAACTCACGGATGATGCGCCGTTCATAGTTTTGGAGGGCGACGAATATCTGACTTCGCCGATTGATCGGCGTCCGAAATTTCATGTTTATAAACCAGATATTGCGCTTATCAACGGCATTGCTTGGGATCATATCAATGTGTTTCCGACGTTTGAAATTTATGTGGAGCAATTCAAAATCTTTGCAAATGAAATCACACCGAACGGCTGTCTAATCTACTATTCAGGAGATGATGAAGTAAATAAAGTTGCATCAAACGCACGTCCGGATATCACAAAAGTTCCGTACAATCTTCCCGCTCGCGCGGACGTCCGTTTCGACTCCGCTCAACGGCCGATCCCTGAGCGGAGTCGAAGGGAACGGCACGGACTACAAGTCCGCGGCAGCGACTATAATCTTCCCGAATACACGATTGAAAACGGAATCACATCCATTGGTTTCAACGGAAAATCCTATCCCTTGCAAGTTTTTGGGAAGCACAATTTGCAAAATATTTGCGGTGCGTGGGAAGTTTGCAAGTGTGTAGGTGTTTCGGATGAAGAGTTTTTAACGGCGATACAATCGTTTGCAGGTGCTTCCAAACGTTTGGAATTAATAGAAAAATCAGACCATACGGCAATTTATAAAGACTTTGCACATTCGCCGTCGAAATTAAGCGCAACCGTAACCGCAGTAAAAGAGCAATTCCCAAATCGCACATTGGTTGCCTGTATGGAATTACATACATTTAGCAGTCTGACTAAAGAATTTTTGGATGAATACAAGGGCGCATTTGATGCAGCCGATGAGGCGATTGTCTATTTCAATCCACATACGATTGCACATAAAAAATTGCCCGAAATTACCATCGAAATGGTCAAAAAAGCGTTTGGTAGAGAGAATATTTTAGTGTTCAACGGCAGCCAAAAAATACAACAATATTTGCTCGAAAAATCTTGGAAAAATGCCAATCTGCTTTTGATGAGTTCGGGAAATTTTGATGGATTGAATGAAGTAGAATTTGCTGCAACCGTCATGTCGAGCGAAGTGTAACGTAGTCGAGACATCCCATAGCAAGGGGATTCCTTGACGGAGTTTATCCCGAGCAAAGTCGAGGGGCTCGGAATGACGGTTATTATTTGCACAGTTCATTTTTTTTTCGTACCTTTGCAACTTATTTTAATTATTTCATTTTTTTATGAACATTTTTGTTGCAAATCTGAATTACAAAATTCGGAAAGAAAATTTGGAAAGTATTTTTGCCGAATATGGCGAAGTTACTTCCGCAAAAATTATTTTCGACCGTGACACCAAGCGTTCCAAAGGTTTTGGTTTCGTAGAGATGCCGAACGAGGAACAAGCCCGAAAAGCCATCGCCGAACTCAACGGTGCTGAGTGGGAAGGCAAAGTGATTATGGTGAAAGAATCTGAAGAGCGCCCCGGTTCGGGAATTGCGTCGGCAGAGGAAAGTGTGTAGATAATTTTTCTACCGCAAAAACGTAGGGGCGTATTCAATACGCCCCTTTTGTATGTATTATTCCGTGAATTCGTAAGCTCCAATAGTTGAGAACCACGGTCGATGACGATCTTTTAAGTCGCGAGAAATAAGCGAACCGGGTTTGCCTTTGCCGATAACACCCGAAGTTTGTGACGATGGTGGTAATTCAATATCAAAATCGAAATTCGGAGACGAAGTACTTTTGAAAAATGGGTCCATATTGATTTGGCAGTTCTGAAATCTGCTGCTATTTGTGTTGATTCGGGTGCGTATATTGCAGTAAGAGAAATTGTAATTATCGGCGGTTTCCGATTTTAAATCCAGTTCTAATTCACCTTCTGTTCGAGAGCCATAAATTATGCAACTCGTAAAATCCGCACGCACCAACGGGCACAACGAGATTTCCACACCATTAGAATAGGTGTAATTTTTCAGTAAAACCGATGCCGTTCTTCGAAAAGAAGTCAAAGCTCTAAAATAATTCGCAAATGTGCAGTGTTCGAAGGCATAACGACCTCCAACCAATTCCAACAAACGTTCACCACAATTGCTTACTTGCAGATTATTTCCAAGAATATCGGCGCCTCGTGCCCAAATGCCATGACTTTGCATATTGTCAATAATCGTGTTTTCAATAGTTAGCGTGCGGTTATCATTGGCTACGCTATCCACTAAAAGCCCGATTTTCCCGTTTCGAATAATTGCCCAATTGATTTCGTTGTTGATACTTCCCGCAGAAAGCCAAATTCGTCCCCATTGACCGGTTGTGTTTCTGTAGGCCTCGTCCATACGCATACCGTCAAAAATCACTTCTTCACCAAATGCTCCGCGAATTTTCAAACTTCCACCGTTATCAACAATAAGCCCTGCGTCGGGCGCAAAATGCAGGCGAGTTCCGGCCTCCAAAATCAATTCATCACCCGATTGAACGAGTAAATGTCCGAAAATGACGTAAGGTTTTTCAGCAGTCCAAGGTGAGCTGCAATCAGCAATAATGCAAGGAATATTGAGCGTGTCATATTGGAAAGAGCCATTTATTTCGTGAAGGTAATGTGCATTTTGCCCGAATGCACTAAGAACAACATCTTGCGTTTGATTATTGAAAGAAAAACGAATGTAATCAACCTCTTCAAATAGATTGGTTGTGTCATTTGGATTTATCGTTACTCTGATAAAAATAAACAAACTGTCTTTCGCTCGAAGCCTAATATGTCTCTGCGAAAGCAGTGTATCACCACTCACATTCATTCGGAACGGCGAAGCCTCTCCACCAACTAATTCGATAGTTTGAATATCAATGTCTTTATTGCTTCGATTGTACACTTTAAGCCAAAGCGTGGTTGAACCTAATGATGTGAAAACGGTGTCAAATCGTATAGTATCGCGAGAAAATTCCAAACGAAAATTCGGATCGGTATTAAACACGGGATCTTTTCGACAACTTTCAGTTAGGATTATGCTGCCGAGAAAGGCGATTAGGATAAATATTTTTATGACTTTAGGCATATTTTACAAAGATACAATTTTTTTTTGACATGACCAATTTTTTTGTTTAATTACAAAATATCGGCTACCACAAATGTACTGCCGCCGACCCAAATCAAATCGTCCGCATGTGCTGATTTTTTTGCTGTTTCGAGAGCTTCATGAACGGTCGGAAAAGCGTCACCTTGTAAACCAAACTTTTGTGCTTGTTCTTGCAAATCCTTTTCATTCAAGGCTCGTGGGAGATTGGCTTTGCAAAAATAATAGGTTGCATTTTTGGGAAGCAACGATAAAATTGTTGTAACATCTTTATCGTTCACTACTCCGAAAACCGCGTGTAGATGCCGGTGTGGCGTTTGTTCGATTTGTTGTAAAATTTGTTTGATGCCATCTTCGTTGTGTCCGGTATCGCAAACAATCAACGGCTTTTCACCGACAATTTGCCAACGTCCCATCAATCCTGTATTTTTTACGACATTTGCTAAACCTTTTTTAATTGCGCTCTCAGAGAGATATTCGAATTGATTTTTTACTGAAAAAACCGCTGCTAAAGCCGTTTGGATATTTTTTTTCTGGTAAATCCCTTGTAAATCGCAGTCCACATGTAGAGACGCACGGCCGTGCGTCTCTACGAAATGTTGGTCAGCAAAAACAATTTCCGAATGATTTTGTTTGGCAATTTCTAAAAAAACAGGCGCTGTTTTTTCATTCGTTTCACCAATAATAACAGGAACTTTAGGTTTAATAATACCGGCTTTTTCCGCTGCAATTTTTTCTAATGTATCGCCTAAAAATTGCGTATGATCTAAACCAATATTTGTAATCACCGAAAGTAGGGGAGTGATCACATTGGTCGAATCCAATCGTCCGCCCATACCCACTTCGATAATCGCAATATCAACCTGCTCTTTTGCAAAATAGTCGAATGCTAAAGCGGCTGTCATCTCAAAGAAAGAGGGTTTTATGTCATCAAATAAAGCCTGATTTTTTTCGACAAAATCCACCACAATTTGTTCGGGAATACAAATGCCATTGATTTTAATTCGTTCTCTAAAATCTTTCAAATGTGGCGAAGTGTAAAGTCCGGTTTTGTAGCCTGCCGTTTGAAAAACCGAAGCCAACATGTGCGAAGTTGAGCCTTTGCCGTTAGTTCCCGCAACATGTATACTTTTAAATTTCTTTTCGGGATTATTCAGTTCGGCTAATAAATTTATCGTATTATTCAAATTGGCTTTGTATGCACTTGCTCCTACACGTTGGTACATGGGGAGTTTAGAAAAAAGATAATCGGTGGTTTCAGCGTATGTCATCAAGGGCAAAATGTTTCAAATGGGTAATTGTAGGGGCGGGTTTCATACCCGCCCTTCTCTAATTTTTTGTCGAATTTTCGTCGGAATCGGCAATGCCGAAACCACGTGCTCGCCGGTCAATTCACGGATTACAACAGACGCACAATACGCCCCAAAAATCGGTGGCATATACGAAATTGTTCCGACCGTTGATTTTTTGTTGGCATCCTCTTCACAATGCAACACCGAATTTTCACGCACTTTCTCGGCCGAGAAAACCGCATGAAACCCGCTGTAATAGCCTAATTTGTGAAGCCGTTTGCGCAACGCATCAGCTAACGGACATTGGTAGGTTTGTGCAATATCGGCGATTTGAATTTGCGTTGGGTCAGTCTTTCCACCTGAGCCCATCGAACTTACCAATCGCAAGCCCAGATTGAGACAATGCACGATTAAGTAGGTTTTTGGAGAAAATGTGTCAATCGCATCAACAACAAAATCATACTTTGTAAGTTTGAGAATATCAAGCATTCGTTGGTCTTTCACGTATTCCGGAAAAACATGCAATTTCAAATTCGGATTGATATCCAATAAGCGTTTAGCCATCACTTCGGCTTTCAAAAGCCCTTGATTACTGACGAGTGCGGGCAGTTGCCGATTGCGATTAGTCTCGTTTATTACATCGCCATCAACAATACTCAACTCTCCAATTCCCGCTCTACACAAGTGTTCGCAGGCAGCGGAACCAACACCGCCTAAGCCCATAACCAACACATGAGAAGCATGCAATTTGGTAACGTTCTCCTCTCCTAAAAGCAGTTTTGTTCTTGCCTCCCAAGTCATTTCGACTAAAACGAAATGTTCATTTTTTTGAATAACTTCTCGTCTTCAACAACCTTCAAGGCACGCTGATAACCCTCGTCAATCGAGCGAATGGTTTGGAAATAATATTTTGTTCCGTAAAGATTTCGTGCCAAAAGCGCCTTCAGTTGCAGTAAAATGAAACTGTCGGAAGCTTCTTGAATTCGCTGTTGCACGGCGTCTTCAGTATCGGCTAAATTCATCAGAAATTCTCTCATTCGTTCTTCTGACCAAAGGACTTGTCCTACATATTCGTGGTAGGTTTCGCTTTTTGCAAGCATGGTGTCTTTTTTCATTTCTGTAACCATTCGGTTCAAAAAACTTTCAGCGCTTGCCATTCGAATTCGATTACGTTTAACGCCTGCTTTTTCAGCAAATGCCTCAAATTTTTCAGCAAATGCTCCATCGGTTTGGAAATTCTCGTAAAATAATTCAAAAGTCGGATAGGTTTTCAACAAATTTTTACGTTCTCTATCCAAATATTCCATTACGAAACTATTGATAGTACCTGTTCTGCGAAGATCAACATAATAATCTGAGATGCGATTGGTATCCATCGGCGTGAAGATGTCGGGCATAATTCCCCCACCGCCATATACAATACGGTTTCTAGAGGTTCGGAATTTCAACGAATCAGGCAATCTGATGGAATCAGGATTAACCATTTCGCCGTGTCTGTAGCGCTCCATCATGTCGGCGAAATATTTCTCAAATCCGTCGTTGTAGGGCTTTTGGACGCTTCTGCCCGAAGGAGTGTAATATCTTGCAATAGTCAATCGAATTTCGGAACTATCGACAGGTACGCGGAATGGACGTTGCACCAAGCCTTTACCAAATGAACGACGTCCAACGATAATACCGCGATCATGATCTTGAATGGCTCCGGCAACAATCTCGCTGGCAGATGCAGAACCTTCGTCGATAAGTACAACAAGCCTGCCCTCTTTGAATGCGCCACCTGAAGTAGACATGCTGTTTTGTCTGGGTTGGTGCGCCCCTTCCATATAAACGATCAACAAATCTTTTTCCAAAAATTCGTTGACCATCTCAATACCTTGATCCATGTATCCGCCCGAATTTCCTCGTAAATCGAGAATAATATTTTCCGCCCCTTGTTTGATTAATGTTTGCAGGGCATCTTTAAATTCTTTTGCAGTTTGTCGAGAAAACCGATCTACCTGAATGTAGCCTGTATTGGCGTTTTCCATGAAAAATGTTTCAACGCTGAAGATGGGAATTTTATCCCGAACAATTCTATAATCTTTTACGACACCATTTCGCAGAATACCAACTGTTACGACTGTACCTTTTGGACCTCTCAGATGTCTAAAAACAACGTCGTTTCTAGCACTATCACCGGTTGCATTCATACCATTGATGGTTATGATTTTATCTCCGCCTTGAATGCCGAGCTTTTCGGAAGGACCGCCACTGATGGCTTCGATAATCACAATAGTATCTCTTACAATTTGAAATGACACGCCAATACCGTCGAAATTACCTTGCAGTTGTTCGTTTGCACGCTCAACATCTTGTGGCGAAATGTATTGCGAATGAGGATCTAATTGTTTTAATATTTCAATGGTGCCTTTTTCTACAAGAGGCATCAGAGGCACAATATCCACATATCCGTAATGGATTAATTGCAAAAGGAAATTGGATTTTTCCATTGCAGGACGCAAATCACGAGTGTTTTGCGGAAATACAGGCAATGAAAACAGAAGTGTTGCGATAATTAGGTAAATGCGTTTCATAGTGATGATGAGTTTAATCTACAAAGGTACGAAAAAAAAATGAAACTACAAAACACGGTCGTTTCGACTACGCTCAACGTCCGTTTTGGTGGCTGAGCGAGGTCGAATCCACCTTGCTATTTCAACTTTTTTTCGTATCTTTGCATCATGCAATTCAAAGAAATCATAGGACAACGCGAACTCATTCAAAAACTGACCGGCATGGCACTTAGCGGACGAGTTTCGCATGCTCAACTTTTCTTGAGCTACCAAGGCAACCAGAAGTTGGCATTAGCTATTGCTTACGGACAGTTTTTGAATTGCAAAAACAAACAGATTTTGTCAAAACCAAATGCTGATGGGCTTTTGGCGGATTCGTGCGGAACATGTCCGTCGTGTGTAAAGTTTCAAAAATTGGCACATCCCGACTTGCATTTCTTTTTCCCGAATAATAAAACCGGTTCGATGAAAGAAAGCGATAGCAGCGATTATATGGATGATTGGCGGAAAATGGTGCTTGAGCATCACGCGGAATTTTCGTTAAACCAATGGTACGATGCGATCGGATTGGGCAACAGTCAAGGCTATATCAACAAACGCGATGTGGACAATGTGATTAAAGCATTGACCTATAAAAATTTTGAAGCGCCAACGAAAATCATCATCCTTTGGATGGTGGAAAAATTTTACCACGATATTTCAACACGATTGTTGAAAGTGCTTGAAGAACCTTCTGATGGCACTGTGTTTTTGCTGATTTCCGAAAATTCCAATCAAATTCCGGCAACGATTTTATCGCGAACGCAGTTGGTTCGTGTGCCGAAACTTTCAGATGACATTATTCAAAATTATTTGCAAGATCGATATGAGATAAGCGCCGAAGAAGCCGCAAACATAGCAGTTCAGGCAAAAGGCAATTTGCTTGAAGCGGAAACTATCGTTGCTCGAACCGATGAGGATAATTTCAATCACACAAATTTTGTAGACTGGATGCGGATTTGCCTAAAGGTAGAAACGCCGAAAATGGACGAATTTTCAAGAAAAATGAGAGATTTGGGACGCGAACGTTTGAAGTTGTTTTTGAATCATGCCTTAGACAAAGTTCGTTGGACGGTGATGATAAATTATCAGAACACTGATCAAGTGCTTGTTTCGCCTGAGGAACGCGCATTCTTAACCAAATTTTCGCCCTATATTCATTCCAATAATTTAATCAAATTCACCACCGAAATCGAAAAAGCGATTTATCACGTCGAACGCAATGCCAACGGGCATTTGGTGATGTTGGACTTATCGATTATATTAGCAGGATTATTACAAAAAAAATCATCATGAAAAATCATTTACTACATCTAATTGCACTTTTAACAACTTTTTCTCTTATTTTTATGTCTTGCAAAAAAGAGGACAAACCAATTACTTGGCCTACGAGCCTTGGCAACGCTTCTTTTGCTTCCAACAAAACTTGGACAATTTCTAATGGTACGATAACTCAAATTTGGTCTGATGCTGTTCAGACTGTTGATTGTAGCAATAAAACAATATTTGACGGAGGTCTATCTGCACTCTATAACATTGATTGCCGTTCCAATCCCGGTCAAAAAGGTGATTTGTTTTCTTGGCGTGCTGTAAGTGAACTTAAAGATGAACTTTGTCCCGAAGGTTGGCGTGTGCCCACCATACAAGATTTTATTGATTTGGACATTGCCTTGGGTGGTACAGGTCAAAATAGATATGGCCAGAATTATGTTCAATTTATCACTGATAATTATCTCAACCGTTGGGGTGGCACCTACGGAGGCGAGTGCAATTCGGGAGGCACACTGGACGGTCAGGACTCATGGACGAGTTACTGGTCTCAATCGGAGGGATATTGGGACGGGTACTGCTTGCACTTTGGCACGGGTGGTGTCGTCAACCCAGGAGATTGGTATTTCAAGAACTACGGATTCGCTCTACGTTGTGTTCGTTAGTTTCGTTTTCGGAACTTTTTGATACCTCGACTTCGCTCGGTATAAGTATTATTGCCGAGTGCCATGCGTAAGTGGGCACGAGGTGCGATTTTAACACTTTTTAACAAAAAATATTTGGTCAATTCAAAAAATAGTCGTATTTTTGCAGAAACATAAACGAAGATTTATCATGGCAACCACCACTATAAAAAAACGAGGACTTCTATCGCAATGAAAAACAAAGTTTTATCACCTAAAAAAGTATCAAAATCGGGGAGTTTTGGAGAAAATACCCTAAGGGTATTGGTCTTATTCTAGACCATAAAGCGGTGTTGAAATAAATATGCGATACCTTATAGATACCAATATTCTTTTGTATATTATTTTCGAAAGAGATAAATTGTCGAAGGAAGTTTACGAAATTGTGGAGGATTACGAAAACTCTATTTGCGTTAGTTCAGAAAGTCTTAAAGAATTAATTCATTTGTTCCATATCGGCAAAATTCGTATGCGAAAATGGAAAAAGGCACAAGCTATTACTGAAAAAATCCCACTCATTAGCAGTGACCGCAAGTTTGAAGCATATCGGAACCAGAATTTGAATTTCGTGTACAATAAGAGGTAATCACGTATTGGTACTGACTTGCAGCCCACGTCGAGTGTAACTGGGAAATTGTTTTCTATGTTTCATTTTTTTTTCGTATCTTTGTAGTGTATTTAATAAAGAAAATATTCATAGAATATGACAGAAGACCAAAATTTTCAGCCAAACACCGAGCAACCCGAACATAACATTCTAGACGAACGTCCAATTATCAAGGAAGACAACAAATACAACACGCGTGGTTGCCATTGTATGCCTGCGTTGGAAGACCAATCGCGCGATCTGCAAATGTGCTGTTGTGCGAAATTAGCCACATTCGATTGGACGAAAGGCTTGACACCAACCGGCGATAACTCTAAATACAATGTAATTGAAGTGCGTTTCAAAAATTCGCATAAAGATTTTTATAGAATTGTTGAAACAGCGACCGTTTTGGAAGTTGGCGATATTGTTGTGGTAGAAGCGCCGACGGGTCATGATGTTGGGATTGTTACACTGATCGGCCCTGCTGCGCATCTGCAATATCGCAAACGTCAGAATGTTTCGCCTGTTGAAGAATTACGTAAGGTGCTTCGAAAAGCCCGTCAGAACGATGTCGACAAGTGGAATAAAACCATTGATTTGGAAAAAGACACACAGATTAAAGCGCGAAAAATCGCGAAAGACATGGGCTTGTTGATGAAAATCAACGATGTCGAATATCAGGGAGACGGCAGTAAAGCCACGTTTTTTTACACAGCCGACGATCGTGTGGATTTTCGCCAACTCATCAAAGTGTATGCCGAAGAATTTCGCGTTCGGATTGAGATGCGGCAAATAGGTGCACGTCAAGAAGCTATGCACCTTGGCGGAATTGGCTCGTGTGGACGGGAATTGTGTTGTGTTACATTTTTGAGCAATTTTCATACGGTTTCAACAAATACGGCACGTGTGCAACAATTGTCGTTGAATCCTCAAAAATTAGCCGGACAATGCGGTAAGTTGAAATGCTGTTTGAACTACGAATACGAGATGTATCAAGAGGCTGCAAAGGATTTTCCTGATCCTGAAATTCCACTGTTTTTTAGAAAAGGAAAAGCCGTTTGGCAAAAAACCGATGTGTTTGCACGAACGATGTATTATGCTTATGCTAACGAGCAGAACGAATTGATTGGATTGCCGGTTGAGGCTGTTCATGAAATTATCAAACTCAATCAGCAAAAAGATTTTCCGGAAAGTTTGGAGCAATTTGCTGCGAAAGGCAAGGTGGTTCCGAATGATGAAGCCGGAATGTTTGATAATGTTGTTGGCCAGGATGATTTGACACGTTTCGACAAGAAAAAGAAAATGCAATCCAATCATCCCCATCGTCCGAACCACACTCACCAACGTTCGAATAATGAACATCGTCAAAATGATCATAACCGTGACCGCTCGAATGACCGTAATCGCTCAAATAATACACCTCGAAAATACCCTGAAAATCCTTCCCAACGTCCGGTTCGAGAAATTCAAAAACCAATTTTAAAACCTAAAACCAATCCCGATGCGTAAGTTAATTTTCTTGTTGATTTGTATGTATCTGACCTCTTGTTTGTCGCCGGATAGTGCTATATTGAACGATTCCGTGGCGATTTCGGAGAGAGGTTGGAGTATTGATAATCCTGTTCGGTTTGAAATGGATGTGAAGGATACGGCGCAGCTCTACGATATTTATATCACGTTGCGACACAACACAGATTACGAGTGGATGAACTTATTTTTGTTTTTGAAAACCTATTATCCCGATCAAGAGTATTCGCGCGACACACTGGAGTGTTTTTTGTCTGACGAAACCGGCCGCTGGTTTGGTAAAGGCTCTTCGATAAAAGATTGCATGATGTTATTTAAAAAAGATGTAAAATTTCCGCAGGAAGGGCATTATACGTTTGAGTTTACTCAAGGTATGCGCACAGAAAGCGTCAAAAATATTATGGATTTAGGAATGAGAATTGTACCTTCAAGAGAATAGTGAATAAATGAATAGAAAATTAGCCCTTGACCTTTAACCTTTTTACCTTTATTATATGACATTAACAAAAAAATTATGGTTGTTTTTTGCCGGCTTTTGGGGCTTGATAGTCTTGATTTTTGTAGGCATTTCAATCGGATTATTTGGCTTTATGCCTTCGTTTGAAGAACTGGAAAATCCGAAAAGTAATTTAGCATCCGAAATTATTTCGAGTGACGGAAAACTGTTAGGAACTTACTTTATTGAAAACCGCACCAATGTTAGCTATTCTCAACTTTCACCATATTTGGTTCAGGCATTGATTGCAACGGAAGACGTGCGATTTTATAACCATTCCGGTGTCGACGTTCGTGCATTGGGGCGTGTGATGGGAAAAACAGTGATTGGCCAGAAAAGTGGAGCCGGTGGAGGAAGCACGATTACACAACAGTTGGCAAAAAATTTATTTCCAAGAGAGCGCCAAAGCAAGGTTGCAGTGGCATTTCGGAAATTGAAAGAATGGGTTATTGCTGCTAAACTTGAACGTAATTATACGAAAGAAGAAATTATCGCGATGTATTTTAATACGGTGGATTTCGGCAACAACTCGTTTGGTATTAGAACCGCTGCCAATACGTATTTTGGAGTGTCGCAAGACTCATTGAAAATCGAAGAAGCAGCGATGTTGGTAGGGATGCTTAAGGCGCCGTCGTTTTTTAGTCCGGTGCGAAACCCCGAACGTGCAACACAGCGCCGTGAAGTGGTGTTAAACCAAATGCGAAAAGCAGGATTTATTACAACAGAAGAATACGACAGCATTCGCCAACTTCCGTTGGATATGTCGAGGTTTAGACAACAAGACCACAGATCAGGTTTAGCGACTTATTTTCGTGAATTTCTTCGTGCGTATTTGGTAGAATGGTGCAACACGCACACCAAACCTGACGGCACAAAATACAATCTTTACAAAGACGGATTGAGAATTTATGTGACCATAGATTCGCGTATGCAGCGCTATGCCGAAGAAGCAGTTGCCGAGCATTTAGGAAAAGATTTGCAACCGGCGTTTTTTGCTTCCCAAAGAGGGCTGAGAAATGCGCCGTTTAGCAACAATCTGACCAATGATGAGGTTAAACGTATATTAACGCAAGCGATGAGGCAATCCGACCGTTATCGTCAAATGAAAAGAGAAGGTGCTTCAAATGCGGAAATCGACGAAGCCTTTAAAACACCTGTAGAAATGAGAGTTTTTGCGTGGGGAGGTTCGAGAGATACGGTGATGAGTCCGTGGGATTCGTTGATCTATTACAAGTGGTTTTTGCATTGCGGAATGATGTCGATTGAGCCGCAGACAGGGCATGTAAAGGCTTACGTTGGCGGAATTAACTACGACTATTTTCAGTTTGATAATGTAACAGGCGGTCGTCGTCAGGTGGGGTCAACATTCAAACCCTTTGTATATACAATGGCTTTGGCAGAAGGTTTTTCGCCCTGCGATGAAGTTCCGAATGTAAAAGTATGCGTGTCGCAACCCGGACAGGAGGATTGGTGTCCGAAAAATTCCAGTCCGAAAAGAGAAGGAGAGATGGTCACGCTGAAATGGGCTTTGGCAAATTCGGTGAATTATGTGTCGGCTTATTTAATTAAGCGATTTTCACCAAAATCGGTGGTCAATTTAGTGCGTAAAATGGGTCTCAATTTGAAGGATTCGGATGCAGTACCGTCAATTGCTTTGGGTTCTGTTGAGTTGTCTGTGTCTGAAATGGTTGGAGCGATGGCAACCTATGCCAACAAAGGAATTTTTATAAAACCGATGTTCATTACCACTATTGAAGACCGAAATGGCGTTGTTTTACAGCGTTTCACACCCGAAAAGCATGAGGCGATGAGCGAACGAACGGCTTATCTGATGACCAGACTCATGCAAGATGCTGTAGACGGCGGAACAGCTGGACGTTTGCGATCCAGATATGGCTTCTCAGCTCCAATCGCCGGAAAAACCGGAACATCACAAAATCACTCCGACGGGTGGTTTATGGGTTTAACACCGCAGTTGGTGAGTGGTGTGTGGGTTGGCGGCGAAGTGCGCTCCATTCATTTTCAAAATATATTGCAAGGACAAGGTGCCAACATGGCTCTGCCGATTTGGGCAATTTATATGAAAAAAGTGTTCGACGATAAAAGCATCAACCTCTTTCAAGGCGATTTCGACCGTCCTCGCGGGATTACTGATGAATTTGATTGCGATAAAAGGTCTGCCGGTCATCAGTTTGATGATGAGTTTTAACGACGTCCCAGCGGCTTGGCGCAGGCGAGTTGCACACGTCAGTCAAAATCTATCTCCAAAGTAAAGCCCTTGTGATTATTTGCGCCATCCTTCCTGTATTTTTGTATGTATATCTTTGTCCAATATTGTATATTCGTTATTTTCTATGATGTACATTGTTTTATAACATTCTCCCAAATACATATAACCCACATTCTCCATGTAAATCATCCAACGGTCAAACGTATCCAATGCTCTTTTGGCAAGCATTAATACGTATTTTTCATTTACTTCATATACTTTGATATAATCATTTTCATCCGTGTTTTTCCAAAGTTCAGGATTGCAGACAAATACATTTTCGATTTCATCGTTGCTAAAGTGGACTTCATATAATTTGTCATTGAAGTAATAGAGTTCAAAATTAACTCCCACTTCGATATCGATAAGACGCTCGCCTTTTTCGGATACTTCTTCGTATAATCCCTTTCTTTGAATTTTAGAAGCCGCATATTTTTTTTCACTTATGGTATCGCTAACAAAATCTGTTGTCCACAAAAAACCAATAGTGAGAACAATATATACTATAACATTCAAAAAAGGTTTTGCGTCTGTGTTTTTTATGATAACTACAATACCAATGATAAAAGCGAGCAATATCGGGGAAATAAGTATCAAAGTACCGACAAGCCCTATTGGTCCCGTTATCACTCGTTTAAGAACAAAGTTGTAATACACTATTATTCCTATATAAGTAGCCAATGTTACAAGAAATGTGATTTTTGAAATCATTTTCACCCCATTTTATATCATTGTTTTTTTAATTATCGTTTCTTTGTCTGTTCTGCAGTCGCCTGCCTGGGCCAAACCGCAAGTTAGCCGCAGGCATTTCACTTATTAAAATTGTTTCATTATGCCGACAAACGCAACCATTCGATCAATCTTTGACTGGACGCTGTTAAATTCCGGATAACGCATTGTGGTACGCATATACGTAAATCCAAAGGATACGGAAATATCATCAGTTATCGTCAATCTTGCACCCCCGGTCGCATCCCAGCCCGGTGCAGTCCAAACATAAGCATCTGGCGGATCAACCGCAAAAATGCCCCCTCCCAGCAGAACATAGGGAATCAGATTATATCTTTTACGCCTGTTGGTCGAGTGTATTTCAAACCCGCCGCGTATTGTTACGGATCCCCAGTCGGTGCCGTCACGATATACAAAGCCCTTTGAATATGCCACCTCGGCGCGCAGGTGCACAACATCATTTAACGATGTCGTAAATCCAACCGCCGGTGCAAATCCAAACATTATCGTGGATGGATATTGTGGCCTGCCGGGCGTTTTGTGTTTGTATAGCCCACACTGCAGCTGTAATTCGACATAAGTCCGGGTTTCTGCAGTCGCAATGTACGGCACAAATAGTACAAGTGCCAGGATTAAAAGTCTTTTTTTTACACGCATTGAGTATATTTTTTGTTTTAGTTATCTTTTATACAGCGGAGCGTAAATCCGAACTGTTTGCCATTGTTGTGCTGTACGTTGATGGTACCCCCACCCCATGTGCCGAGCCCCAAGATGTTTGCATGCGTTGCTGAAATCTCCGAAAGCGACCAGTAATACGCGCCCGAACCTTGATTTGCCAACGAACCATTTCCTGCTGAAAAGCCTCCAAAAACACCACCCCAAACAGATGGATCGAGATACTTAGAATTGATAAATTCCAAGTCACCGGTGCGATTTTCTCCTGAACCTTCCATAGCAATATCTAAATTTTTAAAATCTTCTGCCGTAGGAACACGCCAAGGAGCAACACAAAGTTGATCTTTGAGTTCATTCACAGCACGCCAAGAAAACAAATCGCCTTTTTGATCGGGATTAGAACGGCAATCAATGTTGAAACCAGCACTTGTCGAGCCTCCGTTGTAGGTCGTTTTGTTACTACAAAAAGTCGTCTGTACAGCATCCGACCACGTTTGCGAGCCAACTATCCACATGCTTTCGGTGGCAAAACTTGCTATGCCCAATACACCTTCTACTGTTACAACACAGGTATCGGTTTTATTGCCGTCTGCTGTGGTAACAATGATGTTGGCTGTGCCCATAGACAAAGCGGTTATTTTGCCATTATCAACACTTGCAATTGCGATGTTGCTACTTTGCCAAGTTACGGCTTGATTTGTGGCATCATTGGGTAATACGGTTGCCGTTAGTGTCAAATCGTTGCTAATTGTGAGCGTGGCGGTTTTTGGGTTCAGCGTTACACCTGTAACGGCAACATTTTTGTCTTTTTCCTTGCAAGACATGATTGCAAACACCATTGAGGTAGTGGTAAGGATTGTTAGGATTTTTCTCATAATCTTATTATTTTAATTGGTTAATAATTTCAATGTGTGCATCGCCCGCTTGCGGCTAATCACTTAAATATACGCAACATTTCTTTTGCAAAGATACAAAAAAATGTTAATAACTCAACAACTTATTAACATTTTTGCATTTTTTTAGAAAAAAATATACGAAAATCAAAATTCGAGCGTTATATAGATGAGTGGAAAATTTAATTGCACCCAATTCGGTACAATTAGAAAGTAAAAACAAAAAATAGAACATTTAGATTTCTTAAAAGTTTCAAAGACCCGATAAGTAAAAAAGAGTACAATGCTGTTGCAACAATCAATCCTGTGTCACAAACGTATGCCGATTGTATGGAGATTGTTGACGGGTTCATATATGAAAAAATGACACCAAAGCCGTAAAAGTAGAAAAACAGAAACAAATGGTGAGTTCGGTGTAATCACGTGGTTAAAAACCCCTTACAATACTCGCCACCGCTTCCCCGGCAAAACCTCCACAACCCCTGCAATTTCCAATTGCAACAAAATCGCAGAAAGTTTAGATAACGGCAATTTCAGCAAATCGCAAAGTTCATCTACAATCGCTTCGGGATAGCTTTGAAGGACTTCAAAAATGGCTCGTTGATCGTCGGAAAGTTCGATGAATAATTTGGACTGAATAGCGTTTTTAGGTTTTTGTTCAACATCCCAATTCAGCAAATAGCGAATATCTTGCGCATTTTCAATTAATGCGGCTTTATTCGTTTTGATGAGAAAATTACACCCTTCCGAACGTTCATCGTTTAAACGTCCGGGAACAGCAAACACATCGCGGTTGTATGAGTTTGCGATTTCCGCAGTGATAAGTGCGCCTCCGTTTCGAGCAGCCTCAACCACAATAGTAGCATCTGAAAGTCCAGCAACAATGCGGTTTCGCGAAGGAAAGTTTACAGCATCGGGATTAGTTTTCGACAAAAAATCAGTTAGTAATCCACCGTTTTCAAGCATTTTTTTGGCTAAATTTCGATTCTGGTGTGGGTAAATTCGATCTAATCCGTGCCCTAAAACACCAACAGTTGCCAATTGATTGTCTAATGCGGCTTGATGTGCCAACGTATCAATACCATAGGCCAAACCGCTAACGACCAAAACGCGGTCGTCTTTCAAATCGGCAAGTAATTCTGACACCATTTTTCGTCCGTACTCTGTACATTTTCGAGTGCCGACCATACTCACCACTTTTTCCACATTAAAATCCGTTTGTCCTTTGAAATAAAGCATTAGTGGGCTATCTGAACAATGTAGAAGTCGACGAGGATAAGTTTCGTCTTTGAAAAAAAAGGTTTGAATTTGATGCTTTTCGATAAAGCTAAGCTCCTCTTCGGCACGTTTCAATACGTTTTGCGACACAATTTTTTGTGCTGTGATACGTCCGATTTCGGGAATTTTTTCCAAATTCTGTCTTTTTTCTTTAAAAACGGCTTCTGCGCTTCCGCAATAATCCACAAGGGCTTTCCCTAATTTGTCGCCAATGCCGGGCAAAAGCGTTAATCCGATGTTGTACAGTGTTTCCATATGTTGTTTAATTGTTGATTTTTTGGTTTCTCCCCTATTATAACGCTCGAATTTCGATTTTCGTATAAAATTTTCAAAAAAAATGGCAAAAAAGCACTAAAATGTTGAAAACTTTTGAAAATTTGTTAATAACACGCCCATTTTCAACTTTCCATTTTCAATTCTCAATTAAAATTTGTATCTTTGCAAAAAAAATAACCATGTCCGACAGCCTAATCATCATTCCGACGTACAACGAAAAAGAAAACGTTGAAGCCATTATCCGCAAAGTGTTTTCTTTGCCGAAAGAATTTCACATTCTCATCGTAGAAGATAATTCGCCCGATGGAACAGCTGATATTGTGAAACGCCTCATGATTGAATTTCCCGACCGTTTGTTTATCGAAGAACGCAAAGGCAAATTAGGTCTCGGAACCGCGTATATTCACGGTTTCAAATGGGCATTGCAACGCAACTACGACTATATTTTTGAAATGGATGCCGATTTTTCACACAATCCTGATGATTTGGAGCGATTGTATGCCGCTTGTCACGATGGCGGAGCAGATGTAGCCGTGGGTTCGCGTTATGTCAACGGTGTTGTAAATGTGGTAAACTGGCCTATGGGTCGTGTGATCATGTCGTATTACGCGTCTGCGTATGTGAGGTTTATTACACGTATGAAAATCGGCGATGCTACGGCGGGCTTCATGTGTTACACGCGAAAAGTGCTTGAAACTATTGATCTCAACAACATCAAATTTGTTGGCTATGCTTTTCAAATCGAGATGAAATATACGGCTCACAAACTCGGTTTTAAAGTTGTGGAAGTACCGATTATCTTTACAGATCGCGTACTCGGGCAATCTAAAATGAGCGGAAAAATCTTCAGAGAAGGGCTTTTTGGTGTGATTCAACTGCGGTTCCGAAAGTATAAACCTGCAAATTAAATTTAGCGATGAAAATATAGGGATGAGGTATGCTTCGTTCCTATATTTTTTTTGCGTATTTCATTTTTTTTTTGTACCTTTGTTGTTTTGATAGATTACAATTTTGTATAACCCAAATATTTGAACTCATGCACATCGCTATTGCAGGAAATATCGGTTCAGGCAAGACCACCCTGACAGGCTTACTCGCTAAGCATTACAAATGGAAAGCGCTCTACGAAGATGTAGACACAAACCCGTATTTGAGCAGTTTTTACGAAGACATGCGCCGTTGGTCGTTCAACTTGCAGGTGTATTTTTTGAACAGCCGGTTTCGTCAAGTGATCGAAATTCGCAAAAAAGGCAAAAATGTAATTCAAGATCGTACCATCTATGAAGATGCCTACATTTTCGCGCCAAATCTGCACGCCATGGGCTTGATGACACTTCGCGATTTTGACAATTATTCATCGTTGTTTGAATTGATGAATTCATTTATTCAAGTGCCTGACTTATTGATTTATCTCAAAGCCGATGTACCTACATTGGTTGGTCAAATTCAAAAACGCGGACGCGACTACGAAAACACCATTCGTTTGGATTATCTAAGCGCTCTGAACGAACGCTATGAATCGTGGATCGAAAGCTACAAAGGCAAACTGTTAATCATTGATGTCAACGATCTTAATTTTTCCGATAATCCGGAAGACTTAGGATTAATTATCGAAAAAATTGACGCGCAAATTAATGGGCTTTTTTAATTGATAACGAAAAAAGAAATCGCTATGAATAACATCTAGCGCGGACTTGCAGTCCGTGCCATACAAAAACTAAAAAATAGCAAATTCTAAAAAAGCAATACCATGAAAGCACAAATATTAAAACTCACAGCAATTTTACTGATTTTAGCTGGAGGCTTGGGTTCCTGTAAAGACAAATCTGAAAGGTGGACTGTACAACTCAGGCTGAAATCTCAGACGGATGAACATTATTTGGCAATCGAAGATCCAAAAATAAAAGCCTTAATTTCAAAACATCGTGTACAATTTTATCAGTCATACCCTGAATTTAATCCTCCTGTGTTTTTATTATACTATACTTTAACAGGAAATAATAGCAAGGAAAATGTTATTAAAGACTTTCTATCCACTAGTATATTTGATGGCAATGTCAGGGAAATATGCATCCATTTTGCCTGTGGGCTAACTCTCAAGTTAAAACCCCAAGCAGATGAAAATTATTTGGCAACAGAAGACCCCGAAATTCAGGCTTTAATTTCCAAACATGGAGTAGCATTGAGGCAGGCTGCTCCAGGTGCACAAAATCCAGAGTTATTGTTATATTATACATTGTCAACGATGGAAGACAATAGAGAGGTCAACATGGTAATTGTTATCAAAGATTTTTTAGCGACGGGTAAATTTGAAGACGACTTTCATGAATCTGTAGAATCTCATCCCGCCGTAGGATAAAAAAGCTCAAACCATAATATGATACAAAAAAATAATCACAAATAAAATTCAAAGATATGAGAAAATATTTTTTCCCTTTAATTTTATTATTTGCTTGTTTTCAAGGCTACAGTCAAGAAGTTGGAGCAAGAATCAAACTGAAACCGGAAATAGCAAAAAATTTCATAGCGGCAGAAAACACTGAAATTAAAGCCTTATCGTCGAAACATGGAGTAGCATTAAGGCAACTTTGTCCGGGTGCAAAAAATCCGGAACTATTGTTATATTATGCTATAACAATAGAAGACAACAGAGATAGAAAGGATGGTACTGAAAGTTACATCAAGGATTTTTTGGCCACTGGTAAATTTGAAGATGAAGTTCATTTTTTTGAAGCAGTGCATCCTGTTTCGTGTACAAAACCTGTTTCGGTAAACGACCCTGATTTTAATAATACGCACGGGTGGGCTCTTAAAATGATACAGGCACCATGTGCATGGTCAATTACCACAGGAAATCAGAATGTCCTGATTGGTATTGTTGACACGGAATTTAGACAAACGCATGAAGATTTACAAAATAAATTTGCAAGCGTGGGCGGAAATTTTTCATCCACGCTATTTGCTCATGGCACAAGCGTAGCAAGTATTGCAGTGGCAGCAATCAACAATGGAAAGGGAATTGCTGGCATTGGGTATAATTCAAGAATTGCAGCTCATGGGGTTCGTTATTCAACTCCTGTTCGGGATCCAAATACTGAATTAGATATACCAATTGAAATTTGGAATTTATATTCAGCAGGGGTAAAAATAATTAATCTGAGTTGGAATGGGCTCGGTGCTTTTACTCCAGCAATGGCTGAAGAAATTACTCAAAATGGAACTACCTTGGTGCTCGCTGCAGGAAATAACAATGCACATGCATACCATAGCGATCTTGCCCATATCCCGGGAGTGATAATAGTTAGCAGCGTTGACAAAGATAATAAGCACGGTCCAACCGGTCATGCTCGTAATTCTGGGGTGGATATTTGTGCTCCAGGAAAAAATATAAGAGTAGCAAGAAGAAATAGTGATACCGACTATTTTTCAGCTGATGGATCGTCTCTTGCCGCTCCTTTTGTTTCAGGTACCATTGCATTAATGTTGAGCGTTAACCCGTCACTAACACCAGCAGAAATAGAGAATATATTAAAATCAACTGCAGATCCTATTACTGATGCTCATTTATATCCCGGACAACTTGGAGCAGGTCGTCTTAATGCCTACAAGGCTGTACATGCGGTTGCTCCTCAAGGACCCAATGTCATTTGTGACACAAGCACATACACTTTTAGCAACCCAAACCTAGAAGTTACTTCTTGGGGTATAACCTCAGGATTTACCATTACCGGTATAGGTTCCAGTTGGGCAACAGTAATTGCTGTATGCCCTTGGGGACAGAGTGGAACACTCACAGCAATAGTTAATGGGGTTCCTATTACTAGATCTATTCAAGCCTGTGATTGGGCTCTTGACTCTATTTCCGGGCCTGATGCTCTTGCTGTAAACGTAAACAATGGGGTCATTCAATTATCCGAAGGCATGTACGATATTGAAAATTTATTCCCAGGAGCAACGGTATCGTGGGAATTGGGGCCAAATTTATTGCAGAATTGTCAGTTTTTACCGTGGACAGGCATTTGCATTCGCCCCAATATGACTAGTCAAGAATGTAAGCCTTCCTATGTACAAGCAGCTGTCACATTCAACGGCAACTGTCTAACTGTTCTTCGAAAAGAAATAACCGTTGGTTATACGCCTGATGCAGATCTTATAAGTAGTCGTCGTTGCAAGGATTCCGTGCCTTGGGGTCGGCTAGAGTGTTATTTCTTTGATACGCTCACTTATAATGGCAGTATCCCGAATACATTAGGGTTGGATGGAATTTCGCAAGGCGAATGGAGAAAACGTTCGCCTGCCGAAGCTTCTTTCTATAATTTATCTGCATCTACATATCTTGGAATAACAAATTGTCCGTTGCAAATTATGTCTCTTCCTTCAGGCAATTTTCCTCGCATTGAGGCTCGTTTGCAAAACCAATGCGGTTGGAGTTCTTGGAAAATTATAGAATATGAACGCGCGCTCCATTGTTTCGGCATGGGCGGACCAATCGGCCCACCATATATCAAAATTTCTTATTCACCAAATCCCGTCAACAGCGAGCTCACCATAAAGTTCATAGGACTCCCAGATACAGACGATCTGGTAGAGTACTCCGTCAAACTCCTTGATAATCTCGGCAACGTCCCCCGCCAAACGCGATTCAGACATCGCCACCGCGATGGCAGGCCTCGTCCGGTAAAATTCAACACGTACTCGTTACCACCGGGCACATACTACCTGCATGTTGAAGGCGGCGGAGAATTAGTTCGAGAGCAAATCATTGTTACATGATAACCATCAAAATAACCTTTAACCTAACGAAATACAAACATAAAGTTAAATCATTATGAACATCGTTTACAATCTCAAAAAATTCTTTACGGAACAGCAAGACGAAGCGGCTATTCCCGGATTAGGCGTGTTTTACAAATCAACTATTGACGAAAAAGGAAACAAACTTCCCGAAGGAAAATTCGTAGTCTTGTTCATCGAAAAAACCCCGAGAAGCAACGCTTTTGTGAATTTCCTGGGTTATGAAGAAAACCTCACGGAAAATGAAGCGATTGAAGTTATTGAAAACTGGGTGTCGTCCATTTTGAATGATCTAAAAACGACAAAGGTTGCGAATATTCCGGAATTAGGTCGTTTCGAAATTCAAAAAGACAAAGTGGAGTTTATTCCGGCTGCACCCACTCAAGACTTGGAGCCGAAAACCGAATACGGCTTGGAAGAACAGCCTAAAATTTCAGCCGAAAAGCCGATGGCCTCAAGACCATCAGAAGTTGTTAAGGAACAGCGCACTACCGCTGCGCAACCTAACCTCTACACAGAACGCACAACGACAGCAAGCACACAAAAATCTAATAAACGCGGGATTGTTTTCATCATTATCATTGCTATACTCGTTGTTTTGGCCGGTGGCGGAGTTGCTTGCTACAAAACCGTTCCGAAGTTTGAGCAGTTCGTGGATAGACAGATCACCAGTATTCGGGATGCTTACAATTCGGCCCGAACCCAAACGGCTAAGCCCATCATCATCGCAACGGGCATAGAGCCTGAAAACCATACAGCTATGCCTATCGATAACGATGTTCTTGTCGAAGATGCGCAAATGCAAATAGAAGCAAGCGTGCAACAGCCCGTAAAAGCGCCTCCTGTAACTCAATTGCAACAACCTGCTAAAAAAACGGAGGAAAACACGTTCAAAGTAATTGGCGGTGCTTTTTCAATCAAAGCCAATGCTGAAAGATTTCATGCCAAGATGAAGAAAGATGGGTACACTTCCGAATTGTTTTTCGACAACAACAAACAACTGTATTATGTTACTTTGGGGGCTTTTAGCACAGAAGCCGAAGCACTCGAATTTAAAGAAAAAACTCGCAGAACAAGCCAGATTGAGAGTTGGATTTATAGAAAATAATGGGAAAAGGTAAATTAGCTAAATTCGCGGAAAACGAAACGTTTTCAAATTTTTTTCAACCGGTTTACGAAGAAGTCGCAACGCACGGATTTCCTCTAAAAGGCGTATGGCACAAGGAATTTTTCAAAAATGCAAATCCGATTGTTTTGGAATTAGGCTGTGGAAAAGGTGAATATACAGTTGGTTTAGGTGACAAATATCCCGAAAAAAACTTTATTGGTGTAGATATCAAGGGTGCACGAATTTGGCGAGGATTGAAACGAACGAATGAAAAAAAACTGAACAATGTAGCTTTTTTGCGCACAAAAATTAGCAACATCAATCTGTTTTTCGGACCTAACGAAGTGAATGAGATTTGGATTACATTTCCCGATCCTCAACCTAAAAAAGAAAACAAACGCTTGACTTGTCAACGTTTTTTAGACAACTACAAAAACATACTCGCACCCAACGGCATTATCCATCTCAAAACCGACGATACCATGCTTTATGAATACACGTTGAACGAAGTTATCAACGAAGGGAAACACCGATTGTTGCTACATTCCGACGATTTGTATAAAGAAGGAAATCCGCACTTGGAAGCCATGGAAATTCAAACCTTTTATGAGCAAATGTGGTTAGACATGGGCAAAAAAATCAAATACATTCGATTTCAACTAAACTCTGAATAAATTGCGAACTTTATATTCCATAACCATTTACCTTTACGCTTTTGCAGCGAGAATTTGGGCTCTGAGAAGTCGAAAGGCTCGGTTGTTGATTCGCGGACAAGCTGAAAGTTTTAGAAAACTGCAAACGTTTTTCGAGAACAATTCGCAACCTGTGATTTGGTTTCACGCCGCGTCGCTCGGCGAGTTTGAACAAGGCAGACCTGTCATCGAACACTTTCGCAACCAGCATCCGGATTGGAAAATTTTGCTCACGTTTTTTTCACCATCGGGTTATGAAATTCGAAAACATTATGCACAAGCCGACTGCATCGTTTACCTGCCATTCGATACACCAAAACATGCTAAAAATTTTATAAAACTCGTTCAACCCCAAATTGCGATTTTCATTAAATACGAATTTTGGTACAATTACCTTAACGCTTTGGAAAAACAGCATGTTCGAACGTTTTTTGTGTCAACAATTTTTCGCCCTTCGCAGTATTTTTTCAAATGGTATGGCGGTTGGCCACGCAAACAACTTCGTGCCGTTGAACATTTTTTTGTACAAAATCAAGAAAGTGAAGATTTGCTGAAATCTATTGGTTTTACGAATATAACTATTTCGGGAGATACACGTTTTGATAGAGTTTCGGAAATTTTACAAACCAAAAAATCGTTCCCCATTATCGAAACATTTAAAGGGGATAAAAAATTGTTGGTTGTTGGAAGTTCTTGGCTTGCCGACGAAAGATTGATTTGCGATGCAATTTCAAAATTTCCGAACTTCAAATTTTTATTCGTTCCACATGAAATTGATGAAGCGCATTTGCAGAAATTGGAACGTTTGATTTCGCAACCGTCATTGCGGTATTCGGCCGTAGAGACGCACGGCCGTGCGTCTCTACAGATCGATAATTTTGGTGTGATGATTGTTGATCAAATCGGATTCCTTTCGCAACTCTATCAATACGCCGACATCGCCTATATTGGTGGCGGTTTCGAGAAAGGCGGCATTCATAATATTTTGGAAGCAGCCGTATTCGGAATACCGATTTTGTTTGGACCAAATTATCAAAAATTTCAAGAAGCGCACGATTTGATCGCATTGGGTGCTGCAAAATCCATTTCTACAACAGACGAATTTGTTATAGAGACGTACGGTCGTGTGTCTCTATCGGAATTACCAACAAATGTCGCTGATTACGTCAACCAAAAAACAGGTGCCACATCCATAATTTTGACAACAATAAAATGAAAACCGGTTTACGATATTTGATTTTTATTCTCGCATTGTGCTTATGCAATGTGTGTTTCGGACAATACGAATATGATTTTTATTCGGACACAACCTACATAGAGAACGATAGTATAGATATTGAGGAGGATAGAAGCATCGTCAAAAGAGAAGGTGGATCTGCCAATCGTGGCATTGTCTATTATTTCTACGAGAAACCGCTCAACGTCGGGCTTCCCGACCTCCGCTTTATTGACACAACCAGATCGCTTTTTCATCGTTACGAGCCTTACAAAAAAAACAATCATTTCCGATCCGACCGAGGAAATGTGGGAATGGTTACCGAAGATTTGGAGTATTTTTACAGAGATGATATTTTGTTTTCTTACGGGAAAAGCCCATTCGAACTGTATCGCTTCACGCCTTTCAACACCAAATTTTATCAGAATGTTGTTCCTTACGTTGAATTGTTTTATGTGATGGGAAGAGAAAGAGAACAGAATTTTCATGTACTTTTCACACAGAATGTTTGGCGAGGTTTGAATGTAGGTGCAGAGTACAGCGTGATTAATTCTCCGGGGATTTATAATCGTACATATACACGGCACAACAGTGTTCGTGTGTTTTCGAACTTTATCTCCAAAGACCGACATTATCGAGCTGTTGCAGGGTATTATTTCAATAAATTCGAAGCCAATGAAAACGGTGGAATTTTGATTCCTTACGATTCGTTGCAACGTCTTTCGGAATTCTCCAACAGAAGAGTCATTCCAATCAACCTTCTACGGGCCGAAAATGTGTGGAGAGAAAATAGTTTTTACCTCAAACAAGCCTATCATTTTGGGCTCAATCGAAATGATACAATTCCGAATTCAGGGTTAAATTTCGGCTATCTTTCGCATGCACTCGAAGTAACTCGATTTAGCACGTTGTATAACGACAGATCCAGACCGCTGAATATAGATTTTTATCCTAATATTTTCAGAGATTCTATACAAACGCTCGATTCAACATTCGTGAGTTTAATTCGTAATACCATTTCGTGGAATATTGGCGATGTAACGTCGTTTCAAAATTCGCAGTTTTTTAATTTGAGTGTCGGCACTACCATTGATCTGGCAAAAGTTGGAACAGGTGATGTGATGCGCGATACAGCAAAATCCGACCCAGCAGAATACTACAAAAATTACAATAGAGATTACACCTATTTTTATCCGTTTGTCAAAATGCGATTGAACTACCACAATCAATATTTTTTAACTGCCGGAGCAACCTATCAAATGGATGCTCACAAGGTTCACCTCGGCACTTCCGTTAATGTCGGATTGGATTATAGGTTTAGTAAAACAAACCCAAACGACGGTTTTTTTGCAGAGGTCAATTATTCTGATGTTTTACCTCGTCCGTTTCAAGAATTTTACATCAGCAACAGTTTTCGTTGGGATCAACCTCTAAAAAATACACAAACGCTGAATTTTGCTGTGGGAGCTCATTGGAAAGGTTTTTATCTAAGAGCCGACCATGCCACTTTTTCAAACTACATTTATTTGACTCCAACGCATTTTCAACAAGAAAGTGAATCGTTTTCAGTCATTAAAACATCGCTCGAAAAAACGTTTAAATTTTATCCTTTAGCGTTGGATACACGCTTGGTTTTTCATTTTCGTCCGACAGGCCCATTGATGCAATTCCCAAAATTTTCGACGCGAAACGCCCTGTATTTCGACTTCGTTTTATTGAAAACAACACCTCTGCAAGTTGGTGTTGAAGCCTATTACAATACACCCTATCTTTCGAGATTTTACAATCCCGCATTAGGCTCGTTTTACGGTCAGGGAGACTTAAAAACAGGCGGATTTGTGTTCATGGATGTGTTTTTGAATTTACGTGTTCAGCGTGCGAATTTGTTCTTAAAATTTGCCAATGTGACTGCCGATTGGTTGGGCTACAATTACATGATGACTAACGGGTATCCGGTAGCCGAACGGGCTTTCAAATTTGGTGTGTTGTGGCGGTTTTACGATTAATTTTATTATTGTAGCAAGGAGATTCCTCGACTTCGCACACTTCGTGTGCTGCGCTCGGAAAGACGGGCATGACATAAGAGAGGAGGAGAGAAGGGGGGGCAAAGCCACCCCCCCTTCTCTCCTATCCTGTAAAAAAACCGCTGTCATGTCGAGCGGAGCGAAGCGAAGTCGAGACATCCCGTTGCTACATTGTACAGACATCCGTGCCAGCGATTAGTAAGCAAATCATACCAATAAAATAATTAATAATGTTTTGTTATTTCGAAAATTTTATCTATCTTTGCAAAAATTAAAACAAAAATTGCCTATGAAAAAATAATGTGCTGATAATACGCACATCTTGAAGTATGCTAAAAAAAGCATTTTAGTTTATTCTTTCTTACAGAAAATTTAGCGATTAGAAGTAGAAATCAGAAAAAGCTTAAGTCAAAATGTTCACGCCAAGCGTGGACTTTATACTTATTCTGTTCTGATGG
>WRCN01000001.1 GCA_009783885.1 Bacteroidales bacterium | reverse complement strand
CACAAGCTTTATTTACACATCAAAGAGTGTGAATTTAGATATAATTTGAGAAATCAAAATTTATTCGTATATTTGCAGAAAAATTTAAGAAATAATCCATTATTCTAATCTTGAACCAATTTTTAATATAATTTCAATTTTTTTTCGTATCTTTGTAAATATTTAAAAAGTCGAAAACAATTAACCACAATCCTCTATGAGCATGTATAAAGATAAAAAAAGAAGAGTTTTTGTATTGGGTGCCGGTGCTTCAAAACACGCCACTAGAAATTTAGATATTCCAATTCCTTTGGCAAGAGAATTTTTTAAATCAGAATATGTTAATACAATACAGAACAGTAGCCATCTAAAAGACTATTGTTTTTACAATTCATCTCTCAATAAATTTATTCAAGGTTTTTTTAATGTCAAGTCAAAAAAAAAATTTAGTAATAAAAAATACCATACTGACATTGACTCTGATGTTAATATAGAAGAAGTCTACTCGTTCCTTGAATTTATTGAGCAAGGAGATTATTATTTTCACGACGAAATATCATTAGTCAATAAAGCCAAAAAAGAACTATTACAATTTTTATTCAACGTTTTGGAAGAGTACCACTACCAGCAATTCGACCGAGAACTTTATGAAAACATAAGTAAGTCTTTAACTGAAGCCGACACCATAATTACTTATAACTGGGACTGTATTATAGAGTCAGTATTAAACGAAACAAAAATTGGAAAAAAAACTCTAAACAACACTTATAATCTATTAGTGCCTATTCAATCAAATAAGAATTTAGATTTCTATGATTATGCTTTTAACAATTATCATAAACCTTATTTTCTAAAACTACACGGTTCAATAAATTGGTATAATTGTAAAGATAAATCTTGCGTTCGCCATACTATTCCTGCCGTTTTTAATATTGACGGAGATTTTCATGGCAATCTTTGGACATGTGATTATTGTGGTTCACTATTAAATTTGATGATTATTCCACCTCATGCACACAAATCTTACAGAACAAATAGAGTTTTTTCATTACAAGCGAAAATCGCAAGCGATAAACTTCAAAATGCTGATGAAATAATAATAATTGGCTATTCCTTTCCCGATTTTGATTTTGAAGCAAATTCTCTTTTTAGAAGAGCAATTATTGAGTATGGGGATTTAAATTGGTATAAAAACTCCAAAAAAATAATTACTATTGTTAACCCTGAAATTAACAGTCCTCAGTATATTGATAAAGTATGCAATTTATTTTCGCTTAACAAGAAGGAAAGAAAGAACTTAAAAACTTTTGAAAGTATTGATAATTTTAATAAAAATTACACTTGGAAATAACCATTACAAAAGGCGTTATGCACCGCCCAAGAGCACCACAAAAAACGGTTATGCTGATGATCGAAACCGCCACTATACAACCAACCGGAAATTAAATTGCTATGAAAACTTATCGAAAAGAACTAACCTTCAACACCACGCACCGCCGTGAGTTCATCAATATTACACCTTATGTAGATGCGTGTTTGCGTGAAAGCGGAATCAAAGAAGGCTTGGTATTGTGCAACGCCATGCACATCACCGCAAGCGTGTTTATCAACGATGATGAAAGTGGTTTGCACCACGACTATGAAGTATGGCTCGAAAAACTTGCACCCGAAAAACCGCATTCGCAATATCGACACAATGGCTTTGAGGACAACGCCGATGCTCATTTGAAGCGACAAATAATGGGGCGCGAAGTGGTTGTGGCTGTTACTAACGGCAAGTTGGATTTCGGCACTTGGGAACAAATTTTTTACGGCGAGTTTGATGGCAAACGTTCCAAAAGAGTATTAGTGAAAATTATTGGCGAATAAACAAAATTAAAAAATTAACGTGAATAACAAACAAATTCAAATTCGCAATTCAACAAGTGATTTTTTGATTTTCACACGACAAAACGATGAAGACGGTATCGCAGTTCGTGTCGAAGATGAAAACGTTTGGCTACGTGTCGAGGCTATTGCCGGTTTATTTCAAAAAACACGCCCTACGATTGTCGAACATCTGAAAAATATCTTTTCGAGTGGAGAATTAGATGAAAATTCAGTATGTCGGAAATTCCTACATACTGCCGACGACGGCAAAAATTACAATGTTAACTTCTATAGTTTAGAGGCAATTATAGCCGTTGGTTATCGTGCGGATTCGCAACGGGCAATTTTGTTTCGACAATGGGCAACAAACGTTTTGAGCAATTTTTCAAGAAAAGGCTATGTATTGGATAAAAATCGTTTGATCAACGATCAGGTATTCTCCAAAGATTATTTTGACGAACTAATCTCCGAAATCCAGGAAATTCGAGCAAGTGAGCGAAAATTTTATCAAAAAATTACCGATATTTACGCAACAGCCGTTGATTACGATTCCGGCAGTCCGGTTACCAAAACTTTTTTTGCGACCGTTCAAAACAAATTGCATTTTGCTATTCATCAAAATACCGCTGCGGAATTAATCGTGAAACGTGCCAGTTCTAAAAAAGAGAATATGGGCTTGACCAATTGGAAAAACGCTCCTCACGGCAAAATTATCAAAACAGATGTGAGCATTGCAAAGAATTATTTATCGAAATTAGAACTTTCTGAACTTAACGAAATCGTTACGATGTATTTGGATTATGCAAACCGACAAGCCCGAAAATTTATTCCAATGACGATGGAAGATTGGAAAACCAAATTAGATGCTTTTTTGAATTTCAACGATGAAAAAATTGGCGATGGAATAGGAAAAGTAACGCACGAAATCGCCAAAACCTTTGCCGAAAGCGAGTTTGATAAATATCGTGTTATCCAAGATAAAACGTATCAATCCGATTTTGATAAGTTGATAGAACAAATAGAACCGTAATAATCCATGTTCAGTTTAGAAAAAAAACGCTGGCAGTGGCTCGCAATCCTTTTCCTTTCGATGGTTTGGGGATCGTCGTTCATTCTGATGAAAAGAGGATTGGAGGCTTTCGATTATATGCAAGTTGGCGCCATGCGAATCTTTTTAAGTTTTGTGATTATGTTGCCGATTGCGATTAAAAATTTACGATTAATCAACAAGAAAAACATCGGTTATCTCATCACGTTGGGAATGATTGGAAATTTTATTCCTGCCGTTTTGTTTACGTTGGCACAATCGGAAATCACGAGTTCGTTGGCGGGAATTTTGAATGCGATAGCGCCGTTTTTTGTATTGGCTATTGGTGTGATTTTTTTTGGAAACAGACCGAGTGTTTGGCAGTATATCGGTATTTTTGTAGGATTTTTCGGTGCGTTTTGGTTGATGAGCGATGGAAATTTGAGTGCTTTGGGAAGTATCAACCGATATGTTTGGTTGATTGTGATAGCAACTGCGATGTATGGCGTTAGTTCGAATTTGATCAAATATAGATTGCAGAATTTGAACGGCATTCAGATTACATCGTTGAGTTTCTTTTTTGTTGGACCTTTGGCAGGACTCATGCTTGGTTTCACGGATTTGAAAACGCCAATGCTTTCGCCCGATTTTTACTCGAGTTTAATTGCAACGTTGATATTGGCTTTATTCGGCTCTGTTCTTTCGCTGTTTGTTTACTATAATCTCATTCATCGTGCAGGTCCTGTTTTTGCTTCGTCGGCAACGTATGTTGTACCGTTTTTCGCTCTGCTTTGGGGCATTTGGGATGGCGAGGCGATTCGTTCAATCCATATTTACTGTTTGTTGATTATTTTGCTGGGAGTTTATTTATCGAGTCTGAGGCGGAAGGGTCAAAAATAGCAAACAGATTCCTCGACTTCGCATACTTCGTATGCTCCGCTCGGAATGACAGCGTTGTGGTGTGGGAAAAGAATGTAGGGGCGAGGCATGCCTCGCCCCTACATTCCTCCTCTCTAAAAAACCTCGTCATTTCGAGCGAAGCGAGAAATCCCCTTGCTATTTTAACCTTTTTTTACCACCGTTTCGGTGCTTTCTCTTTCGGATATTCTTGTCGGAATTTTTCCCAGTATTTTTTGATTTCGGAGCGCATTTCTTTGTGCAGCCAAAGAATTCCGATGAGGTTGGGTAATGCCATCAACACAATGGCAATACCTGTAAAGAGCCACACTAATGTTGTGTCGATAACTGCGCCCGCAGCAAACGCAACCACATAAAATAATCGGAACGGTGTTACCCATTTAACACCGAACAGATAAACCACCGCGCGATCGCCGTAATATCCCCACGACAAAGACGTTGTAAACGCAAAAAACAGCAAGCACAACGGAATAATATATCGTCCGAAATCGCCGAACAGACTGCGTGAAAATGCTTCGGTAGTCAATGGCGCCGAGTGCAACAGCGATTTCCCCGAAAGGGAAACATCGTTGGAAATTCGGGATTTTGCAACGTTGAGCGTGCCGTTAAACGGCTCATTATTTCTATCTGTAACGCGAACATTTTCGGCAATAGAGCGGTTGTGAAGCACAGTTACTGGCGATGTAATAATACCTTCTTCCACAAGGATATCGCCCGAAAAAACGAGATAATCACCTTCTCTTTGATTGGAAAAAAATGCGAGAAGGTGTTCGGTATTGTCGGTTTGTTGCACGATATAGGTGTCGGTTCTTTGAAACGATGTATCCACGCGTTCCGACCAAACTCCCGAACTGATCAACACAATTCCCGTGAAAAAACAAATAATAATCGTATCAATAAACGGCTCAAGAAGCGAAACCATGCCTTCGGAAACGGGTTCGTCGGCTTTCGCCGCAGCATGTGCGATTGGTGCAGAGCCTTGCCCGGCTTCATTGCTAAACAATCCGCGATTCACACCGCGATTAAACACCCACGCAAAAGCAGCACCCAAAAAGCCTCCGGTGGCTGATGCACTCGTAAAAACATTGGAAAACACCGAGCCGATTGATGGTAAAATATTTTGATAATTGTAAATCAAAACAGCCATTCCACCAATGAAATAAAGAAATATCATAAACGGAATCACTGCTGATGCAACGTTGGCAATGCGTTTGATGCCGCCCAAAAGGATGATGGCTAAAATAATCGCCAAAACTCCGCCGGTTAAAAGTTTGTCAACGCCAAACGCTGATTCGAATGAGTTTGCGATGGAATTGATTTGAGGTAAATTTCCTGTGCCAATACTCGAAATGATGGTACAAAACGCGAAAATCGCTGCAAGAACTTTCCAGTTGAGACGGTTTTTCATGTAATACATTGGTCCTCCGGAAATGGTGCCGTCGGAAGCAATTTCGCGGTATTTATGCGAAAGCGAAACCTCAACCATCTTCGTTGCCATACCTAAAACGGCGGTCATCATCATCCAAAACAAAGCGGCGGGACCTCCCAAATGAATTGCCAACGCAACTCCTGCAATGTTGCCTGTTCCAAGTGTTCCTGAAAGGGCTGCCGAAAGTGCTCCATAGTGTGTCGTGTCGCCGGGATGGTCGGCTTTGTCAAAGCGTCCACGTGTGATGCGAATAGCATGTTTGAAATACCGAACTTGCGGAAAACGCAGGTAAATCGTGAAAAATAGTCCTGTTCCGAGTAAGAGAAACACGAACCAACTGCTGCTGCCGAGGTAACTATCGAGGGTTTCGAGAAGGGTTGCAATGTTCATGGTTTTGAGGTATTCTTTGTTTCCGCAAAGATACAAAAAGTTTTTAAACTACACCAAGCCCTTTCAAAAAGACCATCAAAATTGCGATGGGTGCTATAAATCGAATGATGAACATAAACACAGGAAACAACCGTATTTTCAGCGTTCCCTGATTACTGAGTTCGTCTTTGGTTTGCCTAATATCGTAAAACCAACCCAAGAAAACGACAACGAAAAGTGCTCCTAACGGCAACAAAATGTTGGACGCAAAAAAGTCGCTGTTGTCGAAAATACTTTTGTTAAATATTTGAACGTGTTTCAATGGACCAAACGAAAGCGTTGTAAATGCACCCAAAGCACAAGCCAATGTTGTAGCAACCGTAGTTGCAAGAACTCGTTTAAGTTTAAATTCTTCAACCAAATACGCCACAATAACTTCGAGTAACGAAATAATTGAGGTAATCCCTGCAATGGCGACCAATACAAAAAACAACAGCGCAAAATAAACACCGCCCGTCATTTGTTGAAATATCGCGGGAAGCACGACAAACACCAACCCCGGACCTTGATCGGGATACATTCCAAACGAATATACTGCGGGGAAAATCGCCATACCTGCTAAAATCGCCATAATGCAGTCGGTTATCGAAACGGAGAACGCCGTTCGCGACATGTTGACATCTTTTTTGATGTACGAACCGTACGTGATTAGTGCGCCCATGCCGACACTCAGCGAAAATACAGACTGTCCAAGTGCTGCCAACAATACATCCGAATTTATTTTTGAAAAATCGGGCTTAAATAAAAATTTCAAACCTTCCGCAGAACCCGGCAATGTAAGTGCTTTCACAGCAAGAATAACCAAAAAAACAAAAAGCAAAGGCATCAGTACTTTTGCAGAACTTTCAATACCTTTTCGAACACCAAACATGATAACAACAGCGGCTAAAAACATCGTAGTCAATTGCCAAATCAAAGGTCGTGCCGCTTGTGTGTGAAAATGTTCGAAAACTTGCTTAGGGTCTTGCACTGCTGTTGTTGAGGAAAACACATCTTTCACGGCAAGTACAACATATTCTAAAGTCCAACCCGTAATCGTACTGTAAAAAGTTAGTATGACAAATGCCGCTAAAATACCCATCAATCCGACCAAATACCAAGGTTTTTTTGGTGCCAATTTTTTGAACGAACCGTAAGAATTGCTTTGTCCTCTGCGACCAATAATAAATTCCGAAAGCATCGCCGGAATTCCAATAATCAAAACAAAAGCAAAATAAATAATTAGAAATGCAGCACCGCCGTTTTCCCCTGCCATGTAAGGAAACCGCCAAATGTTTCCCAATCCCACAGCCGAACCTATTACTGCTGCAAAAACACCAAACCTACTGCTGAAGCCGTCTCTTGAGTTTTGATTCATGACACAAATTTTTTACAAAGGTACAAAAAAATTATTGAGTTTTGCAATTTCTCATACTAAGATTGATCCGCCGTCTTGAAATATCAACGTCTAATACTCTAACCAATACATTTTGCTGCAATCGAACAACTTCGTTCGGATTAGAAACAAAACGATCGGCCATTTGGCTGACATGTACCAATCCGTCCTGATGCACGCCAATATCCACAAAAGCCCCGAAAGCAGTGATGTTCGTAACAATTCCCGGAAGGATCATGCCTGCAACCAAGTCTTCAATTTTGTTGATGTTTTTATTGAATTCAAAAACTTCAAATTTGGTACGCGGGTCTCTGCCCGGTTTTTCCAATTCTTTCATAATGTCCTGTAAGGTGGGCAATCCGCAATCCGGAGTAATAAATTCTCTGATATTGATTTTGTCGCGGTATTCTTTTTGTTCTAATAATTCGGGAACGGAACAGTTTGCATGTCTCGCCATTTGCTCCACCAATTTGTAGCGTTCAGGATGTACAGCACTTTGATCCAACGGATTTTTTGCGTTTCGAATTCGTAAAAACCCTGCGCACAATTCAAAAACTTTTTCGCCCAAACGAGGCACTTTTTTTAATTGTACGCGTGATTCGAACTCGCCGTTTTCATTTCGATAATCCACGATGTTTTGTGCTATCGTTGGACCAATTCCCGAAACATACGTCAATAATTCTTTACTCGCCGTATTAAGTTCAACGCCTACATTATTCACACAACTAACGACTGTATCTGTCAACGCTTCCTGCAATTTTGGTTGATTAACATCGTGTTGATACTGCCCTACTCCGATTGACTTTGGATCAATTTTTACCAGTTCCGACAACGGATCCATCAATCGACGTCCGATGGAAACCGCTCCGCGAACTGTTACATCATAATTCGGAAATTCTCTACGTGCCACGTCCGACGCGGAATAGATTGAAGCCCCACTTTCATTCACCATCACAATAATAGGTGTATTTTTGAAATAAGCACGACGAACAAAAGCTTCGGTTTCGCGCCCTGCTGTACCGTTTCCGATGGCAATGGCTTCTATTTTGTAAGCTTCTACCAAGTGTTCGACTTTTTTTATCGCTTCGCTTTCTACAACTGTAGAAGTGAATGGATATATGGTTTCGTTATGCAATAATTGGCCTTGTTTGTCCAAGCACACCACCTTGCAACCTGTCCGAAACCCCGGGTCTATCGCCAATACAGTCTTTTGCCCCAATGGAGAAGCCAACAGTAATTGACGTAAATTTTCGGTGAAAACATTGATGGCTTCCGCGTCGGCTTTTTCTTTCAGAATGCCCAATATTTCGGTTTCCATAGAAGGCGATAACAAACGTTTGTAACTGTCTGCAATGGCTGTTTTGACTTGTTTGGACGCGTCGTTATGACCTTTTATAAATGTTTTTTCTAAGGTTTCGATGGCTGCTTCATTGTTTTCGGGCTCTACTTTTATTTTCAAAAAACCTTCTTCCTCACCGCGCAACATCGCTAAAATCCGATGTGATGGAGCCTTCATTGCGGGCTCGTTCCAATCAAACCACGATTGATATTTTTCACCTTCTTCTTCCTTATTTTTCGCAACTTTCGAACTTAGAAACGCCGTTCGTTTGTACAAATTTCGCATCCGATTGCGTGCCGTAGCATCTTCGTTGACCCATTCTGCAATAATATCGCGTGCCCCTGCTAAGGCTTCTGCCTCGCTGTGAACTTCTTTTTCATCGCTGACATATTTCGCCGATTCGGCTTCAACATCAAACTGATTTTGCTGAAATAGTTTGTGTGCCAAAGGCTCTAATCCCTTAGAAATAGCGACGGTTGCACGTGTTTTTCGTTTGGGTTTATACGGCAAATACAAATCTTCCAATTCGGACATGATTTCTGCGTCCATGATTTTCTTTTCCAATTCCGGTGTCAATTTACCTTGTTCGCAAATAGATTGTAAGATCACATCGCGACGTTTATCCAGTTCTTTCATCCGGTTTAAATGGTCGCGAATGGCTAAGATTTGCACTTCGTCCAAACTGCCTGTCGCTTCTTTTCGATAACGAGCAATAAATGGCACGGTTGCTCCGCTTTCTAACAGCTCAATGGTTTTCGCTACTTGATGTATGCCGATATTTAGGATTTGTGATATTTTAGTGATGTAATTCATATTCTGTAATTTGTAGTTACTTCTATACTGATTCCGACCACAAAGATAAGAGTAATTTTTCAATTAACAAAGTTGTAAGTTACAAAGTTGTAATTTTTTTGTATCTTTGCAAAAAAAATCAAACCAAAAACACAATCTGCATGAAAAACAAACTATTTCCCCTAATCGCATTTCTCCTTGCCTTTGCTTTTATCCTTATTTCTTGCGGCAAAGACGACGATGATAATACGCCAACAATTGTTTCTGTAGTCAATGTAACGCTGAATCAAGCCGACACCACATTGGGTATTAACGATGTACTAATACTAACGGCAACCATACTGCCTAATAATGCTACGAATAAAACAGTATCATGGGAAAGTAGCGATACCACGGTAGTAACCGTTGCCAATGGCAAAATAACAGCTATTGCTCAAGGCTCTGCTATCATTACGGTAACTACACAAGATGGCAACAAAACCGCCACTTGTGCTGTAACTGTAGATACTATTACTGTAACCAGCATATCGTTGAACCAAAGAACTGTCGCACTCGTCGAAGGTGCTACCCATACTCTCACAGCAACCATATTTCCCGTCAATGCTACAAACAAAACAGTAATATGGACATCGTCCAATACCAATATTGCCACTGTTACTGATGGCACTATCACGGCCATTTCCGTCGGCTCTACCACCATTATCGCAACTACTCAAGATGGTAGTAAAGCCGATACGTGTTCAATCACAGTAACAATGCCCAACAGATGTAATATAAACACGCCCGGTTGGGGTTCAAGCCTTGGTATTGTATCTTTTGCTACAACTACCCAACGTACTATTTTCAATGATAGTATCACTCAAATTTGGTCTGATGCTGTTAGAACTACCAATTGCAATAAAACAAACTTTGCAGGTGGTTCTTTTGGCAATTTCAATGCTGACTGTCGTTCCAATCCCGATCATCCCGGCGATTTATTTTCGTGGTGTGCTATTATTCGTTTTCAAGACCAACTTTGTCCGGGTGATTGGCGTGTTCCTACCCGTCAAGATTTTATAGATTTGGATATCGTTATGGGTGGAACCGGAAGTAACCAGACTGATTCTGCTCATCTGGTTCAGTATATCGGTACTGATGTTAATCAGTGGGCAGGTACCTACGGTGGCTTCTGCTATTTGGATGGTTCGTTGAGTAACCAAGGTTCCTACGCACTTTACTGGTCACAAGCGGATGAATCTGCTGGCCACGGGGGCAGCTTGTACTTCACTTCGGATGGCTATGTCAACCCACGGGATTGGGGCAGCAAGTTCTATGGATTCACACTTAGGTGCATTCGTTAGTGGCTGTTGCACAACTAACTCCTTCGTAGCTTGAAGATTCGTCGACTTCGCGCACTTTGTGCGCCTCGCTCGGAATGACGCGCGTTTCGCTAAAAGGAGAGTGAGGGAATTTGGAGGCTTTGCCTCCAAATTCCCTCACTCTTTTCCCCTCTCCTCTTTTTAGTGTCGTCATGTCGAGCGAAGCGAGACATCTGTTAGTTATTTTACTTGAACCATTTTTTCTATTCCATTGGCATAAACATATACCCACCTTTGCCGTTTGCTTTTAACGTTCCAATTCCTGGATAAGCAATGTGCATACCGGCAACGAGAAAATTGTGTTCAACGATATAGTTCAACATTTCCAAACGCGCTTGCACAGCTTTTTTGTTGTCAACATCGAACGTAACTGAAACCGTAGGGTAGGGCATTTGTACAGCCATTGCGTGCACCATATCGCCCCAAATCAGCACATCGTCAATGACGTAAACGGTGTGACCAGGTGTATGTCCGAAGTTCGGCAAACATTCGATAACACCGGCAACAACCATTTCGCCGGGCTCAAATAAAATCAACTTGTCGCGATAAGCATTAATGACTGCATTTGCCAAATTTTGCGCTTGGGTTTCCGGACGCTCAATATAGAAATAGTCATATTCGGGTTTTGCCAAATACAAATTCGCATTGGGAAATGTTTTTAAACCGCTTCCTTCAAGCAATCCACCAATGTGATCGCCATGCATGTGTGTGATCAAAATTGCATCAATCATTTCCGGAGTAACATTGTATTGCAATAAATTGTTGAACAATTCTCGGCCAAAACCAGCGTCGATTAACACATTTTTACCCGTTGTTGTGCGAACCAAAAACGCGTTTGTTGCGCTTGGGTAGTAGCCGTCGGGCATGGTCTCTGCAAGCATTTCCGGTGTTGCACCAATCAAAATATCGGCATTTCTTTGGCTTTGTCCTTCGGAAAGCATGATGATTTGGTTGTTGGTTTTTGTTTGATACAAATACGTGTTGAATTGTCCGAAAACTGTAGGACTAATCAAGATAAGTGCGATAGTTAAGATTGTTTTCATAGTTTTTTTTGCAAAGATACAAAAAAAAACGTATCTTTGCAATCAAAAAATCGTAAGATACCTGTGGCTTTAAAAAACATAATGAAATACACACAACAAACAATTTGTTTGATATTCTTCTGTTGTTTAGGATATAGTGGTTTTTCTCAATACATTATTAAAGGAAAAGTTACAGATGCAAAAACCGGAGAAGGGATTCCTTTTGCTGCCGTGCAATTCCCGCGTACATCAATTGGCACAACAACCGACTTTGATGGTTTTTTCACGCTGTCACACAACAAATCTTTTGATTCGTTGATGGTCAGCGTGCTTGGTTATCATACGCGTGTTAGGCCTATTCCGAAAGATTCAAGAACTGTAATCATTGATTTTCAATTAAATTCAACAACATTTGAATTAGGAGAAGTGATTATTCGTGCGGGAGAAAATCCTGCTCATCGAATTTTGCGTGAAGCTGCAAGACGCAAAGATGACTTTAATTTCGAACGTGCCGATGCTGTGCAATACGCGAGCTACCAAATCACAGATGTTGCTTTGACTAATCTTACAGAAAGCTTTACACAACAACGTGCGATGCGGCAATTTACAAAAATTTTCGACTCGTTGGCAAAAATTGCCGGAGATGACGGAAATATGGTTTTACCGTTTTTTGTATCTGAAAATTCCAGTATGGTTTATCGCCGAACACGTCCAACCTATGAAAAAGAAGTCATTCACGCCAGTCGTGCTGCAGGATATTTGTTAGACGATTTAAATGTGCTTGCACCTCTCCTCGGAGCAAGTTCTCAAAAGTATAATTTTAACAACAATTGGTTAAATATTTTTGATCGAAATTTTATGTCACCTTTGGCAGACGGAGCATTACTCTTGTATGAAGCTTATTTGTTAGATACGGTTTATGTGAATGATGTGTGGTGTTATGAAATCAAAATTAAACCAAAAAACGAGATTGATGTTGTTTTTGCGGGAAAAATCTGGATAGGCGTTGAAGATTACGCGCTTTACCGAGTTTCTGCAGAAATTGGACGTTCGGCGAATTTAAATTTTATCCGAAGATTTCTCATTCATCAGGATTATCAAAAAACACCGGAAGGCTTTACTGTACCTATACGCTCGCGGGTTTTGATTGATGTGGTGGATTTCCCCGGATTGCCTGCGGAATTTATTTTAAAATTTAATAGTTATTACAGCGATTTTGTATTTGGAGAGCCCAAACCCATATCATTTTTCGATATGCGAGTTCAAGTTTTGGATGGTGCCGACCGTAAAACAATCGAATTTTGGAGAAATGAACGATTGGAAAAAAGCAATGATACCATTACAGTCGAACGTGCATTTGCAACTATTGATACCATTCGCCAAAATCCGCAGATTCGTGTACGTAGAGAGCTTTTGAATTTGGTTTGGAAAGGTTATTTCCCGATTACAAAAGATATTGAATTGGGACATTGGGCAACATGGTTCGGCTACAACGATATCGAAGGTTTTCGATTACAACTCACACCTCGAACATCCTACGAATGGAGCAATATTTGGGAGTTCAGAGGAATGGTGGCTTGCGGATTTAACCAGCAATCATTACCATTAACAGGGGAAAAACAGCCCATAAAATTTGGTATTGAAGGCTCTTATTTTTTCGATCGAAACTCGTGGACACGGTTAACTATCGGGTATCAAGAGGATGACTTGAAATTAGTGTCTGTGAATCGAACTATAGATGTTGCAGATTTTTTACCCTTGTTTCAAACATTTGCGATGCAGTTTCCACCAAATGGCAGTCGAATAGCACGTTCGCAAGAAATCTACGCTCGATTTCAGACTGATTTAGGAAGATCTAAAACACATATTTTTTCAGCCACACATCGAACGTTTGATCCATATTTCGATTTTAAATTCGTCAATCCAAATACGCGCGAAACGGCTACTAATTACAAAGTTGCAGAATTGTCGTATGGACTTTTATTTGCCAAAAAACGGACTCAAATAGTGGTTGGCAACGAGCGTTATTTTATGCAAGGCACTCTGGGTAATGCGTGGGAATTCCGCTATGCATACGGACTTCCGCTTGGTGACGATTATGTAAGTTATCATCGCTTAGGCTTGAATTATAGTCGTGTTTTTCGATTTGGATTGCTAGGTGCAACGCGTGTAAGTGCCACGGCAAGCACGGTTTTAGGACAAGTTCCGAATACCGAAATTGTGCAATTTCAAGGCAACAATACGTGGTTTGAAAGTTATCAAGGCTACAATGGTATGGCATTCAACGAATTTATTGCTGATCAAGCTTTGGAGTTGCAGGCAAAACACTTTTTTGAAGGGTTGTTTTTTAACCGAATTCCTTTGTTCAAACATCTGCGTTTTCGAGAAATTGTCGGAGCGAATGTGATTTTTTCTCGGGTTAATCGCATTGAAAATTTAGACTTCGATCCTAATATTTTTCAACCGATGGAGATAGGAAAACCTTACGCAGAGATCTATTACAGTGTTGATAATATTTTCAGATTTTTGCGCGTTACAGCCGTTCATCGTCTCACGTATTTGAATCATGAAGGTATTCCGAGTTTGTTCGGCATCAAAGGTTTTTCGTTGAAATTTTCGGCGAATTTTGCGTTGTAACATCGTGTAGGGGCGGGGTTTGCCCGCCCTAATAATCATTTATCACAATTGTAATCGTAGGGCGGGCAAACCCCGCCCTTACGGCTTATTTCAACAATTCCCCTTTCAAATAGGCAACAGCATCCACAAAACCACTGATTTTCGTGCCGCTTGCAGTCGCTGAAAACGGCTGCCCTCCTCCACTTCCATCAATAAATTTGGCAGCTTCTTTAATGAGCGTGTTGGCATTGTATCCGGCCTTCACAATATCATCGCCCAAGGTCAACGTGATTGACGAACGATCGTTTTGCACCGATTTTGCAATAAACACCAAATTTGGCACTTCTTTTCTTAAATCAACCGCCAAACCCTTAATGATTTCAGGCAAAACATGCTCGTCGAGCAGTTCAATTAATTGAATATGGTTAGTCTGTTTCGCGCTATTCAATAAGTGTTTTTTCAGTTGCTGTTTACGAGATTCCATAAAATCTCCAACTTGTTTCTTTAACTCCTCATTGTCCTGAATGGTTTTCAATACCGCCTGCTTAAGGTTAGACGATTTAAACATTTCTTGCAATTCTCTGAACGAATCTTGCAAGCCAAACCAATAATTTTCCACTTCTTTGGCAGTAATGGCTTCGATTCGACGAACTCCGGCAGCGATTGCGCCTTCCGAAATAATTTTAAAAAATCCAAGTTGTCCGGAGTTCAAAATGTGCGTTCCACCGCATAATTCTGACGATTCTCCAAGTTCAATCACACGCACCTCATCGTCATATTTTTCGCCAAACAGCATTAATGCGCCTTTCTCTTGTGCCTTATCAATAGGGATATTACGAGATTCTGCCAAAGGCAGACATTTACGAATTTCTGCATTTACCATTTTTTCTACTTGGCGAATTTCCTCATCCGTTACTTTATGAAAATGCGAAAAATCAAAACGCAAACTTTCCGCACGAACCAACGACCCTTTTTGCTCAACGTGCGTGCCAAGTACTGTACGCAATGCATGATGCATTAAGTGTGTAGCGCTGTGATTACATGCGATTGCCAGACGCGCCTCCATGTCAATCTGTGCTGTGAATGTTTGCTCAGGCTTTTCGGGCAATTCCGAACATAAATGAATGATTAAATTGTTTTCTTTTTTTGTATCAAAAATCGGTGTTTTGTTGTTTTGCAAATCAATCAAAATTCCTTTGTCCCCTACTTGTCCGCCACTTTCAGCATAAAACGGCGTTTGATCCAACACCAATTGAAAATACGTTTTATTTTTTGCAGAAACTTTGCGATATTTCAAAATACGCGCCTCACAAGAGAATTCATCATAGCCCACAAAATTCGTTTCTTCATCGGAGTGAAGCATAATCCAATCATCGGTCTCAACAGCAGCAGCCTCTCGCGAACGTTCTTTTTGCTGGTTGAGTTCCTTTTCAAATTCGTCGTAACTTACTGTTAATCCATTTTCTTTCAAGATCAAATCCGTCAAATCGAATGGAAATCCGTACGTATCATAGGCTACAAATGCGTCGTGTCCGGAAATTTTGGTTTGATTTTCGCCCTTCGCCTTTGCCATAATTTGGTCGAGTAAGCGAATACCCGATTCCAAGGTTCTCAAAAATGCGGCCTCTTCTTCGGCAATTACTTTGGTGATGAGTTCCTGCTGTGCTTTGAGTTCTTTGAACTGATCACCCATTTCCGCACTCAACAACGGCACCAATTGACACATAAACGGCTCTCTAAAATTCAAAAACGTATAGCCGTAACGTACGGCACGACGTAGGATTCGACGAATGACATAACCCGCTTTATTGTTCGAGGGTAGCTGTCCATCGGCAATTGCAAAACTCACTGCTCGCAAATGGTCGGCAACTACACGCATCGCAACATCAGATTTTGAATCTTTACCGTAAGTCTGTTTACAAAGTTTTGCAAGCAGTTGAATGATAGGCTGAAAAACATCAGTATCATAATTCGATTGTTTGCCTTGAACCACCATACACAAACGCTCAAAGCCCATACCTGTATCCACATGTTTGGCAGGTAATTCAACAAGTGAACCGTTGGCCATACGATTGAATTGCATGAATACCAAATTCCAAATTTCAATCACCTGCGGATGATCTTTATTCACCAAATCACGACCTGAAACTTTCGATTTTTCTTCCATAGAACGAATATCCACATGGATTTCCGAACACGGACCACATGGGCCTGTTTCGCCCATTTCCCAAAAATTATCTTTTTTACTTCCAAATAAAATATGGTCTTCGGGAACAATATTTTTCCACAAATCATAAGCCTCCATATCCTTGGAAGTACCGTCTTTTTCGTCACCTTCGAAAACCGTTACATACAAATTTTCTTTCGGAATATTGTAGATTTCGGTCAACAATTCCCAAGCATATTCAATTGCTTCTTTTTTGAAATAATCACCAAACGACCAATTGCCAAGCATTTCGAACATGGTGTGATGATACGTATCGTGTCCGACTTCCTCCAAATCATTGTGTTTTCCCGATACACGCAAACATTTTTGCGTATCGGCCACACGCAAATATTTTACAGGCGAATGTCCGATAAAAATATCCTTAAATTGGTTCATTCCCGCGTTGGTAAACATCAACGTGGGATCATTTTTTATCACCATCGGCGCGGAATCCACGATATGGTGCTGTTTACTTGCAAAGAAATCTAAAAATGTTTTTCGAATTTGTGAAGAAGTCATGGTTTTTGGTAAAAATTAACTTGCAAAGATACAATTTTTTTTTTACTTTTTTTGTAAAATTGCATTTTTTTTTGTATCTTTGTAGGTTTATATGAACAAAACACATGGCAAAAGGTACTAAATACGCTTTCGATCCGCATTCGCTTTCAGTAAAAAAGGTAAAAGTGAGCAAAAAAGAGATTTTTAAAAGAATACTCTTCTATTTGTGTTTGACTATTGTTTTGTTTGCTTCAGCGGTTGCATTTACGGTTTATGTTTTTGATTCTCCAAAAGAACGTCGACTGCGACGCGACTTGGAACAATCTCAATTTCAATATCGCCAATTAGATAGAAGGGTTGAGCATCTTTCGTTTGTTCTCAGGGATATTCAAACACGTGACGAAAATCTGTATCGCATTATTTTCGAAGCTGAACCACCCAAAAAAGATGCTCGTTTGTTGGGAAATGAAACTTACGAAGAGTTTCGGGCTAATTCAAGCGCTGATCTAATCATTAATACGTCATTAAGGGTAGATGAGTTGACCAAGCGGATGTATATGCAGTCTACATCGTTCGATGATGTCTACAAAATGGCTAAAAACAAACAAGAAATGTTGGCAGCTATGCCCGCTATTTTTCCCGTGAATAAAGAAACAGCACAAGTCCATTCGGGATTTGGTAGGCGAATGCACCCTATTTTCCGAGTATATCAACCACACGAAGGAGTTGATATCGTTGGGCCACACGGTACACCTATTTATGCTACCGGCGATGGAATTGTAGTTAGGTCGGGATTCTCCGATGGTTATAGAGGCTATGGAATTATGGTTCTTATTGATCACGGTTTTGGATTTCAAACGTTATACGCACATTTAAGTAAAACAGATGTTCGTGTCGGACAAAAAGTCAAACGCGGCGATATCATCGGACGTATGGGAAATACAGGGCGTTCAGTTGGTACACACTTACACTACGAAGTAATTCTACACGGCAACAAAGTTAATCCGGTGCATTACTTTTTCGGTGATGTAACACCCGAAGAATACCTGCAAATTCTTGAGAAAGCTAACGAAATTAACCAAAGTTTGTCATAACATGGAATCCGTAAAAATGTTCTATACCATTGGTGAAGTAGCGGGAATGTTCAAAGTTAACACATCGCTCATTCGCTTTTGGGAAAAGGAGTTTGACGTAATCAAACCACAGCGGAACAAAAAAGGTAATCGCCTATTTACAGCCTCGGATGTGGATTATTTTCATCAAATTTATCATTTGGTGAAAGAGCAAGGCTTTACATTGCAAGGTGCTAAAGAACGCTTGAAGTCAAAGGTTTCGGAAGATACGGATGCTAAATTTGAAACCATAAAAACGTTGAAAAATGTGAAAACATTTTTGCTGAACTTAAAAGAAAATTTATAATATGCTTCTTAACTATATCACTTGGAATGTTGATCCTGTAGCGTTTTCCATAGGTGGATTTGAAATTCGCTGGTATGGATTGATGTTTGCTTTGTCATTTGCATGCACATTTTATTTATGTTTGTGGATGATGAAAAAAGAGAAAAACGATTTGACTATTCCCGATACTTTGTTGTTTTATTTAGCCATTGGCACGATTGTTGGCGCACGTTTGGGACATTGTTTTTTCTACGAACCGGCTTATTATTTGGCAAATCCAATTGAGATTTTTAAAATTCGAGACGGCGGATTGGCCAGTCATGGTGCGGCTATTGGAATTTTGATTGCCTTATATTTTGCAGCAAGAAAACACAAAACAACGTTTTGGTATATGACCGACCGTGTAGTGATTTTTGTAGCATTTACAGGGATTTTAGTGCGCCTTGGAAACTTATTTAATTCTGAAATTTACGGTCATGCAACCACTTTACCATGGGGGTTTATATTCGTACATAATGGAGAAGTGCTACCCAAACATCCGACACAACTTTACGAAGCATTGAGCTATCTTTTTATTTTCGCAGGTTTGCTGTGGTATTACATCAAACAAAATTACAAACCCAAAGAAGGTGTCCTTTTCGGAAGTTTTCTGATTTTACTGTTTGGTGCGCGTTTTGCAATCGAGTCTATCAAAGAAGTGCAAGTCGATTTTGAGGAAAGCATGTGGTTGAATATGGGACAAATTCTCAGTATTCCATTTATTTTAGCCGGAGTTGTGATTTTGTGGATGGCCATAAAAAATAAATTGCCGAATTTTCCGAAACATCGTACGGACGTTGCGCGGAATGCTCCAACAAAAAAAACATGAAAAATTTATTGTCGAAACTAAAAACCATGCCATACGTCAGACATTTGACCGATAAGTACGTCATCACGCTGATTGTATTTGGCGTTTGGGTGCTTTTCTTCAGTTCGAATAATTTACTTTCACAACGTAAATTGCGTAAACAACTCAAAGAACACAAAATTGAGCGCGAGTATTACATCCGCGAAATAGAAACCAATAAACGTAATATTTACTTATTGGACAACGATTTGGAACATTTGGAAAAAATAGCCCGTGAAAAATTCCTCATGAAACGGGATAATGAAGATATTTTTATTTTTGTAGAGGAATAGTTCTGTCGCCGTCATTCCGAGCGAAGTCGAGGAATCTCCTTGTTATTTTCAACTTTTTTTCGTATCTTTGCAGTCATAAAAAACTAAAAAAAAATAATTATGAGTACAATTCTTGACATTCACGCTCGTCAAATCTTAGATTCCCGCGGAAATCCGACGATTGAAGTTGAAGTATTAACCGAAGATGGCTATTTTGGTCGCGCCGCTGTTCCTTCGGGAGCATCCACCGGCATTCACGAAGCCGTAGAACTTCGTGACGGAGACAAGTCCAAATATTTGGGTAAAGGTGTTCTGAAAGCCGTCAACAACGTAAATACTGAAATCGCTGATGCTTTGGAAGGTATTGATGTAACCGACCAAAACGAAATTGATAAAATTATGATTGAGTTGGACGGAACTCCAAATAAAGGTCGTTTGGGTGCCAATGCAATTTTGGGCGTTTCATTAGCTTGCGCACATGCTGCTGCCGAGTTCACTAATCAACCATTGTATCGCTACATTGGCGGAACAAACGCTAACACATTGCCCATTCCGATGATGAATATCATTAATGGCGGTTCGCACGCAGACAACAGCGTAGATTTCCAAGAATTTATGATTATGCCTGTTGGTGCACCGACGTTTTCGGAAGCGTTTAGAATGGGTGCGGAAATTTTTCACACGTTGAAAAGTGTACTTCACAAACAAGGTATGAGCACTGCCGTTGGTGATGAAGGCGGTTTTGCACCAAACTTGAAATCGAACGAGGACGCTCTCAAAGTGATTATGGAAGCCATTGAAAAAGCAGGTTACAAACCAGGCGAAGATATTTTCATTGCCTTAGACCCTGCTGCATCTGAGTTTTATATTGAGGATGAAAGAGTTTATCACTTCAAAAAATCAACCGGCGAAAAATTAACTTCGACGCAAATGGCTGATTTTTGGGCTGATTGGCACAAGCGCTATCCGATTATTTCACTCGAAGATGGTATGTGGGAAGACGATTGGGATGGTTGGAAATATTTGACCGACAAAATCGGAAAAACCTGTAATTTGGTGGGCGATGATTTGTTCGTAACCAACGAAAAACGCCTAAAAATGGGTATTGATAAAGGTGTTGCCAATTCAATTTTGGTAAAAGTAAACCAAATCGGCTCACTAACGGAAACCATCAATGCAGTGAATTTGGCATATCGCAACAGTTACACGGCTGTGATGAGTCACCGTTCCGGCGAAACTGAAGATGTTACCATTGCAGACTTGGCAGTGGCTTTGAATACAGGTTTAATTAAAACCGGCTCGGCCTGTCGTTCGGAGCGTATTGCAAAATACAACCAATTGCTTCGCATCGAAGAAATGCTTGGCCTTTCTGCGAATTATTTGGGTAGAGGATTTAAATTTGCAAAATAAAACGGGTCGAGGTAGTGGGTACGAGGTGTGTAAAAAGCCCACCTCGCACCCAGTACCTCGCACCATTTTTCCCTATGATTCTACTCATCGAAACTTCAACCCCAATTTGTTCCGTAGCCCTCGCAAAAGGCACGGAAATACTTGCTATTCGAGAAAATCACGAAGGGCTTTCGCACGCGACATTGGCAGCCGCTTTTGTTGATGAAGTGATGAAAGAAAGTGGTGTAAAATTGTCGAATTTAGATGCTGTGGCGATTAGCAAGGGACCAGGCTCGTATACCGGTTTGCGCATTGGTGTTTCTATTGCAAAAGGGCTTTGCTACGCATTGAACAAACCTCTGATTGCCGTGAGTTCGTTGCAAGCGCTGGCACAAACTGCGTCGAAACATTACGACGAAAACCATTTGTTTGCCCCCATGATTGATGCTCGACGCATGGAAGTTTATACGGCCGTTTATAACGCAAAAAACGAGTGTTTACGCGATATTCAAGCCGATATTATAGACGAGAATTCGTTTGCTGACTTCACAAAAAATCATCCGTTAGTTTTGTTGGGAGATGGTGCTAAAAAATGTACCGATATTTTCAAAAACAATCCACAAATTCGCATTGACAAAACACTGAAATTTTCCGCAGTAAATATGATTCCACTCGCTCAAACTACCTTAGAAAACAAGAATTTTGTAGATGTAGCATATTTTGAGCCGTTTTATTTGAAGGATTTTATTGCGGGGAAACCGAGTGTGAAAGGGTTGAAGTAAAACAAATATTTTTTGTTAAAATTGCTTTTTTTCGTATCTTTGCAAAATGATTGACCAAGACCAAGAAAAAAAGGAAATTCTTAAACGCTATCATACGCTTTTGAATGCGTTCAAAGTTCCGCTGAAAGAAAATGAATCACAAATGATTCGTAAGGCTTTTGATTTGGCACTGAACGCACATGGCGATATGCGCCGAAAGAGTGGTGAACCTTACATTTATCATCCTCTCGAAGTGGCGTTGATTGCGGTTCAAGATATCGGATTGGGGCCAACATCTGCAACTTGTGCGCTGCTTCACGATGTAGTGGAAGACACTGAATTTACGATTGCCGATATCGAAAAAATGTTTTCACCGACGGTGGCTAAAATCATTGACGGACTTACTAAAATCGATGAAATTTTCGATCATGGAACACTTTCCATTCAAGCGGAAAATTTCAAAAAAATGTTATTCACACTCTCGGACGATGTTCGAGTGATTTTGATTAAATTGGCGGATCGTTTGCATAACATGCGAACGCTGGATTCCATGCCATACGACAAACAACTGAAGATCGCTTCCGAAACAACATTCCTCTATGCGCCATTAGCTCATCGCTTGGGGCTTTATGCTATTAAAAGCGAACTCGAAGATTTGGCAATGAAATACACTGATCCGGAAATTTATAGAGAAATTTCGGAGAAAATCCAGCGCACAGCGCCAGAACGCGAACGCGCTATATACGAGTTTATACAACCCATTGAAAAAAGACTATCCGAAACATCGTTAAACTACCATATCTCCGGACGAATGAAATCCGTTCATTCAATTTGGAATAAAATGAAAGCCAAACGAGTGGCATTTGAAGAAGTATTTGATTTATTCGCCGTTCGGATTATTGTCGATTCGCCGTTTGATCGTGAAAAAACGGATTGTTGGACAGTTTATTCGATTTTAACCGACATTTATCGCCCTAATCCCGCACGTCTGAGAGATTGGATTTCATCGCCGAAAAGTAACGGTTATGAGGCACTTCATACTACATTGATGAGCCATACGGGCCAATGGATCGAGGTGCAAATTCGATCCAAACGTATGGACGAAATCGCCGAGAAAGGTTATGCTGCGCATTGGAAATATAAGCAGGATGCAGCTTTTGAACATCAAGAAAGCGGATTGGATATTTGGCTCAACAAAATCCGCGAAATGCTCGCCGGTGACCCAAAAGAGGCGTTAGATTTTTTGAACGAATTTCGACAAAATCTATTTAATGAAGAAATTATTGTTTATACACCGAAAGGCGATTTCAAAAACATGCCGACAGGATCTACCGTCTTAGATTTTGCATATAATATTCACTCTGAACTTGGTAATAGGGCAATTGGCGCAAAAGTTAATCATAAATTAGTACCAATCAACCATGTTTTGACCAGTGGTAATCAAATCGAGATTATCACATCAAAACGTCAGAAACCAACCGAGGAATGGCTTGATATCGCTCTTACAGCGCGTGCTAAAACGCATATCAAAAATTACTTGAACGAAGAAAAACGGCGCTATTATTCCGAAGGTTCTAATAGGTTGGAAGCTTTTTTCAAAGAGGAAAAACGACCATTAGATACCGACGCGTTGTCATTGATTTTGGAAAAAACAAAATCGAAAAATAAAACGGATTTATACTATCGCATTGCTACCGAACAGTTGAAAAAAGAGGACATTTGGGCGATTTTTGAAAAATCAAATAAGTCACCGAGCTGGTTGCGAACGTTGTTCGGATCTAAAAGTAAACTCGACCCAACTACCATTCACGAGGCTATTCAACAACAAGTCAAAGATAAGCCAGAATCCTTGATGCTGAACAAAGACAAACAAAATATCACTTACGAAATTTCGACATGCTGTAATCCTATTCCCGGCGATGATGTGATTGGAATCTTGATGCCGAACAACGTCATTCAAATCCATCGGATCAACTGCCCGAATGCGATTGAACTGATGTCTAAATACGGCAATCGCATTGTAAAAACGAAGTGGAAAAAAGACGAACAAGTGACGTTTTTGGTGGGTATTAAACTCTCCGGCAACGACCGAAAAGGGATATGGCGGGATTTAACTCGTGTAATTACGAAAAATCTAGATTTAAACGCAAAATCCGTTCACATGGATGCTGCGGAAGGCGTTTTTGAAGGCACCATCATGCTTTATATTTCGGATGTTGATCACCTTAATTCACTCATCACCGAACTTCGAAAAATTGAAGGTATAGACAAAGTATATCGTATTTGAAGGCGTAGACAAAATGTATCGTATGAATTAGAATGTTATTTTCCGATACAAAACCTCGAAAACACTGATCCCAAAACCTCCTCCGTAGAAATTTCTCCGGTGATTTCTCCTAAATGATGCAACGCACCTCGAATGTCAATGGCGACTAAATCTGTTGAAATTCCTGATTTTAGTGCATTTTCAGAGTTTGTGATAAACGTTAAAGCATGATTCAGTGCTTCGTAATGTCGCAGGTTACTAACTAATGTTCGGTCCGAAACCTTTTGCTCGCTTGCAAAATCAACCAATTTCTCAATCAATTTCTCAATGCCAATTCCGTTTTTTGCAGAGATTAAAATTTCATCGTTTGAATTTGTAAAATCAGTCGCAGTGTCGATTTTATTTATTACATGAATAACTTGCTTGTCATGCAGATTACCATAATCGACACTTCGTACCCCGTACCCCGTACCCCGCACCTCATCAACAATAATCACAATTTGCGCCTTTTCGATAGTTTTTCGCGTACGTTCGATACCAATGGTTTCGATGGTGTCGGAGGATTCTCGAAGCCCTGCCGTATCAATGAAGCGGAACAACGTGCCTTGAATGTTTAAGGTATCCTCAATCGTATCTCTAGTGGTGCCGGGAATATCGGAAACAATAGCTTTTTCCTCGTTGAGCAAAACGTTGAGTAAAGTTGATTTACCAACATTCGGCTTACCGATAATTGCTACAGGAATGCCGTTTTTTAAAGCATTTCCAATTTTGAACGAGTCGGAAAGTGTTTGGATTTCGGTTTTAATTCGATGCAATAAATCCAATAGTTTTTCTCTGTTGGCAAATTCCACATCTTCTTCCGAAAAATCTAACTCCAATTCCAAAAGTGCTGAAAAATCTATCAGTTCCCGCCGAAGTTGTATGATTTTTTTCGAAAAACCACCTCGCAATTGTTCAATCGCCAAGCGGTGCGATCCTTCGGATTGTGCGTGTATCAAGTCTGCTACAGCTTCGGCTTGCGACAAATCCATTTTCTCGTTAAGAAAAGCACGTTGCGTAAATTCGCCTGCATTTGCTAAACGACAACCGTTTGCAACCAAAAGCTGCAGAATTTTTTGTTGCACATAACTCGAACCGTGACAGGCGATTTCCACAACATCCTCACCGGTGTAAGATTTCGGTGCTTTGAAATAGGTTACAACCACCTCATCAATCAGTGTTTCTCCGTCGCGAAATTCACAGAATTTCAGATGCGGGGTTGCGGGGTGCGAGGTGGCTTCGACTTCACTCAGCCACCGGTCGTTGAGCGGAGCCGAAACGACCGCACCTCGTACCTCGTACCTCGTACCTCGTACCGTTCCGGCAGGATACAAAAATTTGCTCACAAGTGACACAGCATCCTCGCCGGAAACCCGAATCACCGCAAGCCCCCCCACACCAAACGGCGTAGAAATAGCGCAAATTGTATCGGACATTAGTATTTCTTAATCCTTTCGATTTGACTTTTTAGTGCATCACAAGCTTCCAAACACGCTTCCTCAAAGGTTTTGGCTTGTTTACTTGCAAACAATTCGTGCCCCGGAACGTTCAAACGAATGTCCACAATTTTATTACCTTGTTCATGATCTTGTTCTAATTTCAAAACCACCTCTGCACCGGTTGCTTCTTGCGGAAGATGCTTGGTTAAACGTACGATTTTGTCATTGATAAACTCAATGAGCCTGTCGCTTGCCTTGAATTTCAAGGATTGAATGTTGATGTTCATGATGTATGGATTTTATGCCCGTGGGTGGGCGGTTTCATAAGTTTGTTTTAATTTTACAATGCAATTGTGTGTATAAACTTGTGTAGCAGCCAAACTACTGTGTCCGAGCAATTCTTTCACAGCAATAAGGTCTGCACCGTTGTTGAGCAAATGTGTGGCAAACGTGTGACGAAAAACGTGCGGACTTCGCTTGTCTATCGGTGTTTGCATCAAAAAATGTTGCACGATTTGGTAAATTTTATATCGGGTCAAAGCTTGATTTTTCAAGTTAACAAATAGATTCTCGCTGGGTTGGGGTAGAATTGCAGTTTTTAATTTTTGATACGATACAAGCAATGACGATGCATTGTCGGTTAGCGGAACAATGCGCTCCTTATTACCCTTACCGAAAACTTTGATCGTTTTTTGATCTAAATTTAGGTCTTGAATTTTCAAATTAACCAATTCCGAAACACGCACACCTGTAGCATATAAAAGTTCGATAATAATTCGATCGCGAAAGCTCTCAAAGTCCTCTTGGTCGTAGGTTTCGGAAAGCAAGTTATTGACCTGATGTTCTTGAATATAAATAGGTAACCGTTTTTTTTGTTTTAGCCGAACTAAGCCAAACGTAGGGTTTTTTTCGATTTTTTCTTGTTTGAGTTGATAGCGATAAAACGATTTCAATGCCGTAAGCTTACCATTGACAGTTGTTTCCGACAATCCATCGTTGAGTATTTCGACCAACCAAGTCCGGATTTGCGGTGTTTCAACTGCATTCCAATCCTCCATATCGTAAGCACTTTTCAGAAATGCCCCGAATTGTAGCAGATCGTTGCGATAAGCCGCTATAGTATGTTTCGAATAGCGCTTTTCCGAACTTAGATATTGTAAAAAATCGTCCATATCGTTGCAAAGGTACGAATTTTTTTGTATCTTTGCAACAAAAAGAGACAAAACCATGAATACTCCTCTTGATCCGCAAATTCTGCAACGTGCGCAAACATGGCTCAACGGTAGTTTCGATGCCAAAACCAAAGCACAAGTTCAACATCTCATCGACACAGACCCTACGGAACTTACCGATGCGTTTTATCGAGATTTGGAATTTGGAACAGGCGGATTGCGCGGTATTATGGGTGTTGGCACAAATCGCATGAACGTTTATACAGTGGCAATGGCAACGCAAGGTTTGGTGAATTATGTCAAAAAATCGTTTCCGAATGTGCCACAAATTTCGTTTGCTGTGGCTTGCGATTCACGAAATAACAGTCAGAAATTTGCCGAAATCACAGCGTCTGTTATTGCTGCAAATGGCTGTAAATGCTATTTGTTTGAAAGTATGCGTCCAACGCCCGAATTGTCGTTTGCCATTCGCCATTTGGGTTGCCAATCGGGTGTGGTGATTACGGCTTCGCATAATCCGAAGGAATACAACGGCTACAAAGCCTATTGGAACGATGGTGCACAACTCATCGAACCACACGATAAAAATGTGATTGACGAAGTACTTAAAATCAAAGGCATTGAAGATGTAAAAATGAGTGGAAACGCAGATTTAATTGAGAAAATCGGCGAAAACATAGACCATATTTATTTGGACGAAATCAAAAAACTTTCACTATCTCCTCAAGCGATAAAAAATCAAAAAGATTTGAGAATTGTTTTCACGCCACTTCACGGAACAGGTATTGTACACGTTCCTAAACTGTTGAAAGACGTCGGTTTTGAAAACGTTGTAGTTGTTGAAGAGCAAGCCATCCCGAGCGGAGATTTTCCAACTGTGAAATCACCAAATCCGGAAGAAAAAGCAGCACTTCAAATGGCGATAGACAAAGCCAAAGAAATCGGTGCAACGCTTGTATTGGCAACCGACCCCGATGCCGACCGTGTAGGCATTGCCATTCGCAAAGACAATGGTGAATATATGTTACTCAACGGCAATCAAACGGGTTCTGTTTTGATCTATTATTTACTGAAAAAATGGAAAGAAAATAATCTACTCACAGGCAAAGAATACATTGTCAAAACTATCGTTACCAGCGAACTATTGAAAGATATTGCAGAAAAAAACGGTGTTGAATGTTTTGACGTTTTAACCGGTTTCAAATACATTGCCGACATCATTGCTAAAAACGAAGGAAAGAAACGTTTTATCGGTGGTGGTGAGGAAAGTTACGGTTATTTGGTTGGCGAATTTGTTCGTGATAAAGATGCTGTGAGTGCGTGTTTCATGATTGCTGAAATGGCTGCATGGGCAGCGGAACAAGGAAAAACGTTCATTGATATTTTGTCGGATTTGTATGTGGAATACGGATTTTACAAAGAGGAATTGCTTTCAATCACGAAAAAAGGTAAAGCCGGGGTAGAGGAAATTCAACAGATGATGGTTGATTTACGAAACCATCCACCGAAAGAAATTAACGGATCGAAAGTCGTACTAATTAAGGATTATCAAGAACAAATTGTGAAAAATTTGGTAAATAATTCCATCGAAAAAATAGATTTACCCAAATCAAATGTTCTGCAATTTTTTACCGAAGACGGTAGTAAAATCACAGCTCGACCGAGCGGAACCGAACCTAAAATCAAGTTCTATTTTGGTGTGAAAGGCGAATTGAAATCCAAAGCCGATTTCGACAAAGTAGATGAAATTTTAGCAAAAAAAATCGAAAGTATTATTGCCTCAATGAAATTGAAGTAATGAAAATCCTCGTCATACAAACTGCTTCAATCGGCGACGTTGTGCTAATAACGCCCATTTTGGAAAAACTGCACAAGTGGTATCCTGATGCGAAATTGGATGTTTGTGTGAAAAAAGGAATTGAAGGTTTGTTTATCAATCATCCGTTTTTGCGAAAAGTGTTGATTTGGGATAAATCTCAAAATAAATATAAAAATTTGATACGATTAGCAAACGCTATTCGCGACGAGCGCTACGATGTTGTTGTGAATTGTCAGCGATTTGCATCATCGGGCTTTTTAACAGTGTATTCGGGAGCAAAACAAACCATCGGTTTTTCGAAAAATCCATTTTCGTATTTGTTTTCAAAACGTGTTAAACATTCGATTTCCGAACGCAATACGATGCACGAAGTTGAGCGTAATTTATCATTGATTTCACACCTTACAGGCAACCGTACAGACGCAATTAATTGCGTCTGTACAGAAACGGCAGAAATAAAACTCTATCCGTCGCTCAAAGACGAAGCCAAAATGTCGCCTTACAAAACACAAAAATACATTTGTATAGCACCAACTTCGCTGTGGTTTACCAAACAGTTTCCGAAAGAACGCTGGATTGAATTGATAGAACAGTTAGACCCCGATTTGCAAGTTTATTTTCTCGGAAGCGTAACAGATATTGGCATCTGCGACGAAATTATTGAAAAATCCAAACATCAAAAAAGTTTGAATTTAGCAGGCAAACTTTCGTTTTTGGAATCGGTAAGTTTGATGAGAGATGCGTATTATAATCTCGTCAACGATTCGGCGCCATTGCATTTCACATCGGCAACACATGCAAAAGTGATTGTGTTTTTCTGTTCGACTGTGCTGGGATTCGGCTTTGGGCCTCGTTCGCCGCATGCTGTTATTGCAGAGGTCTCCGAAGATTTATCTTGTCGTCCTTGTGGTTTGCACGGACACAAACAATGTCCGAAAGGGCATTTTAAATGTGCGATGGATATTGATTTAAAACCTATTGTTGAATTAATTGACCCGTAAGGGCGGGTTTTAAACCCCGCCCCTACCAATATGAAAAATATATGAACACTGACATCCAAAACTGCGTAAAAATTCTAAAAAACGATGGCACTATACTCTATCCTACCGATACGATTTGGGGAATGGGGTGCGATGTAAAAAGCGAAAAAGCCATTCAAAAAATTCTCGACATCAAGCGAATTGCGAATGCTCGAAGTATGATTGCTTTGATTGATCATGTTGAACGTTTAGCCGATTGTGTCGAGCATATTCCGCCTGTGGTTTACGATTTGCTCGAAGCAGCAGATAAACCGCTGACTATCGTTTACCCAAAAGCCAAAGGCGCATTAAAAAATATCGCTGCGGAAGATGGTAGTGTAGGTATTCGCATTGCTAAACATCCGTTTTGTCAAAAACTTATTTGCGAACTCGATTCGCCGATTGTTTCAACATCTGCTAATCATACGGGAGATCCATCTCCTGTGGGTTTTCAATCGCTCAATCCCGAAATTATCAAGCAAGTTGATTTCGTTGTTGATGCGAAATACGATATATTTGCGGAGATTAAAGCTTCGCGAATTATCAAGATTGATGAGAGTGGGATGTTTCAAGTGTTAAGAGATTAATTCTATCTTTCTAACCTTCATTTTCTTTTGTCGCAACAAGAGAAAACGAAGCAAAAGAAAAATGCTTGCAAATATCGTAAGACCAGCAAACAGATTCCTCGACTATGCGCACTTCGTGTGCTCCGCTCGGAATGACGAGGCATGTTTTGAGGAGAAGGATGGAAAAGGGGCACTTCGTCGCCCCTTTTCCCTCTCTGTTCTATAAAAAACGCCGTCATGTCGAGCGGAGCGAAGCGAAGTCGAGACATCTCCTTGCAAAATTACTGCAATACCTCAATCACACCAAGCCTTCCCGCAGGCTTGAACCCCAATTCCAAAAGATTATTATAAGTATCCTCCCACAACAAATTCAAGTCGGTAGGCGTATGCGCGTCGCTGGCAATTGTAACCGGAATATTCAGTTTTTTCAAACGTTTCAGAATGTCAACAGAAGGAAAATAATCACTGTGTCGTTGTTTGTACATGCCTCTTGTATTGACCTCGACAATTACATTTTTTTGTTTGATTAAGTCGATGGTTTCATTCACTAAATCGTTATACCATTTTTCGTCTTCTTGGAAAAAACGACCTTTGTTGTTCATTTTTATTTTGTCGAAATGTCCAATAATATCAAGACTTTCTGTTTCGAGCATGAGATTGGTTTGGTGATAAAATGCTTTGGCGGCTTTGTGAATATCACCATCGAAAAATTCGTAAAAACCTTTATCATAATATGAAAGGTCAGGGCCGTCTGTAAACCATAAATCTTTTCCCGAAGTTACAGGTTCTCTGCCCACAATCAAGTGCACAGAACCTAAAATATAATCGAAGTTCCAATATTTCGCAACGTCTTTCATCGGACGCGTAACGCCTGGAATATATTCAAATTCGAAACTCAATAAAACCTCGATTTGTTCTTTAAATTCGCGTTTTAGCGCATTCACTTCATTGCAATAGTTTTCTACATCGGCGTGTTTGATACTAAATCCATTGTCGTCTGTAATTGGTGAGTGGCTTGTAAATCCTATGGTTTTAAAATTATGTTTAATCGCTTCAAGCACGTAATCTCGCAATGGGGCTTTGCCGTCGCAGTAGTTGCAGTGGGTGTGATAGTTTGTTTTTATCATTGAGAATATTTATTGAGTTAAGAGTTAAGAACTAAAATGTGGTTAGTTCTTCAAATAATTCAATAGCGACGCGATCTGTAAGCGATGCAATAAAATCCACAATCGCTTGAATATAATCTTCACGTCTGGTCAAATCGTACAATATTTCGTTCTGAAATTTGCTGTCTTTTTCCCAGCGTAATTGCAAGGTATAATATTTTAACCAACGCAAAAAAGCCGCAGATAATTTCGGATGAATGTTTGCCGCTTTCTCAATGTTTTCAATGGTTTTCACATCGTCATACAACTCCGCCAACGTTTCGTAAATTGTGTTAATAATCAACTCCGCATACTTTACATAATTGTTCAAACGCTTGTGTTTGTAAATATATTTGTAATTAAATCGCTTGACTTCATCCATCAAATACACAAATTCATCGGAAAGTTTGATACCCGCTTCGGGCGAACTGTGCTCGCATAAATCCACCACAAAATTGTGCATCAATGTTGTATTGTTAAGATGTTTAATCTTTGTATGTCCAAGAATATCACGGAACTCCGAAAGTTGTTCATCATTTAAAATATTCATTCGCAGAGCGTCTTCAATATCTCGTCCGAGGTAGGAAATTTTGTCGGAAATTTTCACTACACAACCTTCCCAAGTGTAAGGCGGCAGACTTCCTGGCTTTTGAATCTCGTTCAGATCTATGTTTTCATTCCTTGGTACAATCGAATGTTCGTCCACTTCGCCGCAATGCGAAACGATCCCATCTCGTACAGCATACGTGAGATTTAGATTTAAAAGTTTGGCATTCGAATTTTCCAAAAGTTCTATTTTATCAATCACTCGCAACGAATTTCGTTCGTGCCAAAATGTTTCTTGTAGGGGTTGGGTATGCCCTGCCCCTACATTATTTTTAACAATTTTTTTCAAAATCATTTCGCCTGAATGTCCGAACGGTGCATGTCCCAAATCGTGACCAATAGCAATCGCATTCGTGAGTTCAGTGTTCAAACCCAAATATTCCGAGATCGTATTACTTACGGCTGTTACGTGATTCACGTGCTCAATCCGTGTGCAAATGGTTTCATCTTTTGCACTGAAAAACACTTGGGTTTTATGCTTCAATCGGCGATATGCCGTGCAATGGAGAATGCGATTGTAATCGCGCGTAAAATCTGTGCGGATTTCGCCGGGTTTGTTTTCAATTGGCGTTTGGCGAGCGATGGACTCTTTCCATTTGGGATTTCCCTCTTTTATGGCTACGTTTTCGAATTTTTTCATTACATTGTTTTTGCAAAGATACGAAAAAAATCTGAACCATGATATTTCGACTTCGCTCAGTACAAGTTTTCACAAAATTAATAAGATTGCCAAGATAAACAAAAAATAATTTGATTAATTCAAAAAAATGTTGTAACTTTGTAGTCAAAAATGTGGGGTATTCGTTTTGGACGTTAGAGCGGAGGAGGTAGAAATATCGGCAACTGCTCGTTCCCTAATTAAAGGAGAGGCTTTTAGTCTTTCCTTTTTCTCTTCCACATGGAGGAGAAGACAAGTTCTTTTTTGCCTGTTCTCACTTCCTCTACGTAATACGTTGTTCCATCGTGAAATGTTTTTTCATATTGAATTAAATCGTTTCCATTGTACGTTTTTGCAGGATCACCTTTTTGATTTAGCGGTCGTCTAACATCGTCATAATAGATAATTATTTCGGGAATTTTTAGAATATCCTCATCGGTTAATCGCATTTGCCCTCTCAATTTTTCTGTATCATTTCCGTGATGATTAAATGCGTGGTTAATTCCGCTTTTATCAACGATGTGCTTATACTCTGTTGTTATTTTTAGTCCTGTGGCATCGCTTAATTCCTTAGCACTATTCTCTAAAACAGGAAAAATTATTTCTTTTGCATGTTGTCTGGAAGTGTTTCTGTCTGCGGATAGAACTTTTTTGATTTTTTGTTTTGCTTCAAGGATTTTTTGTTCTTGGGTTTCCATAGTATTTTTTGTTTTAGTTAATAATTAGTTTTTGTGCGTATGCAATATTGCTACCTATATAACGCTCAACTTTCGATTTTCGTATAAAATTGTTGATAAAAAGAGGGTTTTGTTGACAACTTTTTTTGGAAATTATTCACGGTTTGGAAAAAAGTTGTTTCTTTGCGTGTATTTAAGAGTTAGGTGTAATGTTTGGACAGCGTGCAACCACATAAAAACAATCAAAATAAAAAAACGACATGGAAAACAGAAATGATGAACGAGGCGTATGTGCATTGCTTATTATTGGTGGAATAATAGCGTGCATAATTGGATTGTCAAATTGGCTTTGGAAAAAAAATATTTTCTTTTGGGGACTTGGTGCTATAATATTAGGTATTGCTGGGATTATTTATCATGAAAAAAGAATTAATAAAGAAATAAGAAAACAAGAACTACGAAAAATACAAAAAGAAAAAGAACGAATAGAGAGAGAAAAAATATGGGAAGAACAACGAGAAGATAGAGAAAAAAAAGCAATAAAACTTCAAATTCTAGAAAAAGAAATAAAAAAACAAGAAAATTTAAGAAAAAAAGAATTTGAAGCACAAATAAAAGCCGAAATGATAGAAGAAGGCATTATCTCGAATGATGACGATACTTTCAGAGAACCAATCCCCCAAGACATTCAAGACAGAGTTTGGAACAGGGACGGTGGAAAGTGCGTAAAATGTGGCAGTCAAGAAAAATTAGAATTTGACCATTTCATACCTTTTTCAAAAGGAGGCTCAAACACATACAGAAATCTGCAAATTCTCTGCGAAAAATGCAATCGTTCAAAAAGTAATAATATCGGCTAAAAGACACGTTAAGCAACTGTACAAACTGAAATGAAACTAAATAATCATGACAACTAAAGAATATCAAAATAGAATTGATACTTTACTTAAGAACAAACTACCTGAACTTGAAATTGAAAACGAGTGGGTAGCATTTAGGGGTTATCATAATCAATATTCGCCACGAGTTGATATCGCTGTTGGACCATTTAGTACAGAGCCTGGACAAAACAAGATTGAAGAATATAACCGATTAGTTAGACAAAGCAATATAAATTCTTTTTTGAGAAGTTTATACCGCTTACATAAAGAGAATGTACGTAACTTACATGTAGAGAATGATAATAACGAATTGTTGGACGAAACTATAATTCCAAATTTTAACGATGTAGTCTCTAAAAATTGGAATGCACGTTGTTTTTTAGCACTTGAGATTGAAAATAAAAACACAAGAAAACATGTTATGGGAAGTGTAATCAATGCTGCATCATTAGGGCGAGTTGGGGTTGGCATTGCGTATTCTGAAGAAATTTTGAGAGCATTTGTTCGAATCCTTAATTATTTACATTTTCTTAAACGAGTAGGAAAAAACTACTACGACACAACGAATTTTTTAATAATAACAAAAGAGCAAATGCTAACATTACTTGACGATATGTTGGGGTGATACCATCGTATTGATAAAATCAAAAAAAAATCGTATCTTTGCAAAATGAGTAAAACAACAAAAAATAAAAACAGCCTTCAACTGACAGATATAGAGCAAGAAAATATCATATTTTCTAATGTTGCTAAAATCATTGAAAACAGAAAGTTCAATGCCGTATCGGCGGCGAACAGTCAAGTGATTTTGATGTTTTGGGAGATTGGAACGTATATCAATTCTGTGGTTTTAGGAACGGCACGTGCAGAATACGGAAAAAAGATTTTGTCGACAGTGTCAACAAAATTGGTTACAAACTACGGAAACGCCTTTGTTGAAGGCAATTTGTACCGAATGAAACGTTTTTCTACGGTTTTTTGCGATATAAATTCTATTGCCGATTTTGTTCCATTTTTGAGTTGGTCGCACTTTTGCGAAATTATGCGTATAAAAGACGAGCAGGCACGTTTGTTTTATGCAAAAGACGCAACGGAACGACAACTTGGTATTAGAGAATTGCGTAAACAAATTGAACGAAAACCGTTTGAACGACAAGAAATCGCCAACACGCAGCTCACAGAACATTCAGAAGTGCCATTTAATGTATTCAAAGACCCTTATTTGTTGGATACTTTGGGCTTGAAAGATAATTTTTTGGAAGTTGATTTGGAGAACGCAATTTTAGTTGAATTAGAAAAATTTATTCTTGAGTTTGGAAGTGGCTTTGCATTTATGGAAAGGCAAAAGCGAATTATTGTTGACGGCGATGATTTCAAAATAGATTTGTTGTTTTTTCACCGAGATTTGAAGCGTTTGGTAGCGATTGAACTTAAAACAGGCAAGTTCAAACCGCAGTACAAAGGACAAATGGAACTGTATCTAAATTGGCTTAATCGCTACGAAAGAAAAGAAGGAGAAAATGCACCCGTTGGCTTGATATTATGCACAGAAGCAAGCCGAAATCAAATAGAACTTTTGGAATTGGACAAAGCAGGAATTGCTGTCGCTGAATATTGGACAAATTTGCCACCGAAAAATTTGTTAGAGAAGAAACTAAATGAAATTTTAAGCGAAGCAAAAGAACGTTTGGAACGTAGGAAATTGTTGCCTAATGCAAATCTTCCGATGTTGCCTTAATAGAAAAAGTGTATTTGTAACAGAAGTACAAAAACACTACACCTAACTTGCGGTTTGGCGCAATGGCTACTTGTCTCCGCTAACACTTCACGGAGATAAAAAACATCACGCTGGACAGTGTAGTCGCAGTAGAAACACCGCCACTTCGCCAAGCCGCCTCTCCGTTAGCCGCAAGCATCGAGAGCGCGGTAGAGAATGACAACGAAATACGAAAAAAATAATAAATTTGCAAAAAATAAAATCGCGATGAAAAAAGCAGTAATTATATTAAGCGTTTTTGCGTTAATCGTAGATAGTTGCGGACAAACAACGAAAAAACAACCAGAAAAAACAAATTCAGTTTTTATGAGCGACACTATCTTTATTAATCAAGATTGGGATATAGACAATTTGAAGTTCGGGCAATCGAACATTGATGATTTTGAAACGTTTAGAAAAAACCGACAAATAACATTCAAAGAATCTCGCCAAAATAGACACGGCAGCGGTGCTATATTAGATTCTTTGGAAAATATAGTTGGTATGACTGTAATTTGGAATTCGTCTATTTACTTTGAAAATGATAGTTTAGGGTTAAAGTTTTATTTTTTAGCAGTTTGGGCAGAAAACTACTTTGCCCGACCTGATGAAGTGTTACAGGGTGCAACGTTTGAAAAATATGATAAATTGCAGTTTTATAACGGAATAAATCTGCAATCGTCATATAAAGATGTAATTAAAGCCTTTGGCAATCCCGAAAAAGAATGGCAGAAAGACGAATTGCAGCAGCAACAAACCGTCTTGTTTTACTCATTTGAAAAAGTAAGAATTCACTTTACTTTCCAAAACAACAGTTTATTTAGAATTGAAATACGAAAAGATTAGAAATAAACACAAAGAAATGCCAGCGGTTAACTGGCGGTTTGGCGCAAGCGGGCGACAGTGCATCTCGAAAAGTAGCGGGTTGAAACAAAAACGAAAATGACACGTAAAAGAGAATAAAATGCCAGCCTACAGCAATGACGGCATGGTGCGGAACATTAGCAAATAAATAGTATCAAAATAAAATAATGCTTATAGTTTATGTCAAAAATAAAATGTGTAATTATTGTATTGCTATATACCTGTTATACGGGCTGTTGTGCAAATCAGAATAATAATAAAATAAACGAAAAACAGGTGAAAGAAAGATTGGATATAGAAAGGCTTGAAAGAGAAGCGGAAAAAACAGTATATGATGATGGTGGAATTTTCTACTATTTGGAGGACAAAGAAGAAGATGGTACAAATGTTATCATTCAGGGAGATAAAATAGATGGATTTACAGAGAAACGAACATCTGAAAGTTCATATTATTGGAACTATAAAAAGTATTATCCTAATGGTATTATCAAAGAAAAGGGAACTTTTTTTAGTAGCACATCAATTGAATTATGGCATTCATTTGATGAACAGGGAAACCTTATCAAAACCGAAGATAAAGATAAAAAATTCGGCAAGTTTGGATATAAGGATGTATTGAGTTTTCTTATAGAAAATAATTATGTAGAAGAAGTAGAAAAAGGTGCCTGCAAAAGTGTTTTTAAAATCACAATAACTTTTTCTGTTGAGGACTTAATATGGCGAATTATAGCAAGTGATACCTATTTTATGGTAAATGATTATGTATTAGACGGCAATACTGGAGAAATAAAAGAACATAAAGTTTATCAAGGTGGTCAAATGTAAAAATGTATTAAATAAAACAGTTATATCGGCGGACAACGAAGTGACGGCAATTAAACTTGAAAATGCCAGCGTGCAACTTGCGGTTTGGCGCAAGCGGGATAGCGCAGTAGACAACGAGACACGAAAGAAAAAAATGAGAATAAAAAATCATAAATAAAATTGCAATGAAAAAAGCAGTAATCATTTTAAGTATTCTTATGCACTTTTCTGCGGCCTATTCACAAAGCTGTGGAATAGCAGAAAAAGAAGCCATTAACAACATGGTATTATATAAAGCCTATTTTCATTCGCCACATTCAGCGGAAGAGATTCTATCCACCTACAATGGATATACCACTGAAGGATATTATTGCTATTTCGACGGTAATAGCATTTTAAGAAAGTTAATATTCTGGAGCGAATATCCCGAAAGTTCGTACACAAGAATCGCATACTACAGCGAAATAGGCGAGTTAATGTATATTCTATTCAGTCACTTTGATACCGAAGGATATTCTTCTCAAGGAATTGCATATAAAATGTGCGGCGGCGAATATCGTGACAGCGTAGCTTTTAGATATAATGCGCAATACGAATTTGGAGTGGATTTTAAAAACACCGAGACACAGGGAGCGGCGAATAAATACCCGTCTGTTATTGGCGACTGGAGGCTGTCGAATTACATTCATATCGACAGTTTGAAATGGTATTTGGAAATAGAAGAAATACCTCTGCAACCTCTGCCAAACTGCAAAAAGGTACGGTTCGACAAACCCTCAAGCAATCAGACAACTTATACAAACAGTCTCAATATAAATTTGAGGGAACAACCGAATACTTCGTCGAAAATAATAGGAACAATGACCATTGGAGAAAGAGTAAAAATACTTGATGTACTCCACCAAGAAAACATTAATAATTCAGGAAATCACAATTGGTATAAAATAGACAGAAATGGTATGGTCGGTTACATTTTTGGGGCGTTTTTGGAGCCGGTTGAAAAAGTGATTGAATAACAAAAAGCCAGCGTGCAACTTGCGGTTTGGCGCAAGCGGGGGCGTTATCCTCCTGCTTTTTTAAACCGATAATTCAATTTCGTTAATATCTCACAAACCTTATCGCGAACATCACCTTGAATGATGATTTCGCCATCTTTCGCCGTTCCGCCAACACCGCATTTGGTTTTTAATTCTTTGGCTAATTTTTGTAAATCATCATCGTTACCAACGAAATTTTTAATGATGATAGCCGTTTTCCCGCCACGATGTTTGGTTTCGCGATGAACGCGTAAATCTTGCTTATCGGGTGATAGGGGTTCGACGCTTTCAGGCTCGTCGAATTTGAAGTTTGGGTTTGTGGAGAAGATTATGTTCATATTTATGTTTTTGGTTTGCGGGCGTTTCGACTCCGCTCAACGACCGCAATGTGCCACGGTGGCTGAGCGGAGTCGAAGCCACCTTTTTCAACAGATTACATTCAGCGACTCGGGTTGGACAGTGATAGTGATTTCCCGCGGCATCCAAACCGCTTCACCATCAATATTCATCCAATTCGGATTTTTTTGTTTTAATTTTAATTTAGCGGTTTGATAGGTTTGACAATAGGTTGAGCGATGAATGGTATTTCGCAAAAAACGTACAGCCTCAATCAGACTTCGAAGGAGATGCGGTTTCTTCATAACAACGACATCCATCAAACCATCCGTTAAATCAGCATTTGGCGCAATCTGAAAACTATAGCCGAACTGGTTACTATTTGCAAAATTAATCATCAATGCGCGAGTTTTTAGTTTATATCCGTTAAAACTCAATCGGTATTTTTTGGGGTGATACAACAAATATTTTGCAAGCGTTATTTCGGAATATTTGATGATACCGCGTTTTTTACATTTGTTGAATCGTTCGGCTATTTCAGCATCAAAGCCAACACCGGCAATGCTGACACACGGTTTATCGTTTATCGCCAGCGTGTCAATTGCAGTAACGACACCGTTTTGCAAGCGATTCAGCGCCTCTTTTATATTCAAGGAAAGTCCCAAATGTCGTGCTAATCCATTGCCGGACCCACTTGGAATAATTCCCAGAATCTTATCCGTATGAATAAGCGCTTTGGCAACATCATTTACCGAGCCATCACCACCAACAGCCACAATAATATCACAAGTCTTTATTGCTTCCAAAGCCAAACGAGTGCCATCTTTCGGGGCTTGCGTATACAACACCTGTACATTAAAACGAGAGGCGTCTAAACTTGTTTTTATCGTCTGTTCAATACCCACCTGTTTCCCAATTCCAGAAACGGGATTGATGATGAAAGCCATATTTCGTTGCGTTTGCATTTTGCAAATTTACGAAAAAAAATGATATTTAGAAGAAAGATATAAAAATTGTTAATAAGTCGATGAGTTATTAACAAAATGATATTTTTTTGAGAAATTTTATACGAAAATTGAAATTCGAGCGTTATATAGGTAAAATAAATTTCTATCAATTACTAAGACAAAAACGCAATAAAAAAAACGACAGAAGAAATCGGTGAATTTGGTCTAATTTATACCCAATTCCAAGACAAACCTAAACAAGCCATTAAACATCTAAAAAAAAGAAAAAAGGCGAATGCACAAAAGCCCTTTATCGAGAAAATATCGGCTATATTGATTTTGTTTGGGGCGAACATAATCTTGAGACAAATAATGGTTATGGATTAAATCATATCATCAGTAAACACGAAAAGGAAATTCAGCAGTTAGGATTTGAAGTTGAGGATTTTGTTCCAATAGTCATAAAGTTTGGCAATCTCCGTGTGAACAAAGCCGATCCCAAGAAAATATTTTTGGAAAGCAATATGTTTCGCGCAGTTATTCAAAAAACTTGGAATGGAAAAGAAAAGGTATTTTTGCTAACTACGTTTGATTTACGCAAAAAAAGCCTGAAATAATCAGGCTTTTTAATCGTGAAATTGACAGGACTGCATTCATTGCCAACTTTACAGAAACGATACTCCCGTTTCCAACGCTACAAAATTACGATTTATTTTTGAAATAACCAAATGTTTTGCTAAAAACATTTGGACAAAGATATGAAAAAAACTGAATTATTTGGATATTTGGATATTTTTTTGTACCTTTGCATGCCTAGATTGACACACTATGTTTGAAAATTTATCAGATAAATTAGAACGCGCATTTAAGGTGCTTAAAGGCGAAGGACGGATCACCGAAATCAATGTTGCCGAAACATTGAAAGAGGTTCGCAAAGCCCTGTTGGATGCCGACGTAAGTTATAAAATTGCGAAACAATTTACGGAGGACGTCAAGCAAAAAGCGCTCGGACAAAACGTGCTTACTGCCGTTTCACCAAGCCAGTTGATGATCAAAATCGTTCACGACGAATTGGCGGAATTGATGGGTAGCAAAGCGGTTGAGCTGAACCTCAAAGGTAGCCCGTCGATCATTTTGATGTCAGGTTTGCAAGGCTCTGGAAAAACGACACATACGGCGAAACTTGCGAATTTTATCAAATACAAAAAAGGTCGCAATGTGTTGATGGTGGCTTGCGACGTGTATCGTCCGGCTGCGATCAATCAATTGCACGTGTTAGGCGAGCAGATCGGTGTTGAAGTATTTTCGGATGAAAACGAAAAAAATCCTGTAAAAAGCGCGCAAAAAGCGATTGCATACGCTCGTGAGAAAAATATCCAAACGGTTATCGTCGATACGGCAGGACGTTTAGCGATTGACGATGCGATGATGGACGAAATCGCTGCCATCAAAAAAGCGATTAATCCGCAAGAAACCTTGTTTGTCGTGGATTCCATGACAGGGCAAGATGCGGTGAATACAGCAAAAGCATTTCACGACAGACTGAATTACGAAGGTGTTATTCTGACCAAATTAGATGGCGACACGCGCGGTGGTGCGGCTTTGACTATTCGTTCTGTAGTAAATGTTCCGATAAAATTCGTTGGTATCGGCGAAAAAATGGACGCTTTGGATGTATTCTATCCCGAGCGGATGGCGGACAGAATTTTGGGAATGGGCGACATCGTTTCGCTTGTAGAGCGTGCTCAAGAACAATTCGACGAGGAAGAAGCCAAACGTTTAAGCAAAAAAATTCACCAAAATACGTTTAATTTCAACGATTTCTATAAACAAATCCAGCAAATCAAAAAAATGGGTAATGTGAAGGACTTGATGGGTATGATTCCGGGTATGGGCAAAATGATGAAAGACGTTGAAATCGGCGATGACGCCTTCAAAAACATCGAAGCCATCATCCAATCCATGACACCGAAAGAACGCGAAAATCCAAACATCCTCAACGGACAACGCCGTAAACGCCTTGCCGACGGAAGCGGAACAAACATCATGGAAGTCAACAAACTCATCAAACAAGTGGACGATATGCAGAAAATGATGAAAGCCATGTCGGGCGGAAAAGGGACGGCGGTGATGAATGCGATGATGAAAGGGAAAAGATAGCAAGGTTGTGAAAATTAAAAAGTTGTGCCCGACACGAATAAGGGATGATAAAATGAAAAAAGGATTTGTATGTTTGTGTCTAATGTTGTGTTTCATTACTGTTTCCGCACAGGTAAAACTGTCGTTCAATCCCGTGTCTGGAGCAAAGTATGAATTTCACATGGAAATGGTACATAACGTAAAACAGAACTTCATGGGGCAGGAAATGCCAATGGAAACGGAAATGAGTGGAATATACCTGATGGAAATCAAGAATAAAACATCGCAAGAAATCCATGCACAGATAACCTATCAAGGATTTACACTTTTAGTTTCGAGTCCCATGATGAATTTCAAATATAATTCGAAAAAAACAATTGAGAATCCATCGGAAATGGACAAAATATTCGAAAAAATGTTTAGTGCGATGATTGGCAAGTCGTTTACAGTGATTTTTGCTCCCGATGGTTCGGTAAAATCGGTTAGCGGGATGGATGCTATTATTGACAACATGCTTGGAGCGATATCTGATTACGGGCAGATGGGTGCACAACTGGGTGCACAAATGAGCCAACAGTTCAGTGACGAATCTATGAAAAACATGTTCGCACAATCGTTTAATTTTTATCCAGACAACGCCGTGAACGTGGGTGACAGTTGGAATACGGAATTTACTATGCCGATGAATGACATGAATTTTGGCGTTAAAACTAAGAATACTTTGAAAAAAATCAGTAGTAATATAGCAACCATTGACGTCGCAGGTGATATTAACATGGATATAGAAGAAGGCAAATTCACCGGTACGCAAACAGGAACAATGAGTGTTGATATTACAACAGGATTGCCTGTAACAAGTGATATATCTCAAAACATGAAGGGTGAAATTAAGGCACAGGGCATGAATATTCAGATGGAAATGATCACCCAAACAAAAACATCAATAAAAGAGATAAAATAGCGACAAAAAACAGTTAAACAAAACAAGAAACATGAAACTAATCGACGGAAAAGCCATAGCCAATGCAGTAAAAAGTGAAATCGCCAACGAGGTAAGAAAAATGATAGATGCCGAGCAAAAAGTTCCACATCTTGCCGCTGTTTTGGTTGGAAACGATCCTGCCAGCGAAACTTATATCGCTTCGAAAGAACGAGCGTGCAAAGAAGTTGGCTTCACATCTTCAATCTATAAATTATCCGAACAAACCACAGAAAACGAACTCCTCAAAACCATTGATTTTTTGAATAACGATGATGAGGTTGACGGCTACATTGTACAACTTCCATTACCCAAACATATTGATACAAACAAAATAATTTCCGCCATTGACCCGAAAAAGGATGTAGACGGTTTTCATCCGCAAAACGTAGGACGCATGGTAATGGATATGCCTTGTTTCTTACCGGCGACTCCTGCGGGAATTATGACGTTGTTGGAACGCTCGAACATTGAAACGGAAGGCAAACACTGTGTGGTTTTAGGACGAAGCAACATTGTTGGAACGCCCGCTGCCATACTGCTTTCCAGAAATTCAAAAAAAGCAAATTGCACGGTAACACTTTGTCACAGTCGCACAAAAAATTTGAAAGAACTCTGTTTATCGGCAGATATTTTGATTGCAGCCATCGGAAAACCCGAATTTGTCACGGCAGACATGGTGAAAGATGGCGTAGTTGTGATTGATGTCGGCATTCACCGTGTTGAGGATAATAGCGAAAAAGGCTACAAAATAACAGGCGATGTGAAGTTTGATGAAGTGGCTCCAAAATGTTCGTTTATCACGCCAGTCCCTGGTGGCGTGGGTCCAACTACGATTGTTTCGCTACTCACTAACACATTGAAAGCCGCAAAAAAAGAGGTTTACTAATTTCGTTCTTCAAATAAGCAAAATCATTAATTAAAACATAAAACAAAATGGCAAAAAACAAAAAAATGTTAACTTGTGATGGTAATCAGGCTGCGGCTCACGTGGCTTACATGTTCAGCGAAGTTGCTGCAATTTACCCTATCACACCTTCATCAAACATGGCTGAATATGCAGACGAATGGGCTGCAAATGGTCGAAAAAACATTTTTGGAGACCCTGTAAAATTGGTTGAAATGCAATCGGAAGCCGGTGCTGCCGGCGCGGTTCACGGCTCGTTGCAAGCGGGTGCTTTGACTACAACATTCACGGCTTCTCAAGGTTTGTTGTTGATGATTCCAAACATGTATAAAATCGCCGGAGAACTTCTTCCGGGCGTGTTTCACGTAAGTGCTCGTACGCTTGCAGGACATGCGTTGTCGATTTTCGGAGATCATTCCGACATTTATTCAACCCGTCAGACCGGTTTCGCATTCTTGGCATCGGGTTCGGTTCAAGAAGTGATGGATTTGGCTGCTGTGGCACACCTTACAGCGATTAAATCTCGTGTACCGTTCCTACATTTCTTTGATGGCTTCCGCACATCGCACGAAATGCAAAAAGTAGAAATGATGACTGAAGAAGATTTGTTACCGTTGTTGGATCAAAAAGCATTACAAGCGTTTCGCGACAATGCGTTGAACCCTGAACATCCTGTAACTCGCGGTACGGCTCAAAATCCGGACGTATTTTTCCAAGCGAAAGAAGCGCAAAACAGCTTCTTTGACGCCGTTCCCGATATGGTAAACGATTGCATGGTGCAAATTTCAAAAATCACTGGACGCGATTATAAACCATTCACGTATTACGGTGCAAAAGATGCAGAAAATGTAGTTGTAGCAATGGGTTCGATTACCGAAACCATTAGAGAAACCATTGATTATTTGAATGCAAAAGGCGAAAAAGTGGGCTTGATTACGGTTCATTTGTATCGTCCGTTCTCCGTAAAATATTTGATGAATGTGGTTCCTGCATCTGTAAAACGCATCTGTGTTTTGGATCGTACAAAAGAAATCGGTTCAGGCGATCCGTTGTATTTAGACATTGTTGAAGCATTCGCAAATGCAGATAAAAAGCCGCAAATCATTGCAGGTCGTTACGGTTTATCATCGAAAGATACAACACCTGCACAAATCGTTTCTGTGTTTGAAAACTTGAAAGCAACAGAACCGAAGCACAAATTCACAGTGGGTATCGTGGATGATGTTACCAATCATTCGTTGCCGCTTTTGCCTGCAATCAGTGTGGTGCCCGAAGGTACGTACGAAGCAAAATTCTACGGTTTGGGCGCAGACGGAACTGTTGGAGCAAATAAAAATTCGATCACCATTATCGGTGAAAATACCGACAAATATTGCCAAGCCTATTTCCAATACGACAGTAAGAAATCCGGTGGTTACACCTGTTCGCACTTGCGTTTTGGCGATAAGCCGATCCGTTCGCCGTATTTGGTTGGAACGCCTGATTTTGTTGGCTGTCACGTAACCAACTACATCTACAAATATCCGATGTTGAAAGGTTTGAAAAAAGGCGGTTCGTTCTTGTTGAACTCGGTTTGGAGTGTTGAAGAAACGAAAAAACATTTGCCAAATTCAATGAAAAAATTCTTGGCGGAAAACAACATCTCAATGTATATCATTAATGCCACGAAAATTGCTGACGAAATCGGTTTGGGTAGTCATACCAATACGATTTTGCAATCGGCGTTTTTCAAAATCACCAACGTAATTCCTTACGAGCAAGCTGTGAAAGAGATGAAACGCATGATTGAGGAGACGTATGGTAAAAAAGGTGAAAAAGTCCTTCAAATGAACTATGCCGGTGTAGATCGCGGTGCGGATTATGTAAAGATAGATATTCCTGCCGAATGGGCACAGTTGGACGGTAAAGACGATGTTGCAATCGACACTAAAATTCCTGAATTTATCCGCAATGTAGTTGTTCCGATCAACAACCAAAGAGGTGATGATTTGCCTGTGAGTGCATTCAAAGGTCGCGAGGATGGTACATTCCCTGCCGGTACGTCGAAATACGAAAAACGCGGTGTTGCGGTTCACATTCCTGAATGGCATGCAGCAAACTGTATTCAGTGTAACCAGTGTTCGTATGTTTGTCCGCACGCTACCATTCGTCCGTTCTTGATGACGGAAGCCGAAGTAAAAGGCTGTCCTGCGGGAACAGAAACGGCGAAAGCCATCGGCAAAGAATTTGAAGGCTATCAATTCCGTATGCAAGTGAGCCCGTTGGATTGTATGGGTTGCGGCAACTGCGATGATATTTGTCCTGCAAATGTGAAAGCGCGCAAAGACGGCAAAACCGATGGTCTTGCATTGACGATGGAATTGCTCGAAACCCAAGAAGCGGAAATCGCACGTTGGAACTATATTGATGAAAACGTAACTTACAAAACCGAACTGATGGACGTGATGAAAAACGTTAAAAACAGTCAGTTTGCACAACCGTTGTTCGAGTTCTCGGGCGCGTGTACAGGTTGCGGCGAAACGCCGTATATCAAACTCATCACGCAATTGTATGGCGAGCGCATGACCGTTGCAAATGCTACAGGCTGTTCGTCTATCTACGGCGGTTCTTGTCCTTCAATGCCTTACACCACGAACCACAAGACAGGTCACGGACCTGCTTGGGCAAATTCGTTGTTTGAAGATAATGCCGAGTTTGGCTTTGGTATGGCTCTCGCTTCAAACAATTTGCGCGATCGTATCGAACGCTTGATGAAAGAAGCGATTGAGACCTGCAACAAATGCTCAGCAGAGTTGAAAGGCTTGTTTGCAGAATGGATTGCAAACAAAAATGATGGTCAAAAATCGGTTGAAATTTCGAACAAAATCAAACCGCTTATCGCGAAAGGCGATTGCGACTATTGCAAAGAAATCAACAAATACAGCCAATATCTCATTAAGAAATCACATTGGATTTTCGGTGGCGACGGTTGGGCGTACGACATCGGTTTCGGTGGATTAGACCACGTGATTGCTTCGGGCGAAGATGTGAATATTTTGGTAATGGATACTGAAGTTTACTCAAATACAGGTGGTCAGGCTTCGAAAGCGACACCGGTTGCTGCGATTGCGAAATTTGCTGCTGCGGGTAAACGTATTCGCAAAAAAGATTTGGGCGTTATCGCGATGAGTTACGGCTATGTTTACGTGGCACAAGTGGCGATGGGCGCAAGCCAAGCGCAATTCCTCAAAGTGGTGAAAGAAGCGGAAGCATTCCCCGGACCATCGGTGATTATTGCTTATTCGCCATGTATTGCACACGGTTTAGGAGCAGGTATGGGCAAAACTCAGGATGAGACTGCACGTGCTGTTGAATGCGGTTACTGGCAATTGTGGAAATACGATCCTACGTTGGCAGACCAAGGTCAAAATCCGTTCGTTCTCGAAAGCAAAGAACCGGATTGGAGCAAATTCCAAGCGTTTATTGATGGCGAAGTTCGCTACAATTCGCTCAAGAAAACGTTCCCTGCCGAAGCAGACGAATTGTTCAAAGCCGCTGAAGACAATGCGAAATGGCGTTACAACCAGTACAAGCGTTTGGCTGAGATGAAATGGTAATTGTGTAGGAGTGGGTTTTAATTCCACCCCTATGGATTAATAAAAAATCCCCGCAGGCTTTTGCGGGGATTTTTTTCACGTTAACTCTAGCTGTAAAGTATATTTTTTCTGTTTCCATAAAAACTACGTATCAGGCATTGTCTTCATTGCAGGTAACGTCCGAGCGGCTTGGCGCAGGCGGGAGTTCACTAACGCTCACACGAGAACCAAAACTTGAAAATACGCACAGACTTTCGCACAATGATTTCAAAATTCAAATTCCATACGTGCCTTTTATACTGCATTTAAAAATAGGTATTTGCGGGGTGAAGAACGTAAAGATTACAAAAAACGTCAATATTGCAACGCTGAGTAAAAGCGGAATAATAAAATTCATTCCCTTGCTATGGTTATATACCCTAAGCCCCAAAAGATGCCCACATAAAAGACCAACAAAAAGGCTAAAAATGTCAATGGCAAGAATGCCAACTCCAAATGCTCCCCTATAAAAATAAAAGATTGCAGGGATGACAAAAATTGGGGTAATAAGGGACACAAAAGAGGCATAAAACCATTTATTTTTATCAATGTCAAACTTTTTGTGTGCTGCCACAAAAAACAGTAGCCACCAAAGAAATGGAAAAAAAACTGCCAACTTCAAGTGTTCCCACACGCTTTCATTGACGGGACAAAACGCTCCGACTACTGAGCTTCCCGTCCAATCGTACAAAAAGTGAGTTACAACACCTACAAAAAACGATACAATCGGACCAATAAGTATCCACAACTCGGGCTTGCTTCTTTTTAGATTTCTAACAAAAAACTCTTTCATTTTGTGTTCATTTATATTTTACGGCATTCTCCACCGCTGTCTGGTTCGCTTGCACATAACGGCCAGCGGCTTGGCGAAGTGGCGGCGTTTCTATTGCGACTACGCTGTCCAGCGTGATGTTTTTTATCTCCGTGAAGTTTCGGCGGAGACAAGTAGCCATTGCGCCAAACCGCAAGTTAGATGTCGGGCATCGTACTAACTCCTATTTTTTTAACTCTTTTTTTAAAATAGGCTCTAGCTCTTTACTTTTGCTTGGGCGAGGTAGGTTGTTATGAACAACTTTTCCTTGCGGGTCTATCAGAAAATAACGAGGAATTCGTATAACATCTCCACTAATCTCTAATTTCTCTTTCATATCCTTTTCCAACGATTCCGATGCCAATATATTATAGCCTTTGAGTTTATGTTTTGCTACATTGCCTTCCCAACCTTGCGGTGCCTTCTCTCTAATTGCAATATAAATAGGAACTACATTGTTATATTCGGCAAGTAATTCATAAACATTTTCTTTGAATCTAAATTCTCTTATACATGGAGGACACCAACTTGCCCACAAGCCTATATAAGCATAATTTCCTTTAATTCCGGGCGTTTGCATTAACTCTTGTAAGGAATTTGGGGAAACCTCTATAAGCTTTGCCTCAATTACATTATTTTTTTTGCCAGATTGAGCAAAAACGCCAAACGAAAGGGCGATTGCAATGATTGCTGTTGTGAATAGAATCTTTTTCATAGTGTTTTGATTTTTTGTTTAACATTGTGCCACGCTGTCATGCCTGACATCTAACTCTTAAATAGACGCAGTTTATTTTTACAAAGGTACAAAAAAATGTTAATAACTCGACAATTTATTAACAATTTAACGTTTTTTTAGAAAAAAATATACGAAAATCGAAAGTTGAGCGTTATATAGATGTAAAAAATTTCTATTAAATTATCAAAACAAAAAAACTATGAAAAAGAAAACAACCACACAACCTCGAATTGAAGATCAAGCGCACTATTACAAAGTAGGACGCTTACGTAAATCAGTTGCTGAGCAAATCCGTAGAGTAGCAGCAGACATTTACATTAGTGAAAATTATCTCAAACACATTTTCAACAGACACAAAAAGGAATTGGAAGGTATTGGAATAACTCCAAAAGTATTTGTTGACTTAGTTGTAAGCAATTTTAATCGAATTTACAAAGGAACTGGACGGTCTATTTTATTGGTTCTTTGGAACGGGAAACCAAAGGTTGTTGCCGTTGAACTAAATTTTGCCCTGAAGAAGGAATTTTACGAGGTAAAAACAGCGACTGTTATGCGAAAAGAATTCTTTAATGATAGAAATTTACTTTGGAAAAAAGAATGAAAGGAACTTGTTTAGCAAAAGTGTCGCGGACTTTTGTACCAATTTCTACGTCTTGGCAGTTGTCTCAGTCATAGTCCGCAGTGATGTTTCGTAGTCTGCGCTAATCAGCGATTAACCTAAACAGGTTCCTTTCATGTTGCAAAGTTACGATTTATTTCTGAAATAACCAAATAGATACAAATAATTTCTGAAACAGCCAAATTTCTAACCTTGATTTCTCAACATCTCCAAAAGCCCGTCCGTCCAATGCGGAATAGATAATCCGAAACGTTGTTTGATTTTAGATTTGTTCAAAACGGAATAAAACGGACGTGCTGCAGGCGTTGGAAAATCTTTGCTTTCTATCGGAAACACTTGACATTTCAGATTGCATTGTTGCATAATTTCTTTGGCGAAATCATACCAACTGCACACGCCTTCGTTGGAATAATGATAGATTTGTACACCTTCTTTCCAGTCGGTTAATTGTGGAATTATGGTCCATATCGCTTCCGCTAAATGTCCGGCAAATGTTGGTGTTCCCACTTGGTCGTAAACTACGTTGAGCAGTTCATGAGAACGACCTAATTTTTGCATTGTAAATACAAAATTAAGTCCGAAATTGGAATATAACCACGATGTTCGAATGATGATACCTTTTTCGATTGTTTTTGCAATTTGTTCGCCACGCCATTTGGAAATTCCGTAAAACGAAACAGGTTCCGTTACATCTATTTCTTTGTAAGGTTTGTAGCCGTGTCCGTTGAAAACATAATCCGTAGACATGTGAATCAAAAAACAATGATATTTGGAACAGGCTTTTGCTAAATTTTCAACGGCTTGGCAATTGATAGCCAAGGCGAGATTTTGCTCTGTTTCCGCGTTATCCACGGCAGTGTAAGCCGCACAATTCACAACGAAATCAATTTGATTTTGTTTAAAAAAATCATCTACGTCTATCTCTTTTGTGATATCCAATTCGTCCACATCTGTAAATAGGAAATTGGCATTTGGAAGTAATGCGGTTCGTTTTTTGAGTTCGTTGCCAAGTTGTCCGTTGGCACCTGTGATAAGGATATTCATGTTAGTTGTTCAGACATTCAAAACCAATTCCGATGTAATCAAAGCCTGCGTTCAAAAGTTCATCTTTGTCGTAGATATTTCGTCCGTCGAAAATAACCGGAGTTTTCAGCATTCCCTTTATTTTCTCCCAATCCGGGAAACGAAATTCCGTCCATTCGGTGGTTAAAAACAATACGTCTGCGCCATTCAGAGCATCGTAATGATTTTCAGCATATTCGATTTTATCGCCAATTCTGCGTTTACATTCGTCAATCGAAACAGGGTCGAATGCTTGAACATTACAACCAGCTTCTGTGAGTAAGTCAATCAACACCAATGCAGGCGCTTCACGCATATCATCGGTTCCGGGTTTGAATGCCAACCCCCACATAGCAACAGTTTTTCCAGCGATATTTCCACTGAAATATTTCTTAAACTTCTTAAATAGAATGGTTTTTTGTTCGTCGTTTACTTCCTCTACGCTTTGTAAAACGCGCATGGTGTAGCCGTTTTGTTCGGCAGTTTTCACAAGGGCTTTCACATCTTTCGGGAAACATGAACCGCCATAGCCAATGCCGGGGTATAAAAATTTACTACCAATTCGGCTGTCGCTACCAACGCCTCTGCGCACTTGATTGATGTCTGCACCCACCAATTCGCAAAGGTTTGCCACGTCGTTCATAAAACTGATGCGTGTCGCCAACATCGCGTTTGATGCATATTTCGTCATTTCTGCAGAAGGCACATCCATAAAAATAACAGGGTGTCCATTGAGTGTGTATGGTTTATATAAACGCTTCATCACTTCCTCGGCACGATCGCTTTCCACGCCAACCACAATGCGTTCGGGATACATAAAATCTTTGACCGCAGACCCTTCTTTCAAAAATTCGGGATTAGATGCCACGTCAAATTCGATTTTCTCTTTTCGAGCATCTAATTCACTTTGGATCGCTTGGCGTACTTTTGCAGCAGTTCCTACAGGTACCGTACTTTTCGTTACGACCAAAACATATTTATTCATGTGTTTCCCAACAGTTTTTGCTACATCCAAAACATATTTCAAATCGGCAGAACCATCCTCATCGGGAGGCGTTCCAACTGCCGAAAAAACAACATCGGCTTCGTTCAAACATTCGCTCAAATCCGTTGAAAAACGAATGGTTCCACGTTGAATGTTCTTTTCCAAAAGTTCGTCCAAACCTTGTTCGTAAATGGGAGAAATACCTTTTTTTAGGTTGTCAATTTTGTTTTTGTCAATGTCTACACAAGTTACATCAATACCTACATCTGCAAAGCAAACTCCTGTAACCAAACCGACATAACCTGTTCCTACGATAACGATTTTCATATTTTTATTTTTTTGGGACAAAGATACGAAAAAAATTACGAATTATCAATTACGAATTACGAATTTATGCAAAATTATAGTTGAATACGCAACAAATTCAACGCTGATAAACAAGCCCTGAGGATATTCCGCTCCCGAATATCGCCATATAAAAATTTCTCGGCAATGATTTTTTCAGGCGTTGCAACGGCAATCCAAATTGTGCCGACAGGCTTTTCGTCTGTTCCGCCACTTGGGCCTGCAATTCCCGAAACTGCAATAGTATAATCCGTTTGAAGCAATTTTTTTGCACCTTCTGCCATTTCTCTCACGCATTGTTCGCTTACAGCGCCAAATTTTTCGAGTGTTTGTGAAGAAACGTTGAGCAAATTTTGTTTGACATCATTGCTATACGCTACCACAGAACCTTTGAAAATTTCCGAACTTCCGGGCAACAAGGTAAGACGGTGCGAAATATAGCCACCCGTACAACTTTCAGCAAAGGACACAGTTTGTTTTTTTTCTTTCAACAAGCGAAAAACGACAGATTCCAAACTTTCATTTTCGTAACCATAAATCAGTTCGGGAATAAGGCGGTGCAGTTCATTCAGTTGTTTGTCTATTTCTGCGTTTAGAGCATTTTCGTCGATTCCCGATGCATCTAATCGCAGTCGTAAAATACCGGGCTGTGGCAAGTAGGCGAGTTTGAAATTCGAGGGTAGGTTGTCCTCCCAAGATGCTATTCGTTCCGATAAAAATGATTCACCTAATCCATGTGTCATAATGGTTTTGTGAATGATGATTTCTCCGCCATTCAAGGCTTTTAGGCGAGGTAGCAAATCGCGTTCCATCATTGTTTTCATTTCGTAAGGTACACCTGCCAACGAAATCAGCACACCTCCTTTTGGCGTGTTAAACCACATTCCGGGAGCTGTTCCGCAAGTGTTTTCGATCACTTCGCAACAATCGGGAACTTCGGCTTGCTTGCGATTAATCTCCGTCAGTTCGTAGCCTCGTGCTTTGAAATAAGCGATATTTTTCGTCAACATCATATCGTTTACCACCATTTTCGCATTGAAAATTTTTGCCAAACATTGCTTAGTGATATCGTCTTTGGTGGGACCCAAACCGCCTGTTGTAATGACCAGATTATGCGTTGAAATAGCTGATTTTACAGCATGTTCAATTTCATCACCATTGTCTGAAATTGTCCAAACTTCACTAACATTGATACCGATTAAATTCAACTGCTCTGCTAACCATGCAGCATTAGTGTTGATGACTTGACCAATCAAGAGTTCATTGCCGATGGAGATGATTTTTGCTGTCATTTTGATTTTTGTTGTAGGTTGCAAAGATACGAAAAAAAATGGAATATCGTAGAGGCGTAGCAATACACACCTACGATATTCCATTTCTTTGTTAAACTTCTCCAAAAATTTACAACGATAAAGTGTTCATCGATGAAGATATCATTTGAACAGAAAATTCACATCTTCCAATTTTGCGTCTGTTTGCGCAGGTTTGAGGTTGAGTAAATAAGCAATAATGTTGTAGAGTTGAATATTTAAAAACTCCGGAACGACTTTGTTTATTTGAAATTTCGGACCATAAGCATAAAAGATTCCGTACATGTCGCGGTTTTGATTGTCGAAACCATGGTCTCCTTTTGCATGTCTCCCTATTCGTGGTTTTTCAGCAATACTCCATGCGCTGTCTGCTAAAATAACCAAATTTCCTATATTCGGATTGGTGCCATAATTCAAGCGTCTTGGAACATCAGACGATTTCCATGCACTAATATTTAGAACATTTTGCAACATCATTAAAGCTGAATCCAACTTGTCAGGATAAATATCCATCAAACACATCGGCGAACTTCGGTTAGTATATCTTATCCACAAAGGATCAAGATAGTCTTGCGTATAGACCGTACGACTGCTATCCACCAGAGACATGCCATGGTCGGACACAACGATCAAGTGAATGTTTTGCGCAAACGGTAAAGCTTGCAATCTGCGATCCAAGACTCCAACCAAACTATCGCAATATTTCACGATGCGATGTGTTTCGTTTCCGTTGATGGGATCATCGTGATGCGTCGTCCCATCAGGGTCTTCGAAATAGAACATGATGAGTTGCGGCCGTTCATTTTCGGGACGTTCAAGCCACGATATCACACTGTCGATGCGTTGCGAATAGGTTATGCTTTTGTCGAAACGTTTCCAGATATTTGGCTGTAGACCTCCAATCGGGGCTTCTGTGCCAACCCAGAAATAGCTGGCCGTTATCAATCCTTGTTTTTGAGCGGTATTCCAAATCGGCTCACCACCGTAAAAATCAGGATTTTCAACCATTTTCCGGTTTCCCATCGTATATTCTTTTTGCAACGTTTGGTTGAAAAATCGATTGGCAACTAATCCATGATTATCGGGATAAAGCCCTGTTGCCATTGAATAATGGCTTGGAAATGTCTTTGTAGGAAAGACCGATTGCAAACCTTCGGATTTTACGCCTCTTTCCGCAATTTTATCCAAATTCGGTGTACCGCTTAACCGGTTATAATCCCAACGAAAACCATCCATCGAAAGCACAATAACAAACTGCTTTTCTTCGCAGAAGCCTTTAAGACCCAAGCAAAGAAAAGCAGTCATTATCAAAAAAAACTTTTTCATTCGTAATATTTTGGTTATTGGTCAAAGGTTAAAGGTTAAGGTTTTTTACCTTTGACCCTTCACCTTTTTAAGATATGTTTAGAACGTATATCTCAACCCAATTTGTGCTCTCCAACGTGAAGCGAAATCAGTAAAGTTGAATTGGTCATAATTTGGACCTTGCAAGAATTGGAATACGGCATCACCGGCAGGAACGCCTGCAGCGATTTCGGCAGCATTTGCAGTTCCGGCAAACGTAATCGGAGAATAAGACCATGGTGTTGCGTAAGAACGTCCCCATTTTGGGCTAAGCATATTTCCAACGTTCAAAATGTCGAACGTAAATTCAATCGCCTGTAAGTGTCCTGCAACTCTGAAGTTTACTTTGTGAGCGAAGTGGAAATCGAAACGATGTTCAAACGGGTGGTTGTCTGCATAGCGATCGAAATATTTACCTCTATTTTTGCTCAAATACGGATCGCGTGCAAGCCAAGCTTTCAAGTTCGCTTTTTGTTCTTCTGCTGTCATAGTTGAGGTTGGTCTAAAATTCATTTGATCAACTTGTGCATCGGTAGGAATCCAAATTAAATTATTAGAACTGGATCCATCGCCATTAAAGTTGCCGGCACCGGCATAAACAATTGAATAAGGAGCACCCGATGAGCCTTGGTAAATCAAGCCAAAAGTAGTAGTTTGCGATTTAAAGAAATTCACACTATAAAACGCTGCTACGTTAACTTTGTGAGGTGTATTGAAAGCCGAAAAACCTAATTCAGGATTGTTCGGGTTTCCGCGGGTATAGTTAAAATCCCAGTTTGATGCGGCAACAGAAGATGTGCCACTGTTAATAGATTTCGATCGAGTAAAAGCGTAAGATGCCATCACATCCAAACCAAAGTCAAATTTCTTTGTACCTTGCAACGACAGGTTGTAAGTATAACCTTCGTTTGTATTCGACAAAGCAAAAATTTGATTAAACGGAGCTACTCCGGGTACTACTTGGAGCATAGGACGGTTATCAAAAGGTAAACTTGCATAAGTTTCGGAAACTGTTTTTCCGGTCAACTCGCGAGCAAAATTTTGATAAAGAACATCATTTAAAGTTTTAGAATAGATCGCATCTGCTGTCCAGTTGATACCGGCAAAATTGAAGTCGATACCTAAATTAGCACGCAGGTTTTGTGCAAATTTAAAGTCAGGTGCAAGCACATTAATCGTTTGGCTGCCGCCTGCTGCCAACAGGGCTACGTTAGCACCTTGCCCGTAAGGATCGGCAATCAAAGTAAGATTGGTAGTATTAGTTGTGTTGTAGGTTAACATCTGGAGACCTGTGTTAACAAAGTTGTTGCTCAACCACACAAAAGGAATACGACCAGTGAATATACCAACACCCCCTCTAAGCGTATACTTGTTTTCATCATCCAAATTCCAACGGAAACCCGCACGTGGCGACCACAACGGCGTGCTGCTCAATTTTTGGTTGGTTTTGAATCCCCAACCTTTTTCTGCCGCATATTCGTTAAATGGTGCATTTTCTGCCGGAGCATCGAAGAACAAAGGAATATCCATACGAAGACCTATCGTAAGGTCAAAACTTCTTGATACATTCCAACGGTCTTGTACATAGAAACCTAACTGACCTGCTCCAAAGGCTGCTGCCCAACGCGGATCGCCGGTTACAGCAACATTAGCCTCTTGAAAACGATATTGATTAATTCTGCCCGCAAAGAAATCATCGGGATTATTAAAGTAATAAGTTCCGTAGTTGTCTTGGATAAACAAGTTAGAAAAGTTGAAAAATTCGTTGTGAGTACCAAATGTGAACGTATGGTCGCCTTTGTACCAATTTAAGTTGTTTGTAAACGTCCATATATCTTGATCCAGTCTGTTGGCCACAGAAGAACGCTCGTTGCCAATGTTTACGGTAGCAGCACCGGTTGCGCCGTCTTTACGAACGTTAGCAATAGAAATCATTGGGAACGGGGAATCATAAGGGTTACGACTATCACGTACACGTACGTATGATACACGAAATTCGTTACTAACAGCATTTGAGAAACGGCTTTGTAATTCAGCAACAAACGTGTTGGTATTTGATCTAAACTCGTACATATAATCGGAAGAGTTCAAGTTTGTTGGATTAGGTGTCTGATTGGACTGAGTAGCAGCTACCATATTCCAACGAATAGAAGCTTGATGTTTGTTGTTGATATTCCAGCTTAATTTAACACCTGCTTTGTCGGAATTTGTGTATTCTTCGAATGAAGTCGGTAATGTGCCATTGTAAATTACACCTTGGTCGGCTGCCAGCTTTTTTATGGTGTCAAGAATTCTTTGAGCCATCACGGGATCGATATTTGAATTTTCGGCACCCAAAGTAGAATTGTTTGGGTATCGGTTACTTTGTCTTTCGTAGTTGGCAAAGAAGAAAAGTTTGTCTTTAATAATGGGACCTCCCACAGTTGCACCCGCTCTGTATTGGCTTTGCTCGCCAAGTTTACTGCTTTTGTTGCCATTTTTCATTTCATATCTGCCAATCAAATCTTGGTTGGTCAAATTGTAGAAAACCGAACCTGTAATCGTATTAGTACCCGATTTTGTAATCGCATTAACAGCACCACCTGTAAAGCCAGATTGGCGAACATCAAATGGAGCAATTGAAATTTGGATTTGATCAATAGCTTCCATCGAAATGGGTTGAGCACCTGCCTGTCCGCCATTAACTCCACTTGCTGTCAATCCGAAATTATCGTTACTCATAGCTCCGTCAATTTGGAAACTGTTGTAACGGTTGTTAGTTCCTGCAAACGACATCGCGCCATTAGAACCTACAATAACTTGCGGAGTTAAACGGATAGCATCTGCAACACTACTTGTAATAGATGGTATACGGCTAATTTCGAGAGCATTCAAACTTGACGCAGCGCCTGTTCTATTGGCTTGAAAACTGGATTGCCCTTCTATCACAACTTCTCCCAAATCTACCGTTGCGTCTCTCAATTTCACATTGTGAGTATAGTTCTCGCCCAAATTGAGTGAAATATTTTCAGCTATATCCGTAGCTGTACCCACGTATGAAATTTCTATCCTATAGGGTCCGCCGGCACGCATACCACTTAAATTGAAACGCCCTTCCGTATTTGTAACTGTTCCATAAATAGTTCCGGAAGGCACGTGCGTTGCTTTAACCGTTGCACCGGGCAAGGTTTCATTATTACCGTCGGTTACTCGTCCACTGATAGACGATGTGGTTACTTGTGCTTCAGCTATCTGCCAGCAGGCAAACAACGTAACAAGTACAATGATTTTTTTTAAGATTGTGATTTGTTTTTTCATAATTTTTTTGAGTTTTGGGTTTATTAATGTTGCCGCAAAATTACAATAAAAAAAACGAACAAACGTTACAAAAATGTTAAATTTTTATTTTTTTTGTTAACAAAATGTTAAATTTAATATTACAAACAGATAATGATCGAAGCAGTTTTTTTAACAACCATTTTAAAATCAGAAATAGAATTGTAATAAACAAAAAAATTAACATTTACTTAACACGAAATTCCAAAAATTGTTATAATTTTGTAACAAAATTATAATACTAATTTAACAATGGGACTAGCATTAACCGACATATTTTTAATTGCAGGAGGATTAGGTTTACTCTTGTTTGGCATGAAAATGATGTCGACAGGATTGGAGATTGTGGCAGGCGACCGTTTACAAGCCATCCTCAAAGGAGCAACTTCGAACCGTTTTTTAGCTGTTTTGGTCGGAATTATTGCGACCATTTGTATCAATAGTTCAACGGCCACAACAATTATCACAGTAGGATTTGTGAATTCGGGATTACTGAATTTAACACAAGCCATCGGCGTAATTATGGGTGCAAATGTTGGAACCACATTTAGTGCACAATTAATTGCATTCAAGATAGATACGGTTGCTCCGCTGTTTATTTTCATTGGAATTGTGATGTATCTGTTTTTCAAAAAAAGAAATATCAAAAATATCGGATATGTTATATTAGGATTCGGAATTTTATTTTTCAGTATCACCGTGATGGGTTCTCCTCTCAAAGAATTGGCCAAACAACCGGCTTTTAATGCCATGTTGACAACTTTCGAGAATCCGTTTTTGGCACTGCTTGCAGGATTTGCTTTTACGGCTATCATCCAAAGTTCATCAGCCACAATGGGGCTTTTGGTAACCATGCATCTCAGCGGTGTTCCTATTCCTTTCGAAACTTCGGCATACATTATTTTAGGCACAAATATCGGTACAAGTATAACTACAGTCATTGCATCAATACCTGCAAACCGCGACAGCAAACGGGCTGCGACATTTCACATCATGTACGACATCATTGGCTGTGCGGTGTTTGGTACATTGATTTTCTTTGTTCCCGCAATCTTGGGTTGGTTTGAAACAACGTGGACAGAAAAAGCTCGTCAAGTGGCTATGTTCCACACGTTGTACAATGTGGCTGTGCTTGTCCTTTTATTACCTTTCATTAAATACATTGCAATATTAATGCAAAAAATTGTTCCGGTAAAACAAGGTGAAATCGACAAACTTCATGAGAAAAAACTGGTGTATCTTGATGCCGATGTTACGAAAATGCCCGCAATGGCTGCAGTTTATGCAGCTCATTCCGAAATATCTCGTATGGGAAAAATTGCAAATGAAAGTTTAAACCTGTCTTTGGAAGCGTTTTTTGAACAAAATGAAGATAAGATCAATAAAACATTTGAACTCGAAAAAACCATTAATTTTTTGAATCAACAAATCGCAGCTAAATTGGTTGAAATTAATAACATGAGATTGTCGACTTCCGATGCCGAAAAAGTTGGTAAAATGTTTAAGATTTTATCGGATATAGAACGAATTGGTGATCATGCGGAAAATATCGTCGAATATGCGTTATTGGTTAAAGACCGAGGTTTGAAATTTTCTGATGCTGCAATTGAAGAGCTGAAACGTTTAGGAAATTTAACAACAGATCAAGTCTTCAGAACGCTGAATGCCTATGAACGTGAAGATAGTTCCGAATTGAAACAAATAAAATCTTACGAAAAAGAAATCGACAAATTATCGGTAGATTTTGTCGAAAATCATATTCAACGATTAAAAAATCAAAGTTGTGACCCCAAAAGTGGTGTTATTTTTACAGATATGATTATCGACTTGGAACGCACTGCAGACCATGCGAAAAACATTGCCGCTTCTGCATAATTTTGACTAAAAAAAAGATGTCCAAAAATTTACGAAAAAATATTTAACAATGGAAATTTATTATGTTATTATCGTCGGAATCTTGTTTCTTTTGGCTATTTCCGATCTTGTAGTGGGTGTAGCTAACGATGCTGCGAACTTTATCGGTTCTGCCGTGGGCTCAAAAGCGGCAACATTCAAAGTGATTTTGACGGTTGCTTCTTTGGGTGTTGTGGTAGGTGCCATGTCCGCAAACGGCATGATGGAAGTGGCTCGAAGCGGTATTTTCAATCCGACCATGTTTTTCTTTAATGAAATTATGCTGATCTTCTTGACGGCAATGCTTGCGGACATCATCTTGTTGGATTTATTCAATACCTACGGATTCCCCACATCTACAACGATTTCGTTGATATTTGAATTGTTGGGCGCGGCAATTGCTATTACGGTTATGAAAATTATACATTCGACAGATCTGACTATGGCAAACTTAGGCGAATTCCTCAACACATCGAGAATTCTAACGATTGTTTCAAGTATTTTTGCTTCAGTAATTGTTGGCTTTATTGCTGCTGCAGTTATTCAGTATTTTGTGCGACTTTTATTCACATTCAAACTTCATAAAACCCAAAAATACTTTGGTGCGATTTGGGGAGGAATTTGTGTTACGATGATCCTATATTTCATCGTTTTCAAAGGTATGAAAGATTTTTTGAGAGATGGGTATCCGGAAATAATGGTTTTTCTAACCGCAAATCAGGGATTCTTGATGATTGCATCGTTCGTTATTATTGCCGTTTTATTGCAAACATTCCATTGGCTTTTTAAATTCAATGCATTGAAATTTATTGTGCTGATGGGAACATTTGCATTGGCAATGGCTTTTGCGGGAAACGATTTGGTGAATTTTATCGGTGTTCCGGTAGCAGGATTGAATAGCTTTCAGTTATATCAAGAAGCCGGTGGGCCTGATCCGAGCACGTTTCAGATGATCGGTATGAGCGGAAGAGCAGAGGCTCCAAAACTAGTTTTGTTTGCAGCGGGACTGGTGATGATTCTCGCGTTGTGGTTTTCAAAAAAAGCCCGAAATGTGACCAAAATGACTGTGGATTTGAGTCGTCAAGATGCCGGTATTGAGCGTTTCGGCTCAACACCGCTTTCCCGTTCTATCGTTAAGATGTTTATGGGGTTAGGCGAATGGATAACCAAAATTACTCCTAAAAAATTGGATAGAAAAATTTCACGCCGTTTCAGAGCGAGCAAAAAAGCTGATCAACAAGGGGCTGCATTCGATATGTTGCGGGCATCGGTCAACTTGATGGTTGCTTCGGCTTTGATTGCTTTCGCAACATCGCTCAGATTACCACTTTCAACGACTTATATTACGTTTATGGTAGCGATGGGCTCTTCATTGTCTGATGGTGCTTGGGGACGCGAATCGGCAGTATATCGAGTAACAGGAATGTTCTCTGTTATCGGAGGATGGTTTTTTACTGCACTTGCGGCGTCTTCCATTGCGTTCACAATCGGTATGATATTGTTTTGGGGCGGGCCTTTCGGAATTGCCGGTATGCTCATCCTTGTGGCTTTCACGATGTGGCGTACAAATAAAATTCACAAACGTCGCGAGAAAAACGCTATAAAAGCCGAAAAATCATTTATTATCGAAAAAGATGATGTTGATAAGATTCATCAAATTGCATCGGATACACTCTGTTCGGCGCTACAAAAAATGGAAACGATGTACGGCGAAACCATTGATGCTTTACGAACAGAAAGTATCAAACAATTGGAACATATACGTCGCGATTTGAGAGACATTCGAGCAGAAACTAAGTTGATGAAGAATAACCTCAATATAACCATTCAAGTATTTAACGATAAACAGCTTGAAAATGTGCATTATTACGTTCAAGCCGTGAATTATCTGCGTGAAATTTCATTTGCTTTAAAAAGCTTTATCGAAGTTTCATTTGAGCATACCAACAACAAGCATAAACCGCTTATTGCCGAACAGCAGGAGGAACTTGCCGAACTCAATCATCGTATTCACACATTTTTTGAAATGGTGAACCGACATATTTCTACCGAGAATTATCAAACAGTTGAAGAAAGTCTCGCCTACGAGCAAGATATTGTTCAGTATATCGAAAACATAAATAAAAAGCAAGTGAAACGGGTAAAAAATGGTTATTGTGGCACAAAAAACAGCTTACTGTATTCTGCAATCCTTACGAATACACGAAATATGTTATTGTTTACAACATTATTGTTGAAAGCCCAACGTAATTTTGTGAGAAGCTCCGAATAAAAAAACACGGAGGACCACAAAGAAGCACACAGAGATTCACATTGCAATCCTCGTGTTTCTTCGTGTTCTTATGGTAAAATCAATTTGATTTTCAATAAAATTAATATTATTAGCAAAAAAAAATAAAAAAAAGTGAAACAAAAATTTGGTTTTTTCAAAATTATGTATTTACTTTGCAAAAAAATTTGAATACATCATGGCAAAAAAAATAGAAAAAAAAGATAAAGAAAAAGCGAAGATCAAAGAGTTTCCAAAACCAAAGATCAATAAAAATGTCATCGTAAGTTACAACAAGATTGGCAACGATCTCAAATTAGAATTGATAAAAAAATATCCCGATGGCTATGGCAATCACATTGTTCGTTACCCTAAGCCGAACGGCGAATACTTTTTTGCAGTTCCATTAGAGAGCAAAGACATGAATTATCTTATCAAAGTAGAAGTGAAAATCGACAATGTGATTACAGAGGATGAATTTGACAAACACTTTGGCGATATTTCGGAAGTAGACAGCAAAGCTATCGGCGATGTAGATGTTGATGATAGCGATGACGACGATGATGATGGCGCAGATGATCAAGCGGATGAGACGGACGACGACGATGATGACGAGTAAAAATGCGATTAAACGAGCAAAACAAGTTTATTTGTTTCAAGCAATAGCATTTTCAATTTATTAAATTGCATAATTGAAAAAAAAATTGTATCTTTGCAAATAAAAAATCACAAAAAATGCGATTGATCAAACAAAATAAATTTATTTATTTGTAAGCGGTAGCATATTCAACAAAATTAAACGAAATGAAAAAAGTATTTACACCGAGTTTTATGACTATTACGGCTTTGATTGCCTTGGTTTCTGTAGCCCGTTTTATTCCAATTCCTAATTTCACGCCTATTGCTGCGATTGCGCTTTTTGGTGGCGCTTATTTCAGTAGAAAAAGTGTGGCGTTTTTAATCCCATTGACAGTATTGGCGATAACGAATTTTTTCCTGCCTGTATTTGATTGGTTTACAACATTTTCGGTGTATTTCAGTTTTATTTTGGCGGGTGTTATAGGTTTGTGGATTGGTAAGAAAGTTTCGGTATCTCGCGTGATTGGCGGAGCTTTGACATCTTCCGTATTGTTTTTTGTAATTACAAATTTCGCTACTTGGTTGAGCGGTTTTTGCGGGTATCCAATGACGATGGGCGGTTTGATGTTGTGCTACGAAATGGCTATCCCATTTTTCCGTTACGAAGTTTTAGGAACGCTGGTGTACAGTGGAGTTTTGTTCGGTACGTTTGAATTGGCGAAACGACGTTTTCCTGTGTTAGTGAAATAATTTTTTGAAAAACCAATAATATGATTTGGTAGGGGCGGAAAATGTTCTGCCCCTACGCTTTTTTACACATTTCATTTTTGTATCTTTATAAAAGAACTGTTCAGACATTCTGCGAAAAATAATTCTGAATGATTTTAGCTTTTGCAGCTCCTACAACGCTTTCGAGTTCTTCGAACGAGGCCTGTTTAATGTTTTTGACCGAATGAAAATGGTGTAAAAGTTTCACGGCAAGAGTTTCGCCGATGCCTTTGATATCAGTCAGTTCCGTTTTGATTAACCCTTTTTCGTGCTTTTTGCGGTAGTGTGTGATGCCGAAACGGTGGGCTTCATCGCGCAATTGTTGAATCATTTTTAAGGTTTCTGACTTTTTGTCCAAATGCAACGGATGTGGATCTCCGGGGCGATAAATCTCTTCCAAACGCTCGGCAATGCCGATTAAATATATCTTTTCAGAGAGCCCAAGTTTTTTCAAACTTTTCATTGCGGCGGATAGTTGCCCTTTCCCGCCATCAACAATAATGAGTTGTGGTAATTCGCCGTTTTCAGCCAACAATCGGTTATAGCGACGATAAATAATTTCCTCCATCGAGGCAAAGTCGTTGGCGCCTTCTACGGTTTTGATGTTGAAATGACGATAATCTTTTTTGGAAAGTTTGGCGTTTTTCATCACCGTCATCGCTGCAACAGGATAGTCGCCTTGAATATTGGAATTGTCGAAGCATTCGATGTACGTTGGCAAAATAGGTAGTGCCAAATCGTCTTTCATTTGGTTCAAAATGCGTTTACTATGACGTTCCGGATCAACCAAATTTTGATGTTTTTGTTTTTCCAGCAGATAAAATTTCAGGTTACGTTCGGCTAATTCTAACAAACTTTTTTTCTCCCCAATTTTCGGTACAGTTAGTGTAGTTTTCGGAATTTTTAATGATAATTCAAACGGCAAAACAATCTCTTGAGCCTTGCTATTAAAACGTTGGCGAATATCTACAATCGCTAAAGATAAAATATCTTCGGACGTTTCGTCCAAGCGAGGTTTGAGTTCTAACGTATGAATTTGAACTACTGCACCATCTACAACTTTGAAAAAATTCACGTAAAAATTTTCCTCGCTTTTTATAATCGCAAACACATCAATATCTTGAAGCGTGTTGCTAAACACAGTGGATTTGCTTTGATAACCTTCCAACGCATCCAATTTTTCTTTGATGGCTTGTGCTTCCTCGAATTGCAAGTTTTCTGCGAATTTCATCATGCGCCCACGCAACTCTTTCAATACTTGCGAAATATTACCTTTGATGATTTGTTTGATTTCGGCAATATTTTGCAAATATTCTGCTTCCGAAATCTTACCGACACAAGGTCCTTTGCAATTTTTGATGTGATACTCCAAACAAACTTTATACTTTTTTTTGGCGATATTTTCTTCCGAAAGATTGAGTGTACAATTTCGTAAAGGGTAGATTTTCCGTATCAATTCCAACAATGTGTTCATCATTTTCAATGATGGGTATGGGCCGAAATATTGCGAACCGTCTTTAATCGGGTTGCGCGTGTAAAAAATTCTTGGGAACGGCTCGTTTTTGATACAAATCCATGGGTAAGTTTTGTCGTCTTTGAGCATCACATTGTAGCGCGGACGATATTTTTTGATCAGATTATTTTCGAGCAAAAAAGCATCAAATTCCGTGTCAACAACAATATACTTGATGTCGGCAATTTTGCTTAGCAACACTCTGGTCTTACCTTCTTGATCTTTGTTAAAATAGGAACTTACACGCTTCTTTAAATTCTTTGCTTTCCCCACATAAATAAGGTTTTTATCAGCATCGAAATATTGATAAACCCCCGGATTTTCGGGTAGCGACTGAGCAAAAAATTTTAAGAAGTTATTAACAATCATATACGAAAATCGAAAGTCGAGCGTTATATAGGTACAAAGTTACAAAAAAAAACGTTATGACAGAAGATTTTTTACATTATTTATGGAGATTTCAGATATGGAATGCTCCATTACAGACAACTGACGGCAAACCCGTTGAAGTAATTAATGCAGGATTCCACAACACCGATGGCGGCCCTGACTTTTTAGATGCCCGCATTCGCATTGACGACACGCTTTGGGCAGGACATGTGGAAATTCACACCAAAAGTTCCGATTGGTATGCACATCACCACGAACACGATCCTGCTTATAATTCCGTGATTTTGCACGTCGTTTATGAAAACGACGCTTCCGCGAAACGGGCAATTGGATCAAATGTTCCGACATGTTCAGTTCGAGAAAAATTCTCAGAACATGTTTTTCAAACGTTTTCAAATTGGCGAAATAATCCGGGCTTTGTGCCTTGCGAAAGGCAATTGCAAAATTTATCCGAACACAAGCGGATAATGCTTTTGGAACGTTTGAATATTGAGCGTTTGGAAGAAAAAGTGGACGAAATTTTGGTGGATTTAGCGTACAATCTGAACTCATGGGAAGAAACATTTTATCAGTATTTATTGCGCAGTTTCGGGCTTCGTATCAATGCCGATCCCTTTTATCAAATCGCCAAGCGAACGCCCTTGAAATTTCTTCAAAAACAGGCAGATAGCAAGCTTCAACTCGAAGCTATACTGTTCGGACAAGCGCAATTATTAAATTCCACGTTCAACGATTCGTACCCGCGTGCATTGCAAGAGGAATATGCCTTTTTGCAACAAAAATTCCAATTGTTACCGATTTCAGAAGGTTTGGTGAATTTTCTACGCTTGCGCCCTTGCTCCTTCCCTACCCTGCGTTTGGCATTTTTTGCATCGCTGATTCAGCAGAGAAGTCAGATTTTTCAAGATATTCTGCACATTCAAAACATCAACGACGGTTTAAATTTATTGCAAGTCAATGTTTCAGACTATTGGCAAACACATTATGTTTTTGACAAGTTATCCGTTGAAAAACCCAAAGAATTAGGGCGGTCTGCACAGCATTTAATTTTTATCAACACTATTATTCCTTTTTTGTTTGCTTTCGGAAAACTTCGCGACAGACCGGACATTTGCGAACGTGCACTCTATTTCCTGCAAGACTTACCTGCGGAAAACAATCATTTAATTCGCAAGTGGAAATCTTGCGGAATGCCTGCCAACAATGCTTCCGATAGTCAAGCGTTGTTGATTTTGAAAAAGAAATATTGTGATTTGAAGCGGTGTTTGCAGTGTGGGATTGGGATTGAATTATTGAAATCGTAAAACAAAAAAAACGAAAAGCTATGAAAAAAACAGACAGGAAAAGAAGGAAAATTACAAAAACAGGTGAATTTGGGTCTATTTACACTAAATTCGAAAACAAACCAAAAAATGCTATAAAACATCTAAAAAAGAAAAAAACAGGTGAGTGTGTTAAAGCATTATACCGCGAAGATATCGGATATGTTGATATTGTTTGGGGCGAAAACAACTCAGAAACTAATAGTGGTTACGGCTTAAAACATATTATTGAAAAACACGGAAAAGAGATTAAATACATCGGGTTTGAAGTCGAAGAATTTATCCCGATGGCTTTTAAAATGGGAGGTGTGAAAAAAGCGAAAGAATCTTATAAAATTCTCATCGAAAATGATTTGTATAGAATTGTGCTTTTGACCGAATGGAAAGGAAGAAAGAAAACATTGCTACTAACTGCATTTGATCTAACTCCAAAGCAACTAAAAAGAAAGCCAAAGACATAAATCTTTGGCTTTCCTTATTTATGGATGCATTCAGAACAGTTCTCGGTGAATGCTTTACTTGTAAGCCACTGCCTTACAAATCCACTACAAAGTTACAAAAAAAATCCCAAACAACAAAATAATTTTTCTTAAATTTTGCAAAGTTTGTTTTTTTTCGTAACTTTGTACATAAAAACAGATAAAAAAACAGACCAATGGGTGACAATCTACAATACGCTAAAGGAGAAAAAATATCTCTAAAAAAACATTTTAGCGAAAAATGGCTCCAAGATAGAATAGAAGAAGATCCATCAATACTTGGACTCGGAGAATTAGACCTAATTCAACGAGAGAGAAAACAGTCAAGCGGAGGGCGTATTGATTTTTTGTTTCTCAATAGTGAGATAGAAACAATGTATGAAACCGAAATACAATTGGGAGCAACAGATGAAAGTCATATCATCAGGACAATAGAATATTGGGACATCGAAAGGCGGCGTTACCCATCTAAAGAACATAGGGCAGTGATTGTTGCAGAAGAGGTTACAAATCGTTTTTTTAATGTAATCGCATTAATGAATCGTTCAATTCCAATAATTGCTATCCAACTAAACGCAATAAAGATTGACAACAAAATTTTACTGAACTTTACAAAAGTGTTGGATATTTATGAAGCTCCTGAAGATGAAGAAAATTTAGGTGGAGAAGAAGTCGGGCGGGCATATTGGGAGAAGAAATCAAATCCAAAATCTATCGCCATAATGGACGAAATGATTAAAATAGCTCAAAGCAGATACCCTGACGCAAGAGTAACTTATAATAAACATCACGTTGCTTTAGGAACATCTCGAAGAAATTTTATGTGGTTTCACCCACGTAAAACACCGAATAATTGCCACTTTGAAATAAAACTTGACAAGAATTTGGTTACAGAAACAAAAGCAATATTTGATGAATTAGGTATTCCATACACGTTGAGAAAAGAAAGTAATCTTGCGGTTTCTATTCAAAATGATGATTTACTGAAAAAACACGCAGACAAAATAGCGACAATAATTAATCAGTCTATTGAAGCCTATTCGTAATTATTACTATTATAACCATAGAATCATGAAAGGTTTTGCTAGCGACAATTATTCGGGCGTCCATCCGCAGATTATGAAAGCTCTTGCGGACGTGAATGTTGACCACGCTACGGCTTACGGTGGCGATGCTTACACGGAAAAGGCTGTGCAGCAATTTAAACACTTGCTCGGTGAGCAAGTGGAAGTGTATTTCACGTTTATCGGAACGGCTGCAAATGTGCTTGGATTAAAGGCTTTGACACAACCTTATCACGCTGTGATTTGTGCGGAAACGGCGCATATCCACGTAGACGAATGCGGTGCTCCGGAACGTTTTACAGGTTGCAAATTGCTGACTGTATCTACACAAGACGGAAAATTGCGTATTGCAGATATCGAAAAATTTCAATCGTTAGTGGATTTTGAACACCATGTTCAACCTAAAGTAATTTCCATTTCACAAACTACTGAACTCGGAACGCTCTACACACCTGATGAGATCAAGGCTTTGGCAGATTATGCACATTCGCACAACATGTATCTGCAAATGGACGGTGCACGCATCGCCAATGCTGCAGTGGCTTTGAATATGCCTATTAAAAATTTCACGTTTGATTGTGGTGTAGATGTGTTATCATTCGGTGGAACGAAAAACGGCATGATGTATGGCGAAGCGATTGTGTTTGCCAATGCTTCGCTTTGCGAAAATTTCAAATACATTCGCAAACAAGGTATGCAATTAGCTTCAAAAATGCGCTATATTTCGGCACAATTTTCGGCTTATTTTTCGGATGATTTGTATCTGAAAACAGCCAGTCACGCCAATGCCATGGCACAACTTTTAGTTGAAAAATTAACCCCTATTCCGGAAATAGAAATCACTCAAAAGCCTGCTGCCAATGCAGTTTTTGCGAAACTTCCCAAAGCGATTATCAAGCCGCTGCAAGAGGAGTATTTTTTCTACGAATGGGACGAACAAAATCACGAAGTGCGCCTGATGTGCTCGTGGGATACAACCGAAACGGAAATCGAGAATTTCGTTTCTTTAATCAAAAAATTGCTAAAAACGACCGAGGCATAAAGCCTAGTTCCGAATTTTGTGTTTTATAATTTATGGTCATTTTGCTTGTTTTGGCAAAATGACAATTTATTCAAAATAAAACACTAACAGGGTTTTAACCCTGTTAGTGTTGGTAATTCAACCTTTTCTATTATTTTGTATCTTCACTATCACAAGTTGTAGATTTACTCGCACTTTCCTCTTTCTCTATACTCGTTTTCAAGCAAGATATAAGACTTTTCGGAATGATTAAGACTGCCAAATATGCAATAAACTGAATTTGCATTAGTATTGCTGAATATTCATTTGTTGTCGCAAATTCAATCACCAAAAAGAGAATAAGATTTATGAGAGCACAGTATATAGCCATATGAAAAGCACCTTTATGTGCAGGTTCAAGAAAAGACAACATGGCTTTTTTATCTTTTATTCTGCTGTCCAAAAACGACCAGTACACCGTAGGCGTAAGGACAAGTAATAGAAGCATAATAAATACTAATATTATGAATATTGTAGACATAAAATTTTCTAGTTTTTTATTATTTATATTAGTTGCATAAATACAACTTTTTTTTACGTTGCAATATAAAAAAAGATGGTTTAACACTTTGCCACACATTCATTGAAATGTTTATCAGCGTAGGCAATGGAGGCTATATAAATTGCTAAAACAACCCCACTACAAATAGGTTTTCCAGAACAACCAACTATACCTGTCATAAAGCCTAATGCTGCTATATTTACCGTTTCGGTAAAACTATCGCTACATGCCCTCCTGCAAGACGTCAAAGATGGAGAAGTAAGCCCTTCGAGTTGGTAATCAATTGCAATAGAAATTACAGCAAGTTCTGGTAAGTCCTTGTTGGTGAGCATTTCTTGAATCTCTTGTTCTTTTAATCCTACAGCATGCAAATACTGTTTTGCTGCCGACACCATAGAGTTTAACTCCATTTCAATATCTGAAATATCAACATCAAGTTGAAATCGAACATTAGTCTCCGTAGCAGTATATTCTATACCGGCTCCGGTGTGGTCTCTGAAATTTAAAACATCTTGCATTGTTCTTATGTTTTCAAACATTGAAAGAATGGTTGGTGTTATTTCAGAAAAAACATCTAAATAAATGGTTTCAAAATTACTTGATCCTTGTGTTCTTAGAACTTCTCGGTTATCTGTGTTGCTGTTTACTGGGGTTGCGAAAAAATTATCCTCAAACAATTTTAATGCAAAAAGAAATTGTTCTTCTGCGTCAAAAACGTTTTCGAGTTCACCTTTTTTACAAGAATTAAACAAAGTTACTCCTAAAATAAATAGTGCTGTTGTAAAAAATATCTTTTTCATGTTGTTTTTTTGTTTAATGTCTGCTCTTTTAGCAGACAATTAATTAGTTTGGTTTTAATCCACAACTTTCACAGGAGGTTGTTTTGTTGTACCAATTAAATTTTGTTGTTCACATACATACATAAAAAAAGCGTGGTACTTTTTTAGTACTCTCCTATCAGAGGTATTTAGCGTGACCCACAAGAACAGAGTAAGTAAAAGTCCACGCTCGCGTGAACATTTTGACTTAATCTTTATTCTTGCTATAATATAAATCGCTAAATTTTCTGACAGGAAGAATAGTTTAAAATGCTTTTTTCAGCATACTTCAAGATGTGCGTATTATCAGCACATTATTTTTCCATAGGCAAAGTTTGTTTGTTATTTTTTTTGCAAAGATAGCATTTTTTTTCGTATCTTTGCAAATTATTTACGAAAATTGCTAAAAAAGGCATAAATGGCAAAGAAAAAAGAGGAAAATCGCTGTTCATTTTGCGGAACGCCCGAAAATCAAGTGAAATTGTTTTATGGAGACGACGCGTTTATTTGTGAAAACTGCATCTCCACAGGACAAAAATTAATCGAAGAGCAAAGCAAACAAAGAGAGGTTGAGAGTTTAGCACCAATTGACATCAAAAAACCGATTGAGATCAAAACGTTTTTAGACCAATACGTGATTGGTCAGGACGATGCCAAACGCACGCTGGCAGTGGCAGTTTACAACCATTTCAAACGTATTACTTACAAAAAGCAAGATGAATTGAACGATGTTGAAATTGAAAAATCCAACATCATCATGGTTGGTGCAACCGGAACGGGAAAAACCCTGATGGCACGCACGATTGCAAAGATGCTGAACGTTCCGTTTTGCATTGCTGACGCAACGGTTTTGACCGAAGCAGGCTACGTTGGCGAAGATGTGGAAAATATTTTAACACGATTGTTGCAAGCCGCAGATTACAACGTGGCTGCGGCAGAGCGCGGAATTGTGTTTGTTGATGAAATTGATAAAATTGCACGAAAAAGCGATAACCCTTCACTCACGCGTGATGTGTCGGGCGAAGGTGTTCAGCAAGCTCTACTCAAACTTTTGGAAGGTGCGCATGTCAACGTTCCTCCGCAAGGCGGGCGCAAACACCCCGACCAAAAAATGATTTCGATAAACACCAAAAATATTTTGTTTATCGCAGGTGGTGCATTCGACGGAATCGAAGCCAAAATTGCATCGCGTTTGAACACCAATACGATTGGCTTTCGCAATCCTCATACAGAAGACCTCGACAAGGAAAATCTCATCAAATATATAGCCCCGCAGGATTTGAAAAGTTTTGGTTTGATTCCCGAAATTGTGGGGCGCTTTCCGGTTGTAACAAGTTTGAATACCTTAGATAAATTAGCCTTGCGACGCATTTTGGTTGAGCCCAAAGACGCATTGGTAAAGCAATACACCAAACTATTGGAAATTGATGACATTCATTTGATTTTTGATGATGAAACATTGGATTTTATTGTTGATAAAGCGATTGAATTTAAACTCGGAGCGCGCGGATTGCGATCAATTATGGAAGCCATCATGACAGATGCGATGTTTGAATTGCCATCGGACAAAAACATTAAAAAACTCCACATTACAGCCGATTATGCGCATAAACAACTCTCAGGAAGGGTGCTCAAACAGTTAAAATCTGCATAAAAACAAAAAAACTACAAAAAAATATCTAATATTCCCAAAAAAAATCGTATCTTTGCAGGACAATGTTGTATTAATGTCTAAATTTTGGCGTCTCATATTGGTTTTTGGTCTAATCCTTCCTTTTTGTTTGAAGGGAGAATCGGATGCATTGCCAAAATCGGCACCGCTTCATGATGATGCAAACATTCTGCCAGATAATACTAAACCAATTATTTACGTAACAACTAAGGCTTCCTATATTTATGACCGCGACACTTTTGATCGCGACAGCATTGTTATTTGTGAAAATCCAAAATTCTACATCACCGTAAATGATACAATTGGTTGCGTAGGTGATACCATAACTTTGACCCTTGTGGGTGGAACCGTTATTGCCTGGTTTAACGAAGGAAGTACAGCAAACACTATCCACACGCCAATTTTTTTTGACGGCGCCAATGAATTTTGGGTAGAAGCAATAGACGATGATGGTTGTCGAGGCTGGGATACCATTACGGTGTACGGTGTAGCAGTCCCGCGAAGTGTGCAAATTTGGGCTGAGCCCGATGTTGATACCATTTGTCGGGGAGACTCTATTTTGCTGGTGGTGGCTGCCGATGGGGAACGATACGAATGGAACGTGTTTCAATACACGGACTCTATCGTGGTTAGTCCGCGAGAAACGTTTACTTACACCGTTAAATTTTTCCCTATCTCATCTCTAACACATTGCTATTCAACAGGTAGAAAAACTATTCATGTTAAAAATTGTGACATCGTTTACTTTCCCTCAGCAATTAGTCTTTCGTCGCCAATTGCTGCCAACAGAATCTTCAAACCGATTGGTGTTCCGCACAGTTTCAGTCAATACTATTTGGCGATCTACAACCGTTGGGGGCAATTGATTTTTGAATCTCGCAATTTCGACATTGGTTGGAATGGTACACATCAAGGCGAAAATGTTCGTCCGGGCACTTATGTGTTTTTGTTCCGAATAGCTAACAAAGGCGATGTTTGGGAAAGAGTGGGAACTGTTACTGTGATTGATTAAAACTAAGAACTAAAAGTTAAAAACTAAGAGTTTTTTTTAATTTTGTTCTGATAATTTTTCCCATTCGTACATTGCTTTATCAATTTTTTCTTTTAGTTTGTTGTAGTCAATAAAGATTTGACTGTTTGTGATATTTGTGGGATTTGACAACAGTTCGTCCATTTCGAATTTTTTCTTTTCTAAGAGTTCGATTTCTGCTTCGATTTTTTCGATTTGATTTTGACGGCGGCGTTGTTCGCGTTCTTGATCTTTCTTTTTTTGGCGGTCTTGTTCGACCGTGGATTGTTGGGGTTGTGTTGCCTGTTGGGGCGACCCTTGCGGTCGCCCTTTATGGGCAGGGGCAAGCCCCACCCCTACGTGATTTAATTCGTTCAGGTTTTCAATATTTCTTGATTCTAAAAATTCATAAATATCGCCAATGTGCATTTTGATTTTTTTGTCCTTGAATTCGTAAACTTTATCCGTTAGGCCTTGCAAAAAATCACGATCATGCGAGACTATAATCATCGCGCCATCGTACTTTAACAGTGCCATTTTCAACACATCTTTCGAACGCATATCTAAATGATTGGTGGGCTCATCCAAAATCAACAAATTCACAGGAGTCAGCAATAATTTCGCTAATGCCAAACGCATTTTTTCTCCACCGGAAAGCACTTTTACTTTTTTATCAATATCTTCACTTCCGAACAAAAAACTACCCAAAATGTTTCTAATTCTTGGACGAATTTCACCCACGGTAATATCGTCAATCGTTTGAAACACGGTTTTTTCACCGTCCAACAATGCAGCCTGATTTTGTGCAAAATAACCGACTTGCACTTGATGTCCAAGTTTTGCGATCCCATCGAACAGAATTTCGTCCATGATAATTTTGGAAAGTGTAGATTTTCCTTCGCCGTTTTTGCCCACAAATGCTATTTTTTCGCCACGTTCGAGCATCAACGTAACACCGTCCAAAACTAAATTTTCGCCGTACTTTTTCACTACATTTTCCACTTCGACAACCACTTTTCCGGAGTGTGGCGACGGCGGAAACTTAAAGTGCATGACGGATGTATCAATTTCATCAATTTCGATACGTTCCATTTTATCAAGCAATTTAATTCGCGATTGTGCTTGTCGGGCTTTGGTCGCTTTGGCGCGAAAACGCTCTACAAATCGCTCCATGTCGGCGATTTCCTTTTGTTGATTGTTGTATGCGTTTACTTGCGTGCGACGACGCTCTTCACGCTGAATCACGTATTCGGAGTATGATGTTTTGTAGTCCTCGATTTTTCCGAGAACGATTTCTATCGTTCGTTTGGTTACCGTATCCAAAAACGCACGATCGTGCGAAACCAAAACCACCGCACCTTCGTAGTTTTGTAAAAACGTTTCTAACCATTGAATCGACTCTATATCCAAGTGGTTCGTAGGCTCGTCCAACAACATCACATTCGGACGTTGCAACAAAATTTTTGCCAATTCCACACGCATTTGCCAACCCGAACTGAATTCGGTGATTTTTCGAGAAAAATCGCTATGTTTGAAACCTAATCCTAACAACACTTTTTCTGTTTCGGCTTGCTTGTTGACCGCACCAATGATGTGATAACGCTCGTTTGCATCGTGCAGGGCGATCATTAATCGGTTATAATCCTCGGATTCGTAGTCGGTGCGCTCGCTCATTTCAAGCGTTAAGCGTTCGATAGTTTTTTCTAAATGCGCGGCTTCCTCAAAAGCGGTCAAAGCCTCGTCAATCACGGTTCGCGTGGAATGTGGGATAATTTCTTGTGGCAAATAGCCGATCGTATGTCCAGAAGTTACTACAATAGTGCCGCTTTCGGGCTGCATTTGTTTGGCTAAAATTTTGAGTAATGTGGACTTTCCTGCACCATTTTTTCCGGCTAAACCAATACGATCATTATCAGCAATAATAAACGAAATGCCTTTGAACAAATCTTTTCCTGAAAATTGAACAGAAAGGTTATTTACAGAAAGCATTACGAAATTTGTTTCAGCTGTTCGATCATTTTCGAAGGATTTTCATTTGAGAAAATGGTATTTCCCGCAACCAACACATTCACTCCAAAATCACAGAGTTTCTGAGCATTTTCGAGTGTTACACCGCCGTCAACTTCAATCAATAAATCTGGATTGTATTTGTTTTTCAACACCATTAATTCTTCGATTTTTCGATACGTATTTTCGATAAATTTTTGTCCACCAAAACCCGGATTCACACTCATAATCATCACCACATCGCAGTTTTCAATCACATTTTCTACCATACAAATGGGCGTATGCGGATTAAGCGAAGCACCTGCTTTCATGCCCGATTGCCTGATGTGTGTAAGCGTGCGATGTAAATGCGTACAAGCTTCTACTTGAACGGTCAATATATCAGCGCCAACCGACTTGAAAGATTCAATATAGCGATCGGGGTCAATAATCATCAAGTGTACGTCTAACGGCTTTTTTGCGTATTTTTTGATATGCGAAATGATGGGCTGTCCAAACGAAATATTCGGAACAAACACACCGTCCATCACATCAATGTGGAACCAATCAGCTGCGCTTTGATTCACCATTTCAATGTCGGCTTGCAGATTTGCAAAATTTGCGGATAATAAACTTGGAGCTATAAGCATAGTATTTTTTGCATTATGTTTTTTACCAGGTGAACGCCTCATCATCCATCCAATCGCCACGAACTTTCAGAACTTGTTCGATCACATCGCGCACACAGCCTTCGCCACCTTTTTGGTGAGAAATATAGTGTGCTACTTCTTTAATTTCCGGCACTGCATCAGCAGGGCAAGTCGCAATACCAACGTGTTTCATCAACATGTAATCGGGAATATCATCACCCATATACAATACGTTTTTCGGGTCTATGTTATGTTCCGCACAGTATTCTCGAAAAATTTCCAATTTGTTTCTAACAGCTTGAAAAACATCCATGACACCGAGATTATTTAGGCGAATACGCATCGAGTCGCCTTTTCCTCCTGAAATAATGGCAATGCGATAACCTTTCTTCACTGCATGATGCAAGGCATAGCCGTCTTTCACCGTAGAATTTCGGATTTGATCATATTCGTCAATCACCCACACTTTGCCATCGGAGATTACACCGTCGTAGTCGAAAATGAAGGTTTTGATGTTTTTTAAGTTGTCTTTGTAGTTCATTGTTTAGCTATTTTACTAATCAGTGGCTTAGACTCCGCTCAGCCACCGCGTTGGTCATTGAGCGTAGTCGAAATGTTATTTTTCCCGAAAATAGAGTTTCATCGGAGAGCCTGTAAAATTAAACATTTCACGCATTCTGTTTTCCACAAAACGTTTGTACGGATCTTTGATGTATTGCGGCAGGTTGCAGAAAAACACGAACGCAGGATAAGCCGTTGGAAGTTGAGTGATGTATTTAATTTTTATACGTTTGTCTTTGGTAATCGGCGGCGGATTGGTATCTTTAACAAGTGTCAGCAATTCGTCGTTGAGTTTAGATGTTGAGATGCGTCTGCCGCGATTTTCGTAAACCATTTTTGCTAATTCCATCACTTTGAAAATGCGTTGCTTGTTCGTTACGGATGTGAATACAATCGGCACATCTGTGAATGGTGCGATTTTGCTGCGAATTAGTTCTTCGAATGCTTTTGTTGTATGCGTGTCTTTTTCGACTAAATCCCATTTGTTCACGACAATCACAATGCCTTTGTTATTACGTTGTGCCAAACTGAAAATATTGAGGTCTTGAGATTCCAAGCCTGCAGTAGCGTCCAACATCAAAATACACACATCACTTCTTTCAATCGCACGAACACTACGCATGACCGAGTAAAATTCGATATTTTCGTTGACTTTTGCTTTTTTTCGTAAACCGGCTGTATCGACCAATAAAAAATCAAAACCGAATTGATTGTACCGTGTGTAAATTGCATCGCGCGTAGTGCCTGCAATAGGTGTAACTATATTTCTGTCTTGTCCGATGAATGCATTGATAATAGAGGATTTTCCAACATTCGGACGGCCAACTACACAAATTTTCGGTACATCGGGCAGTTCTTCCAAATCGTTCGACATCCCGTCAACAGCAGCATCCAACAATTCGCCGGTGCCGCTTCCATTGGTCGAAGAAATTTCGTACAACTCGCCCAAGCCTAAGGTATAAAACTCCGCAACATGGTTTCGACGTTCGATATTATCCACTTTATTCACCACCAAAAGCACTTTTTTATTGCATTTCCGTAGAAGATCCGCAACATCTTCATCCATCGGTGTAACACCATCTTTCACATCCACCAAAAATAAAATCACATCGGATTCTTCAACAGCCAATTCCACCTGACGGCGGATTTCTTCGTTAAATTCATCTTCATTGTCCATCAAATACCCACCTGTATCAATCACCGAATATTCGATACCGTTCCAATCGCCAAAACCGTAGTTGCGATCGCGGGTAACACCACTGGTTTCATCAACGATAGCGTCTTTACTTTTCGTTAAACGGTTGAAAAGTGTGGATTTTCCGGTGTTGGGGCGGCCTACTATGGCGATGATGTTTCTCATGGTTTAATTTTGTTGAGCTCGCACTTCGTGCTTCGTTTTGCAAAGATACGAAAAATTTATGAATTGGTGGCTTCGACTCCGCTCAGCCACCATACTGGTCGTTGAGCAGAGTCGAAACGACGGCAACAACCTGTTCTATCAACGAATGCTGTTCATCGTTCCGAATAACGATGTCAGCTCTTTGGCGTTTTTCTTCGGCAGGCATTTGCTTGTTGATACGTTGAAAAACCTCTTGTTCGCTGATGTTTTCGCGGTTCATTATGCGGGAAATTCGCAAATTTTGGGGTGTATCTACAACAATAACTTTGTCAAATAAACGTTCGAAATTGGCTTCGAAAATCAATGCGGATTCCATCAAAACGAATGGCGTGTTTTTTGTTTTTTGAACGTTACACCACTCCTCAAAATCCTTTTCTATCAAAGGATGTATAAGATTGTTAATCCAATGCAAAGCCTCAGTGTTGTTAAAAATAACGTTGGCTAATTTGTGTTTGTCAATTTGATTTTCGGTTAAAATTTTCGACCCGAAATACTGAACAATCTGCTCAGACACCTCAACCTTAGATCGAATGCTATGAGCTTCCAAATCGGCATAAAACACGGAGACACCAAGCATTTCGAATAACTTGGCTACGGTTGTTTTTCCGCTACCAATGCCTCCGGTTAGGGCGATTTTTTGCATGGATTTTTTTAGGGGCGAACACGTGGATTCGCCCCTACGATTTATTTGGATTGTTCGTTGATTTGATCACCGATGTTCATGGCAATCGCAGACTTTTCGAATTTCAAACGCACCTGATTTTCCACTTCAAGTGTTACGGTTTTTTCTTGAACTTCCACGATTTTCCCGTGAAGACCGCCAATGGTAACCACTTTTTGACCTTTTTGAAGTTCGCTACGAAATTTGGCTTGTTCTTTGTTTCGTTTTTGATTCGGGCGAATCATGAAGAAATAGAAAATTACGACGATACCCACGAGCATGAGGATTTGCATCATTCCGCCGCCTCCGCCGCCTTCTTGTGCTTGTAAAAGAATTGTGTTAAACATGTTGTTTTAGTTTATAAAGTTAATAAAGTTTGTAAAGTTCATAAAGTGGTTTTAGTTTATAGTAAAGTTTGTGAAATTTTTAAAGTTATCATTGTTCATATCATTTGTTTTCATTCCTATTTGCGCAGTTACTTTATAAACTTTATGAACTTTAAAAACTTTACAAACTATATCAGTCCGCGTCCGGATTTTTTAATTTTGCCTTGTTTGACAAAGTCTTCCGAGAGTTTATTGAGAAGGCCGTTGACAAAAACACGACTTTTTTCTGTACTGAATTGTTTGATGATTTCGACGTATTCGTTTAACGTAACTTTTACAGGAATACTTGGAAAATTACACATTTCAGCAATCGCCATTTTCATGATTAAGACATCAATCAATGGTGTGCGGTCAATTTCCCAATCATCGGTTAAATACTGTTCGATGATGGATGTATAGTCATCACTATAAAGGACAGTCAGTTCAAATAGTTTTTTTGCAAAATTCAAATCTTCCGAATTAATGAATTGATCCTCCGAATGTATAATCTCAGTGGCCTCTTCTGCATTTTTCAAGGATTTCAAAAACCAAAACGCCACATTATCGAAATCATCTGCCCAAAACAAGTTTTGCTCCTCGAAATGGTGATACAGATTGGAATTATTGCTAACTTTCCGTTTGAAAAATCCGCAAAGAAATGCTTTATCTTTTTCATAAGATGATTCCGGATCATCCATATAGGCTTGATACGACGGGGTTTTCACCATGGTTTGATATAAATTGCGAAACAATTCCTCGTAGTTTTTCCACGAAATTTTATAGGCGTTGGATTTCAAAATAAACGTGGGATTGGTACGTATTTGTTCGATAAGGCGATTTTGTACAAATCGTAGATTCGGATTTTTTTCGGCTTCCGTGGGAATATGTTTTTGTTTGCCTTCGACAATTCGCTGTTGCGCAAAATCACCTAACTCCACAATTACTGAAGCCAGCTGGATATAGAGTTCGTAAAGCTTGTGCACTCCGAATACCATATTTTTTTCAGCTATACGTGCATCGTCGCCTCCGCTTTGATAGAAGGCGTAAAGCGTTTGTAATATTTTTTCTCTTAGAAAACGGCGGTTTAGCATATTTTTAGTTATACGGTTTTTAGCCGTTAAAATTGATTCTTAATTGTTCTTGATTTGTGGTAAATGTCATCTGTGGCTTATTTGTGGTAGATGAAGCTCTTGCCTATATTCCTCTTTCGTTTCATACTGCAAAGATACAAAAAAATCCGAAATCTACAAAATTTAGGATTAGGTTTGTTTTTATATCTGTTGCCTTATTGTATTGCTAAGTAAAAAAAGAAACGTTCATCTAAATTTATTTCTTTCTGTATACCACTCCTTAAATTCGGAAGCACGAGTTCGGCTGACAATGATTTTTTCAGGAACATCAACAAATAAATTTATCGATAATTTGCTATCAAACCAAGTCGAAATATCTTTTATCGCTTTATGCGAAACAATGAATTGACGATTGGCTCTGAAAAATTTTGACGGTTCTATTTGCTGCTGAAGTTTGTCTAACGAGTCATTCTCGTAATAGGTATGATTGTCGAAAGTTACAATTTTGGCAACTTTATTTTCCGAAAAAATATAGGCAATATCATTTACGGACAAAGGAATAAATTTGTCTTTGTGAGGAATGAGAAAATTAGATTTGTAAGTTGTTTTTTCTTGTTGGAGCGTTGATAGCATTTTTGCAATTACATCTTCATTACCGGTTTGTGTTTTGTTAAAATGAGTGAGTTTATCTATCGCACGTTCCAAATCTTTAATATTAATCGGTTTAAGCAAATAGTCAATACTATTGACTTCAAAGGCTTTCAACGCATATTCATCGTAAGCGGTGGTAAAAATAATTGGTGCTTGGATTTTTACTTTTTCAAATATGGAAAAAGAAGCACCATCGGACAAATGAATATCCATAAATACCAAATCGGGACTTGGATTTTCTGAAAACCATTGCACACTTTCCTCAATACTTCTGAGAACAGCAATAATTTTTATACCCCTGTTTACCTGTGTAATAAGGCGTTGCAAGTTTTTTGCAGCAATTACTTCGTCCTCTACAATTACGGCTTTCATAGTTATATTTTTTCGTTTATGTGTTTAATCAGTGGTATTTCTACTTCAAAGAAATCATTTCTGCGAATGACAACTTTCAGTCCAAACAGCAACTGATAACGCTCTGCAAGGTTTGCCAATCCAACTCCTTCGCTAGATTCGATATTTATTTTGGGCTGAATGGTATTACACACTTTGATAGTGTCATTTTTTGTTGTTTTAATGTGTATTGTTAAAGGGTATTTGTCGTTGATAACATTGTGTTTGATGGCATTTTCTATCAGCAACTGTAGACTTATCGGCATAATGAAAAAGTCGTTGTAAATTTCATCAATATCATATTGTATGTTCAGGTTGTCGCCGTAGCGAATACTCATCAAATATGCATAGGAGTTTACAAAATCTAATTCTTTTTTCAGCGTTGTTATTTCTTTGTTTTGAATGGTATAGCGGAATGATGACGATAGATTTTGCAAATACTCGTGTGCTTTTTCATCATCAAGACCGATTAGTCCGTCCAATGTATTCAATGTGTTGAATAAAAAGTGCGGATTCAGCTGATTTTTCAATGCTTCATAGCGATTTTTAGTGTTTTCCACCATCAGTCGCTCGTTTTCGAGTAAAACTTGTTGACCACGAACCACAGCAAAAACAGATTGTGTAATTAGAAACACTATGAGTGCAACGATTAGATCTTTAATCAAGTTAAAGAAAAGACGACCTTCTATACCTTCTGGCACGATTAGCGCAAGTTCGATGGCAATTCTTGCAAAAAGAGGGCTTAAAATTAGCGTCAATCCAAGCACTCCGAAAAACGCAATATAGATTTTTTTGTTGGTTTTCCATTTTTTTCGATATATCCAAAAAGAATATTCAAAAAGCATAAAAGCAAATAAAGAACTGGTGAAAAAACGTATGAACGCATCAACAATTATAGGCGCATTTACTTGTATACTTTTATCGCTGAAAACAAAGCCAATAAACACAAAAGAAAACATCAGCAGGTTGACAAAAATAGATAGTTTTATGGCCAACTTGTAATTTAATGGGGAATTTTGCTGTATTTTCATTGTTTTGATACGATTTTCTATTGCTTTTGTTTACAAAATATACAATTTTTATGACCTTGTAAATTTTTATTTTTTGTTTTGATGTTTCCAACGGCGATGGCTCCATAAGTATAGTTCAGGCTGTTGGCATATTTCTTTTTCCAATTCGGCAAACCAACGCTTGGTAATTTCCATGGGTTGTTCTGCGGTGGGGTCGTCGGTTATCAATACATATTCGTATTCATATACGAAGCGTTCGCATTGTGTTATTTTCAAAAATACGACAGCTTGATTTAATTTCTTAGCAATATGTTCTACTCCTACGAGCACAGGCGTGTCCTGTCCGAGAAATGTAATCCAGTGTTTCAAATTGTCAACGGCAGGGCTTTGGTCGGCTACCATTAAAGTCAGCGTTGGTGTTTTTTCTTGAGAATACTTTACTAATGCACGATAGATTTCGTTCATCGGGTACACAACAGCACCATATTGTTGACGAATAGATTTCATCAAATCATTAGCAAACTTGTTAGATAAAGGACTGTATGCTGCTGTAACTAAATAATTACAAATATACGGCGAGGTATTTACATATTCCCAAGTAAAATAGTGCCCTGCCACTAAAATAGTTGATTTTCCTTGTTCGTGTAGTGTGTTCAACAACTCGGGGTTTTTATGAAAAATATGTTTGTTCAATACAGGGGCTCTGTTATAACGCTGACGTACTGCAGCAAGTATGTAATCTAATAATTGTGTGTAAAATTTTCGGGCGATTTTTTTTCGTTCTTTCTCTGTTTTGTTCGGAAATGCTTTTCTCAAATTATCCATTACAACCTTTTTTCGATAACCGATAACATACCAATTGAGCCCAAAAATAACTATTGAAATACCTTTCATTGCCCAGATAGGACTATGTGCGAGAAGCCAAAGTAAAGATTGTAAACTATATTTCATTTTTACTATTGCTGTTCTTTGATTTACGAATAGATTTTTATTTCAAATTACAAAGTTACAAAAAATAGTATCATTGAACAAATTTTTGAATTATATTATTCCTTCAACATTCCACACAAATGCTCGTAACCCTTGTAATTTCGCCTTTTTGTCTAATTTTTTTAGCGTTGTGAGTAAGGGCTCTACTTTTTTTTCGTCTATAATGGCAAGGATTGATGAGTTCATGGCAGGCCACGTGTGCGTGCCGAGATGTGGATCGCCGTCGTGGCTACCACGCCCTTGTACATCTACCCACTTGGTGTATCCTCTAATCGAATGACGGCTGAGGATTGTGTCTATTGCTTCTGTAAGAGCCTGATTGAAGGCTATGAATACTGCTTTCATGTTTTTATTTCTTTCGTGTTTAGTTTTGTTGATTTGGTTATTTGGTGCGAGGTGACTGGGTACGAGGTGTCGTTTCGACTCCGCTCAACCACCGTGTCCGGTGGTTGAGCGGAGTCGAAACGACCTGTTATTCCTCGTCTGCATGAATAATTCGTTGTCTTTTTTTCTTAACAAGCATTCGTCCGCCAAAAACCGAATAAAGTACCGGAACAACAATCAGCGTTAATGCTGTTGATACAGTCATTCCGCCAATGATGGCGATCCCCATCGGTTGCCATGTTTCAGAGCCTTCACCAAGGCCTATTGCCAATGGCATCAATCCGAGAATAGTGGTCAAACTTGTTATCAATACGGGACGCAAACGCGACTTTCCGGCGGTAATTACAGCCTGATTAACGGTTAATCCACGATCGCGTTGCAGGTTGGTAAAGTCCACCAACACAATACCATTTTTCACTACGATACCTACGAGCATCACCGAGCCGATGAGGGCTATGAGGCTCAACGGTGTTCCGGTAATAAACAGTGCCACAAATACTCCTGTGAATGCAAACGGCAGCGTAAACATGATGATGAACGGCATTCGTAATGATTCGAATTGTGTAGCCATCACGATATAGACCAACAGAACAACCAAAATTAATAACATTCCAATATCTCCAAACGATTCGGCCTGGTCTGCTGCTGCACCGCCAATGGTAACTGAAACGCCTTGTGGAATATCGGCTTCATCTACTATTTTTTGAACTTCGGGTACCACATCTCCCAACGCTACACCATGCAACGACATGGTTATTGAAACTCTGCGTTGGCGATTTTCACGCTGAATAGAAGGCGGTGAGAAAAATTCTTCCACAACACCTATATCTTTCACACGTACACGATGCCCTGTTGTGCCAAGAAACAAGATGTTTTCAATATCTTCGACCGAACTACGGAACGGCTCGTCGAAACGAACTTTAATATCAAATTCATCGCCGTCTTGACGGAATTTGCTTGCCGTCATTCCATTCACACGATTACGAAGGAAAGTCCCTGCTGTTGCAGTGTTCAAACCATAAAGAGCCAATTTTTCTTGGTCAAAAACGACTTGAAGTTCCGGCTGCATTTCTCTACGGCTCAGTTTCACATCACGTGTTCCTTCGATTTGTTCGATTTGTTTTTGCAATTGCCGTGCAAACGCTTCGCTCACATCAAAATTGTGTCCGAATACTTTTACTTCTATATCGCCACCGCGACTACCCATACCACCTCCTCCAGCGGTTACCGATGAAGTAACGATTGACGGAATTTCGTGCATCCAATCTCGCAATTCGTCTGCCATGGTGAAAATATCACGCTTTCGCTGAGTTGCATCCACGCATCTTAAGGTAACGCTGATTTCTGCAGCGCTCGTGTTAGTAGAAATCCGTTCTACTTCCGGAAAATTAGCCTGAACGTGTTTGGTTACTTGAGTGGCGATGCGTTCGGTGTAATCCAAACCACGACTTTGCTCTAACTCAATGTTTATAGTTATTTGCCCGTCGTCGGCTTTCGGCATAAACTCAACAGGTACCCATTTCAAAAGTAACAAACTCGAAGCAAAAATTGCTAAACAAGATACGATAACCGTTGTGCGATGGCGCACTGCCCACGTGAGAATTTGAGCATAACCGTTGTCTAACTTGCCAAGAAATTTATCAATCGGTTTGTAAATTACAGCCAATCCTTTGTATGACTTTTTCTTTTCCTCAAACTTCAACATTTTTGATGCAAGCATCGGCGTAAGCGTTATTCCGGCAATGGTCGAAACGGTGGTTACGATACAGACAATCCAACCAAACGGTTTGAACAGAATACCTGCCATTCCGCCTATCAGCGTGAGTGGGAAAAATACGGCGACTAAAGTTAGCGTGGTGGCAATAACGGCGAGCCACACCTCATTAGTACCATAGATAGAGGCTTCTCGTGGCGAACTACCCTTTTCAATGTGTTTCGTAATATTTTCAATGACGACAATGGCATCATCTACAACCAAAGTGAGAGCAATTACCAATGCACTAAGCGTAATAATGTTAAGCGAGCCGCCTGTGATAAGCAGGTAAATAAAACCTGTTAGCAACGAAACAGGTATTGTCAAAGCGATGATAAATGTAGTACGCCAATTTCCGATAAAGAACAACACCACAAGTGTTACGAAAATAAAAGCAAACATAACGGTTCGTGCCAAATTATTGATGCTGCTTTTAATAAATTCAGACGAGTCAGTCATTAAATCTATTTTTACATCGGGTGGTAATTCTTTTTTCAAAATTTCCAATTCTGCTAAAACTGCTTTTGCAATGGCTACCGTATTTGCACCCGATTGTTTCTGAACGGTAAGCATTACGCCTGTGTTGCCGTCAATCTTCAAATTGCGAGCACGTTCGGAGGCAACAGTATCCTTCACGGTGGCAATTTCCGACAACCTTATGATATTTCCATTCGGAAGCCTTATGGCCAAATTTGCGATTTGCTCGCTACTTATAAACTCTCCTCTTGTGCTTAATGAAAACTTGCCCGAACCCATATTCATTGATCCTGCCGGTATGTTTACGTTTTGAGTTGCTATGACTTGTCCGATTTGTTCAACGGTGAGGTTGAATGCCTCCATTTTAACAGGGTCGAGATTAACTTGTATTTCGCGTTCAACGGCTCCAAGAATGTTTATTTCGCCCACGCCGTTAACACGGTTCAGCGGACTTATGATTTTATCTTCAAGCAGTTTTTCCAATGCAGGAAAACTTTCGTTGGCAGTCACTGAAATCATCAATATCGGCATCATACTTGGATCGATGTTTAGAATCAAGGGGCTTTCTGCATCGTCGGGCAAATTGCGTATGGCAAGTCCAATCTTATCACGAATTTCATTAACCGTTTCGTCGAGATTGGTTCCCCACTCAAACTGCAACATCACCATCGAAATATTATCGTTAGATGTTGATGACAACGTTTTGAGATTCTGCACGGTCGTCAAACTGTTTTCAAGCGGAACGGTTACATTGCTTTCTACATCGGCGGCACTTGCTCCCGGATATGTGGTAATCACAACGACATAAGGCACATCTATATCAGGATAGAGATCAATAGATAACCTCGTCATTGAGAACAACCCAATGATAACCACTCCGATAAAAATCATGATGGTCGAGATAGGATTGCGAACGGATTTTTCGTATATTTTCATTGTTTTGACTTTTTAATTTTTTATTCTAACCGGCGTTTGATCCAACAATCGCGAATGTCCGCTAACAACGATTTCCGCACCCGATTCGAGACCCGAATTCACTTCAAATTGATTACCAATTTGACGACCCAATTCTACTTCACGACGACGAGCCACACCGTTTTCCACAGTAAATACGAATCGTGTGTTAGTTCCGGACTGTCTTATAATTGCCACATCGGGAATTACTACATGGTTGATTGTACCGAAATTCAATTCCACTCGAGCAAACATTCCGGGACGAATAGCCATATCTGCGTTAGGAATGGTTACTTCGGCTTTGAACGTACGTGACATTTGGTCAATCGTTGGGAAAATAATGTTTATTCTGCCTTTGAACTCTTTTCCGGGATACGTATCAAGTCTTACACGCACTTCCATACCTGTTCTCACTCTCGGAAAATGAACTTCGGAAATGTTTACCATGACTTTTACCGGCGATAATTGCATAACGGTTAAGATTGGCGTCGCCCCACTGAACATATTTTTTGCATCAAAATTTCGGGCAGTTACTATGCCGTCAATCGGCGAATGTAAATCGGTGTTTTCTTTAAGATTTCGTACTGTTTCACGCAATACTTCTGCCTGCGATGTTAATTGATCTAATGCCTGCTGCGTAACGCCACCCGACCTGTGCAATTCAGTAACACGATCAAGTTCTCTTTCAACATTTTTTAATTGTAGTTGTGCTTGCACGAAATTTGTTCTGTCCATTTGCACGAGCAATTGTCCTTTATGAACACGCTGACCTGCTTCTACCAATATATTGTCAATACGTCCGGGAATGGTTGGTACGATATGATTTACTCTGTAGGCTTCTATGTTGCCTGTGAGTTCAGTTAATTGTTCTACCGGTTGTTCGGTAACGGTTTGTACTTCTACCAAAACGGCGTTTTGGCTGTCGGTAACTTCTTCTTGTTTGCCCCCGCAAGAAGCCAGCAATACAGCTGTTGTTGCGAGAATTGTTAAGTGTTTTTTCATTATTTTAGATTTTTTTTTGATTTATCTGTTTTTACCACAGAGGACACAAAGGATACACGAAGTTTTTTGTATTCTTTGTGTATCTCCGTGTTCTTTGTGGTTAAATTTTATTTTTCATGTCCAAGTAGTTTCTCCAAATCGGATTTCGTATTCAAATAACTTGCGATAGCTTGATTGTACAAAAGTTGTGCTTGCATGAGTTGATTGGAAGCATTTTGCACTTCAAGCATGATACCCATACCGGTTTCGTAGCGTTTCAATGCAATGTCGTAACCCCTTTGTGCCAAGTCTTCGTTTTTCTTTGCTACCTCTGCTTGCTTTGCTGCCCTGTCCATGTTATTGAGTGCCGTACGCACTTGCATATTCAACATATCCTCCATATAATTACGCTGTTCGGCAAGTTGATTAATTTGTACTTTGGTTTGTTTTTCTTTGGTGGCATTTGTAAAAATTCCGGACAAAGGAATGTTTAGTTGCACACCCGCCATTAAGCCTTGCGAAAACCAATCGGTAGATTTTTCGATTTCTACCGGTATCGGACCAAGACTCGTGTTAGTAGCACGATTACCCATACCTGTATATCCATAACTTCCGAAGGCTACCAACGTAGGCATACGTTGTGTGCGTTGCATAGACAAAGCTCTTTGCAATTGCTGTTGAGCAATGTCAAGTTGTCTAAGGTCGGTATTTTCATCTATGGATAAATTGCGTCCTGCATTTGAGTGGCTAATGGTAGCTCCATAGTCGATAAGACTACCCTCAATTTCTATGGCTTGCTTGATATCCACACCCATCAACACTTTTAAGAACATTTTTGCTTGTTCAATGCCGTTTTCCACTTCCATAATAGTGGGTTGCAGATTTTTCACTTGAACTTCGGCAGAAATAACATCAAGCTCAGTTGCCAAACCAACTTCAAAGAGTCTTTTTGCTTGTTGATGAACCTCTTCGACAAGTGCCAAACCGTCTTGTAAAATTTTGTATGAATCTTTGGCTAACAAAACACCGTAAAACGCTTTTGTAACATCGTTTCGAAGTGTAATTTTGGATGCATTTGCTTTCTCAACAGCCAATTGCATATCCAATGTTGTCATTTTAATGGTATGCCATAGGGCAGGTACAAACAACGGCAATGATAAATTCAAACCTGCTTGCACATTGAAGTCTACAGGTGATTTCATAACCATTCCCATCATTGCCATTTCTCCGGGAACAAGATATTTTATTGCATTACCAGATGCATCCAACGAAGGAAGGATGTTGTGCCAAGCGCTTTTTTGAGAGTAATCCACACGTTGAATTTCCATGTCGGCAATTTTAACGATTCGGTTTTCGTTTAGAGCCAATTCTATGGCTTGGTTCAAATTTAGTCTTAAAACATCTGTTGCGTGAGCACTTAAGCAAGCAGTAGATAGGGTTAAGATAAGAAAGAGTTTTTTCATGTATGATTTTTTTATTGTAGGCCCAAAATTTTGTGCCCTTACTGTAGTGTTTAACGATGCAAAATTACAACGAATAAAGCCTATTCTTTATAAAAAAAGCACCCAAAAACCATTTTTGGGTGCTGAACTGCGGAAATCGGGTACTGAAGTTTTTTTACTTTTGCAAGGAGATTCCTCGACTACGCATACTTCGTATGCTTCGCTCGGAATGACAGGGAATGATCTGAGGGAAAGGAAACGGGGAGCGGAAAAGCCGATCCCCGTTTCCTTTGTTCCTGATGGCAGGACTCGAACCTGCACCTTCGTAATCATCCTATTACGACACTCTACGTTAAGCTACACCGGAATAAAAAAGGGGGACAACAAACCAAATACTAATCCCCCCTTATAGAGTTTGGTTATACTCTAAAACCTATAACCTAAACCCAAGCTAATCGTTTGATTGAGCATAGTCGAGTTTCCGGCTTCTCTCATAGGATTTATGAATCCGATTTTGTAGCCTGCCGTAACTTGAAGTCCGTTGCCAAACTCCCATCCAAGCATTAAACCTGCACCAAAATCCCAGCGATGCCACTCCGAATCTTGATTGTTATACTCCTTGTAAAATTCATGCACAGGCAGATTGCCCGGACCTTCTTTCAAACGTGCATCAAGACCAATTCCTACATAAGGACCTACATTGATAAACAAATTTTCGGTTGCATGCACAGAAAGATACAAAGGCAACTCTATTCCAAAATATTGAAAATCTCTTTCGATATTGCCCATTTTCATTTTGGAATTTTTGTAATGTAACAAAATTTCAGGTTGAAATCCGATACGATCGTTAAATTGAATTTTAGTATAGCCTCCAACCGAGAGACCGAATCCTAATTTGCTTTCCATTCCGGGCATATCGCTCAAAATGAAGCCTGATGTGTTAGCGTCAAGTTTGAGACCGCCTAATACTTCTGCGTTGGCTTGAGTTAATCCAAGTCCAAACATTACTGCTACTGTTAAAATTACTTTTTTCATTTTTTCATTTTTTTTGTTTGTTAATAATTTTTTTGTTGATTGATTATTGTTTATTGATTGTTTGATGGTGCAAAATTACAACGAATAAGCTCATGCCATATAAAAAAAAGTACCCAAAAGACATTTTTGAGTACTGAAGTGCGGAATTTGACAACTGAGTTTAAATAAAGATATTACTCGTAAATAACAATGGGTTGTGCAAAGCAGGCAGGCAAGTTCACATCAGCTATTCGTACAACTATCGTTTGATAATTTTCACAGAATGATGTCCGATTTTCACAATATACGTGCCATCGGGCAAATGTGAAATATCAATTTCGGTTTTTGGACGGTTTACAACACGCGTCAATACGAATTTTCCTGAAAAATCATAGATTTGAATGGTTTCACTTTCAATGTTGTCGGAAATTTCTACAACTAATTTTCCATTGAGTACCGGATTCGGGTAAACCTTCAGCATAGCATCGTTTTCGAAGTCGAAAATGGCAACAACATCTCTTACGGTGAAGCTCACATTGAAACTTACGGAGATACCATAGTCACCGCTAACTGTAACAACTGACTCGTAATGCCCAACAGCAAGACCTGTTTTTGGCGCAACTGTGAACGTATCCGTACTATCTGCAGCAATAGTGATGATTGATGTTTCGGAAAGATCAAAACCGCCGTCCAAAGCGATAGTTAGCTCGCCCGTTGGCTGATTTCCGATGTTGGTAATCGTTACCAAAAGCGGTGTTTGTGCATCGTAGCCATAGGGTGCAGGTATGAATGTATAGACTCCACTTTGACTCAACATGATGCCGTGAGTCGGTGTAGCAAGCGTAACAATGGGAGCACTTACTGAATGAACACCTGCATTATAGTTGGCGTGGTCTGCTGAACGCGCATAAACATAATATGTTGTGCTTGGCAAAAGATCGTTAAATGTTGTGCCTGCTTGCCACGTCAGGTCTGACTTTGCGCTATTCGTTGTGTAGATCGCATATTCTACGGATTGCCCATTGGTTGGAATTGTTACAGCGTTAACCGTGACACTGTTTTGAGTTTGACTTACAAGCGTTGGCGCTGTTACTGCTGCACCGTTTGCTTTGTTCACGGTGAAACTTACATCAAAACTTTTAGGCATAGCTGTATCATGGCCACCTGTAATTTCAAATGCGACTACAACTGTTGCCGTATAAATTCCAGCGGCAAGATCTATTTGGGGGACAACTGTGAACATATCCATACCGCCTGTAGCAATTGTGGTAACAGACGTTTTAGAAAGTTCGAAGTTAGTTGCATTTACTCCGTTCAGGTTGATGTTCAGCATCCCCGTTGGCTCGCTTCCTGAGTTGTTAATTGTTACAGAAAACGGTGTTTGTGCGCTATAGCCATAAGTTGCAGCTGTAAATGTATAGGTTTCAATTTGACTCAACGTGATGCCGTAGGTCGGTGTAGCAAGCGTGGTTATGACAGCACTCACAGATGGCGTCCCGTCATTGTAATTTATATTTTCAACCGAACGACCGTAAACATAATAATTCGTGCTTGCTGCAAGATTGTCGAATGTTGTATCGTTTTGCCACATCAGAGTTGAGGTGTCGGCGTTATGAGTTGTGCTAATGGCGTATTGTACGGTTTGGTCTGTATTTGTTGCTGTTGTAACACTATTCACCGTAATGCGGTAATGTGTTTGACTTGCCAATACAGGCGTAGTTACTGCTGCACCATTGGCTTTGTTAACCGTGAAACTTACGTTGAACCTTTCCAAAATACCATTGTTACCACTAACTGTAACCATTGCTGTATAAGTCCCAACAGCAAGGCCTGTTTTAGGCACAACTGTGAACATATCGGTATCGCCTGCAACAATTGTGGCAACAGATGTTTTAGAAAGTGTAAAATCATTTAAATTTGGTCCGCTCAAAGTAATATTTAACACGCCTGTTGGTTGATTTCCGGTGTTGGTAATCGTTACTGAAAGCGGTGTTGGAGCGGTATAGTCATAATTTGCAGCCGTAAATGTGTGTGTATCGGTTTGGCTTAGCATTATACCATAAGTATTAGAAGCCCCTCCCATAAATTTAAATGAAACCGTTCTTTCACCTGTGTTTTGTGTAATTTCGGTTATTGGCTTAGCCGTATTTGCACCTGCCCATGACAGTGAATTTGGCGTTGAATTATCTGTAAATTCAGTAGCTCCTGCTTGTGGCCAGGTATCGTTGGTATGACTGGTACAGCCATTTAGTGTTGCACAACCTGCTTGCTTAATATAATATCTGCGATTGGTGGAAACGCAATTGACACAGTTGCTGGTCCATACCGGAAGGTCGGTACTGGATCTTCTCACATGAATAATTAACATACCGCTATTGGGAACATAAGCATCCCAACTTGTTTTTTGACGGTTTTCGAGGTGATAATATTCGTTGTCCGTTGTTGTATTGATTCGATAGACAATGTTCGTTGTAGCAGGATTAGGCAAAGTGATATTGGCAGAATCCGACAAAATGACTTCATGTACCCATCCGCTTATAACACGAGCATACGACGAAAGGAATGGAGGTGTACGCCCATTATCATTCCATGAACCGCTTGCCATAAGGCACCATGGCCCTATATCTATGGCCTGTCCGTTAGTCGCATAATCTGCATCATAAAAATCCGGCAAACCTAATAAAGAATGTCCCAATTCATGTGCAATAACACCAATATTCGTGAGGTTGGATCCGCTATTACCGCTTAATTCGGGCGAGCAAGAATAGCGACTGATTGACTTCCCATTATAGTTACGAGCAGGTGAAATAGTCCAAGAATGTGACCATATGGAGGCACATCTAGGTGCACCTGCTTCTGTGCCATAACCGGCAAAAATAATATGTACAGTATTCACACTTCCGGTATTGTTCGGATCATAATTGGCAAAATTACAGCCGTTTGCATACGCCGAATCAATAGCTTGGCGCGCCATATTACGAGGATCACCTCCGCATGTTGAGCCACTGGTACCGGAAATATAATTATCAGTATAAGTGACAATGTTGCTCGGTAAAGTGTATGGCCCAAAAACATCAACCTGAAAATCCATTGCCCCATTTGAATTTGCCAAATAATAATCACGTACACTTCCCGTAAGACCATTACTTGTATAATTTAATTGATTCAACAACATTTTGATTTCATTCGCCGCTATTGTGAATGGTTTATCGTGAAATGCAACCAAGATAACCGGAACCCGTACAACTCCGGTAACAGCGCGTTGTGGCTCTTCAGACGACTTCCTTATGAAATCATCTTGTACACCGCGAAGTTGTAATTTAACCTCAACTTGAGAAGAACTAAACCTTAGATTTTTCGGCAGACTACGTAAAAAATTTTGTTCGACAATTGTGCGTTCCGCCTCGTTGCGCGCACGAATACCTGATAATCTCAAATCACCGAATTGGTCTTGAACAGCATATTCCAAATAGCCATCATGACCAAACAACATTGTATATCCATCGAGCGTAACCGCCCAATTGATCCACTCGTCCCCTCTTAATTGAATCATAATTTCCGAACCATCGGGTAAGGAATAATTCACCGGATGGGGATATGCCGGCACAGCAAAAGCCTGTTGTGATGCAAACAACGCAGTCACAAGCACGAAAAGTAAACGTTTTTTCATGGTTTGTTGTTTTTAGATTGTGTCGTGTAGGGGCGTTGCATACAACGCCCCTACGGTTATAACGTAATTTTCACAGATTTGTTTTCGGAATGAATTATGTAGGTGCCTCGTAGGAGTTGAAAATTTTCGACCTCTACAATATTTGCTGTTGCAGTGCCTTGATATATCATAATTCCGGAAATGTTGTAAATACGATAGATTTGACCAACGTTTAATCCTTTGATGTGTAAAACACCGTTTTGAACCCATGCTTGTAAAGATTCACGGTCGCGAATCTCTATATCACGAATACTTACGTGAGGACTTGTTTGAATAGCCTCGCTAATCGATGGAGTACCCACATAGAATTCATTGTTTGCAGCCGAACGCGCATAAACGTAGTAAAATTCCAGGGGCCAAAGACCGCTAAATGTTGTGGCAACTTGCCAGGACAATGATAGCGGAGTAGCACTATTAGATGTGCTAATAGCGTATTGTACGGTTTGTCCGTTGCTCGGAGGAGTTAGGGTATGAACAGTAATACTGTTGTGGGTTTTACTTTCTAATGTTGGTATATCCACAACTGCACCTTCAGCTCTTGGATTCGCCAAAAAACGGAACGAAATTGTTCCTTCCGCTGTGTTACGATTAATATCGGTTATCGGTTTTTCGGTAGGAACACCTCCAAACGATAATGAATTCGGTACTGAATTATCTGTAAACTCTGTTTTTTCAAGTTGTGGCTGTGGCCATGGATCAAATTGACGATTATGGGCACAATCGCTAAGGATACCACAACCGGCTTGTTTGATATAATTTCTGCGACGGTTGGGATTACAATTGACACAATTACCCCATGATTGGGGGCGATCAATATGGTAAATCAGCATACCTCCATTACTGGAAGAAGTACCCGGAATATGGGTATCCCAACCCACTCTTTGGCGATTTTCCAATAAGAAATATTCGTTGAGATTATCTGCTCCGTTAGCTAATTTTGTATTAATGCGATAAACAATGCCCTCATTAAGAGGGTTAGGTAAAGTAATATCTAATTGTGGTGTCGCATGAGATAGCGTTACTTCAGGCACCCAGCCAGCATCAACAACGGCCCATGCACAAGGTCTAGGAGGCGTTTGTCCACCATTGTTCCACGATCCGCTTGCCATAAGGCACCATTGATCTAAAGCTAAAGCATTAGTATTTCTATCTGTATTGTAAAAATCAGGCCAACCTAACAAAGAGTGTCCTAATTCATGCGCAATAACGCCGATAAACGTGATATTAGTGCCACTATTTCCACGTAATTCCGGAGAACACGAATAACGACTGATTGTTTTTCCATTATAAACTCTGGCAGGAGAAAAACTCCAAGCATGCGACCATACCGAAGCGCAGGCGATTCCACCAGCCTCGGCTCCATGACCGGCAAAAATAATATGCACCGTACTCACGAAAGTACTATTACCTATAACATAATTAGCAAAATTCGCACCACCTCTATGATACGCCGAATCAACCGCTAAGCCGGCCATAATGCGAGGATCTCCGCTGCAATTTACACCGGAATGATAAGCATAAGCAGATGCGTTACCCGGTAAAGTATATGGACCAAATACATCTACTCGCAAGTCTAATTTGTTATACGAAACGTCTCTAAAATAATCCCGCAAACTTCCTGTAATACCACCCGCTGTGTAGTTTAATTGGTCAAGCAACATCTCAAATTCTGTCTTCGTTTTACCAAATGGCCTATCTGCAAATGCAACCAAAATTACCGGTATGCGTACGGTTCCTTCAAGTTTCATGCCCTCATCAGCTTCCGAGCGTTGCAGGAAATTACTTCTCATGGCGCGAAACTCATTCATGGTTTCAATTTGAGACAAACTAAATGTCAATTCTCTCGACAATGTCGCTACAAAATTTCGTTCGGCAATAGCACGTTCCGCTTCATTATGCACACGCACACCCGACAATTCCAAATTGCCCGCTTGGTCTTGAATGGCATATTCCCAAAAGCCATCCGTGTTAAGCAATATGGTGAATCCATCAAGCGAAACCGCCCAACTCGCAAATTCATCCCCTTCTAATTGAATGGTGATTTCCGAACCATCGGGTAAAGTGTAATTCACCGGATGAGGATAGGCCGGAACAGCGAAAGTTTGCTGCATAACGAACTGCGCAATTACAAGCACGAAAAGAAAACGTTTTTTCATAGTTTGGATTAGGGTTGTGTATGTTGTATTGGGGCGTTGCGTGCAACGCCCCAACAATTATAATTATAGCGTAATTTTCACAGATTTATTTTCCGATTGAATAATGTATGTGCCTGATGCTAGAGACGCTATGCATTGTGTCTCCTCAACATCTGATTTAGCAATGCCTTGGCATACCAATGTTCCCGAAATGGTATAAATACGATAGATTTGGCCAATGTTTAACCCTTTGATGTATAAAATACCGTTTTTAGCCCATGCCTGTAGAGATTCACGGCCATGAATCTCTACATCGCGAATACTTACATGAGGACTGGTCTGAATAGCCTCGCTAATCGACAGAGCACCCGCATAAAATTCGTTATTTTCAGCCGAACGCGCATAAACGTAGTAAAACTCCAAAGGCCAAAGACCGCCAAATGTTGTGACAACTTGCCACGACAAAGATATCGGAGTAGCGCTACTAGATGTACTAATAGCATATTCTACCGTTTGCCCGTTGCTCGGAGGTGTTACGGCATAAACAGTAATACTATTGGAGGTTTTACTTTCAAGCGTTGGTATATCTACTGCTGCACCGTCGCTTTTTGGAGTGGCCATAAAACGGAACGAAACTGTTCTTGCGGTTGTGTTATGCGTAATATCGGTTATTGGTTTTTCGGTTGGAACGCCGCCCCACGACAAAGAATTCGGCACTGAATTATCTGTAAATTCTGTTTTGCCGAGTTGTGGTTGTGGCCACGGGTCAGTCGAACGAGGATTAGAACAACCGTTTGTAGCTGAACATCCTGCTTGTTTAATATAATTTCTGCGACGCGTAATTACATTATTAACCGTATTGTTATTCCATGGACTTAAACTAGTTCGATCCACATGATAAATCAGCATACCACTACCGGGAACATTAGCATCCCAGCCGGTTCTTTGCCGATTTTCCAATAAAAAATATTCATTGTTTGTTTTTGTGTTAATGCGATAAACGATACCTTCATCAAGAGGATTAGGTAAAGTAATATCTTGTTGCGGTGTTTCAAGAATTACTTCAGGTACCCAGCCAGCATTAACGACAGCCCATGCACAAGGTCTAGAAGGCGTTGCTCCGGAACTATTATGCGCACCACTTGCCATAAGACACCAATCACCCAAATCTACAGCACCACTATAATTTGTAGCATAAAAATCAGGCCAACCAAGTAAAGAATGACCTAATTCGTGTGCAATAACACCTATACGTGTCAGATTGGATCCACTGGCACTACGATGTTCAGGAGAACAGGAATATCTAGATATGGTCTTTCCATTGTAGACACGAGTAGTTGAAAGTACCCAAGCATGCGACCATATTGCGTTACATCTAGATGCACCTACCGCCTGACAGTTACCGGCAAAAATAATATGTACCGTATTTACGGTATTGCTATTACCTATAGCATAGTTGGAAAAGTCTGCACCACCAATAAAATATGCTGAATCCACAGCCTGAGTAGCCATAATGCGAGGATTTCCCCAGCTACCACCGGAGCAGTTTGAACCAGTTCCCCCGTTACAACATTCATCGTCATAAAAGTTTATGGGATTCGGTAGGGTATAAGGACCAAATATGTCGGCTTGCAAATCCAATTGGCCATACGAAATATCTCTAAAATAATCGCGAACACTTCCCGTAGCACCACCAACTGTATAATTCAATTGATTGAATAACATGTCGAAATCTTCTCTTGTTTTTGTAAACGGCTTACCTTGAAATCCAACTAAAATTACCGGTATGCGTACAGTTCCTGAAATACGTTGTAGTTCTTCATTATTTTTTTGCAAAAACTCATTCATCATTCCGCGAAGTTCGAGTCTGGTCTCAATCTGAGATGCACTATATCTCAAATCCGTAGGCACATCCCGCAAGAATTTTTTGTCTTCTACCGTGCGTTCCGTCTCGTTGCGCGCTTGAATGCCGGATAACGTCAAATCGCCGAAAGTATTTAAAACGGCATACTCAAAAAAACCGTCCGAATTACGTAATAGCGTAAAGCCATCGAGCGTAACTGCCCAATTTACTCGTTCATCACCTTGCAATCGAATGGTGATTTCCGAACCATCAGGTAATTCATAATTCACCGGATGAGGGTATGCCGGAATGGCAAGAGTCTGTTGCGTAGCAAACAATGCAGTTGCAAACGCCAATAAAAGAATTTTTTTCATGTGTTGATTATTTTTTTATTTAAGTTACAGTGTGATTTTCACAGATTTATTTTCCGATTGAATAATATATGTACCACGTGGTAGAGAGGTAATGCATTGTGTTTCCACATCGAATTTAGCAATGCCTTGATGCACCATCACTCCGGAAATGTTGTAAATACGATAGATTTGACCAACGTTTAATCCTTTGATATGTAAAACACCGTTTTGAACCCATGCCTGTAGAGATTCACGGCCGTGAATCTCTACATCGCGAATACTTACGTGAGGACTTGTCTGAATAGCCTCGCTAATCGATGGAATACCCGCATAAAATTCATCGTTTGCAGCTGAACGCGCGTAAATGTAGTAAAACTCTAAGGGCCAAAGACCACTAAATGTTGTGGAAAATTGCCATGGCAATGATAACGGAGTAGCGCTATTAGACGTGCTAATAGCGTATTGTACGGCTTGTCCGTTGCTCGGAGGTGTTAGGGTATGAACTGTAATACTATTGAAAGTTTTACTTTCTAATGTTGGTGTATCTACAACCGCACCTTCGGCTCTTGGATTAGGCATGAAACGGAATGAAACCGTTCTTAAGGCTCTATCGTGCTCTATATCGGTGATAGGTTTTTCGGTTGGCTTTGTTAAGGTATGTACATTGTTACTTGTCCAAGCTAATGAGCCAGGTATAGATTGATCCGTAAACTCTGTTTGTCCAAGTTGAGGTTGTGGCCACGGATCTAAATGGCGACTGGTAGTGCAACCTAAGGGTACCGTACAACCTGCTTGTTTGATATAGTTTCTACGACGATTAGGATTACAATTGTAACAATTACCGCCCGCCAAACCCGTTACGCGATCAATATGGTAAATCAGCATACCGCCACTATTAGTGGCACTACCGGGAACGTAAACCGCATCCCAACCTATTTGTTGACGATTTTCCAATAAAAAATATTCGTTGGTATTGACCGTATTAATCCGATAAGCGATGCCTGCTTCCATAGGATTAGGCAAAGTAATATCTTGTAGCGGTGTTTCAAGAACAACTTCAGGCACCCAACCGGCATCAACCACGCACCATGCGCTTGGTCTAGAAGGCGTTGAACCATGCGCACCACCTGCCATCAAGCACCATGGTCCTAAATCCACAGCCTGTCCGCCACTTCCACCATAATCCGTATCATAAAAATCTGGCCAATTAAATATAGAATGGCCTAATTCGTGTGCAATAACACCAATAGTCGTGATACTGTTGGTACCGGCACGTAATTCTGGAGAGCAAGAATAACGACTTAATGTTACCCCATTGTATGTAACAGGGTTAAATGATGAAGCATGCGACCATATTGAAGGGCAAGTACCCGCACCACTCTCTCTACCAAAACCGGCAAAAATAATATGCACAGTTCGCACGGTAGTGCTACCGCCTACAACATAGTTGGAAAAATTTGCTCCATTGGCATGTGCTGAATCAACGGCTCTGCGAGCCATAGTTTGAGGACCGGGATTTCCGCCACCGCCGGGACAATCTCCTGAAAATGCATAATTGATTGTGTTAAGCGGTAAAATGAATGGACCAAAAACATCAACCTGCAAATTTAATTGGTTATACGAAACATCTCTAAAATAATCGTGCAAACTTCCCGGAATTGTACCACTTGCCGTATAATTCGGTTGGTTTAGCAATAGTTCGAATGCTTCCTTCGCTATAGTGAACGCTCTATCTTGAAATCCTACTAAAATCACCGGTATACGCATAGTTCCTGAAAGACGTTGCGCGTCATCACCATTTGCTTGCAAAAACTCATTTCTTATTCCGCGAACTTCAATTATGGCTTCGATTTGAGATGCACTATACCTTAAATCCTTAGGCACATTCCGCAAAAAATTTCGCTCGTCTATCGTGCGTTTCGATTCGTTGTGCGCACGCACACCTGATAATTTCAAGTTGCCTGCTTGGTCTTGAATAGCATATTCCCAAAAGCCATCGGAGCTACGTAATAAGGTAAAACCATCAACCGAAACTACCCAATTCACCCATTCGTCACCTCTTTGTTGAAGAGTAATTTCAGAACCATCCGGCAAGGTGTAATTCGACGAATGAGGATACGCCGGGATAGCAGAAATCTGTTGCACAGCAAACAATACAGTTGCAAACGCTAATAAAACATTTTTTTTCATATTTTTATCAATTAATTTAAATTACAGTGTGATTTTCACGGATTTATTTCCCGATTGGATGATATATACGCCTCGTAAGGGTTGAAAATTTTCAACTCCTACAATATCTGATTTCGCAACACTCTGATATACAAGTATTCCGGAAATGTTAAAAATGCGATAGATTTGCCCAATGGTCAATCCGTCAATATGTAAAATGCCGTCTTGTGTCCATGCACGTAGGAATTCACGGCCATGAATCTCGGCATCACGAATATTTACAGTTTCAGACGTTTGGATAGGTGCACTCACCGATGGGTTGCCAACATGGAAATTGGTGTTTCCCCCAGAACGCGCATAAATGTAGTAAATCGTGCTTGGCGAAAGACTGCTAAATACAGTATCAGGTTGCCACGTTAGAGTAGAATAATTTGTATCATTAGTTGTTTGAATGGCATACTCCACCATTTGATCGGAAATGTCCAATATAGTTTCAACAGCATAAACTGTAATGCTATTTTCTGTTACGTCTGCAAGCATTGGCGTTGATACAGGCGAACCGTTTGCACGAATTACCGTAAAACTTACATCAAAACTTTCTGAAAGGTCATAATCTCCGGCTACTGTAACTGTTGCCGTGTAGGTTCCCAGTTCAAGGCCTGTTTTTGGTGCAATGGTAAAATGATCATCACTCCCCACAAAGATGTTGGAAATGGACGTTTTGGAAATTGTGAAATCGTTTGCATGTTCTCCGCTTAATTCGATGGTCAATTCACCCGTCGGCTGATTTCCTTCATTGGTAATTGTAACTGAAAGTGGTTCATAGATTTCGTAACCATAGCGGGCATTCCTGAATGTGTGTGTACCGCTCCGATTCATGGCTATATCCCACCTTGGAGGACCTCCACCCATAAACTTGAACGAAACGGTTCTTGCTGAGGTGTTGTGTGTAATTTCTGTAACAGGTTTTTCAGTGTTAGCACCTGCCCATGATCTTGCATTAGGCGTTGAATTATCTGTAAATTCCGTAAAGGTACTTCGAGGCCATGGATCATTTACACGATTAGTCCAACCCGTTCCTGTACGGCAACCATTAGCCGTTTCACAACCTGCTTGTTTTATATAATACCTGCGATTGTTAGCAGTAGCATTAACTCTATTGTTGTTCCATACCGAAAGATCGGAACTGGTTCTTCTCGTATGATAAATCAACATGCCACTGCTGGGAATAGAGGCATCCCAAGCTGTTTTTTGACGGTTTTCTAACAAAAAGTAGTCATTAGGGGTAGTTGTATTGATACGATAAACGATGTCAGTTGCGGTAGGATTGGGTAAAATAATATCTACCGGCGTCGATAAAGTTATTTCCGATACCCAGCCGGCAGCAACGCGACCATACGCCGAAATACGTGCAGGTGTACGTCCATTATCTCCCCACGATCCGCTCGCCATAAGGCACCAAGCACCTATATCTACGACAGTACCCGTACCTGTATTGTAAAAATCGGGTAAATTCAATAAAGAATGTCCCAATTCATGGGCAACAACACCGATATAGGTAATATTTGACCCACTGGTACCACGAAATTCAGGAGAGACAGAATAGTTAGTGAATGTTTTTCCGTTGTAAGTGTTAGGACTTGCAATACTTGACATGTGTGACCATATTGAGGGACAAGTACTTGACCCATTTTCTCTACCATAACCGGCAAAAATAATATGCACAGAGGTCACATTATAGCTGGCTAAGTCTGCACCACCTCTGTGAAATGCCGAATCTAGCGCCAAGCGAGCCAACGTGCGGTGTTGCCCGCCCGCGCCGGGACAATCTCCTGAAATCGAATAATGGAGTATGTTATTTGGCATAGTATATGGACCAAAAACATCGACTTGCAAGTCTAATTTTCCGGAGGAATTGCTTAAAAAATAATCCCGCAAACTACCCGGGACTGTCCCACCTGCTATGCTGGTTAAGTTTAGTTGATTGAACAGCATTTCGAACTGTTCTTTTGGTGTAGTGAATGTTCTATCTGGAAATCCGACCAAAATAATCGGTATGCGTATATTTCCTGTGCACACAACCCCCGACATGCGGTACTGTTCATCGTCGTTTTTTAGCAAAAATTCCTCTCTGAGTCCGCGAAATTCAAGTATGGTTTCAATCTGAAATGAACTAAAACTCAATCCTTCTGGTAAATTAGCTACAAAACTTCGTTCCTCTGCCGTACGTTTCGATTCATTATGTGCACGCACACCGGATAGTGTTAAATTGCCTGCTTGGTCTCGAATCGCATATTCAAAAAAGCCATCTGAATTAAGCAATAAGGTAAAACCATCAAGCGTAGTTACCCAATTCACTAATTCATCGCCTCTTTGTTGAAGAGTAATTACCGAACCATCCGGTAAGGTATAATTATCCGGAATCGGATTCGCCGGTACAGCAAAAGCATGTTGTACAGCAAAAAACAAGGATACAAATACTAGTAAAAAATTTTTTCTCATGTGTTGATTATTTTTGATTAAATATCTAAATTTATAGTTATCTTTTCACGATTTTTGTCGAAACAGCGCCAATTTTCAGAATATATGTGCCATCTGGCAAATGCGAAATATTGATTTCAGTTTTCGGATGGTTAGCAACGCGCGTCAACACTAATTTTCCTGAAAAATCATAAATTTGAATCATCTCGCTTTCAACGTTGTTCGGAATTTCCACAACTAATTTGCCATCAAACACAGGATTCGGATAAACTTTCAGTATAGCGCCTTTTTCGAGGTCGGAAATAGCAACACCATCATCTGTTACGGTGAAACTTACATTGAACGTTTCGGAAATATCATTTCCACCACTAACGGTAACGGTTGCCGTGTAAGTTCGAACAGCAAGACCTGTTTTGGGGACAACTGTGAAATCATCAATATTATCCGCAGAGATACTGGGAACAACAGTTTTTGAAAGTGTAAAATCATTTGCATCCGCTCCGCTTAAAGCAATAGTCAATTCACCCGTTGGTTGATTTTCAGTGTTGATAATCATTACTGAAAGCGGTGTTTGTGCAACATAGCCATAATTTGCATCTGTAAATGTATAGGTTCCACTTTGGCTTAGCACAATGCCATAAGTTGGCACAGCAAGTGTTGTGATAGCTGCACTCACCGAATGATCACCTGCATGGTAATGGTGATGAATAGCCGAACGAGCATAAACGTAATACGTTGTACTTGCCGAAAGAGCGTCAAACGTTGTACCTGTTTGCCACGTCAAGGTTGACTTGGCGGTTGCAGTATTGGTTGTGTGAATAGCATATTCTACGGTTTGTCCGTTACCGGGAGCTGCAACAGTGTTAACCATAATACTGTTGTGGGTTTGACTTGCAACAATTGGCGCTTCTACTGTTGCACCGTTTGCTTTATCCACTGTGAAGCTCACATTGAATGTTCCAGAAATACCATTCTCCCCACTAACTGTAACCGTTTCTGTATAAACTCCAACAGCAAGACCGGTATTGGGCACAACGGTAAAATTATCGGAATCACTCACAGCAATGGTGGAGATAGATGTTTTGGAAAGTGTAAAGCTACTTGCACTCGTTCCGCTCAAAACAATATTCAACACACCTGTTGGCTGATTTCCGGTGTTGGTAATGGTTACGGAAAGCGGTGTTGGTACGTTGTAACCAAAAGTCTCCGCAGTAAATGTGTGTGTGCCATTTTGGCTCAAGGTAATTCCGAAAGTCGGCATAGAAAGTGTGGTGATGACTGCACTTACTGACGTATTACCGGCATTGTGGCTAATATTTTCCTTTGAACGGGCATAAACATAGTAGTTTGTGCTTGCTGAAAGACTGCCAAAGCTTGTTCCATCTTGCCATGTGAGCGATGAAGCAGCGGCTGTGTTGGTTGTATGAATGGCGTATTCCACGGTTTGCCCATTGCTCGGAGTGCTCACAGTATTAACCGTAATACTGTCGTGAGTTCGACTTGCCACAGTTGGCATGCTCACTGCTGCGCCGTTAGCCTTGTTTACAGTGAAACTTACATTGAACGTTCCGGAAATACTATTGCTACCGCTGACAGTAACTGTAGCCGTATAAGTTCCAACGGCAAGAGCTGTTTTCGGAACAACCGTAAAATTATCTGTACCGGGTGCAGCAATATTAGTGATTGATGTTTTGGAAAGTGTAAAATCATTTGGATTCGTTCCGCTCAAGGCAATATTTAATGTCCCCGTTGCTTGGTTTCCTGTGTTGGCAATGGTTACCGAAAGCGGAGCTGGTGCGCTGTAGCCAAAATTTGCACCTGTAAATGTATGTGTACCTGTTTGGCTTAATGATATACTGTAAATTGAAGAGATTGTACGTGATGCCAAAATAATATTATCAATGGCAGCAGGCGGTTGAGTGCCCACAGTGTTGTCATTCCTCCACGAAAATACTAATCGTTGAGTTGTGTTCGAATATGAAGGCGGTAAGGCTTGGGATATGTTTTGCCAACTACCTATCTCAAAGTACCTTCCAAAACTTGTGCCTTGAGTTAACAAGGTTCCGGCTGCAGGTGTAACACTCGTTGCTACAATCCGCACTTCCATATAATCCCAAGGGGTTCCACCGCTTGAATGTGGCTCACCCATACATCTTACATCAAAGTACAAATCAAAACTGTCCGTTGAAGCAGGAAAGGTAATATCTCGGTAAAGGTGTACTGTGCTTGTGCTGGTAATACTGTATGTATTACTTGTACCGTTATCATTGGAAATATAGGCAGACCTACTGCCTCCATTGGAGGCCGCTGTACCTACTTGCCACTTGTTAGTTTGAGTACCGTTTTGAAATGTCCAGCCAGTAGTGCTTCCTTCCCAATTTTCGGTAAAGAATGGGATTACGACTTTTACAATTTTACTCACTGTGTTGTTTGTGGGATTAAGGTCTCCCGCAACGGCTACTGTAGCACTAATTGTATGCGAACCACTAGTAAGATTAATCGTGCCGAGTGTTACTACTGTCTCTGCTCCGTTTGCAAGGCTACCTGACCATAAATAAGGTGTTTGAGCCACTCCATTAACACTCCATGCAATTGATGCGGACGTGAAAGTTACACCTCCATTGCGCAAGCGAACCTTAATATCAAGGTTATTTGCTTCTGTACTCGGTATTACAGCAAGCAAATCAACAAACTCCGATAATTCTGCATCCGGAGTGGTAATGTCTCCTCCCATAAATTTGAATGAAACTGTTCTCGCAGTTGTGTTTGTTGTAATCTCGGTTACCGGTTTTGCAGTATTTGCACCTGCCCACGATCTTGCATTGGGCGTTGAATTATCTGTAAATTCCGTAAAAGTGCTTCTTGGCCACGGATCATTCACACGATTAGTCCAACCTGTCCCTGTATTACAACCATTGGTAGTAGCACAACCCGCCTGCTTGATGTAATATCTGCGACGACTACAAGTGGAAAGAACTCGATTATTTGTCCAGTCATTTAGAGCCGCAGTATTCGCCCGATCTGTATGATAAATCAACATACCACTGCTTGGAATAAAGGCATCCCAACCTGTTTGTTGACGGTTTTCCAATAAGAAATATTCGTTATTTGTGGTTGTGTTAATCCGATAGACAGCGTCTGTTGTGACAGGATTAGGCAGGGTAATGTTTGCCGGTGTTGAAAGCGTTACTTCCGGCACCCATCCGGAAGCAACACGACCATACGCCGAAATTTTGGGAGGCGTGCGCCCGTTGTCATTCCACGAACCGCTTGCCATCAAACACCAACTGCCTAAATCCACACAGCTAGCGCCCACAGAATAAAAATCAGGCAAGAGTAGTAATGAATGCCCCATTTCATGGGCAACAACACCAATATAGGTAATGTTAGAACCGCTGGTACCACGAAATTCAGGAGAAACAGAATAGTTAGTAAATGTTTTTCCATTGTAGGTATTAGGACTTGCGATACTTGACATGTGTGACCATATTGAGGGGCAAGTGCTCGCCCCATTCTCCCTACCATAACCGGCAAAAATAATATGCACAGAGGTCACATTATAGCTAGCTAAGTCTGCACCACCTCTGTGAAATGCCGAATCAAGCGCCAAGCGGGCCAGCGTACGATGTTGTCCGCCGGCACCCGGACAATCTCCGGAAATTGAATAATGGAGTAAGTTATTCGGCATGGTATATGGGCCAAAAACATCCACTTGAACGTCTAGTGTTCCGTTTGAAACACTTGAAAAATAATCTCGCAAACTTCCCGGAACTGTTCCGTATGGCGTGCTGGTTAAGTTTAGTTGATTAAACAACATTTCATAGTGTGCTTTTGGTGTGGTAAACGCTCTATCCTGAAATCCAACCAAAATAATCGGTACACGCACATTTCCTGTGCAGACAACTCCAGACATACGTTGTGCATCATCATCTATCTTTTGTCGCAAAAAATCCTCTCTTACTCCGCGAAGTTCAAGCATAGTTTCAATCTGAAATGAACTATAACTCAATCCTTGTGGCAAATTTGCCACAAAACTTCGTTCCTCTACCATGCGTTTCGACTCATTATGCGCACGCACATCAGACAGTGTCAAATCGCCCGCTTGGTCTTGAATAGCATACTCAAAAAAGCCATCCTTGTTAAGCAATAAGGTAAACCCATCAAGCGTAGTTACCCAATTTACGAATTCATCACCTCTTTGTAGAAGAGTAATTACCGAACCATCCGGTAAGGTATAATTATCCGGAGTTGGATTCGCCGGAACAGCAAAAACATGTTGCGTAACAAAAAACAAGGTCGTAAATACAAAAAGGAAATATTTTTTCATCGTGTTTCGATTTTAGATTATATTTGCACAAAGGTACGAAAAAAAAATGATATATACAACTTTTTTTTGTATCTTTGCAGAAAAAAATACCATGGTCGAAATCACTTGCAAAAACACTAAAGAAACCAAATCCTTTTTGAAAGGATTAAGCCTTCAACAACTTCACGAAGCCTTTGGAAAACCGCTTGGCGACACGGTTATTGCTGCCGTTGCCAATAATAGTCTGCGAGAATTAGATTACGAAGTTTTCAAACCAAAAATCATCGAATTTATTGACCTCCACCATCCTTTGGCAAAACGAATGTGTTCGCGTTCAGCAATTTTTGTATTGTATAAGGCTATTCGAGATTTATTTCCGGAAGCCAATTTGCGTGTTGAGCATTCGCTTCCGGGTGGTGTGTATTGCGAAATCGACAATCTGCCGTTTCAAATCAGCCAAGATATGGCGCACGCGTTGGAAGTGAAAACGCACGAAATCATCAAGGCTAATCTGCTGTTTCGTCGGCAGCAAATTCCAACTGAAGAAGCGGTTGAACTATTCAAAAAACATCGTTTATTCGATAAAGTAAATAGCATCGAAACACGTCACGAATTTTTTACATCTGTGTATTTTTTGGATGATGAAGTGAATTATTTTTATGGTTACTTACTCCCATCTACAGGTTATTTGCCGTATTTGGAATTTGAACTTTACGGTAACGGTTTTCTGATGAAGACCTCGTTTTCGATTGAACCGGGCACACAGCCTAAAGTCGAACCCGACTCCAAATTATTCAAAATTTTCAGACAATATAAAGGGTGGTTAGATGTTCTGAATTTGCGATATATCGGGGATTTGAACCATCTTATAGAACAAAAAACCGATGGCGATATTATCAAAATCGCAGAGGCTTTGCAGGAAAAAAATATCGCCCATATCGCTGATGAAATTTACAACCGAAAAGAGGCCAAAATGGTGCTCATCAGCGGTCCTTCATCATCCGGGAAAACTACGTTTAGCAAGCGTTTGGATGTGCAACTTCAAGTTATGGGACTCACCCCTGTAGTGATTGAACTCGACAATTATTTCAAAAATCGTGAAGACACGCCACGTGACGAAAACGGCGACTACGATTTCGAAACTATCGATGCTTTAGACGTAGATTTTTTCAACGAACAATTGGTTGAATTGCTTGATGGTAAAGAAATCCAATCTCCTACTTTCAATTTTTACACCGGTCAACGCGAGTTTCGGGGCAATACACTGCAAATGAAAGAACGCTCAATCCTTGTGATGGAGGGCATTCACGGCAATAACCCAAAACTCACTGCACGTATTTCCGACAAACTGAAATATCGAATTTATGTGTCGGCTTTAACGCCGATTTCGATTGATGCACATAATCCGATTCCAACTACGGACAATCGTCTGATTCGTCGAATTGTCCGTGATTACAGAACACGAGGATATTCGGCTATCGACACCATCAATCGTTGGAACAGCGTTCGTCGTGGCGAAGAAAAAAATATTTTTCCGTTTCAGGAAGAGGCGGATGTTATCTTCAATTCTGCGTTGATTTTTGAATTGTCAGTTTTGAAAACTTTCGCAGAGCCTATTCTGCGTGCCGTTCCGGAAACTTCTGAAGCTTATAACGATGCAACCGGATTGCTAAAATTTTTCACCTATTTTCAACCCATGAGCGATCGGGAAATTCCGCCAACATCAATTTTGCGGGAGTTTTTGGGAGGAAGTTCATTTATTTACTAGTTTGTACTTGCTAAATTCCAAAAAAAATAGTACTTTTACAGTCTCAAAACTAAAACCTAAAACCTAAAAACTAAAACCAAATGAGAACAAAAAATCTAATGACAATTAGCTTGTTGTTTGTTGGTATTGTTGCTTATGCTCAAAACAACAACAAAGACAAACTGTACCTTGGAGTGTCCGGTGGGTATAGCCACAACACACTGATAACCTCTGTCGGATCTCGCCCATTTACTGCTTATAAAAGCAAAGGTGGATTCACCGTGGGTATGCCTATTAGGTACCGTTTCAACGAGTGGTTTGCTTTGCAAGCAGAGCCATCTGTAATTCAAAAAAACTACACGTGGACGCGTACGGATTTTCACGCCTATTCTCCGAAACCTCACCGACACACCACAAACACTTATCTGCAATTACCGTTAATGGTTAATTTTTCGTTTGGTGGAGAAAAATTGCGCGGTTTTTGTACACCCGGCGTATTTATGGGTTATTGGACAGGTAGTCGAATCAAGGGAATAGCCCTTGACAATAACGAATTACCATACGAATACGATGAGTCGTTTACCTTTGACAGTCGTCGCGACAACCGTTTTGAATACGGCTTGATGTTAGGCTTGGGGTTAGAATACAAATATAACAACATGTTTACTTTCGCACTCGAAGGACGTTATTACCACAGTGCGTCAGACCTCCAAAAGAAGTATATGTATCGACAAGTGCCTCGTTACAACGATACCTATGTGCTACAAGCGAGCGTACTGTTTAACCTCTTTTCTTTACGTAACTCTAAAAAAAATTAAAGCCATGAAATCACTTAAAATATTTTTCTGCATTGCAGTTTTAGCAATTACTGCTACCTCGTGTCGTAAGAGTATGCCCGAAGCAAATCGTCCGTACGACTTCCAAAGAAAATGTCTTGCATCCGCATTTGAAAGTTTTTGGACTGGTATGAACAACAACTACATTTTCTGGGACATTGATCCCACCGATTGGGATGCCGTTTATGACTTGTATCAACCAAAATTTGCTCAACTCAATATCAATGAGTCGGACGACATCATAACAGCCTATAAATACTTTATCGAAATGACAAAGGATTTAGCGGATGGACACTATGCTATTTTGATAGACGCTGCATATCGAGGCGCCTTGGCAGAGGCAGGATATGGTTTTCTTATACGACCCAGTGACAATCGCTATATGCAAAGAAGTGATTATCGCGCTAAGAATGATCTTGATAATTTCATATTTACTGAATTACCTGACCGCTATTTGAATAATTGGCTTCGCGGTGTTGCCAGTGTTTCGGGAGATCTATTGTACATGTTGCAGGGATTTGTTGATAATACATCAGAAAAAAATATATGCTACTTTTATTTTAGCGGTTTCAATATTCACGGATATTTCAGCAATCCCGACGATATTTCGGGGACTTCGATTGCTATTATATTAGATGAATTATTTTCCGCACTCGAAGATCCAACTCTCGATGGTGTTATTATCGATCTCAGGGGAAATGGCGGAGGCAGTGTCGTTGATATGGATTTATTGTGGTCTAACTTTTTGATGGGTAAAGAATTTTTGGCAGGATTCAGACGAGAAAAAATAGGCGAAGGCAGATTAGATTACGGACCTCGAGTTCCTCATACATATAGACCTGTTTCCTATGTGCCTGTCAACACAAATCCTGCAATTGCAACAATTCCGATTGTTGTTTTGGCAGACGTGCATTCGGTGAGTTGTGCAGAAATATCTACTATGGCACTCAGTCATCTACCCAATGGATACTTCGTGGGTGAAACCACTTGGGGCGGACAAGGTAATCTGTTGCAAAGTAATACATCCATGACTATTTTCAATGCCGGCACGTTTAATAATTTTTTCATGAACTTGGTCTATACCCCGTTCGTCATGATTGATGCACCTAACGGCAAAAATTACGAAGGTAAAGGTTTTTCACCTAAAGATGCACCGCGTGGCTATGAAATTAAACACGATGAAGCATTTGCTGCTGATATTGCAATAGGTAAAGACCGACAACTTGAAAAAGCAATAGACATAATCATTAACCGATAAATATTTCGCACAATTATTAACAAAAAAACTTAACAACCATGAAAAAAATCTTTCTCCTCTCAGCAGTCGTAGCAGCACTGACAATCACAACAAGCTGCTCAAGAACAACAGTCGAAGTATCTTACTTCAATGACGGATTTCCCTCTTGGTATTCTGACTCTTTCTTAGATATGATTACCGTACAAAATTACATCACAGGTTTAGGTATTCCTTATCACGACATCACAAATCCGCTTAAGTACACCGGTAGTGGTAGAAACGAAGCGGAAGCTAGAGAAAAAGCTGACAAAGAAGCCAAAAAAATTGCAGACGAATGGGTTGCAAAAATTAAGACTGCAGACATTGATGCTCTCAACTTACACGAAGCCACTAAATTTCGTTGGCAAGTAAGAAGTGACATTGGTACTGTTATAGCCGAATTTTCGTATAAAATGGACTAATTGTTACTTGGTACTTACAACTAATTTCGTCTGCAAAAAAAGATTGTAACACTTACCTCTCTGCGTACAGAATTGGTTAGAAATTCTATTTATTGAATTAATCCCTCCGATAAACTTTATCGCCTCGCCTCACAAGTGCTCGTGTTGCGATTGAACAGAGTACACCTTTTTCAGCGGTTTGAACCGATTGTAAATCTACACGTATTTCGGAAATCGTATCTTCGTAAACACCTGTAGTTTCACCCATAATCAGTACATCATTGCCAACAGAAAGTTGCCCGGTTTCGATTTTGATTTCGGCAACGTTGATTTTATTGAAAAAGTTGGTAACTTTGCCGACATAAACTTTGCGTTTGGTTGCTAACGAACCATACTGCTCTGTCCATTCGCCAAGGGTTTGTCCAAGATAGTAGCCATTCCAAAATCCGCGATTGTAAACGGTTCTCAATTGTTCATTCCAAATTTGTAAACGCTCTTTGGTGAATGTATTTTCGAAAATTGAATCGACGGCTTCTTTGTAAATTCGGGTAACGGTTTTCACATAATCTGCCGAACGTCCGCGACCTTCGATTTTCAAAACTTTCACACCGGCGTTCACGATTCTGTCTAAAAAATCTAATGTTTTCAAGTCTTTTGGTGATAAGATGTAAGCATTGTCAACAACTAATTCCGTACCGCCATCCATATCCGTAATTTTGTACGGACGCCGACAAAGTTGCAAACACGTCCCCCGATTTGCAGACTCATTATAGTTGTCCAAACTCAAATAACATTTTCCGGAAACAGCCATACACAATGCTCCATGCGCGAATACTTCCATTTCGACCAAACGTCCCGAAGGGCCTTTGATTTGTTCTTCGGAAATTTGTTGAATGATAGCAGCAACTTGGTCTAAATTCAATTCTCGTGCTGTTACCATCACATCAGCGAATTGCGCGAAAAACCGCACAGCTTCTATATTTGTGATGTTGCATTGTGTAGAAATATGTACTTCAAAATCAATCGAACGTGCATACATTATCACAGCCATATCCGCAGCAATAACTGCCGAAACACCCGCTTTTTTCGCAGTGGTCAGAATATTTCTCATCACTTGCAACTCATGGTCATAAACAATTGTATTCAATGTTAGATACGACCGAATGTTGTTCTCTTTGCAGATTTCAGCGATGTTTTGTAAATCTGTTAAGTCGAAATTATTCGCCGAACGCGAACGCATATTGAGTTGTCCAACGCCGAAATACACCGAATCTGCACCGCCTTGTATCGCGGCGTACAGCGATTCGTAGCTACCTACGGGCGACATGATTTCAACGGTGCGGGGTGCGAGGTGCGGGTTACGAGGTGTGTTCATTTTGCAAAGATACGAAAAAAATTGTAAAATTCATTTTTTTATCGTATCTTTGCGAAGTTAAATTTTAACAATAAACCAAACAAAAAAATTACAAACCAAAAAAACAAAAAATTATGAAAAAATTAATGATCACAGTAACGCTTGTTGCTTTCGCAGCGATGGCACATGCACAATTCACATTCGGCGCTCGCGCTGGTTTTAACTTAACGAATATGAACGAAAGTGGAGGAGGCATAAGTCTCGACACTAAAATGAAACCCGGATTTCAAATCGGCGTTGTAGGCGATTACGCCATTAGCGAAGCCTTTGTTATTCAGCCTGGCATCTTATTTGCCACGCAAGGAGCGAGAATCGATATATTTGGAGTTAAAGGATCAATAAATCTTAATTATCTTCAAGTTCCGATTAACGCTCAATACAAATTGGGTATAAAATGATAATATTCAGCTCGTGTTGCAAGCAGGTCCATATGTTGGTATCGCTCTTAGCGGAAACACAAAAGCAAAAGCAGATGGAAAAAAAGCAACAGAAAAAATTGAATTCGGAAGTGGTAGTGGAGAAATGAGCAGACTGGATTTTGGGCTTGGTTTCGGAGCAGGCTTGCAATTCGGCAACTTCCAGGTTGGCGTTGGTTACAACCTTGGTTTGGCAAACTTATCTAACGAAAATAAAATTACAACAAGAAATAATGGTCTTGCACTTACCGTGACTTATTTGCTCGGCTGTAAATAGAATATAGTAAATCTTAATCTATTTCAAAAAAATGGCGAAGGTTTCAACTACTTTCGCCGTTTTTTTTATGATTGTAGGGTAGGGGCTGGCTGGTTGCTGAGCGTAGTCGAAGCATGCCTCGCCCCTACGACAATAACCTAATTAATTCCTCAATTCCTTCCGTAGCAGATTTTTGAATAATATGCAACGGATTTCGTGGCAACGAAATCGCAGGAACATTCGGATCAATCACATATACCGGCACATTCGGGCGCGTGTAATGCAACAGCGATGCCGCGGGATACACTTGCAACGATGTTCCAATCACTACAAAAATATCGGCTTCAGCAGTGAGGTCTATCGCACGTTCAAGCATCGGCACTTGTTCGCCGAACAACACGATAAACGGGCGAAGCAAAGAACCGTCCGAATGTCGGGCATCTAAATTTTGCTCCCAACCATCAAATTCAATTGTTTGTGAAACATCGCGAGAACTGCACAGTTTGAGAATTTCGCCGTGAAGGTGCAACACGTTTTTACTTTTTGCGCGTTCGTGCAAATCATCAACATTTTGTGTGATAATTTGTACATCGAATTGTTTTTCCAATTCTTTCAACCCTAAATGTGCCGCATTCGGTTGTTTCGTCAACACTTCTTTACGGCGCATGTTGTAAAAATCGATTACTTGTTCACGGTTATTTTGCAATGCTTCCGGTGTGCAAACATCCTCGATGCGATAGTTCGCCCAAAGTCCATCACTCGCCCGAAATGTAGCGATACCAGACTCGGCACTGATTCCTGCTCCTGTGAAAACAACTAATTTTTTCATTTTTTTTCACAAAGGTACGAAATTTAATTGAGAATGGAAAATGGAAAATTTATATATTAAACCCAATGATGGCGATATTGACTTCGATTGCTCTTTCGCTTCGCAATACAAAGTCAAGCATCACTTTTTGTCCGCTGATTTCATGAATTTTTTGAAAAATCGGCAGGATGGTTTGGGCTGTAATAGCAAGCGGATGTCTCGACTCCGCTCCGCTTCGCTCGACATGACAACGCACAAGGTCAAGGGGGAAAAAGAGTAGGGAGAATTTGTGGCTTTGCCACAAATTCTCCCTACTCTCCCTCGTGATAAAAACGCCGTCATTCCGAGCGAAGCGTACGGAGTACGCGAAGTCGAGGAATCTGCTTGCTATGGAAATGCACGGACGTAGACTTTTGCGCGAGCGGTTAACTCTTCTAAAACAATTCCCCCTGCACCATCTTCCCATCATGCTCAATACCCAATTCTGAATCCAATTGCAAATCATTTTCCTCATCAAAAGTTTCGTCCTCGTATGGCTGAGACTCCAACCAATTCACAGATTTTATGGCGTAATTAGACAAGCGTTTGCCTTTGGCTTTATGGCTTTTTTCGCCGATAAATTCGGTGCAATCTACAACTTCATCTTCGATGTCGCGTTTGTTGGATTTTTTGTCGAATTCCAATTCGAGCATCGGCCGCCAATCCGCACTAATCGTAAGCAAATACGACTCGGGGTGTTCGTCAATAAACAACGTTTTTTTGTCGGTTTCCTCAACTATAAAACGCTTGAGGTAAAACCGCTGAATTTCGCCGTCGAAATACACTGCCGTAATCGGTTTTTTCGGATTAAATTTTTCGATGTGAATTAAATCTTCGTCGAAATGCGTACTCAAATCGAAGCTCACCAAACGATAATAGCCGCCCTGCGTCAATTCCAAAATTTTGTCTTGGGCTTTAAATTCGCCTAAATATTGTCCGCGTTCGTCAGCGTTCAATCGTCTGATACTCTCGTCAAACCAGAGTTTTCGTGCGGCTAATGTGGAATGTCCTTCGTTTTCCAAAACGATTTTTTTGACCAAATTTCGCGATAAAATATTACCTATCGATGAACGTCCTTTCACCGCCAATTCTGTGAAATCGTAGTCGAACACCAAACGCCGCAAACCCGGTTTATTTTTCAAAAACACACGGATTTTTTCAGCCTCGCCATTCGGATTAGCCGTAAAATACAGCACTTTGCTATCTTTCGAACCTTTGGTTAAATCATACATTTTTTCGCGCGTAACTCCTCCGATGTTAAAGCGTTTCGCGTAAGCAAACCCATATTTCCCGTCTTGGTAAACCATATTGTAAACCGTACGATCGTCGTTTTTCCGAAACACATCCACATGAATAATACCTTGTCCGAAAAATACTTTTTCGGCAACTTTTGCTACCATAAACGAGCCATCTTCGCGGAATACAATGATGTCGTCCAAATCCGAACAATCACAAACAAATTCATCTTTTTTCAACGATGTCCCAACAAAACCTTCCTCACGATTCACATAGAGTTTCACGTTTGCAGCAGCAACTACCGTACGCTCAATGGTTTCAAAATTCCGAATTTCGGTTTTTCGTTCCCAATTTTTGCCGTATTTTTTTTTGATCTGTTGGAAATAATTAATCGTGTAATCCACCAAATGTTTTAAGTGATTTTTCACTTCCTCCATTTCCAACTCTAAATTTTTAATGTGTTCATCGGCTTTTTTGACATCAAATTTGGAAATTTTCCGCACCGGTTTTTCGGTGAGTTTCAGAATATCGTCACGTGTAATGTCACGTTTGAGTTTCTTTTTATAAGGTTTGAACGCTTCTTCGATATCACTCAACAAGTGTTCCCAAGTTTTTACATCGTTTTCCAATTCGCGATAAATGCGTTTTTCGAAAAAGATTTTTTCAAGCGATGTATAGTGCCAATCATCGTTCAGTTCGTTCAATCGAATTTCGAGTTCGCTTTTCAAAAGCGCCATTGTGTTTTCGGTGGAACGTTTCAGTATGTCTGTAACGCCAATGAAAACAGGCTTTTCATCATCAATCACACAGGCATTTGGTGAAATTGAAACTTCGCAATCGGTAAATGCGTAAAGCGCATCAATCGTAGTATCTGGCGATACACCTGCTTCCAAATGGATTAGGATTTCGACATTTTCAGATGTGTTATCATCAATTTTTCGAATTTTGATTTTACCTTTTTCTCGAGCTTTTAAAATTGAGTCTATCAGCGAAGAAGTCGTTGTTGCAAAAGGAATTTCCGTAATTTTCAACGTTTTTTTATCCTCTTGCGAGATCTTTGCGCGCACTCTGATTTTTCCACCTCGCAAACCGTCGTTGTAATTCTCAACATCAATCAAACCCCCTGTTTGAAAATCTGGATAAAGTTCAAATTTCTGGTTTTTTAAAACTTTGATAGAAGCATCTATCAATTCGTTGAAATTATGTGGTAAAATTTTCGACGCCAAACCCACAGCAATACCCTCAACACCCTGTGCCAGTAGCAAAGGAAATTTTACTGGAAGTGTAATCGGCTCTTTATTTCGTCCGTCGTATGATGATTTCCATTGCGTAGTTTTTGGATTGAAAACCACGTCTGCTGCGAATTTCGACAATCGCGCTTCGATATAACGCGGTGCTGCTGCGCTGTCGCCTGTCAAAATATTTCCCCAGTTTCCTTGACAATCTATTAAATAATCTTTTTGTCCGAGTTGCACCAAAGCGTCGCCAATAGAGGCATCACCGTGAGGGTGATATTTCATCGTGTTGCCGATGATGTTGGCGACTTTATTGTAGCGTCCGTCATCCAATTCTTTCATCGAATGCAAAATACGGCGTTGAACAGGCTTCAATCCGTCTTGAATTTCGGGAACGGCACGCTCTAAAATCACGTATGATGCGTAGTCTAAAAACCACGACTGATACATATTTGACAAACTAATTATGCGAGATATCTCCTCTTTCCTTGGTGTATCAATCCGATTTCCTAGCTCTTGCTTGTTTTCAAAAAACTCTTGATTTTGTTTTTTCTTGCTATCTGCTTTTTTCGCCATTTCAAAAAAATTTATGCAAAGATACGAAAAAAAAATGAAACAAAAAAAATCACAATTCTAACCCGTACTGATGAATCTTATTGTAAAGCGTTTTGCGATCAATGTTCAGTATTTTTGCGGCTAAGGTTTTGTTGCCTGCCGAGCGTTCGATAGCAGCGATGATTTTTTGTTTTTCATCTTCTGTATTGAACAAAATTGCAGGTTTTTGAGCAAAGGCATTTTTTTCAGAAAGCTGCAAATGTTCTTTTTGAATGAATTTTTCAGCGCAAAACAAACAGGCTTGTCGAATAATATTCCGCATTTCACGCAAATTTCCCGGAAATGAATAGTTTTCCAATACAGACATCGCTTCCGGCGAAAATCCTTCAACATGTTTTTGAAGTTCGCCATTAGCAATCTGTAAAAAATAAGTTACAAAATCGGCGATATCTTCACGACGTTCGCGCAAAGGCGGAATAGTTATCGAAAATTCGTTCAACCGATGAAATAAATCCTCTCGAAAACGTCCATCGGCAATGGTTTTTTCTAAGTTTTCATTAGTTGCACAAATGATACGAACATTGACCTCAATTTCGTTAACTGCTCCAATCGGACGAATTTTGCGTTCCTGAACGACGCGCAACAACTGCACTTGCACATCGTGTGGTAAATTTCCGACTTCGTCTAAAAATATAGTACCGTTTTGTGCATACTCCAAAATACCTGTCTTGTCTGCAATTGCAGATGTGAACGAGCCTTTTATGTGGCCAAATAATTCGCTTCCTGTCAACTCTTTCGACATCGAACCGCAGTCCACTGCAACAAATGGCGCTTCTTTTCGACGGCTACTATCGTGAATTAACCTCGCAACATATTCTTTTCCAACACCACTTTCACCCAAAATCATCACAGAAATATCCGTTGGAGCAACTAATTGAATGTGCTCGTAGATTTTTTTCATCATGGGATTTTTGCTTTTGTTGAGTGATGAATTTTGCTGGAGCGGACTTGTAGTCCGTGCCGAGTGTGGTGTTGGCACGGATTGCAAATCCGCTCCAGCGTCTTTTTTAGATGCCGAAAGTGTTTGAGATGATAAGGCAGCCGTTATTTTTTGTTTCAAAAGCGTTGGATTGATAGGTTTTTCCAAAAAATCGAATGCACCTAATTTAATGGCCTCAACAGCAATTTGAATCTCAGCATAACTAGTCATCAGAATGCACGGACAACTCAAATCATTATCATTTTTCCATTGCAAAAGCTCAATTCCGCTTCCATCCGGCAATCGCAAATCAGTAAGCAAAAGGTCAACAGAAGTTTCCTTCAACATTTTTTTTGCACGATCTACAGATGAAGCCGTTTGTGCATCGTAGCCGTTTTTTTTGAACCACGTTTCGAGCATCAAACCAAACGAAATATCGTCTTCAACAATTAGAATTTTCTTCATCAACAAACAGTTTTCAACTGCAAAGATACACATTTTTATTAAAAAACGAAAGGGATTGAAAAAAATCAATCCCTTCCGTTCGACATAAAGAGCAATAAACCCAAAATTACTCTTTATTTTCTTTACGTTTACCATCTGCATCAAAGAGGTAAACTATTTCATTACCTTCTTCACAAACTGCGACAACTGTCAAACAGCCTTTTTCTTTGTGACGAGCAACACGATCAACTTTGTGTCCGTTTTTTTCACATTCGTCGGTAATGGCAACTTGCACAACTTCATCCAAATCTGCGAATTCAATAACAACAAATTCCGATTTACTACATTGATGTTCTTTAGCAGCACCCGGACAAGCGGCATGAATAGTTAAAGAAATTGTGAATAGAACTGCGATAATAGTGAGAATCTTTTTCATAATGTTTTGAGTTTTTAAGTTTATAATTTAATTTGTTTTGAGTTTATAAATTACAAGTACTGTGCCAAAATTCGCAAAATAGACTTATTTAATTGCAAATCAATTTATTGAATTATTTTTGAATTCGCAAATAAATCAAAAATATTGTGGAATTTCTACAAAAGTGTGGAAAAATTCTACAAAAGCAAGCGGATTCCTCGACTTCGCATACTTTGTATGCTCCGCTCGACATCTGTCGGCTATTCTAATCTTGAATCTTTTTTAATGCAAAATTTTAAACACCAACTCTTTCAATAAATCGCCGCTGTCAACGGAACCGGTGTTATCAACACCCTTCGACTTCACATCATATTCGCGAAGATAACTAATAATCATTGCCGTTTTTTGAACGGAGAAAAGACGTGCGGCATTTTCGTATTCAGTCAAAAACGGCGTGCCGACAATAACTTTCAAATCCGCCTGGTTCACTTTTTTGACATTGGTTTGATACAACAACAATTTCAGAAAGAAACTAAACACAATCGGAATCACCTTTTGAATGGGATTTTCTTTCGGATTGAGCGCAAAATGCGTGATGATTTGGTTCGCTTTCAAAACATTTTTTGCAGCCAACGCTTTGTTCAGTTCAAAAACATTGTAATCCTTACTGATCCCTATGTATTTTTCAATAATATCCGGCGTTATTTCCGATTTCGACGGAATATTCAGCATCAATTTTTCCAACTCATTGGCGATTTTAGTCAATTCTCCCCCTAAATATTCGACCAATAAACTACACGACTTTTGGTCAATCGTATAACCTTTTTGGGCCACGAATTCCTTAATCCACGCAGGGACTTGATTATCATAGAGTTTTTTAGCCTCAAATGTTACTCCAAATTTATCTGCACGTTTAAAAAACACTTTACGAGAATCTACTTTTTTCGTTTTATGTGCCAACACTAAAATCGTTGTAGGTACTGTTTTTTCAACATATTCGGCAAGTTCTTCAAGTTTTGGCACATCTTGCGCTTCTTTGACGATAATAACTTGATAATTCGCCATCATCGGATAACGCTTAGCAGCACTTACAATTGCATCTACCGTACAATCACGACCATAGAGGACGGTAAGATTAAACTCGCGTTCCATTTCATCCAAAACATTCGCTTCAATGTAATCCGAAATTTCGTCAATAAAATAGGATTCTTCGCCGTGTAACAAGTAAATCGGGTGATAAATCTTGTTTTGAAGGTTTTGTATGATTTGTTCGAACGTCATTGGTATTTTGATTTAAAGATTGTTTATAGCCAACAGATTCCTCTCTCACTTCGCTCGCTCGGAATGACGACATATCACGAAGTGAGGAGTCTGTTTGTTATTTTTTTCGAGATTATTCATATTTTTTTGCAAAGTTACAAAAAAAGTCCTAAATTCAAAAATTATTCGTAACTTTGCCAAAAAATTCTCAATATTCAAACATGGAATTGTTGAAAGTCAAATCGAAAAAAAAAGTTGTCAAAAAGAAAAAGAAACCGCGTAATGTGAAGTACAATATCACGCTTTCGAATGCTGAAAACAAGGTATTGGCTAAGGTTTGCAAAAAAGACGGGACAACACCCGGCAGGCTGATGAAATCGGTTCTTAGGGAATATTTGAAAGATCGTTTTTCGAAAATCAACGAAGAAATTGCCGAAAACCAGTTGGATTTATTTAAAAATCCGAAACCGGTTCAATACAAAATAGACGATTAGTTTTGTATAATTTGACAAAAATTTGTGAATAAATTTGGCTATCTGAAATATTTTTTGTAACTTTGCACTCCCGTTTTTGGACGGGAGGAAATTATCTTATTGAAAAACAGCAAATAGAATGAATACGTTAACTTACAAAACAATTTCTGCAAACGCTGCAACCGTAAATAAAGAATGGGTGCTTGTAGATGCTGAAAACCAAACTTTGGGACGTTTGGCTTCCGAAGTAGCCAACTTGCTTCGCGGCAAGTATAAAACCAATTATACGCCTCACGTGGATTGTGGCGATCACGTTATTGTCATCAACGCGGAAAAAGTGCGTTTGACAGGCAGTAAAATGACGGAAAAGCAATACGTTCGCCATACGGGCTATCCGGGTGGACAGCGTTTTGCGACACCTGCCGAACTTTTGCAAAAGAAACCTTATGCTGTAATTGAAAAAGCAGTGAGAGGCATGTTGCCGAAAAACAAACTCGGAAACAAACTTTATACACATCTTCACGTTGTTGTAGGCCCAAATCATAAGTTTGAGGCTCAACAACCCAAATTAGTTAATACCAAAGATTTGAAATAAGCATGGAAGCAATCAACAAAATTGGACGTCGCAAAACAGCCGTAGCACGCGTTTATCTGAAACCCGGCACGGGAAAAATCACGGTAAACGGAAAAGATTACAAAGAGTATTTTACAACAGCAACCATGCAATATGTGGTTCGTCAATCGCTCGAAACCGTTAATGCAGGCGAACAGTATGATGTTACTGCTAACTTAGACGGCGGTGGTGTGAAAGGTCAAGCCGAAGCACTTCGTATGGGTATTGCACGTGCACTTTGTGAAGTCAACGCAGAAAACCGTCCGGCATTGAAAGCGAAAGGTCTTTTGACTCGCGACAATCGTATGGTTGAGCGTAAAAAACCGGGACAACCTGGAGCGAGAAAGAAATTCCAATTCTCGAAACGTTAAAAATGGTGGCTTCGACTCCGCTCAGCCAACGGATTTCGGTCGTTGAGCGGAGTCGAAACGACCTTTAAAATTGTTTAGCATCAAAATCGCATTGACCTGTATAGCTACCTTGCGATTGCCTTTTTTCGAACGTAAACAAAACACAATATTATGAACAGAATTAATTTCGACCAATTATTAGAAGCCGGCGTTCACTTCGGTCACTTGAAACGCAAATGGAATCCTAAAATGGCTCCTTACATTTTTATGGAGAAAAACGGAATCCACATCATTGATCTCAACAAAACCGTTGAAAAAACCGAAGAAGCTGCTGCTGCTTTGAAACAAATTGCCAAATCGGGTAAGAAAATCCTGTTTGTGGCTACAAAAAAACAAGCAAAAACGATCGTTTCAGAATTGGTTACTCCTACAGGAATGCCCTACGTAACCGAGCGTTGGCCGGGTGGTATGCTTACCAACTTTGCTACAATTCGTAAAGCGGTGAAAAAAATGTCGTCGATCGAGCGCTTGATGAACGACAAAACATTTGAGCAAATTTCAAAACGTGAACGTTTGCAAATCGCCCGCGAAAAAGCCAATCTCGAAAAGAACTTAGGTTCTATTGCTGATTTGACGCGCTTACCGTCGGCCGTTTTTGTAGTGGACATTTTGAAAGAACATATCGCGGTTGCCGAAGCCAGACGCTTAAATATTCCAACGTTTGCAATGGTTGACACCAATGCTAATCCTGAATTGGTAGATTTTGCTATTCCCGCTAATGATGATGCTTCGAAATCTATCACCATTATCGTTGAAGCGATGGTAAGAGCCATCGAAGAAGGTCTGGCAGAGCGTAAATTCGACAAAGACAATACGCCTGATGCGGAAGAGGAAATGGAAGAACACAACGATTCAGATATTTCAGACGATGATGATGACAACAAGAAAAAGGGCAATAAACGCGCACCTCGCGGCGAGGGTGAAAACAAAGATGGTCGTCGTCCAAGAAAATCAACTACTGCTACCCGAAAAAGATAATTAACCTTGTTAAGGGCTATGCCGTTCAAAAAAAGGCTGTTCAATCGAACAGCCTTTTTACTTTTCAACGAAATCTAATTTCTTAGAAATAGAACGTTAAAGTGATACCGCTGTTAAAGTGACCAAGGAAAGAACCTCTGAAAGCATAGTTTCCTTTATTAGTTTCTGTTTGCACAGCACTGTTGTCCCAGCGTTCCTCTTCTAGCTTACCTCTTGTAGTAGTTCCCCACATAGCAGCCCAACCTACTTCGCCACCAATGGAAATACCTGGAGCAATGAAATATTCTACTCCTGCAAATACTCCTGCACCAAGACCAAATAATGCTCTGGTATCTTTCAAAGTACGCCATTGACCATAGTTGTTATTAGCAGCAGACAAATCATTTCCAAAAGTATTTCTATTTCTATACGAGCCATACATAATACCAGCTTCAGCTCCGTAGAAACCTACAAGGCGTGTTTTTCCACCAACGATTTTTTGGAGTCCTACCATTAGCATAATATCGGTCTCACTTTCTCTGAACACATCTTTCACTTGGTTGTCTGCATGAGGCTGTCCACTTGCATTAAGTTCCGGTACCCAGTTTACAATGCGATCGGTTCTACGATTAATACTTACTTTGAAACGCAAAGCACAATCGTCTTTCAAGAAATACTTTGCCGAAAACGTACCGCCATCGGTAAAGATTGGCGCAGGAGCATGAGCATTGCTGAAAATGCCACCTACGTAGGTGAAGAAAGGCGAAGCATCAATGCTAAACGCCCATGCTCCAGCTGTTGGAAAAATCGGCGTGCCTTTTTTGTTAGTTAATACCGTTACTTCTTCCACTTCCACGATTACAATTTCTTGTGCTGTTGCGAAAGATACCATAGCAGCCATAACTGCTGATAAGATAATTTTTTTCATGTCGTTTTGTTTTTAGGTTAATAGTTTGTTTTTTGTTTTTATAATCTCTTTTTAGGATTTAAATGCTTTTACGTATTTTTTGGTACAAAGTTACATAAAATTATCGATATTTCAAAAAAAAATATTATACAGCTGAAAATCAGCTAAATAAAATCAGATTAAATCCTATAAATATTCGCACCAAGTGCATTCAATCGTATGTCAATATTTTGATACCCTCGATCAATCTGTTCAATATGGTCAATTGTGCTTTCTCCTTCGGCAGAAAGTGCTGCAATCAACATCGCCATACCTGCACGAATATCGGGCGAAACCATGTGTATACCACGCAAAGGCTTTTCATGATTTAAGCCCATAACTGTTGCACGATGCGGATCGCAAAGAACAATTTGTGCACCCATTTCAATCAATTTATCCACGAAAAACAACCGACTTTCAAACATTTTTTGATGAACCAACACTGAACCTTTGGCTTGTGTAGCGGTCACCAATACAATGCTGATTAAATCGGGCGTAAATCCGGGCCAAGGCGCATCGGCAATGGTCAGCATGGAGCCATTCATAAAACGTTCTATTTCGTAGTGGTTTTGAGCAGGAATATAAATGTCATCATCACGTTTTTCTAACTTGATACCTAAATTTCTAAACACTTGCGGAATAACACCAAGATATTCCCAATTCACATTTTTAATCGTGATTTCAGATTTCGTCATCGCTGCTAACCCCATAAACGAGCCAATTTCAATCATATCAGGCAACATGCGATGCGTGGTTCCTTTCAGTTCTTTTACGCCGTTTATCTTGAGAAGGTTAGAACCGACACCCGAAATTTCTGCGCCCATACGGTTCAGCATTTCACAAAGTTGCAACAAATACGGTTCGCAAGCCGCATTAAAAATGGTGGTTGTGCCTTTTGCTAAAACGGCTGCCATCACAATGTTTGCCGTTCCCGTAACGGAAGCCTCATCAAGCAACATGTAATCACCCTTCAATTCTTTTGCAGTGATGGTGAACGCTGATTTCTGAGTGTCATAATTCACCGTTGCGCCTAATTTTTCGAAACCGATGAAATGCGTGTCCAATCTCCGACGACCGATTTTATCGCCACCCGGTTGAGGAACAAAAGCCTTGCCAAATCTGGCTAAAAGAGGCCCTGCTGTCATGATACTGCCTCGCAACGACGTAACCATTTTGGAAAATTCGTCGGTGTTCATGAAGTCTAAATTCAATGCGTCGGCTTGAAACGAATATATACCATCGTCCAATTTTTCAACTTTCGAGCCTAAGGCTTGAAGCAATTCAACCAATTTGTTCACATCGCGGATGTTTGGAATATTTTCCACAATCACTTTTTCCGATGTCAACAACGTAGCCGAAATTATCTGAAGCGCCTCATTTTTTGCACCTTGCGGGATAATTTCGCCTTTCAAACGGCGTCCTCCTTGTATAACAAACGAACCCATAATTAAAATTTAGCGTTGTTTTTCTTTTTCTTCTTTTTCTTTTTCTTCTTGGCGTAGCCGATTTCGGGCAGTTCGGGCACAACGTCCGTGTGCATATCTAAGGTATAAACAAGTTTTCCATCGGATAAAATCCGCAACTGTTCGGCAATCAAATGCTCGTCGAGCACGTTTTGATTCCACAGCATATACGCGCGTTTCATTTGGATGATGAGCAATCGTACCAAGGCCGTTTTTTCATCACCATCGTGCATTTCGGACGCTTTGGAAATCATGCGTTGCAAACTTTGTCCGTAATGTTTCAAGCGAATGTCATTACTTGGATACGGTACTATGGCAGGTTTTTTGTGCAAGGTTTCTCGTGTCGGAATCGGATATGGTGAATCAATGTCTAATTTGAAATTCGATATCACAAATAAGTGGTCGTAAAGTTGATGTTCGCGATCTTCTCGACTGCCACCATCTTGCACGCTGAGTTGCGACATCACTCGAATAATTGAACGAGCCATATCATTACGTTTGTCGCGATCTTCAATCGTGCAAACAAAGTCAATCATGTTTTGTACTGAGCGGCCGTATTCGCGGATAACTAAGGGGGTTTGGGTTGTGTTGTATTCCATAAAATTGTTTAGTTGTTAATTTGGTGCGAGGTGCTTGGTGCGGGGTACTGGGTGTGCTTCGTGGAAACCTCGTACTCCGTACCAGCCACCTCGAACCTTTATAAAGTTACATGTCGAGCCATCTTATCCTCATAAATATCGGAAATTTTGATTAATATTCCGGTTTCTTCAACATTTCCAAAATGTTCATTAATCGCAGTGCCAAAGGTTTTCATTGTTGATGACAATTTAATGTAAGCGCTAATCAACGGCGGAATATTTTCGCCCAATTCGCGAATTTTTTTGTTGGTGGCTTTAAACGCATCTTCCAACGAAAGTCCTTTAAAATAAGCATCTATTTCATTCAAATCTGTTACCAAGTGCACAGGTTCAATCGGCGTTACCAAGTGTTCTGCATCGCAAAAATACAAATTCATAAAGCGCAACAAATAATCGCGAGCTGTAACATTATAGGTGGTGTACATCGTTACTTTTCCGAAAAAATAGTCCACATCGGGGTTGTGAACCACTAATGCACCCAAGCCATCCCAAAGATTGTCAAGCGAAAATAATCCATTTCTTGACGATTGATATTTCGGTTGGATAAACGAGCGTCCAAGTTCGATTGTTTGAGGTAAATAATCTTTGATAAACTTTGGTGAAAAGTGAAATAATTCCGATGTTGCAATTTGCGGAACGCCGTCTTTTATGGGAATTACAGAGCCTTCCAAATAGCGATAACCGCCCACAATTTCTTCTTCATCGTTGTCCCAAACCAACAACTGACGATACGGAACTTCGTTCAAGTCGAACTCGTCCAAATCTACCGATTTCCCCGTTCCGCCACCTGCTTCACGAAAACTAATTTCGCGTAAGCGTCCGATTTCCTGCACCACATTCGGCGCATCATGACACGTTACCGAATAAATTTCACGATTACCGTAACTGGTTTTTCGCAAACACTTATCCGAAGTAAGTTCTGCTTTCAAAAGTGCTCTGTCTATCGGGGCAATGATGGGTTCCATAAATAACTGACAAAGTTACGAAAAAAAATTGAATAAAAAAAATCAAAATACAAGAAATTCCGAAGCTCGAACTAACGAACGCACCGTAGCGCGAACCCACTACCCTTGTTGACATAACCCCAAGGGTTCACGTTGCCATCCGTATCGAAGTTCATGGTAGTCGACCAAGTTGCACTATAATCCGACTGAGTCCAGTAGGACGCGCGTCTACCCTGGTCTCCCGACAGCCCACCACTCGCGAGACAACCACCTTGTAGACGCCCACCCCAGACAGAAAGATTGAGATAATTAGCATTGATAAATACTAAGGCATTCTGACGAGGTTCACCCGAACCTCCCATAGCCTTGTCCAAATCAATAAAATCCTGACGAGTAGGAACACGCCAGTCATCCGGACAAAGCGTTTCTCTAAATCTGGCAACAGCACACCAAGAAAACAAATTACCCGGATAATCGGGATTGGAACGACAGTCAGAAAGCCAATTACCGCTTGTACCGCCATTGTGAGAGTCTTTATTACAATTGGTAGCCTGAACAACATCAGACCAAATGGTTTGAGGTGCGCCGTTAGCAGCAGAAATAGTCCAAGTTTGAGGAGAGGCAAAAGAAACCACACCAAATTTGGTACTCCAACCGGTAGTATCATTGTTACAAGTCGGAACATCAACGGGAGGAATAGGAGGAACAGGGGGAAGAATAACTGTTATGGTACAAGTAGCGGTTTTGTTGCCATCAGCTGTGGTTACGGTAATGACAGCAGAGCCTTGAGCAACGGCTGTGACAACACCGTTAAGAACAGTTGCAACACTTGGGGTAGAACTTGACCAAGTTACAGTTTGATTGGTGGCCGTACTTGGCCACACGGTTGCTGTGAGAATGAGCGTTTCGTCAACAATGAGAGTATCGACAGTTTTGCAGAGTGTCACGCTTTCAACAGGTATAGTTGTAGGGGTTACAGTAACTTGGCAAGTATCTCTTTTGTTACCATCTTGGGTAATAACGATAATATTTGTTGAACCTGCGGTTAGGGCTGTGATTTTGCCGTTAACAACGGAAGCAACAGTTGAGTCGGAGCTTGACCAAGAAACAGTTTTGTTGCTGGCACTATCGGGAAAAACAGTTGCGGTTAAAATTAGAGTGTCGTCGATGTTTAATGCAGCTGTAGCTTGACTTAAAGTTACACCGATGACAGGAACAACAGAAGGTTCAGGAAGTTCAGGATTGTTCGGTTTGGGGTCTTTGTCACAAGACATAAAAATGAAAGAAAAAGCAGTGAAACGTACAATTAGATAAATTAGATGGTTTTTCATGATGGTATTTTTTAAAGATATAAATAAACTATAAATTACACAAATTCAAACGTTTTCTCTGGATTTGATTTCAAATCGTAAACGTGTAGTTTCAAAAGTGCTGCCCATTTTCTGTCATTGAAACGTTTGTCGAACGTACTGTAAGGAATAGACTTTCCGAAAATTATTTTTATGGGTTTTCCATCGAAATTATACATTTCATCAACCAAAAATAATTGTTCGACATTGACTTTTATTCCCAACTTTTTTCGCCAATATGCCCAGTTGTAAAAACGATTGGAATTTCGCGCATCGATATACGTTGGAATGATGTCGCGCTGGTTTTTTCGTGCTTGTGTAATCACTGTACTTTTCCAGTCCAAATCGCAAATTTTTCCGCCTTTTTGTCTGCGTGAACAAAGTCCGGCTGGAAAAAACAAAATTACACTTTCGCCTGCAAAAGCATCGGTCAAACTCTTAGTATTCGACGAATTTTCCCCGTATTTGTTAATTCCAACAAACACCGATTGCAAATTAACCAACAACGTCAGAATGTCATTCACCGGGAACAGCACATCAGGACGGATTTGTCCAACTGTGCTAATCAATGCAACACCATCTAATCCGCCAAGAGGATGGTTTGCTGCAACAAGAAATCGCCCGTCAGGCGTGATGTTTTCCGCGCCAACCGTAGTTAAAGCAGGGTTGAAACTTTTTATGATTTGTGTAGCAAAATCAACACCTTGATAATCGCGGTTGATATGCAAAAACTCGTTTACTTGATCAACATGCAACAATTTGTTTAGCCAATTATATACAAATTTCGGTAGAAACCTCGCGAGTTTCGGGCTTTTTGAAGCAATAAACTTTTTGAGATCAACCGTTTTCGGGATTTGGTCGTGTTGTGTCATTATTTTGGGTTCAAGATTAGAATAGCCGACAGATTCCGAGCGGAGCATACAAAGTATGCGAAGTCGAGGAATCTGTTTGCTATTTTTCACATATTGTTTTTTTATTTAATTACAAGGTCAGGCGCAATCCCACATAAAACATCCGCGACATCAACGAACCGTAGATTACAGTGGCATCGAATGTTGGTCCGAACGGGTTTTCGTAGCCAATAATCGGATTTTCCTGAACGGTATTGAAAATATTTTCACAACCGACATACACATCCAATTTTTTGAACCGCTTTGTTAATTGGGCAAAAAACATGGGGTAAGGTTCGGAATAATCGGGACGTGCACCGTTGGTATTCGGCAAACGGACTCTGCCGTTGTATTGCGACGTCAAATCAAAGAACCATTTGTTGTTGAAATTAAGATTATTCACCATCAAAAACTTCCATTTGCTGACGTAAAGTTTATCTCGCAATTTTCCATCTATAGTCTGTCTCGAATCATTGTAACGTCCAGCCAGTGTAAGTGTCCAAAGGTCTTCCAAAACCTCTGCTCTGGCTTCCAACTGCAAACTGTTAGCGAATGATTTTTTGTTCGACATATAGAAATATGCTGCATGGGCATCACGATCTAAATTCACAATGAGCTGATTTCTGAAATCCGTGCGATAGGCATCAAAACTAAGTGTAATCATGCGATAATCGTCGCCAATAAAAAAATTGTGAACGTAGTTAACGCCATAATTCCATGCATCTTCTAAACCTAAATTTCCAAAGTTCAAATACCTTGAACTCGCCAATAATCCTAAATTTTCAGCGAGTGGAATTGGCGAACGATAGGCTTTCCCGATAGAACCGCGAATGGTGCCAAATTCGAAAATATCGTGTTTGAAATGCAAACGCGGTGTAAAAAGCGATTGTTTATACAACGTGTTGTAGTCGTAACGCATACCCACAACAACCGATGTTTTTTCACCAGAATAGGTGTATTGAGAAAATATTCCAGGAACGTTTTCAAAAATTGAAAACGTACGTCCAATGTAGTCAGTTGCATCACTACCAAAGCCCGGATTATAATACTCCTCAATATTATTATACTGAAAACTCACACCTGCATTCAATTTATTAGTTTCGGTAAACGCATTTTCATAAATCATATTGGCATAAAAATTCTTTTCCACAGCATCGTATTTTTTAATACCATACATGGCTTTCATGTCCGTATACGTACCTGAAAGTTGTGTTCCGATATTGGACTTTTCATCAATCACAAATCCGTTTTTTATAAAAGCTTGTGCACGATTTGTGCGATTGGTAAAACCCCAAACGCCTTGATTATAACTGTTGGTTTTGGGATTAAAACCCATTTGCCCGCCAGTTTTATCATCAACCAAAAACATAAACGTCGAGATGTTTCGATAATTGTCGCCGTCGTAGCTCCAGCGATTCACAATGTTGAGTTTTTTGTATTTCGGATGATCCATAAATCCATCATTTCCGACGTGATCCATTTCATGATTTAACATTGACCCATGAACAAATGTGGTGGTTCCCAAACGATCGTTTATGCGAGCATTCGCAATCACATTGGCTTCCATTTTGTGTTCAGTGTTGTAAAATAAATTGACAAACAGCGGATCGGCAGTTTGCGGTTTGCGATATTCCAAATTAATTTGTCCTGCCAATCCTTCAAAACCGTTGATAACAGTGGATGTTCCTTTTGCAATTTGAATGGATTCCATAAATGACCCTGGCACATACGACAAGCCGTAAGGCGCAGAAAGCCCACGGAGAAACGGCATGTTTTCGTACATGATTTGACTGTGAAGTCCTGCTAATCCAAGCATTTGGATTTGCTTCGCACCTGAAATCGCATCAGCATAACCAACATCGACCGTGGCGCTGTTTTCAAAACTTTCTGCTAAATCGCAACACGCCAACTGACAAAGTCCAACACTTGTAATCACTTCAGTTTTCAACGAAGTTAGTCGAGAAATGTAAGCACCTTGCTGCCGTTGAATAATCTGTACTTCATCCAACATGATGTTTTCCGAAAGGATGATGGTAATGTTGTTATCGCTAGGCTTGATATCTATCGTATCGCTGGCATAGCCGACATAACTAACTACCAGTCGATTTCCATCGGCGGGCGTTTGTTCCAATGTGAATTTTCCAAAATCGTCTGTAGTCGTGCCTTTTAGCGTTTTAAGCCAGTATACATTAGCAAACGGCAACGGATTTGTTTTATTTCTTGCTTTGGCATCGTATTCCAAAACTGTTCCGGAAAGGGTTTGAGAAAAAATAGGGTGGCTTAAACATAAAAGAAAGAAGCCGATAAATATATGTTTCATAGAATTATAAAGTTTTTTGTTTGTAAAAAAAATGATTGAAAAATGATTGAAAATAATCAAAAAAAATCAATTTTTTCACAACAAAAATTCAGTTGTTTGCTTTATCAGCAGATGGTTGGATATCCCAACATCACTCGAAAAACCACAGCAATGAAGTGAGCGGCAATTCGGACAAGCCAAGTTTTCTGCATTAAACAAATGTTCAACATGAAAAATCGGATAATTTGCAGTTTTTACATCATTATGAGTTGAAAAATAATCGGCAACTAATTTAAAAAACTTGTTGAAGTTTTGGCAGCAGGCTGTTGTTTCCTCGTGCGAACAACAAGACTCTTTTTCAACAGGTGCACAAGTATGGTCACTGCAATCCGGATTTTGAACAAACCAATAGACATAACTTTCCTTTTGGTACGAACAATAATGTTCAACCAAACTCAAACCATTGGTCGCCGCTAAAAAACAAACCAATGAAAAAGAAGTAAAACTATGTTTAAAAAGCCAATTCATTCTACAAAGATACGATTTTTTTTTGAAATAAACAAAAAATATTTGAGGAAGGATTTAACCACAGAGGACACAAAGAAACACGAAAGTTTATTTTTCTTTGCGTTTCTTTGTGTCCTCTGTGGTTTATTGTTCAATTTTTTTGTATCTTTGCAAAAAATCGCAAACCTATGAAAACTATCTCTATCGACCAACAGTATGTTGAAAAATTCATTCAACAATCCGAACTTGACGCTCTGCAACCTGCATTGCAAAAGGCACAGCAAGATTTAATTCAAAAAACGGGGAAAGGCAACGATTTTCTCGGTTGGGTTACGTTTCCGGATGAACTTTCCGACGCATTTTTAGCAGATATTGAAGCCTCTGCAAAGCGTTTGCGTGAAAAAGCGAAACTGTTTGTTGTGATTGGTATTGGTGGCTCGTATCTCGGCGCACGTGCGGTGATTGAAGCGTTGCAAAATCAATTTGCAGCGTTAGATTCGAGCCGAAAAGATCCATTTGTGATTTATGCAGGACATCAGTTGAGCGAGGATTATATGCACGAATTGCTTGCTGTTCTTGATAAAATCGATTATGCAATGACCGTAATTTCCAAGTCAGGAACAACCACAGAACCCGCTGTAGCATTCCGCATTTTGAAAAACCATTTGGAGAAAAAATACGGCAAAGAGGAAGCCAAATCACGTATTGTTGCAATTACCGACAAAGAGCGCGGAGCCTTGAAAACATTAGCAACAAAGGAAGGTTACAAAACGTATATCGTTCCCGATGATGTAGGCGGACGTTACTCTGTGTTCACACCTGTAGGCCTTTTGCCAATTGCTGTTGCTGGTTTTGATATTCGCAGTTTAGTGAAAGGCGCGCAAGACATGAAAGCGATTGTAACAACTGAAAATACAATTTCCAAAAACCCCGCAATGCATTACGCAGCCTTGCGAAACGTGCTGTATCAACAAGGCAAAAAAATTGAAATTATGGTCAACTACGACCCTCGCCTATCCTATTTAACCGAATGGTGGAAGCAACTTTACGGCGAAAGCGAAGGCAAGGAAGGCAAGGGGATTTTCCCTGCCGGAGTCAACAATACCTCGGACTTACATTCGATGGGACAATACATTCAAGAAGGCGAACGCATGCTTTTCGAAACTGTTTTATCTGTTGAAAATAATCGAAAAATCATCGAAATTCCTAATGATTCCGAAAATTTAGACGGTATGAATTTCGTTGCCGGAAAACGCATGGGGTACGTGAATTCGATGGCGCAATTAGGCACAATTTTGGCACATATTGACGGCGGTGTTCCAAATATCAAAATCAACGTTCCTGAGATTTCGGAATACACGATTGGACAGTTGATTTATTTTTATGAATTTGGGTGCGGTTTGAGTGGATATGTTTTAGGCGTGAATCCGTTTGATCAGCCCGGTGTGGAGGCTTACAAGACGAATATGTTCAAATTGCTTGGTAAATAATTTTTTTCTGCATTTTCATTTGTTAAAAATTGTTAAAAATTTGGTCAATTCGGAAATTAATTGTATCTTTGGATTGGTTTTGTAGTGTACAGTTCGGACTACAATTTTACATTCACCGCAGTCAGTTCTGAATGTTACCAAAAGAAGTCAGCAATAGAGTTTTTTTCCTACCGTACCATTTTGTTAAAAGAACAATTCTATATCGTTCGTTATCAATAATGATTTTAAACTGTTCTCGCTCTTCTTTAACAGTGCCAAATTCAAATACAAATTGAATTAAATCTTCAACCTCAACGTCCTTTTTTTGAAATTTCTTGAACTCTTTTCCGTGTTTTTCAATGATATGCTTCGATCTATAACCTCGATTATTTTCATCGTTTTTGCCCCAAACAATATCAACATATCCAATATCTTCACGATATAATGCCTTGATACATTCGCCAGTTTTACTTTTTTCAAATGTTTGATTGCATCTTTGGGTTTATTTTTGAATTGAGTATAAATAGGTCCAAATTCACCGGTTTTTAATTTCTTTTTCATGGTATTTTTTGTTTTTGAAGATTTTTTTACCGATATCCTACAGGTTTTTTCACACGTACAATTCGCCCGTCAAGCGAAAAAATATCAAATATCACGATATAAACTCCGCTTGGAAGTTTAGTGTTTTGGTCGGAAAGTCCGTCCCAATAATAGGTGCCGTGTGTACCTAAAAGTTCGGATTTGACTAAATGTTTAACCATTCGACCGTTGCTATTGAAAATGCGGATGTTACCTGTAAAACCTGCTGTTTCCACATTGTAAGAGAGTGTGAGAATATTGTCCTTGCCATCGTTGTTTGGTGAAATTAGTGATGGGTAGATGTGAAATAAGTCGTCGCTATCAATCGTTGAAACACCCTGTGAATTTGGACATCCGGGCGTTGCATAACCGGATGTTTTCGAAGCCGAATGCCAATTATTAGCATCTGTTCCGGATTTTTCAAAATTTATGCGTTCAAGTGAAACGCCTCTCGTTTCGGCTAACAACGCAAAGTGCATGGATGAATGGTAATAAATTTCGTCGATGATTGTAGAGTCTTTTCGCGTTAAAGCGTATCGTCCGGAGGTGTTTGAAAGTGCCGGCATATTGGGCATTGTAACCAATAGTGCATCTGCACAAACATTGTGAAATTGCGGTAAAATATTTGGATTTCTAGAAAGTACGGCGTATGTTTTTGGCAACAGGATTAATTCGGAATCTGTCGTAATAACAAGAACTCCGGAAAGATGGCTTTGGTTGTCGAATCTCCCTAAACGTAATTCGGAAAGCGGAATATCTTGTTCCGAACAGTTGAATATTTCCAAATATTCTGCCGAACCGGTTGGCGGATTAAACATGATTTCGGAAATAATAACGTCTGAATCCTCTATAATTAAAGGAGGTTCCGGAATCGGATCAGGCTCCATCGGACAAACTTTTACCTCGCCAAAAGCATACATATTGTAACGACTCGCCGTGCTGTATCTGCAATAAAATCCAAATGCAACCGTCTTTTGAAACGTTGAATCCACAAAAGGATCACCTTCCGGAGTAATGGGCAATCGCGACGAAACATCTGAAAACACATGCCATTCGCCATCTGCAAATCGTTTAATTCGAAGTTGAACAGACAATCCGCTACTTGAACTAAACTCCGAAACACCCGAAAAAACAAGAGTTGTAGCTGTTCCTTGTTGTCGAAAAAATTGAATATTGTTTCTACCTCCGGTTTGTCCGAGTTGAACAAAATAGCCGTTTAACGGAGCTTTCAGATTGTTCGTGTCGCTCATTAAATACACTCGAACATAATTTGTCGAGGATGGGTTAAACCTCAATTCGATTTTGAAATTCCACTCCACACTGTCGCAGATGGCATTTTGAGTGGCGTAATACAATGTTGACGAACTTTGCGGGCCTTCAAGTTGGAGTTTTCCATTCTCGACAAAAAAATACGCAGTGTCGCCAAACCATTGGTGATTAATGGAATCGCTATGTTTGAACGATTCATAAATTTGTCCGAAACTCATCAACGGACAAAACATACAGAAAATTAAAATTTGTTTTTTCATATGTAATAATTTTTAAATTAAGGTCATATGGAGCCCGCAAGCATATTTTCATATCCTTGAATGAATGTTTGTGCATGCGGTGTTCATGGTGTTTTTTAGTTCGATTAAATAATTTTACTTTGGACGTAGAAATACGTCTCACCATGTATAACGCTCGAATTTCAATTTTCGTATATTTTTTTGAAAAAAAAGTACAAAAAAGCACTAAAATGTTAATAACTTTTTGAAAATTGTTAATAACCCAGCTATCTGAATCTTGATTTTAATAAGGTTTGGTTCAAGATAAATTCTGCGAACTTTTTATAATTTCCAAGATTTCTTCGCCAAAAGATTGGGTTTTGGATTTTCCGAAACCTTTGATTTTCGCTAATTCTTCAAGAGTTTGAGGTTTTAAATTAATGATGGAAACAAGAGTTTTTGTGTGCAAAATGCAGTAGGCCGGAAGTTCCATTTCTTCGGCTCTAACTTTTCGCCACAAGCGCAATTCTTCGAATAATTCGGGGTTTTCGACCTCATCCGTTGATGTTATTTTTTCCGCTTTTGGCGCTTTGGGAAGTTTGGGCTCAATCAACGTGGCTTTTGCACGTTCGTCAATATAAGTAGAAAGAAAAAAGCCGTCTTTGCAAGCGTTGAAACAAGCTAACTTATAGAAAATTTCACTGTGAATTTGTTGCAATAAATCTTTGATTTTCGACTTAATTTCTTTGTTCTCAGTTGTGAAATTTATCTTGCTAAAATATTCTTCGTTGAGATAATTCAGAATATCGGAAAAATAAGGTTGCGAAGATTTTATTTTCTTCTGAAACTCTTGGTTTCCCTCCAATAGCGAAGATTGTGAAAGATAATAATTCAAATGATTGTGAAATTTTTGCATCACAGGATTTAGCTCATTATCCACACAATTCACGATTTCAGACATCATTGCTTTTAAATTTCCGACAATACTGTTCGAATGTTCGTAGTAAAATCTCAGTATTCGCCTTGATAAACGCAGTAATTGCGACAGGTCGTAAAGTTCAAACAATAGTTCACGTTGATAATCCAATTTCGCTTGTTGCAAGCGTTTTTCATCCGGTTTATTATGCTCAATCTCATCGGTGTATTGGCGAATTTGTTGATCGTTATGCAAACAAGTTGCATCAATTTTTGATGTCAACACTAAGCCTTCTAAAGTTTTACAACGACTCAATGCAACGTACACTTGTCCATGTGCAAACGCAGCACGTACGTCAATCGCCACTTTATCGAAGGTCAAACCTTGACTTTTGTGAATGGTCATTGCCCACGCCAATCGCAGCGGATACTGAACAAACGTGCCAATCACGTGTTCGCGAATGGCTTTGGTTTCATCATCAATTTCATAACGAATGGTTTTCCATTCCACGCGTGGAACAACTATTTCGAAGTCATCACCCGGACATTTTACCACGATATTATTTTCGGAAATCCTGATAATTTCGCCGATTTTTCCATTATAAAATTCTTTCGATCTTTCCGATATGGTCTTCGCAAACATAACTTGCGCACCGAGTTTGAGTTTTAAGGATTTTTCAACCGGATAACTCCATTCCGGAAATTCATCATACACATCAGCCTCAAAAGCATACTCCGATTCAGTGATGGAATTTAATTTTTGTTGATTGATGTCTTGGGATTGATACCGATGCGTGGTTAATTGAATAATTTGTTCGTTGGATTTTTCTTGAAAACTCGGAATATGGCGTGAGTTCAAAAGTTCTAGAGATTTTGAATTGAGTTGATTGTTTCGAACCTGATTTAAAATTTCGATAAAATTTTCGTCGCTTTGTCGGAAAATTTGCTTGAGTTCGATGGTTACATAATCCGTTTTGTTCAACGCTTGACTGCTGAAAAAATACGGCGTTTGATAAGCCGTTTTCAGAATATTCCATTCTTCATCTTTTACTACAGGCGGAAGTTGTTGCAAGTCACCAATCATCAGGAGTTGAACGCCTCCGAAAGGTTTGGTGTTTCGTCTAAAACGCCGCAATACAGCATCCACAGCATCAAGCACATCGGCACGTACCATGCTGATTTCGTCAATCACCAATAAATCCAAACTTTTGATGATGTTGGTTTTTTCTTTGCGAAACATCTTATTGAATCCTTCAGGTGGATGTGTAGGCAAAAATGGCGTCAACGGCAACTGAAAAAATGAGTGAATAGTTACACCACCCGCGTTAATCGCAGCCACACCTGTTGGTGCAACCACGATCATTCGCTTGGGCGAATGTGCTTTAAGTTGATGCAAAAACGTGGTTTTTCCCGTTCCGGCACGACCGGTGAGAAACATATTTTTGGACGAAAACGCCACAAAATCGTTAGCTAATTGCAGTTCAGGATTTGTTTGCACATTCATTTTTTTTGTGATTGCAAATTTACAACAAAAAATCAAAATAAAAAACTTAAAAAGTGTTAAATCTTAATAAAGTTTAGCAAAAACATTGAAAATCCTTGTCAAATAAGGATACAAAAATGGTACACTTTTGGTTAAATCTACAACCTCACGACTTCTTTTTTGAAAATTGTTTGGCGATAAGTTGAATACCAAATACAAGTACAATCCCGAATACGCAAGCCATAATCGCTTCTTTGGTCATCGCGGAAGGCGGATTGTATCCATAAGCCATATTGAACTCCCAAGTTGATGGTAGAACGTTTACAGGTGGGTTCGGGTAAGGTATTCCTTTGGCAGAGAGATAAAAAGTTGTGGAAACTTTCCAAGGCCAAATAATTCTCAACGAACCGATGATGAACCCTGTTAACAAAGCTACTGTTAGGTCGTGATATTTTTTCAACAACCACGATAAAAAGTTTGAAAACAGAATTAATCCTGTCAAACAACCTGCAGCAAATACAGCTATATAAGCTATATCCAACGTGTTTACAGCGTTAACAAATGTGTAGTAAGCACCCATCAAAAGTAAAACAAACGTGCCCGAAGTGCCGGGGAGAATGAACGCACAACTTGCCAATACCGCACAAATAAACAGATACCACAAAGGAACAATCGTCGTCGTACCGTGCGCCTGAATAGGCAATAGCCAAGCCAAACTAATTCCGACAAGAGCCAACAAATAGCAAGCCCACGTCCATTTCGAAACTTTTTTATACACCAAAACAACAGATGCTATAACCAATCCGAAAACAAATGCATAAAACGGAATCGGATAATGCGCCAACATATATTTTACAGCACTGGCTGTAGCCCCTATAGCTATTACCATTCCGAGAATCAAAACTAAAATAAAATTACCATTCAACGCTGTCCAAAAATTGGAAATGCGTTGTTTAAAAGTTTTCTTTCCAAACAATTGTTTGAACGCAGGAAGCACACCTTTGATTGTATTGATCAATTCTTCGTAAATGCCGACAACAAAGGCAATCGTGCCTCCCGATATACCGGGAAGAAATTCAACGGCACCCATAGCCATACCTTTCAAACTAAGAGATGCATAATCGGAAAATGAACGTTTTTGTTTCATAATTTTTAGTATTAATTTAGAGTTTGTAAAATTTGATGTATTTCAGGATATTCCAGCATTTCCGGATGATAATCTTTAAACCACGACACATTGCTTGGGTCTATCAAGAAAGCAATCAAAAAATCGTTCAATGCAGCTTCTTTTCGATTGGTTTTAAGATTTACGATGCCTCGAATTAAAATCAATCTCGGATAATTTTCGCTTTGCACCATTTTGCTTTCAATATAATTGAGTGCTTCACTATGTAATCCGGCTTCTACCATAGCATAGCAAACCGTGGCGATAAATTCAGGTTGGTCTTTGGTAATTTCCACTGCGCGAAAAACGTGAGGTAAACCTTTTTCAAAATCTTTATTTTCGCAATACAATTCGCCCAATGCAGCATGAAATTCCGCTGCATCGGGATTTTTTTCCAACGCCTCGCTCAACACGGAAAACGCTTTGTTTTTGTTGTCTTGATTGAAATAACTCATCGCCAAACTGATTATAGCTTGCGATGAATCGGATTCAATTTTCAGCACTTTGCGAAAGTATTCTTGCGCTTTGTCGTGCTCTTTCATACGTTCGTAGCATTCTGCCATGTTGAACAACGTTGCAACTTCATCGGGTGCAACGTTCAAAATGTGCTGATAACAAGTCAAAGCATCTGCATAGTTTTTGGTAAACAGATAGGTTGTAGCTTTATGAAACCACCCGTTCAAGTCATCTTCATCAATGGCAAGCACATAATCAAAACACTTCAAAGCCTCGTCGTACTGTCCTTTTGAACGATGCAACATGCCTAACCCGAGCCACAAACCTTTTGCAAATGGATCGTTTTCGAGCATATTTTTTAAATATTCGACGCCTTCTTCGCTACGATTTGCCCACTCGAAAAACAGGCTTAAATCCGCAGGCACATAGTCGTGAACGGGATTGATGTCAAGCACTTTTTTCATGTACTCAATGGCTTTGTCAAAATTGCCAAGATTTTCGTATTCGAAAGCAATATTCATGTAAATATCTTCTAAAGCGTCAACATCTATCATCGCTTTGCTGTACTCGTTGATGGCTTGTTCACTTTTATTTTGAACGCTGTAAACGGCACCTTTTGCAAAGAAAATTTCGGGATTGTTGGGCTCAATAGCTTCTAATTTTTCCAACAAATCCAATGCTTTTTCAGGTTCGTTTTCTCCCGCTAAATATTGGGCTTCGCGAAGTTTGAGTTCTGTATTTTCAGGGCTGAAAGATAATCCTACATCTATGGCCTTTCGTGCCATTTCACCATTATTTTCGTTGAAATAATGATCAATAATATCTAACAAATCTTCTGTGTCGAAGAAATAGCTCGTGTTTTCGTTTATGTTGTTTTCGAAACGTTTGATAAGTTCCTTAAATTCGCTATCGTATAATTCGTCGGTATGCATGAATAGTTAATGTTAATTTGGAGCATCGTTAATGAGTTCTTTTGCTGCCGAAATCGCCGAATCCGTGACGGTTTCGTTGCTAATCATGGAAGCTATGGCATGAATATGTTCGTCTGTGTTTAATGATTTAATTTCGGAAATCGTTTGTTGATTATCCAAGCGTTTGTACACCCGATAGTGTACTCGCGATTTGGCTGCCATTTGCGGGAGATGTGTGATCGCTATCACCTGCATAGATGACGACATTTGTTGCATAATCCTTGCCACTTTTCCTGCAATATCGCCCGAAACACCAGTGTCAATTTCGTCGAAAATAATCGTTGGTAAAATATTTTGTTGATTAATAACGGATTTTATCGCCAACATCAATCTCGACAATTCTCCACCCGACGCTACTTTCGAGAGTTCTCGAAGTTCAGAGCCTAAATTTGCGCTGAACATAAATTTGATATGATCGCGTCCGTGTTCTGTAAAATCAGGTGTTTGCGAGAAATGTAATTCCAAACGTGCGCCTTTCATTCCCAACTGCGACAATGTTTGTTGCACTTGTTTTTCGATATGCTGAGCCGACTTTTTTCGTGCAAACGTGAGATCCTTCGCCTTATTGGTTAAATCCTCGGTTAATCGATTCAAAAACGATTGCAGTTTTTCAATTTTATCTGAATTTGTTGAAATATCAAGCAGTTTAGATGATAAATCGTTTTGAATATGCAATAACTCGGCAGTCGTTTTCACGTGATGCTTGGTTTGCAGACGATAGATTTTGTCCAAACGTTCTGTCCAAAGCGCTTGTTTCTCTATGTCAAAATGCACATTATTGGAAACTGAATTCAGTTCGCTATCAATATCTTTAAGTTCAACAATTGTAGAGTGAATACGGTTGGAAATTTCTTGCAAATTCGGCGAAATTTTTGCTGTTTTTTTCAAATTAGCATCTACAAGTTGCAAAGCCGACAATACGTTTTCCTCTCCACCATTCAGCGTTTCCGAAGATTGAAGAAGGTTGCGCTTGATGTCTTCCGCATGATTCATTACCTCCAAATTTTGCTCCATTGCCTCCTGTTCACCGTCTACCAAATGCAACTCGTCCAATTCGGAAAATAAAAACTGAAAGTAATCTTGGTCGGCCTTCAGTTTATTGTCCGCCTCAATCAAATGTTTTAGGTCTTCCGAAACTTTTTTATACTCGAGATAGGTGTAACGATAAGTATCCAAAAGTACAGGTTTTTCGAGCAAAGCATCCACCAAATTCAATCGGAAATTCGATTCGTTGAGCGTCAGCGTTTCATGTTGCGAATGGATATCCACCAAGCGTTCGCCAAGTGTTTTCAGCACATTCAGATTTACAGGCGTATCGTTCACAAACGCGCGTGATTTGCCGTTTGTCGCAATTTCTCGACGCAAAATCAATGGATTCTCATAATCCAAATTTTCTTCATTGAAAATGGATTTTAAATCTAAGTTTTTGATGTCGAATGTTCCCTCAATCACACATTTTTTGTCTTTATCCATCAACGTTTGTGTATCGGCACGCTGACCTAATATCAGCGATAATGCGCCTAACAAGATGGATTTTCCGGCACCGGTTTCACCTGTAATCACAGAAAACCCCCTGTCGAAATCCATCGAGAGATTTTTGATTAAAGCATAATTTTGTATGTCGAGATGCTTCAACATCAATTAAAAATGGCCTGATATTTATTTAAATTAGCGGGATCAAGTTCTCTGACAATAGCTATCAACCTATTTTTTTCATCAGGTGTTCCCATTTTGAAAATGTTAATCAATTCTTCGGAATTACTATCGAAAAACACTTGTTTGACAAGCAGGCTCGGCCTTTGTCTGTTGAGTCTTTGCAGTTTTTCCAAACTTTGAAAAATGGCTTGACGAGCCGCGGGCGGATTTTCATACATTTCATCCAAACCCTTCCGATAGTAGATGTAGTAGATTTCATGAATATCGCGAAGATTTCCATTGGTGAAATTTTCCGCCAACCAATAGCGATTTGCCGTATTTCTTGAACTTGATCTCCAACCTATGGCTTCGGCAGCAGGAAGATCTTGACAACGCATAACTATTTCCATCGCTCTGTCAAAAAACTGTATACCGGCCTCTCTTCCAAACGAATTGAAAGTCAGCCCTATTGCCATGTAAGCATAATAGGCCAATATAGCAGTTAAATTGCCATGAAACGATCCATCCGAGAATTCCAGTACATCGTGCTCTGCATATCGAAACGAAATGTCTTTGTCTATAAAATTCAGTAATACCGAATTGTAGGTTGAATTAAAAACCGGTCGTCGAACTTGAACACTCAAACTTCCCGATATTTCATTCGAATTCGGATCGCGTTTTTGAACAATAAGCGTGAAGTTGCACTCAATTCGTTCGGTAGGAGCAAAGTTCAACGTTGTCCAACGTCTTCCGTTTAGAAATTCGAACATTGATGATTGAAGGGTTTCAAAGATCCTTCTGTCGGTACCTTGCACTTGGGAGGCATTGACTTGAACCACGCAGTTTAATTCCTGAGCATATCCAATACAACCCAAACAAAGCCAAAATACGATTAATTTAGCGGTTTTCATAGGGATAGGAAATATAGTTTGCAAAGATACAAAAAAAAATAGAAATTAGCAATAATTCGTTTTTTTTCGTACCTTTGTGAACTATTTACTGTAAAAAATGTCTGTCAAAAAAAATAAACTCATCGTTATTGAAGGTCCAACAGGAGTTGGAAAAACCGCTTATGCCATAGATATTGCAAAAGCATTAAAAACAGAGATTATTTCGGCAGATTCGCGGCAGTTTTACAAGGAGTTGAATATTGGCGTTGCACGTCCTTCGAAGGAGGAATTGGCTGTTGTGAAACATCATTTCATTGCACACATCGGAATTGAAGACTATTACAGCGTTTCGAAGTTTGAAACGGATGTTTTAGCGTTGTTGGAAAATCTGTTTCAAAAGTATGAAAGTGTTGTTATGGTTGGCGGTTCGGGACTTTATGTAAATGCCGTTTGTCAGGGGATTGATGAACTTCCTGATCCTGACGAGCAGTTGCGTGAGGACATCGAAAAACTCCACAAAATACAAGGCATTGAAGCCCTTCGGGCGCAGTTGAAAATTTTGGATCCGGTGTTTTACAATCAGATTGATTTGGCTAATCACAAACGTTTGCGACGAGCGGTAGAAGTATGTTTACAAACCGGAAAACCTTACTCCGAACTCCGCACCAATACTAAGAAGTCTCGTAGTTTTGAAATTGAACGCATTGCTATAAATCGTGATAAAGACGAATTGTATGACCGTATCAATCGTCGTGTAGATGTGATGATACAGGATGGATTGCTTGATGAAGCGAAAAATTTATATTCATTCAAACATTTGAATGCCCTAAATACTGTTGGCTACAAAGAATTATTCGAACATTTCGACGGAAAAATTTCTTTAGAGCAAGCCATTATCGACATCAAAACCCATTCGCGTCGCTATGCTAAACGTCAATTGACGTGGCTTCGAGCGCAGGACGGTATTCAATGGAAAATTTTGTAGAGGTCGAAAATTTTCAACTTCTACGTTCGTACCTTGTTAGTTAAAACGGCCACAACAACGGCAATACCAGCACCATCACAATTCCCATAATAATCTGCAACGGCAAGCCCACTTTGACGTAATCCATAAACGAATAACGCCCTGCCGATAGCACCAATGCATTAGGCGGCGTAGAAAACGGACTGGCAAAACACATGTTCGCCGCCACGCAAACCGCAAATAAAAACGGATAAGGGCTCACACCAAATTCCATCGCCGAATGCATGGCAATCGGGGCAAAAAGTACGGCTGTTGCAGTGTTACTAATGAACATCGTGAGTATCGAAGTGGCCAAATAAATCCCTGCCATTAAAACCATAGGACCATAACTGCCCAAATTAGCTACTAATGTCTCAGAGATAAGCACAGCAGTGCCTGTTTTTTCAAACGCTATCGACATTGGCAACATAGCACCAATCAATACAACCACCTCCCAATTGATGGTTTTGTAGGCTTCCTCAACATTACGAAAACATTTCGTAAGCACCATTCCAATAGCAGCCAAAAGCACCGCAACAACGGCTGGAACCACGTTGAAAGCCATCAATGCAACCATCGCAATCATGATGGCAGCTGCTATCGGCGCTTTTTCGTCGAACGTAACTTTCGAAGCTTCAACTTGCGGCTCGCCAACAACCACCCACTCCGATGCTTCATTTTTTAACCGTGCGATATCACTCCATTTGCCTTGAGCTAAAAGCACATCACCCGCATGTATTTTTTCATCTTTTACGTCTTGCAAAATATAATCTTTCTGACGGCGGATTCCCAAGATATTAACTTTATACTTTTCGCGAAAACCACATGCTTTCACGGGTTGTCCGATTAATTGTGAGTCGAAAAGTACAACAAGTTCCACAATTCCGATTTCATCGAAACGGATTTTACCTCCAAAAGTTGGCGGGTTCTCATCTTTTTCGTTCATATCAATCATGAAAGACCTGGTATCCGCCACAAACAAACGTACTTGCTCAAACAAACCGGAAAGATATAACACATCATTTTCCAAAATGATCGTATCCGGTCCCACTTGATTTTGAGTAACCATTTTCAACAGCGGATTTGAACCCGCTGCACGACGTCTCAATTCCAAAACATTCAGATTGTATTTTTGAGGAAGTTCCAAATCTCGCAACATTTGACCAATTAAGGCTGAACCACGAACCGCTTGTACGCGAACCAAATTTTGATGCAATTGATATTCGTTCGCCAAATCTTTGAGAGATTTCGATTTTTTCACATCATCGACATCTTCGTCTTTGTTAAGAAATAGCCTACTGAGTATGAAAAGAACGGGACCTCCAACCATTATAGAAATCAGACCTATCGGCAAAAATGAAAAGAACGAAAGCCCTTTAAAACCTGCATCTCTGAGAACACCATCAATCACCAAGTTTGGCGCCGTTCCGATCAAGGTGAGCATCGCTCCAAAAGAACTCGCAAAAGCCAAAGGCATCAGAAAGCGGCTTGGACTGACATTTGCTCCAACGGCTAAACCTACAACAATCGGCATCAACATCGCCACCGTTCCCGTATTACTTACAAAAGCGCCGATAGAACTTGTAATCAGAATAATAAAGATAAACAATTTTGTTTGGTTAGTGCCTGCCAAATTCAATATTTTTCGACTAACAACATTGGCCAAGCCGGTACGAAAAATACCGCCACCAACCACAAACAGCCCAATCATCATAATTACAATAGGGTTTGAAAAACCAGACAAGGCTTCCGTAGGCGTCAATATTCCGAACAATACCAAAAAAATAAGTGCACACAAAGCCACTAAATCCGAACGGATTTTTCCACTTATAAAAAAACCAATAGCCACAAGCAGTATGGCAAGTGTAATCAACATAGCAATCGTTAATTCAATATGTTATTTTCGAAAAAAATTAGGCGTAAATTTTTGCTTTTACCTCTCCTGTTGCCACTAACAAGCCGTTCATAGCTAAGGCTTCTATTTCGCCTTCGCCCGGATGAACGTGAATTTGCCCGAGATGTTGTATCCGCTTAGAAACCGCATCTACAAAAGGTTTTCCGTATGCGATACCACCTGTTAAAATGATGGCATCCACTTCACCATTCAACACCGTTGACATCGCTCCGATCTCCTTTGCCACTTGATAAGCCATCGCATCTTGAATCAGTGCTGCTTTTTTATCACCCGAAGCTGCTGCTTTTTCAACTACATAAGCATCATTCGTATCTAAATACGCTACATAACCACCTTTTCCGCAAATCATTTTTTTGATTTCGTCGTGCGTGTATGTTCCGCTGAAGCAAGCCTTTGCTAAAGCACCAACAGGCAGACTTCCAGTGCGTTCTGGAGAAAATGGGCCATCGCCGTCAAGCGCATTATTTACATCTACAACACGACCTTTTCGATGTGCTCCAACACTGATTCCACCGCCCAAATGCGCAACAATTAAATTCAATTCCTCGTACTTTCTTCCGATATTGTTAGCATACATCCGAGATACTGCTTTTTGGTTCAATGCATGGAAAATAGACACACGCTCGAATGCCGGATGTCCCGAAATACGTGCGATCTCATCTAATTCGTCGACCACAACCGGATCGGTAATATAGGCTTTCGCCCCCGGAATGCTTTTGGCAATATCATCAGCAATCAAACCTCCCAAATTACTGGCATGCAAGCCCAATACACCTACACGCAAATCGGCTTTCATAACATCATTAACCTCGTAAACGCCAGATGGAATGGGTTTTACCAAACCTCCACGTCCGACAATAATTTTGATGGTATTGATGTCGATTTCGGCTTGTTTGAGTTCTTCCAAAATGATGGTTTTACGAAATTCGTACTGATCCGTAATACTTGCAAACGGTTCCAATTCTTCAGTAGAATGTTTGATATTTTTCAAAAATACCTGTTTAGATTCCACGAAAACTGCTATTTTCGTAGATGTTGAGCCGGGATTAATGGCTAAGATGTGAATGTGATCCATGTTTTTATTTTTAATTTTTTTTGCAAAGATACAAAATAATTACGAATTATCAATTACGAATTTTAAATGCGAACAATTCGTAATTTTTAATTTGTAATTCGTAATTAGCATTTTTTTTGTATCTTTGCACATTATTATGAAAAAAACAAACTTAATCTACGGTATTCGCCCAATTATCGAAGCGATTAATGCGGGCAAGGAAATTGACAAACTCTTTATTCAAGCAGGCTTGAAAGGCGAATTGTATAAAGAATTGAATGAATTAATCAACAGAAACCGCATTCCAACGCAGTTTGTTCCGATTGAAAAAATCAATAAACTGGCACCAAACAACAATCAGGGCGTAGTTGGTTTTTTGTCGAGTGTTTCGTATCAATCGCTCGAAAATGTGATTATGTTGGCGTTTGAGGAAGGTCGTGCACCTTTGGTTTTGATTTTGGATCGCATTACGGATGTTCGGAATTTTGGGGCAGTCGTTCGAACTGCAGAATGCGCAGGCATTGACGCTGTAATCATTCCAAGCAAAGGTGCTGCACAAATCAACGAAGATGCTATCAAAACCTCTGCCGGCGCGCTTCACACAATGAATATCTGTCGTGAAGAAAATCTCAAAACTACTATTAATTTTCTCAAAGCCAGTGGTTTACAAGTGATTGCAGCGACAGAAAAAGCACGTATCAAGTATACCGATGTCGATTTCACGAAACCCACTGCCATCATCATGGGCTCGGAAGAGGACGGCGTTTCCAATGAATATCTGAAATTATGCGATCAACACTTAGCAATTCCACTGCTTGGAAATATCCAATCGCTTAATGTTTCTGTGGCTTGCGGGGTGATGTTGTATGAGGCGGTGCGACAAAGAACAAAAAATTAGTAATCATTCCGAACGAAGCTTGCAAACAGATGTCTCGCTATGTTCGATATGACAATTACAAAAACAGAAAAAAATGATAGAGCAAATAATCTCCAAACACACTGCAGATATTGTAAACAACGCCTTTTGCTTAACCATTGAGTCTTCGCAAATTCAAATCCAAAAAACACTCAAAGATTTTGAAGGAAACCTGACCGTTGTCGTTTTTCCATTTGTAAAAGTAGCGAAAAAATCACCCGAACAAACGGCACAATTCATCGGTGAAAGGTTGGTTGAAATGTGTAAAGAAGTCTCTAAATTTAATGTAGTAAAAGGTTTTTTGAATTTGGAAATTGATTCGAATTATTATTTGGAATTTTTGGAAAAAAATCGGAAAAATGGTCGCTTTGGATTTGTTTCAAGTAGAGACACCGCTGACGCAGACATCTCGTCTGTGCCAAATCCAATTGTTCTGGAATATTCATCGCCAAACACCAATAAACCCTTGCATTTAGGGCATATTCGCAATAATTTGTTGGGTTGGTCAGTTGCTGAAATTCTAAAGGCCAATGGACACATTGTAAAAAAAGTGAATTTAGTCAACGATAGAGGCATTCACATTTGCAAATCCATGCTCGCTTGGCAACTTTACGGAAACGGTGAAACTCCTGAAAATACTGGCATAAAAGGTGACCATTTAGTCGGGAAATATTACGTCAAATTCGACCAAATTCTCAAATCACAAATTTCTGAAATGGTTGCAAACGGCACAGATAAAGAGATTGCAGAAAAGTCCGCCCCTATCCTACTCGAAGCACAAGAGATGTTGCGGAAATGGGAAGCCGGTGATGAACAAATCCGCAGTCTGTGGGAAATGATGAACAGTTGGGTTTATGCGGGTTTCGACGAAACGTACAAAAAAATGGGCGTGGATTTCGACAAAATTTATTACGAATCCGAAACTTATATTTTAGGGAAAGAAATTGCGTTAAAAGGCTTGTCAGACAATCATCTCACACAACGCGACGATAACTCTGTTTGGGCAGATTTAACTAACGAAGGTTTGGACGAAAAACTTTTACTTCGCAAAGACGGAACCTCCGTTTATATGACGCAAGATCTTGGTACTGCGAAACTTCGTCACGACGAATTTAACGCCGAAAAAATGATTTACGTTGTAGGAAACGAACAAAATTATCACTTCGATGTTTTGAAAGTTGTTCTCCGAAAACTCGGCTACGTTTGGGCTGGTAGCATTTCTCACCTGTCCTACGGTATGGTCGAATTGCCCGAAGGCAAAATGAAATCCCGCGAAGGAACGGTCGTAGATGCCGACGATTTAATCGAAAGCATGATTGAAACGGCGAAAAAAACCACAGAAGAGCTCGGGAAAATTGATAATTTCGAAAGTGAGGAAGCTAATGAATTGTACAAAGCCATCGCTTTGGGTGCATTAAAATATTTTATTTTAAAAGTTGACCCTGTTAAAAACATGTTGTTTAATCCCAACGAATCCATTGATTTCAATGGCAATACAGGGTCTTTCATCCAATACACGCATGCACGCATTCGCTCGCTCATTAAACGTTCAGAACTTGAAAATTTAGACAAAAAAAGTTTTATAAACATTTCTATTCTCGACAAAGAAAAGCAAATTTTGATGCTTTTGCACGATTTTCCAAGTATTGTAAAACAAGCCGGCGACAATTACAGTCCTGCGTTAATTGCGAATTATGCCTTCGATTTGGCAAAAGAGTTTAATGGGTTTTATCAAGATATTCCTGTGTTGAAAGAGGAAAACCAAGACCTTCGCGAATTCAGATTAGCCTTATCCAAATTTACGGCAGATGTTTTGAAAAATGCACTTGGATTGCTTGGTATTACTGCTCCTGAAAGAATGTAGACCTAAAAATTACCAAAATAATTTGCTCAAATCAAATTTTGTTCGTATCTTTGCAAAAAAGTACGATTATGAATTCCGAAGAAATTACAGATGAAATTACAGATGCATTACAGCAAGAGCCTGAATTGTCCGAAGAAATCAACGATTTCAACCTTCGTGATGCGGTTATTTATTCGGTTATTTTGGAACAAAAATTCGAAAATTAGACCAAAATTTGGTTATTTCAAAAAATAATCGTACCTTTGTGGAGTAATTTAACATTGAGGCACTCTTGAATGAGAGTGTTTCTTATTTTTTTGTCGCTATGAGTAAACTAAAGTACTACAGCAAAGAGGGTCTGCAGCGCCTGCATAATGAGTTGCATCAATTGGTTACGGTTTCGCGTCCTGCCGCGTCTGCCGCTATTGCGGAAGCTCGCGATAAAGGGGATCTTTCGGAAAATGCGGAATACGATGCTGCAAAAGAAGCACAGGGACTGCTCGAATTAAAAATTGCAAACTTGCAAAACGAAATTGCAAATGCTCGATTGATCGATGAATCAAAGTTAGACGCATCGAAAGTTTTAGTGTTCTCAACGGTCAAATTGAAAAATCACAAAACCAATACCGTAATGACTTACACATTAGTTCCTGAAAGTGAATCCGATTTTAAAGCCGGTAAACTTTCAGTGGAATCGCCCATTTCCAGAGGTTTGTTAGGATGCAAACAAGGTGAAAAAGTAGATGTGCAAGTTCCGGCAGGTATAATGACGTTTGAAATTTTAGAAATTACTCGAAACTAAAAACCAAAAAACAGACTATGGCATCTATTTTCACAAAAATCATCAACGGCGAAATACCATGCTATAAAGTCGCCGAAAACGAGCACTGCTTGGCATTTTTAGATATTATGCCTCGCACAAAAGGGCATACATTAGTTGTCCCAAAAAAAGAAGTTGACCAGTTATTCGATTTGTCCGAAGCGGATTACACCGAATTGATGACATTCGCAAAACAAGTTGCTATAGCAATAAAATCTTCTGTACCTTGCAAACGCGTGGGTGTTGCAGTGATTGGCCTTGAAGTTCCGCACGCTCACATACACTTAATTCCGCTTGAAAATGCAGAAGATATGGTTTTCCAAAAACCGCATACACAGGTTGATGCAGACGAAATGAAAAATATTGCAAAAAAAATCAGCGAAAACATGTAATACTGCGATAGCATTGTGAACCCCAAAGTTGACATATTTCTAAGCGAAGCCAAACATTGGCAAAAAGAATTCATCAAACTCCGTGAAATTGTTTTGAGTTGTGGATTGGATGAGGATTTGAAATGGGGCAAGCCGTGTTATATGTTTGAAAAAAGAAATATAGTTTTGATACATGGTTTTAAAGAATATTGTGCACTGTTGTTTTTCAAAGGTGCATTGCTGAGCGATAAACAAAAAATTTTAGTTCAACAAACAGTAAATGTGAAAATTCCTCGACAAATTCGATTTACAAATCTTAAAGAAATCATCGAACAGGAAAAAACTGTGATAGCCTACATAAATGAGGCCATCAAGATAGAAAAAAAAGAGATGAACGATTAATAATGTCTCGCCCTACAATGAAACCCTGCTTTCATTTTGTGCTACAAATGTTTCCCAGTCTGAATATTTTTTTGCGGGTTTGGATTTTTTTGATGTCGGGGCGTTGCACGCAACGCCCGTACGTATATCGGCAGAAAATTCATTCCGTAACGAATGACAAACTGCCGCAGCCAAACCATCCGTTGCATCCAAATATTTCGGCATAATTTCGTCCATATTCATCAAACGAAACAACATTTTTGCAACTTGTTCTTTGGAGGCAGAGCCTTTTCCGGTGATGGCCATTTTTATTTTTCGCGGTGCATACTCGTGAATTGACATCTTTTGCGATATAGCAGCAGCAATAGCAACACCTTGCGCACGACCGAGTTTGAGCATAGACTGAACATTTTTTCCAAAAAAAGGCGCTTCAATAGCTAAACAGGAAGGTTTATGTTTTTCAATCAATGTTACAGTACATTCAAAAATTCTATGTAATTTCTTCGCAACATCCCGTTCTTTACTCAAATTGAGCACGTCCATTTCGATAAACTGAATGGATTTTCCGACTTGCTTAATCACGCCGTAACCCATCATCACTGTGCCGGGGTCGATACCCAAAATCACCCGTTCCATAAGACGCTTAGAGAATTAACATCGCGTCGCCGTAAGCCAAAAATTTATATTTTTTCGCGATGGCTTCTTTATAGGCTTGTTGAATTAATTCAAAACCTCCAAACGCACAAGTCATCATGAACATTAAAGATTGCGGTTCATGGAAATTTGTAACCAAAGCATCGGCCAACCCAAACTCATAAGGCGGATAAATGAATTTATTTGTCCAACCTTTGTACGGTTTTAATTGTCCGTTGATACCTACAACCGTTTCAGCACCGCGCAAAGTCGAAGTTCCAATCACGCAGATTTTACCTCCATTAGCACGTGCATTGTTCACAATATTGCAGGCTTCTTGTGTGATGATGACCTCTTCGGAGTCGGTTTTATGTTTGCTCAAATCCTCAACATCAATGCGACGGAAATTGCCCAATCCGCAATGTTCAGTAATATAAGCTAGTTCAATACCTTTGATTTCCGCACGTTTCAAAAGTTCACGACTAAAATGCAAACCCGCAGCCGGAGCAATCACAGCACCCTCATTTTTGGCATAAATAGTTTGATAACGCTCTGCATCGGCAGGTTCAGGATCTCTCAAAGCCAAAATTTGTTCGGGAAGCGGTATCGTTCCGAGTTGTTGAATCATGCCTTTGAATTCTTCGTAAGGGCCGTCGAAAAGGAAGCGCAATGTGCGTCCGCGTGAAGTTGTATTGTCAATAACTTCCGCAACCAATTCTTCATCTTTGCCGAAATACAATTTATTGCCAATGCGAATTTTTCGAGCAGGCTCTACAAATACGTCCCACAAGCGAAATTCAGGATTCAATTCACGAAGCAAAAATACAGTGATAGTTGCCTTAGTTTTTTCTTTCGTACCCGAAAGTAGAGCCGGAAATACCTTCGTATCATTCATTAAAAATACATCACCGGCATCAAAATATTTCAGAATATCCTTAAATGTTTTGTGTTCGATTTTCTGTTTTTTCCGATCTACAACCATCAACTTCGCTTCATCGCGATTTTTGGAGGGATGAAGAGCGATCATGTCGCTCGAAAACGGAAAATTAAATTGAGACAATTTCATTTCTAGACAATTTGGGAACGCAAAGGTAATGTTTTTTTTTGAAAAAGTCAAGTTTTTTGAAAAAAATATTTTTTGTATCTTTGCAAAAAGAACTATGGCTATAATCCCAAAAAACCTACAGCCAGGCGACACCATCGCTTTGGTTTCTCCTGCAAAAAAGGTAGATTTCCTGATTGTTGAAAATGCGCGAAACCACTTTGAAAACTGGGGGCTCCAAGTTATTGTCGGTGAATCGGCAACGGCTTCGGTTCATCAATTTTCCGGTGATGATGAATTGCGAACCAAAGATTTTCAAACGCAGTTGGATAATCCGAATGTAAAAGCTATTGTTTGTCTTCGCGGAGGTTATGGTTCTATTCGAATCATTGACTATTTGGATTTTTCCGAGTTTGTAAAACATCCGAAGTGGATTGTTGGTTATAGCGATGTTACGGTGATACAAAATCACATTTTGAAAAACTACAACATCGGTTCGCTTCATGCCGAAATGCCGTTAAAATTTCCTGAATTTCCAAATACGAATGACAGCTCAAATGTATTGAAAAACGCGCTTTTCGGAAAAATTGATCCCATCCGAATTCAACCTAATTCGCTGAATAAAACCGGTTCTGCTAAAGGCGAATTAGTTGGCGGAAATTTAGCAATTTTGTGTAGCTTGTTAGACAGTTGGTCGGAAATAGATACACGTGGAAAAATTTTATTTTTGGAAGATATCGGCGAATATCTTTATGCTATTGATCGCATGATGATGATCTTGAAACGCGCCGGAAAGCTCGACCAGTTAGCGGGTTTAGTGATTGGCCAATTCACAGACTTAAAAGATAATGATATTCCGTTTGGAAAAACAGCTTACGAAATTATCGCTGAACAGGTTGCCGTTTACGATTATCCCGTGCTTTTTGATGTTCCGGCAGGACATGGCGAAATCAACAAACCATTGATTTTTGGTGCGGTTTACACAATGGAAATTACGAAAAAATCTACGATTTTTAACGTTAGTGTTTAATCAATTTAAAGGTTTTTTGTTGACACTGTTCTTTGTGTCTAGAATTAGTTAGGATGTCCCATAGATGAGATGTCCAGTAATTCTTCATATCACAACTTATCGATTCTTTTTCGGAAAATCACCCACATTTCTTCCGAAAATGTCTAAAATGTAGGTTTGTTTTTCGGTTTGAAACCAATACTGAATTTTTTGATTTTTCAGATGATCCACTTCCGTTATACTGTTTTTTAAAGGACCGTCAAGCGTTCGTTTCCAAAGAATTTTTCCCGATCTGTCCAAATAATACATCACAAATTTATCATCTTGCAGTAAATAAAAAGGTTCGCCTTTGGCACGGTGATTGTTAACCTGAAAGGGGCCATGGAGAACGTTGCCCTTGAAATTATTTTTGATTCTATCGATAGGCGTGGCTTTTCTAGGTGCGATTTCAAGTTGATCGTATTCGCGCTCGCGCCCCTCGTTGCTTTGCAGATAGGCATGTGCATACATAATGCCGTTGCTTCCGCTGAACTGCAATCCACAAGCCACATTTGGCGCACTACGAAACATCATTCGCAAGTCTTGAACGTAAATATTCAAATTGGATTCATCTTGCATTTGTGAGGAAAAATTGTGCAACCGAGTGGTTTTCGACAATACTTTTTGTTGATCAAAAAACATGCGAATATGCAATAACGTTTCTTCTTCCGTAGCAAAAAAAATGTGGTGACCAATCATCGAAAAAAAATAAGCCGAACTTTTTGGAAAAAATCCAAAAAGACTGTTAGGCAATAAATTAGGAAGATGTATGCGATGGATTCTATCAATCGGTTCAATACTTCGATGCGGAGGCGAATAGTTGAGCAAACGCTGCAACAAAAATTTGGTTTCGGATAAGTCGTCATACTGAAAAGCAATTGCCGTGCGTATTTTGCCATATCCATCCAAAAATTTAAAATAAGATAATTCTCGCGAAATGGTATTTGAAAATGTTTCTTTCGTCAATATTGACAAGCCTTCGGAGTGTCTTTCCAATGCGCTGTCGCGAGGTGCCAAAAGATGATGTTCGTCTAAAAAAGTCTGAAATTGTTCATAAAAATCCGAAAAATGTTCGACATTAAGATTGAAAAAAAAACGTGTTGTGGATGGCAAAACATTAGCAATAGTTGATGGTTTCGGCGTTTTGTAGGCAAGTAAGTCTAAAAAAAAAGTTTGCGATTTGTCTTGAACAGCATAACCGGTCAGCAAAGTTTGATCTCTACGTCCAATTAAATCGTATTCGATCCATTTTGAAAAAAGACCCAATGTTTTAAGCATAACTGCATAGTCTGAATTGGCTTTACTTTGTAGGCTTTTTGCCAATTCCGGAACTTGAATAAACAAATTTGCAGGAACATTTTTACCGGCAGAGCGAAGTACTTTTTCAAATGCTGCATCATCGTACAAATTTTTCGAACTTTGAATTTGCGTCAACGCTTCTTGCAACAAATCATAATCAGACGAAGCTATAAAAATTCCATCTAAAAAACCTCCAAACACAGGCTTTTTATCAACTTCAAAAATTACAATTTGGTTGTTTTCATTTTTTAGTTCATTTAAAAAACGTCGAAATACACGTTGCTGCAAAGCATCCACATTCAACAGCAAAAGGTATTCGGTTCGATTATTTCGAAAATGCGCAGAAAACCAAAATTCGTCAATTTTGATTTTGTCTTCGAAAATTTTCAACCCTTTGATAAATGCGACGTTTACGCCTTTCGGGTCTAAGTTTAAAAGTTCTAAAATAGTAGCGTGCTGACGTTCGAGATACGTCGAAAAATCCAGCATATTGTTTACCCTTAACAACACCATACTGTCGACTGGAACAGCCGAAAGCACAGGCTTCACATTCCGTTTAACGGTGATATAAAATCGCACGGCAAAAAATAACCCTATGCACAATAAGATTGCACTTGCACCGATGAGTCCGAGTTTTAGGTATTTATTCATAAGAGTATGTTGTAGAGACATACGGCCGTGTGTCTCTACATGTTTATAAATTGAAGTTGAACAGATTTGATTAATTTGAATGTTTGGCGATGATGGGGTGTGATACCGTGTTTTTCGATGGCATCGTAATGTTTTTTTGTGGGATAACCTTGGTTGGTGAGCCATCCGTAATTTGGGAAATCGTTGTGAATTTGCGACATGTAGGTATCACGATACGTCTTGGCAAGCACGGATGCAGCAGCAATGGCGAGGTACTTGCCATCGCCTTTGACAACGGTTTGATGGGGAATTTTTTTGTAGGATTTAAAACGATTACCATCGATCAACAAAAATTCCGGATTAAGTTTCAATTGTTCAATAGCACGATGCATCGCCAAAATAGAAGCATTTAGAATATTGATTTGGTCGATTTCTTCTTGACTTGCGGAAGCCACAGCCCAAGCTAAAGCATCAGTTTCGATGGTTTTCCGCAACGTATTTCGCTGATTTTTATTGAGTTGTTTAGAATCGTTCAAATCTTTGCTATGATAGTCTTTAGGAAAAACAACCGCTGCCGCAAAAACAGGTCCCGCCAAACAACCGCGTCCGGCTTCGTCGCAACCGGCTTCAATTAAATCAGGAGTATGAAAAGATAATAACATTTTGCAAAGTATACTTGCATATCAAATTTTACAGCAACTTCCGAATAATATCATCCGTAGAAATACCTTCGGCTTCGGCTTTGTAGTTTTTCACCAAACGATGTCTTAAAACTTGCAACGCAACGGCATGAACATCTTCGATGTCTGGTGAAAATTTGCCGTTTAATGCAGCATGGCATTTTGCACCAATAATCAGATTTTGTGAAGCTCTTGGACCTGCACCCCAAAGCAAATATTGCGTCGCAACAGGCTTCGCTTGCAATGTGTTCGGCCGCGAACCGGACACGATTTTCACGGCTTCCTGCAACACATTGTCGGGAACAGGCAAGGCTCTCACCAACGATTGAAAAATTTCTATTTCCGAGGCATTCAGAACGTTTGAAAGCACGTGAATTTGGTCGTTGGTGGTTTGTTTAACGATATTTAACTCTTGTTCAAATGTTGGATAATCCAACATAATGTTAAACATAAATCGGTCTAATTGCGCTTCAGGCAATGGATAGGTGCCTTCTTGTTCAATGGGGTTTTGTGTTGCTAAAACAAAAAACGGATTGGGTAATTTGTAAGTTTGTCCGGCCACCGTAACGGCTTTTTCCTGCATCGCTTCTAATAGCGCAGCCTGTGTCTTTGGTGGTGTTCGGTTGATTTCGTCGGCCAAAATAATATTAGCAAAAACAGGTCCTTTAATAAATCTGAAACTTCTATCCTGTCCTAAAATTTCCGAACCTAAAATATCTGAAGGCATCAAATCCGGTGTAAACTGAATACGGCTGTATTGCAAGTCTAACGCTTGCGACAGCGTGTTTATCAATAATGTTTTTGCCAATCCCGGAACGCCAATCAACAGAGCATGTCCGCGACTGAAAACCGTAATCAAAAGATCTTTCACAACTTGATCTTGGGCAACGATGACTTTTCCTATTTCGGTGCGGAGTTGATTGTATTTTTGGTTTAGTTCTTGTATTTGTTCGGGTGTGTGCATATATTTATAAATTACGAATTACGAATTGAAAATTACGAATGAATAGGGCGAAGCAATTCGTAATTGATAATTCGTAATTAATTATTGTCCCCAATTATATTCAAATGTGCTGCTGCATTCTCTAGCTCTGTCATTCAATCGAACGTAAAGTGTTCTCAATTTTTGGTTGAGCCATTCACTCATTCTAGCTTGTCTGGCTTGTGATAGAGCCATATTGTGAATTTTATCATAGTCCTGTTCCAAATTCGCGCGATGTGGGGCAATTCGCCTATTTAGCATGAGCAGACGAAATGCTTGCTCGTTGTCTTCCGTTAGAAAAGGTGCTGCATTTGAAATTTGGCCTTCTTCGAATTTATCAATGATGAAAAAGATATTTGGATCCATTTCTTCCGCCGTTACACGTGAATTTCCGCTATATGGACCGGTGTATAAACCACCTACTCTTCCACTCGGATCATCCGAAAAACGTTCGGCAGCTTGTTGAAAGGTATAAACCGAATCCCGAATTAGTCCGGCGACACTATCCAAAAATTTTTGAGCACGATCCAAATCTTCAATATCAGGTTTGGGCTGAAGCAACAAATGGCGGACGTTTACAATTTCACCCTGGCGTTCGATCAGTTGCAAAATATGAAACCCCGCTTTAGTTTCTATAACCGGCGAAACCTCGCCTTCTTTGAGAGAAAACGCGACCGATTCAAATTCAGCATACATCTCTCCACGTCCAAAAAAACCTAATTCTCCCCCTCTTCTGCTCGAAGCGGGGCATTCGGAAAACATGGTTGCAAGCGTAGAAAATCGCTCTCCTTTCAAAATTCGATTGCGATATTCATTGAGTCGACGTCTGACTTCATCTCTTTGTTCTTTGCTGATAGCTGGTTTTTTCACAATTTGATAAATCTCGAATTCCGTTGGGATAAGCGGGATGCTGTCGGGATTAAGTTGATTGAAAAATTTCCGAACTTCACTTGGTGTTACTCGAACATCTTCGGTTATTCTTCGCTCCATTTGGTCGGAAACCATTTGCGAACGAATCATCTCACGAAATTCCTCTTTTATGGCAACAATCGATTTGTTGTAAAATTCTTCCAGCTTTTCTCTCGAACCGATTTGTTGAATAAAAAATCGAATACGTCGGTCGAGATTGGCTTCCACTTCCGAGTCGGGGATGACGATACTGTCTAAATCGGCTTGATGTTCAAAAAGCCGGTTGATCATCATTCGTTCTAAAATTTGGCAATACGTAAACTCATCAACGGGTTCGCCATGCATTCTCATATTGCCGATTTGTGCTTCAATATCAGAATGCTTAACAATTCTGTTTCCTACAACAGCAACGACTTGGTCGATCATTATTCTGTTTTGAGCATAAGCTGTCGAGCACAGAAACAAGCCTATCAAAACCAATTTTATTTTCATACATTAGTAAATTTCAAACCATTTTTTTTCACGCCCTTCCGACATCACTTCGTTTCGCAAACTTTCTATCAGCCTTACTTTTCGGTTATTCAAAATGATATTTCGAATTTTTTCCCGTTCAAATTCAATCGGCGAAACACTTCCTACAAGTCGATATTCCAAAATATTTACAACATAAATATAATTTTCATTGGGCACTTGAAGCTGATTATTTTTGCGCAGAAAATCTTCTTGATTAAAAATTCCCATAGAAGGATTATAAGTCTCCATGGGAACTTCTTTCAATAAATCATTAAAAAAAATCCATTGATCGCTATTGAGGAAATAATTGTCCGAAAGTTCTTGACAAAGATTCGAAAGTTCAAGCCATTCCTCTCCTGTCAAATCCGCAGAAAAAATCAACTTGGAAATAGCTTCTTGCTTTTTAATTTTTTCTCGAATGGCTCTATCTCTGCTATTTTTCGGATGATTTTCCAATCTTGCAAATCGCACCCGTACGATGTTGCTTTTCAACAAAAACAACTGCTTATTTTCTTCAAAATAATTTTCGATTTCGGTTTCTGTGATCGCCGTATCCAGCATTTGTTCGATGAGTGCATTTTGGTACGTAAAAATAATCAAAGAATTGCGATAGTTTTCAATTTCTTGTTCGAAGGCTTTTTGGTGGCCGGGCAGATTTTTTTTTGCTTTTTGGATCAATAATTTTTGTTGAATCCAATTGTGAATATATGCGTGAACCGCTTCGATACTATCAGCTTGCAATGCTCCAGGTGCAATAACTCCAACCAAATCGGAAGCATACAAATATTCGTTCATCACTCTAGCAATGGGCGTTTCTTTCTGTTGGGATTGTTGACAAGCTACACCTATCACCAATAGTCCCACAATAGCAACAAATCTCAACATAGGTCTCTCCTGATTAATTGTTTAAACCCTGCATCACTCATTAGGGTTTTATATTCATAATATAACGCATACATCTTGCAAAGATACAAAAAAATTATGAAAATATCAATGTTTTTTTGCATTTTTTCACGTTTTTACGAATAAAAGCGTGAAAAATGCATTAACGCCGACGAGACTCACGTATTTTTGCACTACCTTCGGAATGTTGACGAAGCAGTTCGCGCTGAAATTCACGTTCGGCGCAATAATACATCACCACGCGTTGCGGTGATAATAATTTACATAAGTCGTTGTGGAATTTCTTTTCCAAATCGAATAATTTTGCTCTGTCGTTAACTATTTTCGTGGCCTCGGCATCCGATAAATCCAAAACATTAACTTCTTTTTTGCCCTTTTCCTTTCTGCATTCTTTACAGCATATTTCTTTGAAAAAACTACTTGTTAATTGTTCGCGTAAGCTAAAATAAGCGTTGTACATTGGCCAAAATTTCCGTGCTTCTTCCGGTGTAAGTGACAATTTTTCAGTAAAAAAAGCAATTTTTCGAGATTGAATTTTTTGTTTGGTGGCATCGCGTTCTTCTTGCTGCTGTTCCAAGCAATGGTTTTTGTCACAAACCCGTTTTTCGGAATATCCGGAAAGCGCAAAAAAACAGAGCATACAAATTAGGATAGGTGTTTTCATAACCATTATGGTTTTATTCATCGTAAAAATCGATGTAATTCAAATAATCTAAAAGGGCGTTGTCGTAAGCCAAAAGATCTGCATCGGAAATTTCTCCGTAAAAGAAATGCGAGAAATCCATATCGAAATCGTTCAACTCCTCCTCAATAATAGCCGTCAAAGGTACATGATACGCCAAATAATCCCGCAATCCACTTATTGCATAGGATTCTTCTGCTAACAAAGAATCCGACGACGGCGTTGAATTCGGAACAACAAACCAAATACCCAAAAGCAAAAGACTACAAGCTGCAACGCTCCACCACAGGGGTTTTAAAGCCCTCAACGGTTCTTTCTTTTCTTTTGAAACCGAACATTTTAACAACACCGCCGTCGGCAATTCTTCGAAGTAACCTTCAGGCACAATGAACGCATTATTTTTGCGTGGCATATCGGATAACGATGTGTGCATTTTCATTTCGTTTTTCATTAGTTTGATGCTTGAAACTATAAAAAGTTTAATTGGATTTTAAAATTTTTTCGATTTTTTCCTCAGCAATGTGATAAGAAGCCTTTAAAGCACCTACGGAAGTGCCTAAAATGTCGCTCATCTCTTCGTATTTGATGTTTTCGTAATAGCGCATATTGAAGACCAAGCGCTGTTTCTCGGGCAACGTTAAAATGGCTTTTTGCAGTTTTTTCTCTATTTCATCACCGTTGAAATTGAAATCTGTGTCAATTTTATTGGATAACTGTCGCTCTACATCAACAATTGGGACAAACAATTTTCTACGTTTATGTCTTAAAAAGTTCAAGGCTTCGTTTACTGCAATTCGATAAATCCACGTAGATAATTTGGATTTTCCTTCAAATTCATTGATATTTTCAAATACTTTGATAAATGTGGCTTGCGTCAAATCATCGGTATCATCGTGATCAATCACCATTCGGCGAATTAAGCGATACACCTTCTCTTGCTCTTGTTGCATGAGTTGTCTGAACGCGAAATTTCGACTATGGTCGTTGCGAAGTTGCTGTATTAAAATACTCTCATTCATGCGCTCTGACAAGAGTTGTGCCGATTAAACGGTCGTGATGATCGGAATTTCCGCGATAATACACGTAAATAGTGTAGTTGTTTTTGGTTTCGTAATGATTACCTTCGAAACGCGTGATATCCGCAGTTAGCGAAGTATTGTCTTGTAAAACAAATTGATAATCGTAAAAACCTTGCTTCAAAAACAGAAGTTTGGTGTAGCAATTTCTTTCGAAATTGTAATCCATTTCTGAAATTTCGCCGAATGCCCAATTGGTCAATTCGCCAAATACATGCACACTTACATTATCGCCTTGATAATTTGTAAACAACGTAAAAAATACCCCCGTGTATTCGGCTTCAATCTCGGGATTGGGTCGTCGATCGGCTCGAATAACAAATCGCCCATTGATGTCGCCATTGTCGGCATAAACCTTTGTGGCGCGACTTTCGGCGGAATTCAGAAGAACAAAATATTGCTGATCTAAAATCGAAATATTTTCAACGCCATGCCCGTTAAAATTCAAAAATTTGGTATCAAAATTCCGAAATTCGTTTCCGCCGTCGAATACCAAATCTTCGGAATCTGCAAATTTAAAAGTTCTTCCAATGGCGTGTTTGGGTTGAACTCTGCGAACATTATCCGTTCTGCCGTTTTGCTGAACCAATACCGTGAGATTTTGATACGGTTGAATGATATCGAGTCGTGATGTGATGTCAAATTCGAGCTGTTGTCTGCTGCGTCTAAATTCTACACGCTTAGGCGGAATAACTTTTCCGTTGATTGCAACAGCATCTTCGGTTACAAAAAAATGAATGGTAAGCAGGGTTGTTTCAGGGTCATTTACATCATAAATTTCACACTTATAGTTGCCGGAAACCAAAAACCGCGTGCGTTCATCAGGAAACGAAAATTGGTAATGCGTGTAATCTGCGCGTGTGTTGATGGAAAAACGAATATCGTCAATTGGCGTGCGATTCATTCCTGAAATGTACTGGATAGGGCGCAGTGACGCTGTTGTCCAGTTGGCATTGCAAAGTACAAAACGATACTCCAAAGAACGTGCAGCATCCGATGAAAGTTCGTCGAATGATACGTGTAGTAGGTCGTTGCTACCAAGACGAATAACCGGATAGCCCAAAATATCGTTTTTGGGTGTGCATTTTACACTTGAAAATAGTTGTCCAAAACACAGTGTTGTCCAAGCAATCCAGCCGATTGTGAGAAACAATTTTTTCATTATTCAGAATAAAATAGGGTTTGGTTTATCTTGCAAAGATACGAAAAAAAAATGAATTTAATGAAAAAACAAATATGCCACTAAAATCGCTGCGATTGCACCTACCAAATCTGTAAGCAATCCTGCTTGTACAGCATAACGCGTACGCTTAATTCCAACAGATCCGAAGTACAAAGCAATAATGTAAAACGTAGTATCGGTTGAGCCTTGGAAGATGCACGACAATCGTCCTACGAAACTGTCTGCACCGTAAGTTGCCATACTTTCTACCATCATGGCTCTTGCACCGCTTCCGCTTAATGGTTTCATGATTGCAGTGGGTAAGGCTGCAACAAAATCCGTGTTTAGTCCGACTCCGGCAACACACCAAGCAATACCGTCAATCAAATAACCCATTGCGCCCGAAGCTCTGAAAACAGCGATGGCTACAAGCATCCCAACCAAATAAGGAACGATTTTTATAGTCGTTTTGAAACCATCTTTTGCCCCGTCAATAAAGGCTTCATAAACATTGATACGTTTGTATAAACCTCCTGCAATAAACCCGCAAATAATCAGCAGTAAAATGCCGTTGCTTGCCACGCTCGAAACGATTGTCATTTGTTCCTCGGGTAAGGTCGAAAGATAGAAGGTAAGACCTGCCAAACCCGCTGTTATTCCTAATATCCAGCCCAAAATAACTTTGTTAAACAGATTGATTTTTTGTTTAATTCCTACAAAAATTATGGCTGCCAAAGTTGAACAATAGGTGGCAATTAAAAGCGGAATAAAAATATCGGTGGGATTTGCTGCGCCCATAATGGCGCGTTGTGCGAGAATAGCAACGGGAATCACGGTCAAGCCGGATGTGTTGATAGCCAAAAACATGATTTGTGCGTTGCTCGCCGTGTCTTTGTTGGGATTAAGTTCTTGCAGACTGTTCATAGCCTTTAACCCGAGAGGTGTTGCGGCATTGTCCAAACCGAGCATGTTGGCAGAAAAATTCATCAATAATTGTCCGGATGCGGGATGATTTTTTGGAATTTCGGGAAATAATTTACTAAAAAACGGACCGACAATTCTTGATAACACGCTTACTGCACCTGCTTTTTCACCAATATTCATCAAACCTAACCAAAGTGTCATAATTCCGGTTAAGGGTAGCGCAATGTCCATTACAGCCATTTTCGAAGCGCTGAACGTAGCGTCAATAATGGCTTTAAATGTAGTGGTATCGCCACTTAAAGCGAAACTCAAAATCGCAACTACAAAAGCCACTAAGAAAAAGCCGATCCAAATAAAATTCAGTGCCATATTATTTTCGAGGGTGGTTCATTCGATATTTTCCGGAGATTTGACCTTTGGAAATTTGATCCAATTTTTTTCGCAACAACATGCGTCTCAAACTACTCAAATTGTCAGTAAACACACGCCCTTGTAAATGGTCGTATTCATGCTGCAAAACGCGTGCCACCATACCGCTGACGGTTTCGGTATGATGTACAAAGTTTTCGTCGTCGTATTCAATTTTGATGGTTGGCTTTCGCAAAACATCTTCATTGATGGTTGGAATGCTCAAACAACCTTCGTTATAGACCCATTCTTCACCGCTTTCTTCAAGAATTTCGAGGTTGATATAGGTTTTTTTGAAGTTTTTCAAATCGGGATATTCTTCGCTAAACGGGTCTGCATTTACGACCAAAACATTCGCAGGAATGTTCACTTGAATTGCTGCCAATCCAACACCGTTAGCGTTGTTCATGGTTTCGTACAAATCTGCAATCAATGTTTTCAATTCAGGAAAATCGGATGTGATGTTTTCCGATTTTTTTCGCAAACTTGGATGTCCGAAGGCTAAAATGGGTCTTATCATACGAGCGAGAGTAATTAACTTGCAAAGATACGAAAAAAGTTGAATATAGCAAGGGAATTTCGTTTCGACTACGCTCAACGACCGACACGGCGGCTAGGCGTAGTCGAAGCTACGGCTTTGTGATTTCAATTATTTTTCGTACCTTTGCAAAGCAATGGCGGATAAAAAGAACATAAAAATCCAAGGCGCGCGCGTCAATAATCTGAAAAATATAACGGTCGAAATTCCTAGGAATGAATTGGTTGTGATTACAGGTTTGTCGGGATCGGGAAAGTCGTCGTTGGCGTTTGATACACTTTATGCGGAAGGACAACGGCGTTATGTGGAATCGCTTTCGGCCTACGCCCGTCAGTTTTTGGGAAAGATGAGCAAGCCCGAAGTGGATAATATTTCAGGCATTTCTCCCGCCATTGCGATT